>NZ_MLCN01000092.1 GCF_001982605.1 Alkanindiges hydrocarboniclasticus | reverse complement strand
AATAATGTGGGTAATGAGATAAAAAAGCAAAATTTGTATGAAAGTAATGAGACAAAAGCGCATTTATTTAACAGTATCTTTGAATTGTTATTTTCTGTCCATAATGCCTATATTGACGTATTAAATAAATACAAGCCTAATTCTATAAGTTGTTTAAATGAGGTCAGTATTAAAAAGTCTGAATCCTTATTTGATAATATCAGAAAAAATCGTATTGATAATAGCCAACTGAAAGAAAAGCTGCTGGATGTATTGACTATTAATCCTTACTATACAGAAGCTTATTTATACTATTATAATAAGTATAATGATACAGATGGAGTATTAGAAAAAACAGCCTTATTTTTTGGTATAGATATAGTTAGCGAGAAAAAAATAGCTGAGCTTAAAAGACAGATTGAATTAAACACAACAAAGATGGATGTTAATGAGAAGATAAACTTTGCAAATAATTATTCAAAAAAAATTGGTCTGCAAAAAAATATTAATCTTAGTAACTCTTTAGTAGTTCAAGACAAACAGCAAAGGACTTTCAATGGTGTA
>NZ_MLCN01000091.1 GCF_001982605.1 Alkanindiges hydrocarboniclasticus | reverse complement strand
CAAAGTGGTTTTGTGGCAGGGACACTGGTTCATACGGATAAAGGCTTAGTACCCATTCAGGATTTTAAAGTTGGGGATAGGGTTTTATCCAAGTCTAAATGGGAAAGTGAAATTTCTTATCAGCCGATAATAAATATATTTACGTCTATAGAGAAGCAGAAAATCTTCTTATTAAGATATATAGATAATTATATTCCACCATCAGAAGATGACCCTTTTTCGCCAACAATGAATCTTGCGGGAATGGTTCCTTCAAAGATTCATGCAAAAATATTAACTTCAAATCACTTAATCTGGATTAATGAAAATATTAGTACGGAACATAAAGCAGGTTGGGAAGTTGCTGCAAATTTAACAGATGGTGATCAGGTACTATTTAGTGACGGAAGTATCGGTGGGGTTATTTCTGTAGATCCGTTAATGGAAACACATATTGAGAATGTTTTTTATCTTTCAACAGATGGTGAATTTGTTTCAATGATTATTGATACACGTAATAACGAATTAAAAATTTATTATATTGCTCACTTGGTTTTAAAAGCTTACAAAAATAAATTTCTTCCAGAAGATCATTGGCCATTGGATGATTCTATAAGAGTTGGAGATATAGAAAAATATCCTTTCTTAAAGGAAATAGTTCAGTATCTGCAAAATCCACAAAACCACTTTGCATGTACAAAAGTATTTAATATTGAAGT
>NZ_MLCN01000090.1 GCF_001982605.1 Alkanindiges hydrocarboniclasticus | reverse complement strand
TTCTTCTATTTTATTAACCAAAGATTTATCTCTAATAGGACTAAATATGCTAAGGTCTTGAATGGAATTAACTGGTCGTGGAGATTTCATTATTCTTAGTTTAACATTTTCCAATGTTTTGTTTTCCAACAACTTAGCCCTATCATCCAAGCCCAGCATCTTTAGAATTCTAATATAAAACTCAAGATTTGGAATTGACTGATGATTAATATTTTCTATAGCCAAACCATATAACTCATCTCCAAAATTATTATTTACATTAAAATTATAAAAATCATCAATTAGTTTAGTTAGTTTTTCTCCTATTAAATTTTGTTTCTCAGAAATTAAATCTGATTCCGCAAGTCGTCTAAAATCTTCTGAACTCCACTCATTATGATTTTGTAAAAATAAGTTTTTTAGTAAAGCATCCCATTCATTAAGAACAAAATAATTACCATAAAATTCAGATAACATTTTACTTTGTTCATTTTTCTTCTCTTTGGAAAATAAAGAGTGTGTTATTTCTAAATCTTTCCAGTT
>NZ_MLCN01000009.1 GCF_001982605.1 Alkanindiges hydrocarboniclasticus | reverse complement strand
CTGTAGCGCTCGTGGGCACGCAGTTGTAGGGTGTGTGTTAAATAATGGTGACCGCGCCGTGATGCACATGCAGAAGATCGTCGGCAGCGTCAGAGTTGTATAAGAGACAGGTGCGGAAGAATACCGATGAAGCTGCCGCCGCTTCTGCCTCCTTGCGCAGCGCATCGTTGGGGTCGTAGCCCGACGCGGCATAGGTGGCGGCGACCGGCTGCTGCGAGTTCACGATGGCTGGCCCCAGATCACCCGGCAGCGGTGGCCCCAGCTCCGGCACGTCAGGCGGCAGCGCTGGCAGCTTGGAATAGTCCGTCGGCAGCGCATCCAGCCCTTCCGAGCGCGAGACGCGATCCACGTTGTACAGCTCCGTGGATTCGCCTGCACTGCGTTGCTGCGGTTGCAGCGACCAGATCAGTGCGCCCATGATGCCGATCGACAAGCAGCCGGCGAGGATGGCCAGCGTGCGCCGGTTCAGGCGCGTGACCGGGCGCGGTTGGGCGCGCAGCGCCACCGCCTCGGGTGCCACCTTGTCCGCCCGCTGCGTCGCAAGGTCGGGAATGTCGTCCTGGCTCATGCTCAGTTCCTCCCGGCGATGCCATCCGTGCGCTCGATGCGCACCACATCGCCCTTGTCGGCCCCCAGGCGCAGTTCTGCCGCACCGAACAGCCGATCCACGATGTAGTACGGCGAGCGAAAGCGGTAATTCACCAGTTGCCCATCGCCCTGCGCACCGATGACAAACAGCGGCGGCAACTCGCCCTGGGCGATTCCTGCCGGAAACTGGATATAGACCTTCTCGCCATCATCGAAGGCGCGCAGCGGCTTCCACGGCGGATTGCTGCCACTGATGGCATAGCGAAAGCGGATGTTCTCCAGCGACAAGCCTGCATCGACCGGCGCGGCAGCGCTAGCAGCATGTGCCTGGCGCTGCAAGGCCAGCATCCGATCCTTGGGGTAGTCCCAGGACACCGACGCCATCCATGCCTTGTCAGTCGAAGTCAGTTCCAGCAGGTACGTCCTGCGGCTGGTGGTGATGACCAGATTGGTCTTCAAGCTGGAACGGATAGGCTTGACCAGCACATTGACGCGCAGATCGGCACCGCTGCCGCTGGAGGTATCGCCCACGATCCAGCGCACGGTATCGCCCGCAGCGACCGTCACCAGTTCCTCGCCGGGCTGGAGCGCGATCACCGTCACGCGGCCCACAGACGCATAGACCTGGTACAGCGCGCCATCGGTGAACGGCCAGACCTGGATCGCATTGACGTAGCCCTCGCGGGTCGGTGCGATGCGTGCTTCTGCATTGGCGCGGGAGACGCGCACCTTCTCGTCAGCAGGCTCCGGCGTGGTCGGGGCCGAATCAATGCCCTGCAGCGGCTTCAACTGTGCGGGCAGCGCCAAGGGCTCGGGCACTGTCACGACTTCGATGGGCTTGGGCGGCTCGGGCAATGGCTGAGCCTGCACCGGCTCATCGAGCGAGATCGCCGGCGGCGGTTTGCCCTGCGTGGCGCAGCCCGCAAACAGAACAGTCGATGCCAGCAGAATCACCGGCAATGCGGTCTTACGGAAACGTGCATTCATGGTTTGGCTCCTTCAGAAGAATCCAGTTCACGGCTCCACGACAGGCCATTGACGTAGATGCCCAGCGGGTTGCGGCGCAGGCGTTCTTCGGTGCGCGGGGTCTGCTGCACGATGGACACCACCGCCGTCCATCGCTCCAGCCCGGCAGCCGCACCATTGACATAGCGGCGTTCCGTCCAGCGCACGTTGAACGACGCATCGCTGGCGCGAACCACACTGGTGATCTGCACCGTCACCGATTCCTTGCCGATGCGGGCAAACGGGTCATGGGTGCGCGCATAGTCGTTGAGTACCGCCGCGCCCCGGTCAGTGGTGTAGTCGTAGGCATCTAGCCAGTTCTGGCGCACAACGATGGGATCGATGGACAGCGAGCGCACCAGCGTCACGAAGCGTGCGATGTGGTGCGCCGTCTGCGCATCGGTGGGCCGGTACGGCGTGGCTGCTTCGCCCACGGTGCGTACCTGGCCGGACTGATCGACCTCGATGACATAGGGCGTAACGATGGACTGGGCCGATCGCCACACCAGGCCACCGGCCATCAGCAGCGCGAGTACCAGGCAGCCGAAGGCCATCAACCGCCAGTTCTTGGCCTGCACGCGGGCCGAGCCGATGCGCTCGTCCCACACTTGGGCAGCGGCTTGATACGGAGTGGCAGGCTGCGGCGTGTCGGCATAGCGCACCTGCGGTCGTTTGAATCGCATGGAGTTCTCCTTGAAAGTCAGCTATCGGAATCCCTCAGGCTCGGGCCTTGGCCCGAACCGCCACCGTCGCCACCGCGCAGCGTGTGCGCGGCCGTGGTGGTGGCCTGGGTGAGTCGTTGGCGGCGTTGCAGGCGCTTGGCCCAGCCGGGTTGCCCCTGCTTCTGCGCGTTGGCTGTGTTGCCAGCGGCATCGCCTGCGGCGGCTGGCCCTGCAGTGCCACCGCCTGAGCCGCCTTCTGCGCCAGAGCCTTGCCAGCCTGCTTTGAATGGCGCGACCGCCTTGGCCGCTGCTGCCTTGATGCCAGCACCGGCGCGTTGGCCTGCCGCCTGTGCACCGCCCTTGGCGACATTCCCCAAACCTGCCATCGCGCCCTTGGCCCCGCCGCCCGCAGCGGCAGAACCGGCCTGGAAAGCCGACTTCGCACTGCCAGCCGCCGAGGTGGCGGCCCGCGCGCCAGCCCCGGCGAGCTTGGCGGCAGCCGGTGCCATGCGTGCCCCGGCCATCACGGCACCACCCACGCCGGTGGCGGCGGCACCTACGGCCACCGCCGCACCTGCGGCACCCACAGCAGCGCCCGCCATCGTGCCGGCACCCAACTGCGGTGCGCCGGATACCAGGCCCGTGGCGATGCCCGGCCCGAAGATCCCCAACGCCAGCAGCGTCAGTGAGGCCAACATGACGACCACCGCATGGTCGATGGACGGCTCGGCCGGATGCACCTGGAACTCGGCGAAGAGGCCCGAGCCGATGCCGACGATGACCGCCAGCACCAGCACCTTGATGCCCGAAGACACCACGTTGCCCAACACTTTCTCGGCGAGGAAGCTGGTCTTGTTCCACAGCGCGAACGGCACCAGTACGAAGCCCGCGAGCGTGGTCAGCTTGAACTCGATCAGCGTGATGAAAAGCTGGATCGCCAGCACGAAGAAACACAGGATCACCACGGCCCAGGCCAGGAACATGACCACGATGGGCGTCATGTTCACGAACACTTCGGGGAAGCCCGCCATGTCGCTGATCTGCTCAAGAATGGGGGCCGCCGCGTCGATGCCGGTCTTGGCCAAGCGTCCCGGTTGCAGGAATTCGCCCATGCTCATCGTCGAGCCGCTGGCCGTCAGGCCCAGGCCCGCGAACGAGCGGAAGACGATGCTGGCGAGCCAGTTGAAGTTGTTGATGATGTAGGCGAAGGCGCCGACGTAAAGCACCTTGCGCAGCAGTTTGGCGATCACATCATCGCCCTGGCCGGTGGCGTGGCTCATCGCCCAGTACAGCCCGGCGATGGTCATGTCGATGACGATCAGCGTGGCGGTGAGGAACGCGACTTCGCCCTGCAGCAGCCCAAAGCCCGAGTCGATGTAGCGCGAGAAGGTATCGAGGAAGCGGTCGATCACTGTCACGTCATTCATGGCACGTCCCCCTCGAAGGGCATGGCGTCCTGGTCACTGATGGGTATGTCGAAGCTCGGCGGGATCGGCGGCAGATCGGCCAGCGTGCGGAACTCGTCAGACCCGGTTTCACCGGCGAAGAAGCGCCGCCGGAAGGCCTCAGCCGCGGCCAGGCAGGCGTCTTCGCCTGCCGTCGTCCTGTCGGCCGCACACTGCGCACGCAAAGCCTTGAGTCTCACGGGATCGGCGGCCAAGGCAGCGGCCAGGTCTTCGGTCGGCTGCTGACTGCAAGCGACCAGCAGCACGGGAAGCAGCAAGGAAACGCATCGCATGGCCGTCTCCCGTCAGTTGCCGTAGAAATCCACGCGCTGCGGCGTGTAGGGCGTGCCATCACCCAGGAAACGGCGCGTCACTTCCCGGCCACGTTCGACAGCCGCCGCCTGGCGTGCCAGTTCCAGCGCGGCGGCGCGTTCCTGCGTGATCTGGAGCTGCTGTGCCTGGATGGACTGCTTGGCCTGCAAGGCCAGAAGCTGGTTGGTCGCCTGCATGGCTTGCAGCGCGCCGGTGGCGGACTGACTCTGGCTGACCAGGTCGGACAGCGCGCTTTCGTCTTGCGCCAGGTTCTGCGACACCTGCGCCTGCATCCGCATCGCGGTGTGCAGACTGTTCAGCGTGTTCTTCCAACGTTCCTGCGCGTCGTGCAGCATCTGGTCGCCGCTGACGGTCGCGGCATACTGCTCCGGGTACAGCCGGGCAAAGGTGGCATCCATGCTCTGCACGTCGTAGGCCAGGCCGCGAGCCTCGGCGATCAGCCGCTCGGTGGTCGCCAGCGTCGAACGCAAGCGATTGACGATGTTGAAGTCCAGATTCGCCAGATTGCGCGCCTGGTTCATCAGCATCTGTGCTTCGTTCTGGAGTTGGTTGATCTGGTTGTTGATCTGCTCCAACGTGCGCACGGCGGTCAGCGTGTTCTGCACGAAGTTGGACGGATCGAACACCGTCAGCGCGGACGCGGGCTGCACTGCCAGCAGCGATACCGACAGCACGGCGGCGAGCGAGACGGACAGCAAACGGGGTTGGGTCTTCATGGTGAAACCTCCGGTCGTTGAGAAGCGAGGAAAGAAGCAGCCGCCGGTGAGGACGGCAACAGGTCAGCGGCCCAATCGAGGCCGCGATGGCGCAGCCAGGCACCGGCAAATCCCGGTGTGCCTGCGTCCAGCAGCACGCGATCCATGTCGCGCTGGTCTTGCGGGGTGGATGCACCCGCGAAGGCCAACGTGGCTGGCCCCAGGTCGAGGTCGAACAGGCGGTTGCCCAGACGCGATTGGTAGTAGTAGTCGCGCTTGGGCTGTGCGGTCGCCACGATCTCGATTTGGCGGCTGTTGAGGCCGAAGCCCTCGTAGATCGTGCGAATTTGCGGCTCGGTGGCCTGCGGGTTGGGCAGAAAAATCCGACTGGCGCAGCTTTCGATCACCGCCGGGGCAATGCTTGAATCCTTGATGTCGGCCAGCGATTGCGTGGCGAAAATGACGCTGACGTTTTTCTTGCGCAGTGTCTTGAGCCATTGCCGGATGCGGGCGGCAAACACCGGGTCATCAAGGAACAGCCAGGCTTCATCAAGGATCAGCAGCGTGGGCGCCCCGTCGAAGCGTTCATCGAAGCGGGCGAACAGGTAGCCCAGCACGGCCAGTACCGCCGCCTTGCTATGCATGAGTTCTTCCATCTCGAAGCCCTGCACACTGCCGGAACCCAGCCTGTCGGCATCGGCGTCCAGCAGCTTGCCGTGGGCGCCGCCCAGCACATAGGGTGCGAGCGCCTGGCGCAGTGCGTTCGATTGCAACAGCACCGACAGGCCCGTCAGCGTGCGCTGCTCCACTGGCGCACCGGCCAGGCTGCACAGTGCCGACCAAATCGCTGCCTTCTCGTCCGGGCCGATGGCGACACCTTCATGCAGCAAGCGGCCTTCCACCCATTCGGCGGCCCAGGTGCGGTAGCCCTCCTGGTCGATGCGGGCCAATGGCTGGAAAGCAATCGTCCCGTCATTGCCCAGGTCGTAATGCTCGCCGCCCAGCCCCAGGATGGTGGCGCGCATCGAGCGCCCCATGTCGAAGGCGAAGATGCGCGAACCGGGATAACGGCGGAACTGCATCGCCAGCGTGGCCAGCAGCACCGACTTGCCCATGCCGGTCGGCCCCGCGACCAGCGTGTGGCCCACGTCGCCGATATGCGTCACCAGCCGGAACGGCGTCGCGCCATCGGTGCGGGTGACGATCAGCGGCGGGCCGTCCAGATGCGCGTTCCTCTCCGGCCCGGCCCACACAGCGGACAACGGCATCATGTGCGCTAGGTTCAGCGTCGAGACGATGGGCTGACGCACGTTCGCGTAGGCGTTACCGGGAATGGACGACAGCCAGGCATCCACCGCATTGAGGGTTTCGGGGATGGTGACGAAGCCCCGGCCCTGAATGACGCGCTCCACCATGCGCAGCTTCTCGTCGGCCACGGCAGCATCGGCATCCATGACGGTGACGGTGGCCGTCAGGTAGCCAAAGGCGACTTGATCGCTTCCCAACTCCTGCAAGGCGGCATCGGCATCGGCGGCCTTGTTGTTGGCGTCGGTATCGACCAGCGGGCTTTCTTGCTGAAAGATCGTTTCCCGCAGCAGCGCGACGACGTTCTTGCGTTTGGCGAACCACTGGCGGCGCAGGCGGCCCAGTTCTTTTTCCGCCTCGGCTTTGTCTAGGCACAGAAAGCGCGTGCTCCAACGGTAGCCAAAGCCCAGGCGGTTGAGGTCGTCCAGAATCCCCGGCCAGGTCGAGGTCGGAAAGCCCCGCACTGACACCACGCGCAGGTGCTGGTTGCCCAGCATGGGCGCGAGGCCACCGACCAGGGCGGAATCGGCCAGCAGCGCGTCGAGGTGGAAAGGCACTTCGGGCACGGCCAGTTGGTAGCGCCGCGTCGAAACCGTGGCGTGCAGGTAGGTCAGCGTCTGTGCATCATCGAGCCAGGCAATCTCCGGCATCACGCCGTCGAGCAGGTCGAGCACGCGATCCGTTTCCGCCACGAAGGCATCCAGCCGCCCCTGCCAGTCCACGCCGTCGCCCGGCGCATTCTCATAGAGCATCTTGGCGGCACGGGCGCGAGATTCTTCTGGTGGCAGGTAGGCCAGCGTCAGGTGGTAGGCACTTTCAAAGTGGTGACCGGATTCCTCGAAGGCCGCGCGACGTTCTTCTTCCACCAACCAAGATAGCGGTTCGGGAAACTCGGAACGCGGATAGCCCGCCGCTGCGCGGCGCTCGGCTTCGATAAACAAGGCCCATCCAGACCCAAGGCGGCGCAGTGCGTTATTCAAGCGCGCCGACGTGGCGATCAGTTCGCCTTGCGTGGCGCTGTCCAGATCCGGCCCGCGAAAACGTGCTGTGCGCTGGAACGAACCATCCTTGTTCAGCACCACGCCTGGCGCGATCAGCCCGGCCCAGGGCAACCAGTCGGCCAGCAGCGCGGGCCGCTGGCGGTATTCGGCAAGGTTCAGCATGTCGGCTTCTCCCTATGCGTCCAGCAGCGGCTTGTGTTTGATGTGCCGGGCGAAGACCTGCATGAACTGCGGATCGACACGCGCGCCCCAGACCGCCAGCGAATGGCCGACGATCCACAGCACCACGCCGGGAATCCACAGTTGCAGGCCCAGCCCGACGGCGGCGGCCAGCGTGCCGTTGGCAATCGCCACGGTGCGCGGCGCACCGCCCAGCAGGATCGACTCGGTCAGCGAGCGATGCAGCGGCACCTCGAAGCCCGGAAGGTCGCTGACCGTACTCATACGACGGCCCCGCCGGAGAAGCTGAAGAACGACAGGAAGAACGAGGATGCGGCGAACGCGATGCTCAACCCGAACACGATCTGGATGAGCTTGCGAAGGCCGCCCGACGTGTCGCCGAAGGCGAGCGCCAGGCCGGTCGAAATGATGATGATGACCGCGACGATGCGTGCCACCGGCCCCTGGATGGATTCGAGGATGGATTGCAGCGGGCCTTCCCACGGCATAGAGGAACCGGCCGCCTGCGCGGTTCCCGCCAGCAACAGCATCAACACCGCGAGCAGCAGCCCTTGTCCTGCGGGTAGAGCCAGGCGGTGCAAACGCGCCAGCATGGGCAGCAGTGAATGCGGATTTACAGAAAGACGGAAAGCATCAACGTGCGTCATGGCAGTTCTCCAGGTTGGTCAGTGGTCAGGGAAGGCGCAGCGGCAGCGGCTGCAAGAGGAACCGGCGGCAGTTCGGGAAGCGGCGTTTCCAGCGCATCCGCCAGGCGGTAGCCCGAGCCGTCGAAGCCGACGACAAGGGAAATGGTTTCGACGTGGCGTTTGCGTCCACGGCCTGCGATGTGGATCACCACATTGACTGCCTCGGCGATGAGGGCGCGGGGCGGATTCACTGCCACTTCGAGGATCAGTTGCTCCAGGCGCAGCAGAGCGCCCAAGGCGGAGCCGGCATGGATGGTGGCGATGCCGCCGGGGTGGCCCGTACCCCAGACCTTCACCAGATCCAGCGCTTCGCCCACGATCACGCGATCCGGGCGCAGCCGCATCGTGGCGCGCACAAGTTCCTGCATCGACACCACGCCTGTGCGGGTGCGCAGCGGCACATGGTCTCGGGCCGCGCATTGCAGTTCGATGGTGTCTTCGAGCACCAGCACGCGGTCGCCGGTGGCGGCGATCTCGGCCAGCAGCGCATTCGCCAAGGTGGTCTTGCCGGTGCTGGTGCCTCCGGCGATCAGGATGTTGTGCCGCTCGCGCACGGCATGGCGCAGGAACTCGGCCTGCCCAGCGCTCAGGATGCCATCGGCCACATAGCGATCCAGACCGATGATGCTCACGGCGCGCTTGCGCAGCGCAAAGGCCGGGCCAGGTGCGGCGGGTGGCAAGATGCCCTCGAAGCGCTCACCGGTCTCCGGCAGTTCGGCGGTCAATAGCGGTTGGCCGCGATGCACCTCCGCACCGACATGGGCGGCGACCAAGCGGATGATGCGTTCGCCATCGGCCTCGGGCAGTTCGACACCGAGCGGCGCACGGCCAGAGGACAGCCGATCCACCCACAATGTCCGGTCGGGGTTGAGCATCACTTCCACCACGTCCGGGTCTTCCAGCGCTGCGGCAATCACCGGCCCCATCGCCGTGCGCAACATCTGGATGCGGCGATCCTGGGACGCCGCAGCGGATGAACGCGGCTCGGGCGGGATTTGAGGAACGGCACTCATGACGCACGCTCCGCACTGCGTTCGTGGGCGGCTGCCATCGCCGCCGCGTCATCCATGCGCATGGGGTCGGGGTGCAGCTCTTCCACCACGGCGCGCACCAAGCTGCGGCCACGCAGCAGGTGACGGCCCAACTGTTCGACGAATTGCTCGAAGCGCGCCTTGCCCTGGGCGCGGGCTGCATCCTGATGGGCTTCGGGCACCGGCGTGCTGACAGTCAGGTAGTAGCGGACGAACAGCGCCAGCGTTTCGATCTGGATGTTCTGATCACGCTCCAGGCGCTCGGCCTGCCGCGACAGGCGATCTAGGCGTTTGGCGATGGCGGCCTCTCGCTGGTCGCCGGCATCGGGCGATAGCCACGATGCGAGCGCCGCCGCGACGATGGACGACTTGGACACGCCTTTCTTGGCGGCCAGTTCTTCCAGACGTTTGGCGTGCTCGTGCTGGATGAACAGATTGAGGCGGTATTGGCTCATAGGTCGATTCCGTCGTTGGGGTCGAGAGAAGCCAGTCGCGCCGTGCGTTGCAGGGCGGGGTCGATCTGGCCGGGAAGCACCGGGGGCATGTCGTCGTCATCGAGCAGCGACAGGTCGCTGCTCGGGGCATCCATCTCGGGGGCATAGGCGACGGTTTCGGACAGCTCGGGCTGACGGCGGGGGCCGCCGTCGTCGGAGCCACCCAGGTCATCGGCAGATGCCGTGGCCTGTGCCGCAGGCACGGCCGGGATCGCCAAACCGCTCCAGTCATCGGGACGTGCAGGCGGCACATCGGCATAGCGGCCTGCCGTTAGCGCAGGCGGCGGCAGTACCCGCTGCTTGAAATTGGCATCAGCGTAGTAGCGCAACTTCTTGGCCTTGATCGGCGCGACGCTGGACACCATCACCACCGCTTCATCGGTCGGCAGTTGCATCACTTCGCCCGGCGTAAGCAGTGGCCGTGCGGTTTCCTGCCGCGACACCATCAGGTGGCCGAGCCATGGGGCCAATCTGTGTCCGGCATAGTTGCGCTGGGCGCGCAGTTCAGTGGCGGTGCCGAGGGTTTCAGAAATGCGTTTGGCCGTTCGTTCGTCGTTGGTAGCGAAGGTCACGCGCACATGGCAGTTGTCCAGGATCGAATGGTTCTGCCCATATGCCTTGTCGATCTGGTTGAGCGACTGCGCGATGAGGAAGCTGCGGATGCCATAGCCCGCCATGAAGGCCAGCGCGGTCTCGAAGAAGTCCAGACGGCCCAGCGCCGGGAACTCATCGAGCATCAACAGCAGCTTGTGGCGGCGTTGGATGCCATCACTGCCATCCAGCGATTCGGTGAGCCGTCGTCCGATTTGGTTGAGGATCAGCCGGATCAGCGGTTTGGTGCGCGAAATGTCAGAAGGCGGCACTACCAGATACAGCGAGACGGGATGCTCTGAAGCGATCAGGTCGGCAATGCGCCAGTCGCAACGCGAGGTGACTTCGGCCACGGTCGGATCGCGGTACAGGCCGAGGAACGACATGGCAGTGGAGAGCACGCCCGAGCGCTCGTTGTCGCTCTTGTTGAGCACTTCGCGGGCGGCGGAGGCGACAACCGGATGCTGCACATCACCCAAGTGCTTGGTCGTCATCATCCGGTGCAATGTCAGCTCGAACGGGCTGGCTGGATCGCTGAGAAAGTTGGCGACGCCACGCAGCGTCTTGTCTTCGCCCGCGTACAACACATGCAGGATGGCACCGACCAGCAGCGCGTGACTGGTCTTCTCCCAGTGGTTGCGCTTCTCCAGCGCACCTTCGGGATCGACCAGGATGTCGGCGATGTTCTGCACGTCGCGCACCTCATGCGCGCCGCGCCGCACTTCCAGCAGCGGGTTGTAGGCCGCCGAACTGGCATCGGTCGGGTTGAACAGCAGGCAATGCGAGAAGCGCGAACGCCAGCCAGCGGTGATCTGCCAGTTCTCGCCCTTGATGTCGTGGATGACGGCGGACGCGGGCCAGGACAGCAGCGTCGGCACCACCAGGCCCACGCCCTTGCCGGAGCGCGTCGGCGCAAAGGTCAGGACATGCTCCGGCCCTTCGTGCCGCAGATAGTGGCCTTCATGCTGACCGAGAAAGACGCCAGCAGGCTTCGTCAGCCCGGCTTTGCGAATGTCGGCAGCATCGGCCCAGCGGGCCGAGCCATAGGTCGTCACCTTGCGCGCCTGGCGCGAGCGCCACACCGACATGGCGATGGCGACCACCACGGCCAGTAGGCTGCTGCCCACCGCGATCATGCCGCCAGTATCGAAAATCTGCGGCGCGTAAGCGTCGAAGAAGAACCACCACTCGAACAGCTTCCAAGGGTAATAGACCGGTGTGCCGTACAAGTCGAACCAGGGCGAGCCAAGGCGTAGCTGGTAGCCCAAGGCGGCGGCTGTCCATTGCGTGGCACCCCACACACCGGCGATCACGATGCCGAACACGGCGGCGATCTGCCCGAACAACACACCTTGAGCCTGCATACCCTGACCTCCGATTTCTCCTGCGCTAATTCCCCGTGGAAAACGCGGCACAAAGGCGTGCCGCAGGCGTCAGGATCGGTGCCGGTTCAGTGCCGGTCAAAGACCGTTATCGGCAGCAAGGTGATGTAAAAAGCATGGTTTCATGCAGGGACGAAATCAGTAAAAACGCCGCAGGCTTGAGCGCGCTGCGGCGTGTCGAGAAAGAAAATCAGGATATGCGGCAAACCGCCAACGGTCAGAGCTTCGGCGGCGTCTCCGATGGCGTGTAAGGCACCTTGCCGTCTCCGAAGAAGCGCTTGTTCGTTGCTTCGGCCACGCGGTTGCACAGCACATCGCCCATCGTCGGACGCTCGGTCTTGCATTGGCGGCGCAGCTCCCTCAGGCGCGCAAGATCTGCGGCCAGCTCTTCCACGGTCGGTACATTGGCTGCCTGTTTCGGTGTTTCGGACTGGCCGCAAGCGGACAGCGCGGCGACCAACAGGAATGGGGCGATCTGCTTCATGGTCATGGCTCGACTTCCTCTTGGGGATCGGGTTCAAGGGGGGGCGTGGCTCTGATGCCGTCCGGCGATTCGATGGCCTGCACACGCTCGATAAAGCGTGACAGCACGTCCGAGGATCCACCTTCCCGGTGCAGCACATAAGTGGTCAGCATGGGTGAGCGACCCGCCAGCGGCCGAGCCACAATCCCAGGCTCACGGCTGCCTGCGATATGCGGCGCTCCGGCTAGGCCCAGCGCAAAGCCCGCCGACACTAACGCCATCATCAAATCGCACGAAGCCACACGTTCGGCAATCAGCGGCTCCATATCTATCCGGCGCAGTACACGCTCGACTTGGCGAGCATGGCCTTCGCATACGTGCGGATCGCACAGCACCAGCGGATAGCGCAGCACTTCTTCCAGCGGGATGCGCTTGTGCTTCAAAAGCGGATGGCGTGCAGGAACCGCCACCATCAGTGCATCGCTCCAAACGGCTTCGGCAGTGATGCCTTCTCCAACTTCATCGGACTGGGCAAAGCCCACGTCGTACAGGTCGTCATGCAGTCCCTTGATCTGCTGCGACAAGGGTACCTCGAACAGGCGAATCTCGACTTCGGGTTCTTCCTGCCGACACAGCGCCAGCAAGGACGGCAGGCGCGAGGGCGTGATGCCGTCGGACAGTGCGATACGCAACTGACCGTGGAAGCCGTTGGTGGCTGCATTCACGCTATCGCGCGCCTGCTGCAAGGCGGTGAAGATGCGCGGCACATGCTCCAGAAACAGCTTGCCCGCCCGTGTCAGCCGCGTGCTGCGGCTGGTACGAATGAACAACTGTTCGCCCAGGCTCTCCTCCAGCTCCTTGATAGTGCGCGACAGCGGTGACTGCTCGATGTGCAGCCTCTCCGCCGCGCGGGCGAAATGTAGTTCTTCGGCGACAGCGAGAAAGCAGCGTAAGTGTCGAATCTCCATTTCGCCTCCTGTTGTCAGTACAAAGGCCGTTTGAGAGTCGCAGCGTTGTAGCCGCTCATCTCACCGAGTTCATCCAGTTCAGGCCTGTCGCCGCTTTTGTGGCGCTGCGCGACTGCCTCGCCCTGCGGTCCGGGCAAGGCGTGTGACCAGCCGCCGGCCAGCGTCTTGTAGACCGCCACCAACGCCGTCGCCCTGCGGGTGGCGCTTTGTGCCAGCAAGTCTTCGGACTCCAAGCGTGAACGTTCGGCCTCCAGCACATCCAAAAAATGGATGGCGCCGCCCTCAAATTGCAGGCGAGCCGTCTTGGCTGCCCGGCGGCTGGCCTCGGTCGCCTGTACCAGCATGGCGTACTCGGTCTGCGCGCGCGATAGGCGTACCAGCGCGTTCTCGGTTTCTTCCATGGCGCGCAGCACCGTGCGCTCGTATACCGCCAAGTTTTCGGCAGTGGCTGAATTGGCCGCCGCGATGCGCGACCGCACCCGGCCCACGTCTAGGAAGGAACCACCCACACCGAGCGAGATCATTCGCGTTTCACTATCACGCTCGAACAACGAACCAAAGCCCAACGCCTGCGTGCCGATCAGCCCTCCCAACGTAAAGCGAGGGAACAGGTCTGCCATGGCTACGCCGATACGCGCAGTGGCCGCAGCCAGCCTACGTTCTGCCGCAGCCACATCGGGACGGCGACGCAGTAGATCGCCCGGTGCACCGGCGTTGATCTGGGCGGGCAGCTCAGGCAAGGCTGCGGGGTGATCCAGCACTTCGGCCATCGCCGCAGGCGTGCGGCCAGTGAGCACGGCAATGCGGTGGGCGGCCACAGCAGCCTCAGCTTCAAGCGGCGGAATGCGCGAGCGTGTCAGCGCCAATTGCGTGCGGGCGCGGTCGGCATCGAACGACGTGCCCCGGCCGTTCTCGAACAAGACCTCGATCAGCCGCAGCGTATCGGCTTGGTTGATTTCGTTGTCCCGCGCGACCTGTAATTGCACTTGCAAGCCGCGCAAGCGGAAATAGGCGTCGGTCAACTCGGCCACCATAGCCACTTGTACGCCCGCCAGGTCGGCTGCGCTGGCCTCGGTCTCGGCGCGCTGCGATTCCACGCTGCGCCGCACTCGGCCAAAGAAGTCCAATTCCCAGATCACGGATAGGCCAGCCGAATGCAGATCGTTATCCCGGTCGGAGCGGGACGCATCCGGTGCTTGTGCAGCACTGGCGCGCTGGGTACTGATTTCACCGGACGCGCCCAGCGTCGGATAGTAGTCTTGGCGACGTTCGCGCGACAGTGCGCTGGCTTGCTCGTAGCGCGACAGTGCTATGCGGATGTCGTGATTGGCGTGAAGAGCATTCTCCACCAAAGAGTGCAGCACCGGGTCATCCAGTTCCCGCCAGAATTGCGCATCGGCCTCCGGTACAAGCTGGGACACGGCAACGGGGTCTTGGCGGGCATACGTCACTGCCTGGGGCGCGGCAGGTGCCTTGTAATTCGGCCCTACTGCGCAAGCTGCCAGCGTCAACGCCACCAAAGGGAGCAGTACCAGATGTGGCATCCGACGTAGGCATGGTCGGATGCGGGATGGCGTTTGAAGCATGACGGAATCAGTCCTTGTGGAGTCAGACATGGGTGTCCTCCATGGCGACATTTGCCTGGCGACGTGGCTTGCGCGTCGCGAGCCTGCGTAACGCGACGTAGAAAACAGGAGTCAGGAATAAACCGAACAAGGTCACGCCGAGCATGCCGGCGAACACAGTCACTCCCATAACCTGGCGAATCTCCGCGCCTGCGCCGGAACCGACCATCAGCGGCACCACGCCAGCGATGAAGGCGATGGAAGTCATGATGATCGGGCGCAGACGAAGGCGTGATGCCTCCAGCGCGGCATCGAGGATGCTGTGCCCCTTGCGCTCAAGTTCACGGGCGAACTCCACGATCAGAATGGCATTCTTGGAGGCCAGACCAATCAGCACTATCAAGCCAATCTGCACGAAAATGTTGCTGTCACCACCCGCGAGCCACACGCCCGTCATGGCCGACAACAGGCTCATGGGCACGATCAGGATGACGGCCAGCGGCAACGTCCAGCTTTCGTACAGTGCCGCCAGCACCAGGAAGACCAACAGTACCGCCAGCGGGAACACCACCAGCGCGGTATTGCTTTGCGTGACCTGCTGGTAGCTGAGGTCGGTCCACTCCAGTTGCATGCCTGGCGGCAGCACCTTGTCTGCAATGGATTGCACTTGCTGCAATGCCTGCGATGACGACACCAGACGCGGATCTGACTCACCAATCAGGTCGGCAGATGGATAGCCGTTGAAGCGGATGACGGGATCGGGGCCGAATGTCTTGCGCACGTCCACCATGCTGCCGATGGGCACCATGTCGCCATTGGCGTTGCGGGTGCGCAGTTTGACCACGTCCTCGACAGAACTGCGGAACGGTGCGTCCGCCTGAGCCATCACCCGGTAGGTGCGGCCAAAGCGCGTGAAGTCGTTGACATACGCCGAACCCAGGTACACTTGCAGCGTATCGAAAAGATCGGTCACGGCCACGCCCTGTGCCTTCGCCTTGGTGCGGTCCACTACGGCGTCAAGCTGCGGCACATTGGCCTGATAGGAACTGATCGGATATTGGAATCCCGGTTCTTGCGAGATGGCCGTCGCCAGCTCGGTGGTCGCCGTCTGCAATGCGGCATAGCCCTCACGGTTGCGATCCTGCACGTAAAGAGAGAACCCGGAACCCGCGCCCAGCCCCATGACAGGGGGCGGCATGATGGCAAAGGCCAGACCGTCCTGCTCCTGAGCGAAGCGCTCGTTCAACTGTTCCGCAATCTCGGTTGCAGTGTGCTTGCGCTCATTGATGGGCTTGAGTACGAAATACACTAGGCCGCTATTGGACGTGTTGGTCGACTGCAAGCCGTTCATGCCCGGGAACTGCACGGCGTTGTAGACGCCATCGGTCTTGAGCGCGATGTCGCTCACACGGCGGACCAGCGCTTCCGTGCGCTCCAGGGATGCACCCTCGGGTAGCTGGATGACACCGATGAGATACAGCTTGTCCTGCATGGGGATGAATCCGCCAGGGACGGCCTTGAACACAGCTCCCGTCGCCACCAGTAGCGCGATGTAGACGAGAAACACCGCACCACGCCGCCCGAGGATGCGCGACACGCTGTTTCCATAGCCATCCGCGCTGCGCAGGAAGAAACGGTTGAACGGCCGGAATATCCAGCCCAGACTGCGATCCAGCACCCGCGTGGGCAGGTCTGGCGCGGCACCATGCGGGCGAAGCAGGCGCGCGGCCAGCGCAGGCGACAGCGTCAGCGAGTTGATGGCCGAAATTACCGTGGAGATCGCAATGGTGACGGCGAACTGTTTGTAGAACTGCCCTGTCACGCCGGACAGGAATGCCATAGGCACGAATACCGAGCACAGCACCAGCGAGATGGCGACGATGGGGCCACTGACTTCGCGCATGGCCTGATGGGCCGCAGCCAGCGGCGCCAGCCCTTCGGCGATGTTGCGCTCGACGTTTTCCACCACCACGATCGCGTCGTCCACCACGATCCCGATGGCAAGCACGAGTCCAAAAAGCGTGAGCGTATTGATGGAAAAGCCCAGCATCAGCAGCACGGCGAAGGTGCCTACCACCGACACCGGCACGGCTAGCAGTGGGATGATGGAGGCACGCCAAGTCTGAAGGAACAAGATCACCACCAGCACCACCAGTCCGATGGCTTCCAGCAGAGTGTTGACGACCGCCTTGATCGACTGACGCACGAAGACAGTTGAGTCATACTCCACCGACCATTCCACTCCCTCGGGAAAGCGCTTGGCCAACTCGTCCATCTTCGCGCGGACTTGATCCGAGATTTCGATGGCATTGGCGCCCGGGGCTTCAAGGACAGAGATCGCGACAGCAGGCTTGTTGTTGAGCAACGACATCAGCGAGTAGCTGGATGCGTCCATTTCCACGCGCGCCACATCTCGCAGCCGGGTGACCTGACCCTGCGATCCGGTCTTGACGATGACGTCGCCGAACTCTTCTTCCGTCACCAGCCGGCCCTGCGCATTGATGGACAGGAGGAAGTCGCTTCCCGAGGGGTTGGGCGGCGCACCTAGTTGACCGGCCGAGACCTGGACGTTCTGTTCGCGCACGGCTTCGACCACATCGCCGGCGGTCATACCCAGCGCCGCAATTTTGTCGGGGTCCAGCCATAAGCGCATGGCGTAGTCGCCAGAGCCGTAGATCTTGGCATCGCCCACCCCCTGGATGCGTGCCAACTCGTCGCGTACATGGAGCACGGCATAGTTGCGCAGGTACAGCGCGTCATAGCGATCGCCCGGCGAGCGCAACTGCACGACCAGCGTTTCGTTGTGGGACTGTTTGACGGTCACCACACCTTGCTGGCGCACCGCTTCGGGAAGACGCGGCTCTGCCTGGGCGACACGGTTCTGTACCTTGACCTGGGCGTCGTCGGGATCGGTGCCAGGACGGAAGGTGACGGTCAGCACCAACACGCCATCACTACCGGCCACGGACTTCATGTAGAGCATGTTTTCCACGCCGGTGATGGATGCCTCCAGTGGTGCGGCTACCGTGTCGGCGATTTCGCGCGGATTTGCGCCAGGATACGTGGCGCGAACCTGTACGCTGGGTGGCACGACTTCCGGGTACTCGCTGACGGGCAAGAGCGGGATCGCGATCAACCCAACCACGAAAATGATGATGGACAGCACGGCCGCAAAAATCGGCCTGTCCACGAAAAAGCGGGCAAAGTTCATGATGGCTGGCTCTCCGCGCTCATTCGCTCGCCTGGGCGATTTGTCGGCCTGCAGGCGCCATTTCAATGTCCTGGGCCGTCACTGGCATGCCGACAGAAACCTTCTGGATGCCGTTGACGATCACGCGGTCGCCGGGATTTAGACCTTCCTCGACGATGCGCAGGCCTTCGGCCTTGCGTCCCAGCGTGATGTCGCGGCGCTGGGCGGTGTTGTTCTCATCGATCACATACACGTACTTGCGGCTCTGGTCGGTCAGGATGGCCTTGTCGTCGATCAGCATGGCCTCGAAACTGCCGCTACCCGGCAGGCGCACTCGGGCATAGAGGCCCGGCGTAAGCAGGCCGTCGGGATTGACCAGGGTGGCGCGTGCGCGGATGGTGCCGGTGGCCGCATCGACACGGTTGTCCACGAAGTCCACGTTTCCGGCGTGTGGATAGCCGTTCTCGCCGACCAGGCCCACCTGCACCGGGATACTTTCGCTGCGCTGGTCGGGGCGCTCTCCGTTGCGAGCCATGTGGGCGTAGCGCAGATAGGTACGCTCGTCGCTATCAAAATGCACGTGCACCGGGTTCAGCGAGACTACGGTGGTCAGGATGCTGGCCTGGCCGTCAGCACTCACCAAGTTGCCTGCCGTGACCAGTGCACGTCCGGCGCGGCCTGTGATGGGCGAACGTACCTGGGTGAACGACAGATCCAACTTGGCGGTCTCGACTGCGGCTTGGGCGAACTGCACGTTGGCTTGGGCCTGATCGGCGGCGGCGTGGCGCTGCTCCAACTCCTCGGTGGAGGCTGCTTGCAACGAAGCCAGCTTTTGAGCACGGGCCGCTTCGCTACGTGCCAGTGCGGCCTGCGTGCGGGCGCGGGCCAAGTCTGCTTCCGCGCGAGCCAGAGCAGCACGGTAACTGCGAGCGTCAATCTCGAACAGCACGTCGCCACGTTTGACGATCTGGCCCTCTTCGTAATTGACCCTGTCGATGTAGCCACTCACACGTGGCCGCAGCGCAACGCTTTCCACCGCCTCGACGCGGCCATTGAACTCATCCCATAGGACGATCTTGCGCACCGACACAGGTGCCACGCTGACCGTGGGTGGAGGGGCGGCGACCGCGTCGGCGGCGTCGCTATTGCAGCCAGCTAGGGACAGCGCCAGCAAGCTCGCCGCAGCTAACGGCAAGGCGCGGCGCCAGGAAGGCAGGACCGCAAGGTAAGGCAATGTGCTCATTGTTTTCAGGGTATCCGGAATTTCTGGTTGATAAAATGCCAAAGATGTAAAGAAGAAAATCTTTCTCAGCGGATTATCTGATTGATCCTCTTCAGCCTACTCTACTGCCAATTTTCTGTTTCCACCTTCGCCTGAGTCTTCATAGCGATGCTGACTAGGGAGGACAGCGAGAGCTGGGCAAGCGTCAAAGCGGTTCTGGTTCATGCGCAATCCGGACACCTGCACAACATTCCTCTTGTAAGAAACCGATCAAATTCTCTAGGTGCCCATACTCGGGTATACAGACAATCGTGCGGCTATGTTTCTCCTGCCAGATCAGCCCTACCTTGGCCATGCGCGCAAGGTGATGTGATAGCGTCGAAGCAGGAATACCCAGCCCCTTCTGGATATCTCCGACCGAAGCCCCATCATGGCCAGCTTTGACCAGAAAGCGGAACACGGACAGTCGGTGACTATTCCCTAGCTCAGCTAAGCTGGCTGCAACCTTTTCGTGATCCATAGCACGCCCCAATAATTCGATGTTTCTAGAATTATAGTTGACAGGTCGGATAAACGCAAGTAGGCTGCGTACATCATTTCGACAATACTAGAAATATAGGAGTAATATTGAATGTCATCTCAACTCCAAGACGCTCTAGGCATGTTCGCCTTTCTCGCTATCGAGCTATCGGTTTTATTCATTGGCATTAGCTTGCTGGTCGGAGTTCTTCAACGTCACATCCCACCATCCAAGGTGGAAGCGTTACTGCCTTCCAGTGGGAAGCGAGGCTATTTTCTTGCTGCTGGTTTAGGAGCTATAACGCCCTTCTGTAGTTGCTCGACTATCCCCATGTTGAAAGGGTTGATTCGGGCACGGGCCGGTTTTGGGCCGATGATGGTGTTTCTTTTCTCATCTCCGTTGCTGAATCCTATCGTCGTCGGCCTGCTGGTTGCCACGTTTGGATGGACACTTACTGCTATCTATGTGCTCGCCGCTTTGGTGGTCGCGGTAGGTGCCGGATGGCTGCTTCACACGCTTGGCTTCGAGCGTTATGTGCGCCGGACGGCGACACAAGAGAGCAGTGGATGTAGTTCATCAGCAAGCCCGTGCAGTGCTACATCGACCGCATCGAGTTGCGGCACCAACAGCTGCGACACCACTCCGAAGACGGCTTCTTGCGGGGCTGATAGGAAGACAACAGTCTCTACGTCTAGCGAATGCTGTGACAGTCAACCCACTGTCACGGTTAAGAAAGAAGGGAAGTACAGTGGTGTGTGGCGGGAAGCTTGGTCGGACTTTATCGATGTGTTGCCTTACCTGCTCATCGGTATTGCGATTGGCAGCGTGATCTATGGTTTCATGCCCACTGACTTATTGGAGCAGTATGCAGGCCCAGATAATCCCTTTGCCATTCCAGTTGCCGCTGTCATCGGCCTGCCGTTGTATATTCGCGCTGAAGCCGTCATACCTCTGGCAGCGGCTCTGATGGCCAAAGGCGTGGGTGCCGGGACGGTGCTAGCGTTTATCATCGGCAGTGCCGGAGCCAGCCTGACTGAGCTCATTCTGTTGCGCTCTTTGTTCACGCTGAAGCTTTTAGCGGCGTTTTTAGCAGTCATTTTTGCTATGGCGATGATTGCCGGTTACGCCACCTACCTGTTTTTCTGATCAAGGCGGGAGATGATTAATTCGTTAAGCCTTCCTGGGTACCAGTTGGTGGATTCTGATGAGCAGAATGAAGACATACATTTTCGGCTTGAAGCACCTACACCAGTAGCCTGCGAGGGGTGCGGCGTGCAGGGTGAGTTCGTGCGGTTCGGCAAGCGTGACGTTCCCTATCGTGATCTGCCCATCCACGGCAAGCGGGTCACTCTCTGGGTGGTCCGCCGCCGATACACCTGCCGGGCCTGCAAGACAACATTCAGGCCCCAGCTACCGGAGATGGTGGACGGATTCCGTATGACACTGCGGCTGCATGAGTACGTGGAGAAGGAATCCTTCAACCACCCCTACACCTTTGTGGCGGCACAGACCGGCCTGGACGAGAAGACGGTGCGCGACATCTTCAACGCCCGCGCCGAGTTCCTGGGGCGCTGGCACCGCTTCGAGACGCCCCGCATCCTGGGCATTGACGAGCTATACCTGAACAAGCGCTACCGCTGCATTCTGACCAACATTGAGGAGCGAACCCTGCTCGACCTGCTGGCCACCCGCCGCCAGGACGTGGTGACCAACTACCTGATGAAGCTGAAAGACCGGCAGAAGGTCGAGATCGTCAGCATGGACATGTGGAACCCCTACCGGGCAGCGGTCAAGGCTGTGCTGCCCCAGGCCCGTATCGTGGTCGATAAGTTCCATGTGGTGCGCATGGCCAACGATGCCCTAGAGAGAGTGCGCAAGGGCCTCAGAAAGGAGCCGAAACCGTCCCAGAGCCGGACTCTCAAGGGAGACCGGAAAATCCTGCTGAAACGCGCTCACGAAGTCTCAGACCGGGAGCGCCTCATCATGGAGACCTGGACAGGCGCGTTCCCGCAACTGCTGGCCGCCTACGAGCACAAGGAGCGCTTCTACGGCATCTGGGACGCCACCACACGGCTCCAGGCAGAAGCCGCCCTGGACGAGTGGATAGCCACCATCCCGAAGGGCCAAAAGGAAGTCTGGAGCGATCTGGTCAGGGCAGTGGGAAACTGGCGCGAAGAGACCATGACCTACTTCGAGACGGACATGCCCGTCACCAACGCTTACACGGAGTCCATCAACCGACTGGCCAAGGACAAGAACCGTGAAGGGCGCGGTTACGTCACGGCACAGACGTCGCGCATCGCGCTCGCAACTGGCAGCGTCATCACCACTCTGCGTCATCCCTTGCTTGTGGCCAAAGCAGCAGCCTCGATCGACCGCTTGTCAAATCAGCGCCTGGTGCTAGGTATCGCCACGGGTGATCGGCCAACAGAGTTCCCGGCCTTCGGTCAGACAATGGATGCGCGAGCCACGTTGTTCCAAGAAGCATTGACTGTGTTGCGTCAAGCCTGGCGTGAGGACTTCCCGGAAATCTCCACGCCCCGAGTGAACTTGTCGGGTGCAGATACGCTGCCGAAACCGGCGTTGAGAGACATTCCCGTGATGGTGACTGGTCATTCACGCCAGTCGGTCGAATGGATTGCCGAGCATGGGGATGGCTGGCTTTACTATCCCCAAAATATCGCGCAGCAAGCCATGACAATCAAGAATTGGCGGTCGCTGACACCAAGATTCAAACCCTTCACGCAATCCTTCTATATTGACCTGTCGGAGAATCCCGATGAACCCCCATCGCCCATCTTCCTCGGGTTTCGGGCTGGTCACCGATTCTTTACTGACTACTTCAGCCGCTTGCGCGATATTGGGGTTAATCATATTGGCCTCAACCTGAAATACGCGACACGTCCGGCGCATGAGATTGTTCAGGAACTTGGCGAGCATGTCGTACCGCACTTTCCGGCGCACGCTACTGCCCATTTGGAGGAGGCGCAGGATGCTGCACGGTCATAAAATTTTTGCCTGGGATCTCGCTTTTACTTCTTCGGCTGGTACCTATGCCTTCGATGTCCAATGCGAAATGCTGGCTGACATCGGTTATGACGGCCTGACCTATGCCGTCTGGTCAGGGAGCCGATGGGAAACCGCAAAGCGTCTATCCACCGTGAAAGATCGTTTCGGTTTGGAGGTCTTTAGCGTGTATGTGGTGATCGACCTGGATCAGGGCCCACAGCATCCCATCAACGCAGGACTCTTGCGGATGCTTGAGGAGATGGAAGGCGTGAAGGCTGTCAATCTTGGAATCAGGACGGCAGGCCACGGTTCAAATCATCGAAAGGCACCGGACGACAAGGTATTGCAGGACTTCCTTGGTCGGGCACTTGAGATTTGCGCACGGCGCGGAATTGACATCCTGCTGTATTTTCATCTGGGCTTCTGGATGGATCATTACTCCATTGCGGCACAGATCTGCTCGGTCGTGAACCATCCGAATCTCGGCATCGTGTTTCCAAGCTATCACTGGTATGGCTACGAAACCAATGCAGGCAGCCCGACGGAGGGCTATCAGGCCGTAGACCCGACGCCAGCGTTAATGGCGTCAACACCCTTCATGCGGGAATTGACTCTCAGCGGCGCAACCCGCAGCCCACTTGGCTGGAGTCGTATTGCCACTTTCGAGGCGCTCGATGCAGGAGAACTCGACAACTTCGCACTTCTTGGACTTGCCAAGTCGTTCGGTTATACCGGCCCCGTCGGCTATGATGGCACATTGGTCGGGGGGAATCCATACAGCACGCTCAAACGCTCCTATGACGCGATGGACGAGATGTTGGGTTTGCTGACAAAGCACCCTGGTTGGGCTAAGCGTGAAACACACCCGTAACCCATGATTGAGCACATCTACATGTCCCAACATCCTCGCCGGCCTCACGCTGCAATGTGCGGTCGAGGCTCGTCCACCGCTCCTGTTCCACCTCGCGCTGCAAGGTCTGCTGAATCTCCAGTTCGGTGCGCGGCCCCAGCCATTCCGTCGCCAGTTCGGCGGCGCGATGGCGGAAGCCGTGGGCGATGTAGTCGCCCGCGATGATGAGGTCTTTGCCGGTGTCGTCGCGCCCGCGCACGATCAGGTGGGTGTGCGGGTTGTCGGTGTTCCAGTGATCGACTGCCACCCAATCCAGCCGCGTCCCCAGGTCGGCTTCCATCCGGTTCACCAGATGCCGGGTGTAGGTGCGCAACTCCTCAAGCTCGGCACCGTCTTCCGGTGAGACGATGAAGCGGAAATGGTGCCGGTCGTCGTCGGCCCGCTCCTTGAAGGCATCGAGGTCGGCATCGTCAATCTGCGGCCCGTAGGCCCGGCCCGGTTCGCCATCGCGGCCGGCGCCGTCGCGCTCGATGTAGCGCAGGTGCTTGGCGAGCGACTGCGGGCTGGCGTTCGCGCTTGGTCGATGACTGTTGTTCCATAGTACGTCTTCAGGTGCTCGACGAGCTGATCTCCCGTATCCAGATACCCACCGTCAACGACGTGCACGCCCTCTGTGCCATTCACCGAATAGCGTAGCGTGATTGCATCCCCGCTTTTCGCTGTTTCGACGCCAAGAAAATCGATCTCGAAGTAGTCAGCCATACATCCCTTTCGTTTTATGCCAAGAAAGTGCCGGCGGCTTTGCCTTTACCAGCGATCCACCGCACACCTGAGTCCTGTCGGAGTCCATACCAACGACACGGCGGGAAGGCCGCCAGCATCCTCGGCGATGCCGCGCAACGTATTTCGGTCTATGCCCGAATGTGCGCCGCCTTTCGGGTGGCTATGCCAAGTGCCGATGAAGGCCAGATACCCCAAAGAGGTTCCATTCGCTGTGCGCAAATTTTGAACAAGCCCATTCGTCCCAAGGACGAAGCGGGCGGCCTCCCGAATGCTGTCAGGCGGCGCATCCACGAGGCCAGCAATGGTGATGGTTCGATTCTCAAACGAGATACGACCGACCAAGGCTCCACCTGTTTCCAGAGCGCCCCAGCGCAGCGCATCAGCATGGATCGCTTGCACGACAGGGTGCAGAATCCGAATGTTCCAGCCACCATCGTCTGCTACGTTGAGCACAGTGGTCGGGCCGAGGCTGGTGCTGGTCCATGCCATGCCGAGGCCTTCGGTATCCGAGACCCCGGCGCAAAGCGTCGCCTCCTTCGGGAGTCCGCCAACGAGCCAGCGTTCCAGTTGCAGGCCAGCTAATGAAGCAGAACGCGAAACAACGGCATCGGACATTGGCATCGTCAGTGAACGGCAGTTGTCGCCCACAAAAATACGCGTCGGCTCAGACGTATCGCCAGCAATCGACGCCCGCAGTTCCGGCACAAACCGACAGCACTCGAACAAGAATGCCGTAAGATCGTCAACCCGACCGGCGCGACCAGGCCCTTCAAGCAAAACCGCGACACAGCGCCCCTGGCCATACATGACGATCCGTGCCAACCGCGCAGGGGATTGGTTCAGCGCCGTTGATTGCGTTTCTGCGGCCAACACCTGAAGTGAGGCTGTCGCATCCACGATGAGGGCCGCATCCTGCGGAACGGTTGCAGCAAACTGCGCAGCATCGACCAAGAGAGTCACTGCGTCGGTGTCGAACGCTTGCGATTGAAGATGCGACAGCGACTCAAAGGCCGTCTTCATCAGCGCCGACTTCCGAGGTGGGACCAGCACCGATGCCCGCTCAATGAGTGCATGCCGGGCCGCGTTGTGAGGCGACATGGACTCGTTATCGACGAAGGTCATTGAGCCGAAACCCGCTCGCCCCAGTTGCATCGCGATTTTCGACCCCACGCTTCCGCAGCCGAGCAAGACCAGCGGCTGCGATGTGGCCGCAGATGGAATGCCGGACGTTCTTGCCAGCAGTTCGGGAGACAACGCATGTGCGTGAAAAGCCGGGTGAACCGTGGCGTTTCGCTCCAGGAGCGATTGAGCGTTGAGTTCATAGCGCACCACGTAGGGCAATACCTCGATACTTCTCCCCGGTGAGCCCACAAGCGACGCTGGCCTTTGAACAGTCAGAATCACAATCGCATACAAGCCATGCGTCCAGCCACGCGAGTCTTGCTGCATATCCAGAATCGAACGTCCATAGTAGCCGTCCAAGCCTTGAGCCAAAGCGTCACGATCGACGCCGAGTTCCGCTGCTCGATCAAGCAACGTCGCGAGATCGACAACCGTCTCGGGTTGATAGTGGCCGACCACATGCGGGTTGCCGTCGGTTATTGGAGCCCGCGCAATGAAGGCTGCGGTATGGCCATTTCCCCATTTACCCAACTTGTCGTTGTGAACCTCCTGATAGAACACAGGATCGACTTGAGCAGTCAGTTCGGCATTGACGATGGCGTATAGCCCGCCATCAATCGTCACGTAGCCTGCGGGAACCACCAAAATCGTGCCGTCAGCGGGAGCGGCGGCCGCGACATTCTCGGCACTGAATACAAGGGTCGAAGGACAACTGTCTCGACGAGTCGGCTCCCACCCCTGTTCAAGGTCCAGCAACGTCCCGGCTGCGGCCTTGTGCAACCAAACGATCAACTGATCGACGATGGCGTCCAGACCAAACCGATGCAGCAGCTCGTCCAACGATCCCTCGAACAGACAAGGCGAGACCAACTCGCCTTCGCGATGAGGATTGATGTGCGGCAAGTTGAGTGGGAAGTCCGCACGCAAGAAAGGCTTGGGTGCAGACATGGGCCAGTCACTGCCGAATACCAGAACGCATGTCTCGACCGAGCGCACTCCGGTCCCGGATACGCCATTGCGCCGAGACCTGCTCGGCAATTCAACAGCAACATCGACTTCAATCTGCGTCGATTCACCACTTTTCCTTGGCTCGCCAACGCGGACAAGGCCCCTGTGCCGCTGAAGTTGATGCAGTGCGTCCGCGATGGTGCCCGTCATGATGCCCCGTGTGGCATGGGCGCGCGCGCGGAGGTCACCACGGCAGCGGCCTTCGATCCGGACTCCTTCTTCGAGGGAGGTTGCACACCCTGAGCGGTTACGGTGAAAACGAGGGGCTCCACGGATTTTTCGCTCGGATATTCGCCCGTGCAGTAAAAGTCGCCTTTTACTTCGTCCACGATTGCTACGTATTCACGCTTTGCGCGGATGCAGGGCGGATCGCTGTCGTCGTCTGCGATC
This sequence comes from Alkanindiges hydrocarboniclasticus, assembly GCF_001982605.1. GTDB lineage: Bacteria > Pseudomonadota > Gammaproteobacteria > Pseudomonadales > Moraxellaceae > Alkanindiges > Alkanindiges hydrocarboniclasticus. The sequence goes on along the minus strand of NZ_MLCN01000009.1, from coordinate 9,061 downwards.
GGCTTGCAACTGGCGACGATGACGGCGCCGTCACGGGTCTGCGAAAGCGCCTTGCGAGCATCAGCATCGAGCTTGGCTTTTTCACGGTAGTCGGACCAGCTGTCATAGGACAGCGAATGCCAGGAACAATGATGAGGCGCCTGCATGATGTCGTACTCAAGCACATCTGCTTCAGCCTTGTGGCGTTGCCACTGGCGGTTCCAGATGAACACCTCAGCATCGCCACCAGTAAGGAATTTCGCACCATCCGGCGTCTGCGCGTCAGCCGCCAACGTGATGTTCAGAATAACGCTGGACTGGTTCTTGACCAGGCACTCTTCCTCTTCCTCGTCATCCTGGGCGTCCAGTGGAGCCAAAAGAAACGCAGAAAAGAATGCGGAACTCTTGCCATTGATCGTTGAAAAGCGCGTGTCCACCTTCCGCACAATCGAAGTGAGATCATCGGTTTTTCCGTCGATGTCCTCGCCCATGATCTGAATGCGGTCACCGTTCCCGACGGCGAAATTCTTGTCACGGTTCAGTTGCACGCGCCGACGCGCCTCCGTGTTGAATGCCTTGGCGTCGTCGCTCAAGGTGTGCGTCTTGCTGGCGCGTCGAAACACGATCGGGGACGACCACATCTCGCGGATCACGATTTTCTTGTCCTTGTCGTCCTTCTTGTCGTCCGGGTACTTGTCGAGTGGCCCTAGGTAGAAGTGTCGCTTCAACCCTCGGCAATGGTCTTGATCCGGGTGGCTCAGCAGGAACGCATCGACATACGGCCTGCCGTTCTCATCCTTCTTCAGTCGTTCGCGCAAATCCTTGGCGACATCGCGCGCCTCCCCGTCAGGGTCGTCGGCGTCTTGCCTGATGTTTACGTCGATCAGCAGAGTCGTCGCGTCGAGATCGCCGAACTTGATGAGGGTCATGTCCCCGTTGTCGACGGGAAAAAACGTGATGGTTGTAGGCACTGGGGTCTCCGGGTAGACGACCGAAGGATGATCGCGTATAGTTAATGTACGACGATTTTTTATATCCGTCTACTTTTTAGGCGTGACTGATGCAAAAACCTTCCTTTCCTGCCGCCGAACCTGCTGAGCCTAAGGGGCTAAGTTGGGGGCTGGAGAGCAGACTTCAATTCATCGATTTCCGTCTGCGCTGGGAGCGGCGCATCAACCGGATGGATCTCACCGAGCACTTTGGTATTTCGGTCCCGCAGGCATCGCTGGACATTTCCAAGTACATGGAGTTGGCGCCGAGCAACCTGACTTACGACCGCAGCTCCAAGACCTACACGGCAGCGCAGAGTTTTCACCCGCTTTACCAACGAAGCTCGGCGCAACGCTATCTAGCAGAACTGCTAGCGACAAAGATGGGAATTGTCGAGCCGACGGCCAGCTTCATCGGCTCCGCGCCGGAGACAGATTGGGCCCCGTCCCCTTGGCGCACGATCAATGAGCAGACCGTCGAAGCAGTGGTGCGCGCAATCCGCCAGCAGGAATCCATTCTGGTGAGCTACCAGTCCATGACGTCGTTGGATGAATCGGTTCGCTTGCTGTCTCCCCACGCCCTTGGCAATGACGGTTTTCGCTGGCACATGCGCGCGTTTTGCCACAAGCGCCAGCGCTTCAGCGATTTCGTCCTTGCTCGAATCCTGCGCATCGATGGCTTCGAGGCGACCCAAGTGGACTCCAACCAAGATTCGCATTGGCAAACTGTATTGACGCTGGTACTTGCACCGCATCCCGATTTGCCTGCAGCCAAGAAACGAGTCTTAGAGTTGGACTACGGCATGGAAGATGGAGAGGTCAAACTTCCATGCCGCCAAGCGTTTCTGTACTACACGCTGAGACGTTTGGGTTTGCATACCAAGGAAGCACCCGACCCTCTCGCGCAGCAGATCACTTTAAAGAACCGCGATGAAATTCAACCCTATATTGATGCCTTGTCGGCCCAAAGCTGAACGCCCATGACAACTATTTTTGAACTGGTCAAAGACCCCTATGAGCGCAAGGCGCGCGTAATCCCAGGACTTCTTGTAGCGTTACCGCTGCTCGTTCCTTTGTTGTGCGTCTACGGCGCAAAGCACCCGGTACTTACAGGCGTGATCGGCTTGCTTGGTGGCTGCGGTGCCATTTATGCGCTTGCGAGCGTAGCTCGCGGGCGCGGGAAGAAGCTTGAAGAGATCCTGGTTGCAAGGTGGGGCGGTATGCCGACAACCATCGCGTTACGCCATCGCGACAAGTTTCTCGATGGTGTCAGCAAGCAGCGCTACCACACGGCGATCACGGCCAAGCTGGGCATCGCCATGCCAACGGCAGAAGAAGAATCAGCAAGCCCTGACAAGGCAGACGACATCTACATCGGTGCCACTAAGCGGCTTCGCGAACTCACGCGTTCCAACAAGCAGCTCTTGCTGAAAGAGAACATCGCCTACGGATTTCACCGCAATATGCTGGCAATGAAGCCTGCCGGCATCGTGTCGTGCCTCCTGGGCATCGTCTACGGATTGCTGATTGCAAAGATTCTGCAGGTAGTACCTCCTCATTTTAACCTAGAGCACCTTGCCGATCCGGGGCTTGCCGCAGGCTTGACACTGCTCATTTCGCTGGCATTACTTGCCGCTTGGCTGCTGTATTTCGATCAGGGCGCGGTCAGACGGATGGGGTTCGTCTATGCAGAACGCTTGTTTGAGTGCTTGCCGTCTTTGCCTTCTTCGGCCCCGCGGAAAAGAGCCTCAAAACCGACTACGGACTGAGATTCAATGCTCTTTGCAAATAGGCGCGTAACTCCGCAGGAATGCTTGCCTATCGGCTGACTTCCGACGGGGGATGGTCACGCCTCTTGGCTGGCAGCCGCGTGATTGCGATGCAGGTCCGAAACCACCGCGATCAATCTGTTGATCGGTTCAGCCAGCCGCTTCGGCAAGACGCGATGCTGGGTATGGGTTTTCAAGTCGGCGATCCAGCGATGCGCAACCCACACGTCTTCTTCAGGGTGGTGGTTGTCTACGCCGTTGCAATACTTGTAGCCAACGAGCGAATCAGTGTGCGACAGCAGGATGCGCGCCATCGTCATGTGGAAGCGATGGGCCTGGAGATCCGCCGGGCCTTTGGGACGCGGCAGGGTCAGTCGTAGGCATCGCTGGCCGTTGAACTCGCTCCAGTCGGGGCCAACGACTTGTCCCGCGCGTTCCAGCATCTTGCGCGACTGTTCGTTCTTGCCATTGACCAAGGCAACGGCGACCGTACCCTTCGGGTACTCCAGCTTTTCGGCGAGCAGGTTCATCCAGCGCACCAACTTGTTCAGGGTCTCATCGTCGGCAAACACAAGGAACTGATGGCGCTGCTCGTCGTCCAGAAACGCCGGCAATTGCGCGTAGAGGGGGTACAGCAGGTCGTGGAGATAGATGTAGGTCTGCCGGCGTCCTTGCTCGTGGCTCCGCGTGGTCGCAGTCAATACCTGCCGTGCCCACTCGGGCGTGAGTTCGTCCAGCGTCATCTCGGTGATGTCGATGGAGATGAGCGGGAATCCGAGCGACTTCCCGATAAGAGCCTTGCGCCCGTCGAAGGCGTGGCCGAGTTCGATTTCAACGCCGCCCAGCACCATCGGTTCAGCCTGGACCGGGGGGCCGAGCACGGCAACGTCGAGCCGGAATTTGCTGCCGAATGGCGTCTCCAGGGGATGCTCGGTTGCCACCTGGTCGGCGCCGAGCAACAAGTTGCCTTCCAGCGGATAGTCCGACGCATCCATATCCTTGAACGCCCACGGCATCGCAAGCCCGGCATTCAAACGTCGTGAGAGTTCGGCCGCGACAAGTTCTTTCGCCCGCCGGTGTTCAGGACTTTCCTGCACGGCGCGCCATCGGCTGGCTTCTTCATCGTCGAAGTGCGCTTTGGGGTTAAAGGTGTGCTGGGCAGGAAGTACGCGGAAATGGGATCGCCGACGCAGCTTCCCGCTTTCAAAGGAGGGGCTGACCCATGTCACCATCTGGCGCTCTGCGCCTGGAGACACCAAGGGCCACAGCTTGCGCGCATGTTCCCGGCTGCGAACGTCGCGCGCGGCAATCGTGGTCTGGAAAATCCCTTTTCGAGAGAAGACAACGATCGCCTCGTCCATTCCTGTCTCTCACTTACGGCGATACGGCCGCTAATTTCGTGGTGCCATCCAGCTTGCGGTGAATCAGCGATACCAGCGTCAGGATGTCCAGTGCGTCCTGTTCGGACATGGGCCAATTCGTCTTGGGCGCATGGGCCAGCGGATTGCGCACGGCGCCAAATAAGCCGATCAGCAGGTTGGCAAAGCCTTTCTGCTCGCTCTTTTCGGACTCGGTGGTGAGCGGTCCCAAGGCGAGAACGGGTTGCTGGCCTGCGAATGCCTTGTTCACCAAGTCCGCGCCGTCGCCGTTCAGGCCCGACAGCAGGCGAATCCGCTCCGCAACACCTTTCGTTGCCTCGAACACGGCATGGAAGTAGTTTTCCTCCAGCAACTCGGCGCGGCAGTAGTTCAGCACTTCCGCATGGACGACGCGGCTTTCCAGTGCGGCCTTGAGTCGTCCCGCGCGGGCGCGGGCGGCATCAAGCGTCGTGGCCTTATCGGCGTGAGCAACCTTGCCGTCATCGCGCACGTAGAAACCGGAGAAGGCAAGGACGACATTGAGTTCGTCGCGCCGCCAAGCGAACGTCGCGGGATCGCGGGCGTAGTTCACCGGGTTCATCGCGCGGTTGATGAACATGATGAGATGGTTGCCGATCTGGTGGTGGTTCTGCGCACCGGCCAGCGCATTGAACAACCGCTTCCACTTTGTCATGCCGGGCGACGTGTCGGCAACCTCGATTTCCTGCAGCAGCCGCTCGATCTGTGTACCGCTCAGACCGCGTTCGGTATCGGCGAGCACGCGGCAGGCGGCTTCAAGATGCTGTGAGTTGAAAGGGGTAATTCGCGTCGCCAATGCCTGTCTCCCTCGTCAGGCATCAGATGATGGCCTGCAGGCCCTTGTCGGCGATGACGTTGAGCAGTTTGAGCGCTGGCCCCGTGGGATGGGTTTCGCCTTGTTCCCACTTGCGCACGGTCGAGGCCGACGTGTGTAGATGAAGAGCGAACACCGGCTGGCTAAACTTCAAGGCTTCACGCAGCCGCTTGATATCGAAAGCACTGAACTCCCGCACCGGCGGCGGGCAGATTGCGTCGAACTCGCGCATCGTTACCTTGCCGATCGCTCCCGCTTCGTGGAGCGCGGCCAGATCGCCACGCAGGGATTCAATGATCTTGCTCACAATGCACCTCCAATAACACGCCTGACTGCAACGCCTTCGACAATGCTTCGGCGGACAGTTCCAGGAACACCTTGCCGGCGAATTGCAGTGCCTTCTTCTCGTCCTGCGTAATGTTCGCCTTGTCGCTCTTGGGGAACCCATGCAGGAACACATAGCGGCTGCCGATCCGGGCCGACAATAACGTGCGGTAGCCGCCACTCTTGCCACCACCAGGGCGGGCAACCCGTTTCTTGTAAAGGAAGCCGCCCAAGTCCGCGTCAATCAGACCGCTTTCCATCTCCTGAACCGCTTTGCACAAGGCGGCATCGGACAGCTTTTCGCCCGCCTGCCACCGCGCAAAATCCTTTCGTTTGAGGATGCGCGTCATCTTGACCTTCAAACTATACCCGAAACGGGCACACTTTTCCAGTGCTTAGTACGATACGCAGGCGGTGATGGCCACTGAGCCAATTGTCGTAGCGGTGATACGACAATTGGGGCGGCAAGGTGGATTGCTGGCCTCTGATCATGCGGTCACCTCTTTCGGTTCTTGATGCATGCTGACGACCGACTTGCGTCGATTCGCCACCAGTTCGGCGGCTTCCCGCACGGGCTTGTCCTCGGTGTGGACGTAGCGCATGAACATCACCACGGTCTTGTGCGCCGTCAGGGCCATGCCGACCTTGACCGGGATACCCGAATTGGCAATGTCGGTCGCCGAGCGGTGGCGGATGCCGTGCGTCCCCACATGCGTTGCCCCCGCCGCTTTGAGCGCACGGCTCCAGCCGCCGTAATACTCGCCCGTGGTCAGGTGTTGCCCTGGATGGCGCGGCGACGGCAGGACGTAAGGATTGCCTTCCTGCCTCGGCGCCGTCGAAAGCAGCCGGTAGGCTTCCTCGCTGATGGGCTTGGACATACCGCCGGTCTTGCTGTCAGGCCAGACGACGCGGCGGTTTTCCAGATCGATCCATTCCCATTCGAGCGAGACGATTTCGCCACGGCGGCCGGCAAACTCGAATTGCAGGCGGATCGCCAACGGGATGACGTAGTTCTCCAGCCCCTCGGCCTCGATCTTGTCGAGCTGCCGGAAAAGTTTTCCCATGTCCTCGTCGCTGATAAGGTGGGTGGACTTGCCGGCAGGGAACATTGGGACATGGCGGCAGGGATTGGTGCCGTCAGGCCGATAGCCCCACACCTCAGCCAAATTGAACATCTTGCGCAGGATGCTGAACGCCTTGTTCGCCTCGGTCTGCTTGTAGGAAAGCTTTTCCATCAGTCCGGCAATGTCAGGCCGCTTCACGTCGTGGACCTTCTTGCGGCCCAACAACGGGATGATGCAGCGGTCGATGACACCTTGATAGCCGACTCGGGTGCTGGGCTTGTTGCGCTTCTTGGAGTGGTCCTCCATGAACTTCTTGCACAACTCTTCGACGGTGGGCGCTTTGCGTGCTTCCGTCTTGGCTGCGCCGGGATCACCACCCCGGCGTACCTGGGCCAGCCATTCTTGCGCGAGCGAACGGGCCTGTTCGACGGTCAGTTCCCCGTACTGACCCAAGGCGGGCTTGCGGCGCTCGCCAGCGTTCGTCCGGTACTGGAGCATGAACACCTTGCGGCCCGACGGGGTAATCTTGCACAAGAAGCCGGGAACCAACGTATCCCGGAGTTCGACGGCCTGCGCCTGGGGGTGTGCCGCATCGACAGCGGACTTGGTGAGTTTGATTTTTGCCATGATGACTCCTTGGAAAGACCCGGTTCCCAGGAGCCTTCTAGGGGCCAGTAGAGGGAAAGTCAGGTCAAGTTTCGGAAAGCACCGGCATATGATGAACTCGCCTAAGTCATTGATAAACCTGCTGTATCAAGCCTTGGCGTAGTCCAGCGCAGTACCGGGCTGGAGTCATGGTGAAATAAAAAATCCTGAGCGATGCGGTTTTACTTTTTTGGTGCCAGCTAGCTGGCCTAGCACAGCATTAAGTTTTATTATTTATGTCACGCTGACCAGTCACATAATCAGGTGCGACTGGCCACAATTTAAAAGTTTATTAAAACATGACCCCTTACCGACTAGGAAAGCGTATCCGCGTAGTCAGTGGTAAGCCGCCTGATCATTGCATTGTCACCAACATCACTCAAATACTTGAATACCTCACGGTCGGTGGCCAGCACAATACTATCCTTGGCACTGGGTAACCAGTGAAAAATAGAGAATATGGCCAGTACCAGCTGCCCATCGGCAGTTCTGGCAATTACCGTATCATTCAGTATGCAGAGTGTTGTCCCGATGGCCAAAGGATAGGTTTTTATAATTAAACATTGCCGGCCAGAGAAACCACTATTCAGCTTGTCATGAAATGCAATATCGAGCCTTTTAAACTTATAACCTGCTAGTGAATAGTGGGATTTAAGGTGGGTAAAGAACCAGCTACCCAGACCGGCCAGAACCAATGATCCGGCTAGATCACCACTAACTCCGTCACTGACAAATATAATTAATGATAGCAGTACCATGAAGGCACAGAACCCAAAAAGTGCAACGGTTAGAAAATAAATGGCCATCACCTGCTTTTGACTCAATTCAACATTCTGGTCTTTCTGGTGATACAAATTGTCTTTTTTCTTCATAGCGGCAGGCCTTATACGAAAATACAGCGATTAACATTTAAATAATCAGGCGAGTTTAACTTTTGCTGAAAATCAATGAGGTGACTAAGCTCCCAGTCAATGATATCGGGATAATGTGCCTGCATTATCGAATTTATTTCTTTAGGCGTGATATCAAGGCATTGCACACGCAACTGCTTAAACTGCACCTCATCAATTTCTGGCCAATAAATGGTGAGAACATGACTATAGGATTTTTTAGTGAATCGCTTCAGAAAATCATTCACTTCATTTAAGGACTGGCATGCATAGGCATCATCCCCAATCATGATCTTATAAGGCATACATTCGGTGTGACGTGAATCCTTGCCATAGTGCAGGACACAACGCAACCCACTTACTGCCTTATCAGTGTTGGCAAAGATGCTGAGATAGGGCTTTTCAGGATCAGCGCTTGGAACAAAATCAGATTTTAAGAGAGCACGCATCGTGAGCTCCAGCTGTTTAACATAAGCTATTATACTACTATTTTAATTTATTTAGCAATATATTTAAATTTAATTGGCTATATAAGTCACACATAAAAATAGGTGCTAACTAGCACCCTTTTACTCGCCTTAGGCCAGCTTGTCATAAAAAACTCTTACTACAAATTCTGCACTGCATGGTTTGGATTATTCCTCGACTGACTATCCATGCATCACAGTTGCTACAGTAAAGCTCACAGGCCGTATGGTCTGCATCAAGCGAGGTGGCAGGAACATTTTGGCCATTGCTCCCAACCTTTTCATACCGGTGGTTTCGTTGCTGACTATGCTGTGGACGTGCTTGATCTGCTTGTAGAAAAAATCGGATCGCATACTGCTCATTGTCATAATTGGTTCGATATGGAATTCCTTCATAAGTACCAACCGTGAAGGGCTGGTCTTCTTCATCGCGGTGTGTTTTTACCCCATTCTCATCTGCAACACCAATATTGGTTTCGGTAATCTGCGGGTTATCATAGAGCAGGTAATCCAGAAACACAGGATCAAACTCGCTGAACTGGAGTGTAAGAAAGCCAACAGGCTCAACGGTTTCTTGCGAAGTACTCATGGTCAACTCAATTCATTTAGATAAATATATTATACAGCCTTTTTATTTTATCTATTAATATATTTATACTTTAATTAGTTACTATAATATTCAATTACTTTATATTTAAAGAAATAAATAATTTTTGTATTGTT
>NZ_MLCN01000089.1 GCF_001982605.1 Alkanindiges hydrocarboniclasticus | reverse complement strand
TTTACCTTCGGCAGACTTAGCGAAGTTTTTAAGCATTCCTGTCACTGGATCCAGAACATCGGTTGCTGCCTGTAGCAGACCATTACTGCCCACAATATTGCCAATCGCTTCAACCAACTCCCCCGTTTGCAGGGCAGCCATTAAAGTAGGCATCTTGTGTTCCGGATTGCTATTTTCAAATGGGGTCTGGTAATTACTTTCAATGGTTTTTTCACCATCGGTAATCATGGCCGCCACAATAGGCAAATCTGCAAGCCAGTTACCATCCTTGTCACATTCCGAAAATACGGCAAACTTGTGCTTGGAGATCACACCATAAAACGGATCAGTATCGTTACTGGGTAATCGGGGCTTTGGCGCATTGGCCGGGGTGGCCAGCGCTATTGTTTTGTTGGTCATAAAAAACCCTGAGCTTAAGCACAGGGTTATTATCACTTACTGAAAGGATGCTAAATGCGTGTGGTTCCAAAACTTCGTTAGTCACCATTATCTGTTAGTAATTTAATCACATGATCCGCTGCCACATCATTACCTATAGATTTTTTTCCATTTTCACGTAATAACTCAATTATCCATTGTTGCAGTTCTACATTTTTACTAGGTAAAATACTTTGATTCCACAATTCTCTAATAACTGCAAATCTTTCTTCTTTTGTATCTTCAAAAATATATTTTCGCCAATCCTCTTTAGTAGATTTTCTAATGACATTCTCAGCCCCAAACTTAACAACTCCTTTCTCTATGTAACTATCTACAATATCTTTAAATGTAAAGTTACTCCATACTGTATTTTTTATTA
>NZ_MLCN01000088.1 GCF_001982605.1 Alkanindiges hydrocarboniclasticus | reverse complement strand
AGGAAGTTTAGAATTGCTGATTTGGCCACGACCGGCATGGGCTAATGCAGCTGGACCTTGGGCTTTGTATTTCTGCAGTAAGCGTCTGATCTGACGTTCTGAAATATGAAGTAGCTGAGCAGCCTGGGATTGAGTTATGCGTTGATCGCAGATTTCCTGCAAGACCGACAATCGTTTAAGTTCTTTATCCGACATAGACACCAACATATCAAACCGTCCGCTAAGGAAATTGCAAAAGTGCATATTCTAAAAGCGGACATTTTTACTTTGGAGAAACCGGACATTTCTATTTTGGAGTTACATATTATATTGATTAAATATTTATCAATGCAGCACACTCCTTGTTTTACTAGCTACTAGTGCAACCATCCGCAGTTTTATCCCCAGAATTTGAGGATATATTGCCCAAATAATTTTTTTTAAAAATCCTGATAGTGACAACGCTAATAGATCTCTTGCATAAATCAAAAGATGATCAATTTATTGATCATCTTTTAAGCTAAAAATTGGACTACTGTCATTTATAATGACAGCATGAAATACACTGATATCCAATCATTACCCGAGCATCAATTTAAGCGATTGATTGGCATTAAACCATCAACATTTCATCAAATGATTGATGTACTCAATGCCGCTCAACCTGAACA
>NZ_MLCN01000087.1 GCF_001982605.1 Alkanindiges hydrocarboniclasticus | reverse complement strand
TGTCGGAGCGTCAAAAGTGTATAAGAGACAACAATTACGTCATAACATTGCGCATCAGGAATCATTTGTGTTTCTTACTGACTAAAGACAAGTCTATGTTTTAACCAAAATTCCTGTAAATAGCGGTACTTGTTTTGTCGATGCTTGGTCAAATCAGATGAAAAAATAATTTTATAAATATTAAAAATTATAAATCTAAGATTTTCGAATATTGCTCATCAATTTCATCTAATGTGAGGTAATGGTTGTAAGTATAAGGTGGAGTAATTTCATATTGTACAATTACAATAGGGTTAGGTACTGTACTTTTATTATTACTAAACATGACAGTATCAACCCTTCGACAATAAGGATCACGCCGTACAATTTCAGCAGCCTTAACTAGATAATTCTGATATTCCGAGAATTCTTTGTTATAAGTATCAATAGCATCATCTGCTATAGGTGCAATATTATATTTGTATGGTGGTGCATCTAGAAATAAGTCTTCGATAGGTTCATAAGCTAATTGATAAGATTCATGTTTTAAAATCATTTGATAGTATTTTATACTTCGTCCTTTTAAACTTTCCATAATTAAATTTTTGTCTTGGGCATCCATTCGCAACCCAAAGTAAATAGCATTTACGGCTCTATAGTCATAATCAATTCTGCCATATTCTGGTGTAATTATTCTAATTTCTTCTTCATAGCTCCAAGCCTGAGATTTATAGCCAAACATTTTCTGGGAAATTAAATCGTTTGAATTAGCTAAGATATCCTGAAGCTCTATAGATGGACTTTGTTGGTTATATTGTATACTGAGTTCTGTTAGATTTTGATGGCGATATTTAGTTAATATTTTTAAATCATACTCCACACAGAAACCTGTGTGGCTATAAGCATAGTGTGACCAAAGTAATTCAGATAAGGGGGTTTGACTAAGAGAGTAAATACCTGACTTATCGATAAAATTTAAAAGACTCTCTAATGCCATTTGTAGCTGATGCGTATTTTCTGATGGAAAGAGCTGTTTTAGCCCATTGAAAACTGGTGATACTTTATCTTTAAATAAGCATTCAAAAGGGTCATTTAAGGTGTAACGAGTAGGCGCCCAAAAGTAGTCAGCTTTTAGGCTTTCAAGGTCACGTTCCAAAATTCTTTTGTGTTCTTGATCTATTTCACAGTAGTAAGTACTACCACCTCGATATTTATATACTTTCATTATTTTTCTCTTCAATAAAAAAGAGCCGCTTAAGCGACTCTTTTAATGTATAAGGATTCAATCAACCTTTCAATACGACCAGCAAGTCTGCCTTATTTAACTCACGTGCCTCAGCATCACGGCGGCCTTTATATTCAAAGGTTCCGGCATCTATGCCACGCTCGGATACCACAATGCGATGTGGTACACCAATCAGCTCAAGGTCAGAAAACTTCACGCCCGGACGTTCATTGCGGTCATCCAGCAGCACATCAAAACCGGCGGCCAGCAATTCACTATACAGTTCCTCGGCAGCAGCAACCGCACGGGGCGATTTGGCCTGATTCATGGGTACAATCGCCACTTCAAACGGGGCAATGCTTTGTGGCCAGATAATACCCTTGTCATCAAAGTTTTGCTCAATGGCAGCAGCAACCACACGTGTTACGCCAATGCCGTAACAGCCCATGGTGACCACAAATGGCTTGCCATCTTCGCCCAGCACCTTGCAGTTTAAGGCTTCAGAATATTTCTGGCCTAGCTGGAAAATATGGCCCACTTCAATGCCACGCTTGATATTAATGATACCTTTACCATCAGGTGAAGGATCACCGTTCACCACATTGCGGATGTCTGCAACTAGTGTAATTTGTGCATCACGCTCCCAGTTCAGGCCAGTCACATGCTTGCCTGCCTGATTAGCCCCGGCCACAAAATCAGCCAGTACCGATGCGGCACGGTCTACGATAACAGGAATGCTTAACCCTTGTGGCCCGATTGAACCAGCTTCCAGACCCAGTGCCTTGACTTCATCTTCTGAGGCAAAGGTTAGCGGTGCTGCAACCTGTTCCAGTTTTTCAGCCTTGATGTCATTGAGTTCATGGTCGCCGCGCAGTACCAGTGCAACCAGACTGTATTTGCCGTCTTCATCCGCCACACCACGAACCAGTAAGGTTTTTACCGTTTGTGACGGATCAACATTTAACAGTGCTGCTACTTCTGCAATGGTTTTGGCATTGGGCGTTTCGACCACCTGCAACGCTTGGGTAGCAGCAGGGCGTGTGCCTTTAACGACGGCTTCGGCCATTTCAACGTTGGCTGCAAAATCAGATTCGGTTGAAAATGCAATATCATCTTCACCGCTGTCGGCCAGCACATGAAACTCATGCGAGCCATTACCACCAATGGAACCCGTATCGGCCTGTACTGCACGGAAATTCAGGCCCAGACGATTAAAAATGGCATGATAGGTATCGTACATGCCCTGATAGGTTTCTTCCAGTGATGCCTGATTGGCATGAAACGAATAGGCATCTTTCATGATAAATTCACGCGAACGCATCACGCCAAAGCGCGGACGGATTTCATCGCGGAACTTGGTTTGTACCTGATAAAAGTTGACTGGCAATTGCTTGTAGCTTTTTAGCTCCTGACGGGCAAGGTCAGTAATCACTTCTTCATGGGTGGGGCCAAGCACAAACGGACGGTCATGCCGATCACGAAAGCGCAGCAGCTCTGGGCCATAGGCTTGCGCACGGCCAGATTCTTCCCATAGCTCAATGGGCTGGGTCACTGGCATCAGCACTTCCATGGCGCTTTTATTCATCTCTTCACGAATAATGGCTGCTACTTTATTCAGCACACGCACACCCAGCGGCAACCAAGTATATAGTCCGGTAGCCAGTTTACGAATCATGCCCGCACGGAGCATCAGCTGATGCGAGATCACCTCGGCATCACCGGGGGTTTCGCGGAGTGTGGCAAACAGTAAGCGGCTGGCGCGCATGGATATATCCTAAATAAAATGAAGTAAAAACTGAGTCAAACGCTTGGGATGCTGGATGAAAAATCCAAACCATCAATGGCGTATTTTTTGTATGCCGTCGGCATCGTATGCGTGCATTTTACCGCTTTTTCGATCAAGACTCATCTGCTGAGTAGAAAAATGTTAGGCTAACTCAAAACATATTATGATATATGTCCATAAAGTTATTTAAATTAACAAGTGTTCAGTGAGTATGATGAAAGTAGATTTTACAGTTAAAGAGAAAGACGGTTTTCAAACAGGATTATTCTTTCAAATAGCACCATTTGATGAAGCGACCAATCCTAATTTTGAAAAATCTATTGTTATACACGAAGAGGCTTTTTCATTAATTGAAAGATTTTGGTTCGAGGATGAGCATCCTTATGCACATTGGGGTAATACCTATTTGAATTTAGCAAAAATGAAAATAATTAAAGAAAGATTGCAAAAATTCAAGGAAAAGATATTAGACTCGACTTTTTTACCTTCTCAACATATTCATTTAATGTTCAAAGGCATTACAAAAGAAGTGGTAGAAAATTTTGAATCGTATAAAAATGAAATTTTAAAGCTATTGTCTATAGTGATAAAATTTCTTGAAATAAATATTCAAGATAAAGCTGATGGAATTTCAGTATATGGAGTTTAAGGATAAGCCAATGGAAGCATTCTTATACCAAGGAATTATTAAAGTAAATGAATTAAACTTAACGCAAATGCTTGGCTATACAGATGAGAAAGAGTTAACAAAAACTTTATTAGAATTGGTTTAAAAT
>NZ_MLCN01000086.1 GCF_001982605.1 Alkanindiges hydrocarboniclasticus | reverse complement strand
AACGGTCACACCCAAGGTAGCTGCCGCAAGTAATGTTACATTTAGTGTACGTGACTTAAGGCGCATAACGACCCTCTATTTTTTGCTTTTGAGTTGTCACAAATTTGACCCGGTTTTGGTTAGGGTCTTGTTTGCTTGAGGGTATTGTGAGAGCCAATCATGACATTAATATGACAATACCGTGAAACAAAAAATCTGGGCCTATAAAAAAACCCCTTAAATCTTTAAGGGGTTTTATGACAGCCTGATTAAACTATACGAATTGACGGAATAACCAGTACAGACTGCCAGACAATATAATGGATACCGGCAACGTCAGTAACCAGGCAGATAAAATCATCTTGATGGTTTTAACCTGCAAACCGGCCTTATTGGCTACCATGGTTCCTGCTACCGCACTGGACACCACCTGCGTGGTACTTACTGGCATGCCAAACATATCCGCTACGCTAATGGTAGTCATGGCGACGGCTTCCGCAGAAGCACCCTGTGCATAGGTCAGGTGCTGTTTGCCAATACGCTCGCCCACTGTGCGCACCACACGCTTCCAGCCGACCATTGTTCCCATACCCAGTGCAATGGCAACAGCCACTTTGACCCAGATTGGAATATACTGGGTGGCTTTATCCAGCTGCTCACGATAAGCCTTCAGCATTTGCTGGTCTACTTCATTCAAATGCTTTAAGCCCCCTTCCTTGGAAAGCTGCTTTAAGGCAGTGGCATTGAGATACATGTCATTGCGCAGGTTACGGGTTTCTTCTGTGGGCACATTGCTTAGCGCTCCAAAACGCGCCACATCCGAACCCACCTCATGCGCCAGCACACTAATTGCTGGCAACAATTCCGGCGACTGCTGATGATGCTGCAAATAATCAGTCACCACAGCCCGGGCCTTCTCATCCTGCATGCTGATATAGCGGTTATCTGCCAGCAGGCTTGATGACTTTTCCGAAATAGCCGCAAAGGTCTGCGCCTGTGTTTCATCCATGGTGCGGTTTAGCGAATAGGACAATGGCACAATACCAATTAAAATCAGCATAATCAGGCCCATGCCTTTTTGCCCATC
>NZ_MLCN01000085.1 GCF_001982605.1 Alkanindiges hydrocarboniclasticus | reverse complement strand
ATATCACTCACATCGGGTCGATTCTATCAAAAAATCAGGTATTAGCCGCTGGGTGGAGTTATCTGCGGATACCTTACTCAATGAACAGCCAGATACCACATTGCACTACTGGCAGGTACTAGATGCGAGTCCCAGCAGAAAACCCAGAATTTGTTGTTATTCCCAAGTAGAAATGTCCTACCTAATAACCAAATAGAAATGTCCTATACAGACATTTCCAAGTCAAGCACAGGATTCAGATTTCGTTGTTGAATTGCTGTTTTCTGTGCTCGTCTACGTGGCATAGATTGAGAACGACTTCGTTTGTTTTGCTGTTCCAGTTCTTCATGCTGTTGCTGGATATGGGCCAAGACTGAACTCAAACGTTTATTCTCAACAATCTCTCGCTGGTTCAGCTGACTTAATTTATCGAAGATGCTGTAATTGATTTTTCTTCCCTGATATTCAATGGCGACCGTACCGTCTGGGTATTCTAGAAATTCAATGTATTTACCCATGAGACTCTGGTTTTCTTCTGTATTTTCCAGCAGATAGACGCATTTATCATAAGTAATCGTCAGGCTATTCGTGACTCTGCGAGGTTCACGCCAGGTAAAAATATCATCTAATTCTTCGGCTGTTTCAGTGACAGTCCGATGTAGATTCTTAGGATTAAAAGCCATCTTGGCGAACTTCTGATTGAACTGCTCAATGAAGCAGGGTAGCCAGACATTAGCTTGCTCAATCGAACAGATGCCTTTCAGGCGCATCTCCTTGATCAGACGGTCCTGAAGGGTTCTGTTGGCCCGTTCCACACGGCCTTTGGCCTGCGGTGAATTAGCGAAGATGATATCGATATTCAGGGTGCTGAGTACACGTCCAAACTGGGTAATCTTGGTGTCTTTCTTGCTGCTTTGATTCACTCTAAAGACTGAATGTTTGTCGCTGTAAAACGCTAAAGGCTTACCGTGCTGTTCGACATATAAACGTGTTGAAATCATATAGTC
>NZ_MLCN01000084.1 GCF_001982605.1 Alkanindiges hydrocarboniclasticus | reverse complement strand
TTGCACAAAGATTTGAAATGCAAAGCGCCCCTAATTGAGCCAAATTTAAGGCGTAACTTGGGTAAGTGGTCGACCTAATTCCGTAAATCTGTTAAGGACTGCTACACGTGCATGGATCTCATTCACTTGGCTATCAAAACTCCTTGCACTGAGTTTATCTCCTAATAATTTGATGCAATGCATCTTAGTTTCAACCAAACTTCGCCGATGATAGCCTGACCATTTTTTCCATAGTGTCCTGCCTAAACGTTTAATTGTTCGAAGTAATTCATTTCGCTCTAGCGAGCTACTCTTTGTATCTTTCCATGGTTTCGCATTTTTTCTAGGTGGAATCACCGCATGCGCTTGCCGATCTGCAATGACCTGACGGCATTGCTTGGTGTCATAAGCTCCATCGGTATAAACAGAGTCAATCCGCTCATCTTGTGGAATCTGATTAAGTAAATCACCAAGCACCTGTGAATCACTGACATTATTGGTTGTAAGCTGAACTGCTCGTATTTGTAGGGTTTTAGCATCTATACCAATATGAAGTTTACGCCATTGGCGACGATATTCAGGTCCATGTTTCTTGCGTTTCCATTCGCCCTCACCTAGAAACTTCATGCCTGTAGAGTCCATGAGTAGATGCAGCCCATCGCTACTTTTTTGGTAGCTGATTACAATATCAATATGCTTTTGTCTTCTACAAAGCGTGGTGTACGAATATCACTGATATTCGGGGCTGCTCATCCGCAAAGTTTAATCAGACTTTGCACAAAGCCAGT
>NZ_MLCN01000083.1 GCF_001982605.1 Alkanindiges hydrocarboniclasticus | reverse complement strand
AAGCAAGGTTCTAATTTATTGAGTAAAACCAATCTAGAGAAGTTAAATCTGGCAATAGGGCCTCACAGAGTTTCCGAATTGCGGTTAATCAATGATTTTATTAACCGACAGGCTATTGTCATCTAAACAGGCAAGCTTTTACTTTTATGAATAGTCAAAAAATTTTGACATGGTGATTTTATGGCGATGATGGAATATACAATTGAGGGAATCACTCACAAGGTTGAGTATGATGTATTCGATGATGAACTCATTGTCTATTTGCCGGATGGTACAACGCGTACCACATGGCTTAGAGGTCTCACAATCAAAACTGCAATTAGGCCACACCTGATTTCTTATCTTAATGGCCAAAAAGTAAGGCATGAGATGTAAATCTTAAAACTCACTAAAATGTTAGATAAAAGTAAGCTTGTCTGAGCTATTATCTTAATAAATTCGCCATACATCCTTCCAGCTCGTTAGGTAACTGGGTGACTTGTTGGCCTGTGTCATTGTACAGTTCCGGTTTTTAAACGTGCAGGAGCCAATGGCTATCGCATCCTTACCAAATTTCTTGTTGATTTCGTCTAGGGTAAAGGTCAGTAGTTTACGTTCATTGATTTGTTCCTGATCGGCCAACAGATCAGGAATAAACCTGGCTTCAGACACGATATTCAGCAGCATCACACCAGCTTTTTTATAACGCTGGCCAGATTTGAAAATCTGCTCTAATCATTACCTTAGAGCTATTTTATATCAGTAATGATGCTGAGCTGCAAAAATACTTTGATCGTAAGGATGAGATGTTTGCAGCCATAGCTGATGTGCGAACGCAAGCGTTTAATTGAAAGTAATCTTCTCATTCCAGCCGCTTAAATAATTAGGCGACCGGTTTGATGTGTGCTGAGAAAACAGGAGGTTTTAACTTGGTAAACTATAGACACTCATCAGGAGTTTACCATGAGCAAGAAACAGAAGACTTACACCGCAGAATTTAAAGTTGAAGCAATAAAATTGATTGAAGCCAATCAAGGCAATGTATCGGAAACAGCCAGACAACTTGGCATTTCAATGCAAACTCTTTCAAATTGGAATAATAAAGCAAAGACTGGCACCTTAGCAGGCACTAAACAATATTCACCTGATCTAAATGCCTTACTCGAAGAAAATAAAAAGCTCAAACAACAGCTCAAAACAGCTGAAATGGAACGTGAATTTCTAAAAAAGGCAGCAGCGTACTTTGCGAAAGAAAGTCAGTAAGGTACGCCTATATGAAACAGCAAAGACATTTATTCCCGATTAGCTTTATGGCTAGATTACTTCACGTTTCAGTGTCACGATTTTATGATTGGCTAAAACGAGGCATGAATAAAAGATTGGTTCAGCGAAATCAACAGACAATTTTGGTCAAAATAGCTCATGAGGAAACTAAACAAAGCTATGGCTATATTCGATTAACTAAGCATTTACAAGCGCAAGGTATCAAAATCAGTACGTATGCTGTACGTCAAATAAAAAAGCTCAACCAGCTGTATTGTAAGCGTCATAAGCGTTTCAAAAGAACTACGAAGAGTGATCATAATCGAGCGATCTACGCAAATTTACTAGAGCAACAGTTTTCAATGACTAAGCCCAATCTTGCATGGTCAAGCGATATTACATACATTTGGACTGCTGAAGGTTGGTTATACTTGGCAGCAGTAAAAGACCTGTACACGAAACAAGTGGTTGGCTATAGCTTAAATGAGCGTATGACCGCACAACTTGTTTGCAATGCACTGACTATGGCGATTCGTAATCAAAAACCAACGAAAGGCTTAATTATTCATTCGGACAGAGGCAGCCAATATTGCAGCCATGAATATCAAAAGATACTGGAAAAATGTGATTTTCAAGGTTCAATGAGCAAACGTGGGGACTGTTACGATAATGCACCGATTGAAAGTTTCTGGGGCATACTCAAGAATGAATTAGTGCATCATTGCAACTATAAAACCAGAGATGAAGCTAAAGCAGATATTACAAAATACATTGTGTTATTTTATAATCAGCGAAGAATTCAAAAGAGTTTGGATTTTAAAACGCCAAATCAAATAGCAGAGAACTTTTATCGGTTAGCTGCCTAGCATATCCCAAGTGAAAGTCTCCTGCTAATTCAGCACATATCAGTTTGCTCATAGCGTGGTTTAGTGACTACATCAAATTAATTGCCCGGTTATGCGCGCATGATGATCTGATAAAGGTCACACTTTAATTACAGTGTGTTTATTTGTAGTAGCTCAAACCTGATCTGACAGTCACCATTTTTGCATAG
>NZ_MLCN01000082.1 GCF_001982605.1 Alkanindiges hydrocarboniclasticus | reverse complement strand
ACCTGACCAAAATCAACACAACACAGGTTTTTGTGTCCACGGCCTCAATCCGGATTAATTTAAGCCTGTTCCTGATTGCTTTACGTGACCCACTGGTTGAGGTGGAACATAAGATTGGTCAGTTAGAAGCCTGGGCTTTTTTATTCAATCTGTGGTTTCAATATCGCCGTGATAAGCGTGAGGAAATTGAAAGCGCGGCCCGCCTACGGATCATTGAAAAACAGAATCAGGTAGATAAGCATGAGTAAGCGGATTTTAATTAGTAGTCTGGTAATCAGCGCCGCCGCCTTTGTAGGTCTGGTCCGGCAGGAAGGCTATACCGAAAAGGCGATTGTGCCTGTTAAGGGTGATGTGCCGACAATGGGTTTTGGCACTACAGTTCAACAAAATGGTAAGCCAGTAAAACTGGGGGACCGAACCACACCAGTCAAGGCTGTTGAAGATGCCTATGCACATCTGAGCAAAGATGAAAAACTATTCAAGGCTTCGTTGCCTGGCGTGCTGTTAAGTCAGGGTGAGTATGATACCTACCTTGATTTTACCTATCAGTACGGTATGGCAACCTGGAACAAATCATCGATGCGCCGTGAAATTCTCAATGGCAATTACCGGGCCGCCTGTAACGCCCTACTTAAATATAAATATGTAGCTGGCCGGGATTGTTCTATAAAATCCAGTAACTGCATGGGCGTATGGACCCGCCAGAAAGAGCGGCATGCGAAGTGCGTGAGCGCAGATAGCTAAGTTATTGGTAAGTGATCAATACTTAGAAGCCCCTTGTAAGGGGCTTTTTTAATCCGGTTCAAACATGGCACTGCCTTTCACTCTAATTTCTTTCAGGTTCAGAATATTTGTGATCTGGTCAATTTGGCTTTCTTCAATATCATCAACCTGAAGAAGTTCAAGTGATCGTTTCAGGGCTTCTAATTTTTCTGCTTTGGTGTTGTTTTCAGTGCTATTCATTGTAGATACCTTGTTTTATTGATGCTTCAATAATGACATTTAAAAGTATTTTTGATTTAATGCAAAATCAATTTACTTGCTTTATGTAAGTAAAATCTAAAAAGAACAGCTATTTAAGAGTATTAAAAATGCCAAAAATCAGAAAATCCATTTGGATAATCGCTGTCACTTTAGGCCTACTTGTCGTCGCTGGCCTATACAGTTATCTGTTCTATTTCCCATGGGCGGGTGGCTATGAGTTTGCCCAGGTAAGTCGATTAAGCAATCCTGATCAGTGCCCAAGTTATGCAGAGGTGCCTGGTTTTGATGTTGGATGTTGGTCTTATTTTTAATGTCAGGGTATATTCAGAACTGGTGATACTCAATAGGTGACTATATGCGTTTAAATCAAGCAAAAGAACTCATTGCAGCTTATGAGGCTCTTTCCAGAGTGGATTGGCATGACCGCCTAACTCACCAATAAATTACTGTAAGGACAAAACAATGAGGAATTTAATTATAGCTGAACTTCAGTCAATAGATGTCCAGTTCAGTAGCTTTAGTCCTAATGATATAGCTAATGGCAAAATATCATTCTGGTGGAGAGGGTCTGGTAGGCCAATGCTGTATGGTTATTCGAAATTTTCTCCCGTAAATGCTATTAGGATACTAGAAGATTGGGATATCACTGGACTGGCACATAGCAGCTATGAACCTGCTCATACTTTGAATTTCTCAATAATAACTGATTATTCTAAAAATACACATCGCTTAACATGTGGGAAAGCATTCTGGGAATTTCCAACTAATGGAGAAATAGTCAGATTTATAAACTCAGCAGCAACTAATGAGCTGCTAATCAGATTTATAAAGTCTATGCCTGCTACAAATGATGGAAGATTTCAAATGAGTGAGGGTTCTTATATTTATATAAAAGATATACCCATCTAGTAGATCATAGGGGCGTAGGGGTTATTTGATAAATAAAGCTTATTTTAAGGAAAGGGATTTATACTAACCTGATTGCAAATAAGGGCTTAAAGCCAAACATGGAGCTTGACTGAACATGGAACAATTCAGACATCAGGGCAGCGCTGCGCTGCATTATCT
Source organism: Alkanindiges hydrocarboniclasticus (assembly GCF_001982605.1). Lineage (GTDB taxonomy): Bacteria > Pseudomonadota > Gammaproteobacteria > Pseudomonadales > Moraxellaceae > Alkanindiges > Alkanindiges hydrocarboniclasticus. The sequence goes on along the minus strand of NZ_MLCN01000082.1, from coordinate 2,658 downwards.
ATTTCTCATTATTCTACTAGCCATGCCACTATTGATGCAGGGCTGTACCTATTCCACCATAGAAAAACGTAAAGCATCGCTGGCAATGCTTGAGTCCACTAACCTGGCTGACCAGAAGCAGCGCTTTGGCGACCTGGCTACACTTGATGGTACGCGCTGGCTACAACAGGGAAAAAATGGAGACTTGACTATTCACCGATTTCACTGGGAAATCCCTGGCGCGGTGATGATTCATCGCCAAGCCTTTTTATACAGTGGAGTTGAAGGCCGATGGTATCCTGATTATTTAAATGCTTTAGTCCTATTCCAGTTTGATCTGGAAACCGGAGAGCTAGAGGAAATCCATGGTACGGGCTATCCTGATATAGAGGTTGACTTTAAAATCCCAATGCATGTCTTACCGAGTGGCAAGGTAATTTATAATCATGGAAATTGGGGCTGGTGTCGCTGCGATGGTGAGAACTCACTGGTCATTGAATCTGCTTCTGTAAGAGAAGTGTTGACCCCCCTCACAGAAGAACAGTATAAGGCAGCGTTGCAGCGCCGCAGTGAGAACTATGCGGCCCAGCAGCGAGAAGTAACCATTGAGAAGGAACGTAGGTCGGCTGAGCGGGCAGAACTTATTGCCCGGGGGCTGGCAGGACTCTCTCAGGGCTATATAGAGGCCAGCGCCCAATCCCAGCAGCTAGAAGATAAACAGCACGCCTTCTTGAGGGATTTGCAGCGTGATTTGAATAACCAACAAATTGCACGTGAGCAGGCAGTAAGAGCGCAACAGCAGGACACTGCATCATCGGGGATGCTCTCATCTGGGATAAACAAAGCTACGCTGCCCATCGAATCTAGACCAGCAGCTTATAGCAATAAAATCCCCAATGTAGATCAGGGATTAAACAAACAGCCCAAAGTACAGAATACTGCTATTACACCAGCTAAACCAAATAACTCAGAACATACTGACAGGGAAGAAGTTAAACGGCAGGCATTCAATGAGGCAATCTTGGTTTGTACCAAGCCGGATGCATCAAGGCATTTTCAGTGTAAGACCCCTGTGGACGTGATTAGCGGTGGCCCGGCAGATAAAGACTGGGCCACGCCAGAAGCGCTAGTGAACTGGGCATCCAGCAGCTGCCCGGATGCAAGAAAATTGCCTTCTACGACGCACCTGGTATGGGGATGTGGATTTGCAGCCACAAATAATAGTAACTCAATGGATCGTAGTGCCGGGGTAGATGTCAAAGGTCGTAATATTTACTACTGCACTCCTAAGGAAACATCCTGTCGCCGAACTGAACCCTAATGTATAGGGTTCTAGTCAATAATTTGTGCTGATTCCGGTAAACAAGTAATTATATTTATGAAAAAGCCCAGATTAACTGGGCTTTTTATTATTCGATATTGGGTAGACCATCTGGGAAACTGTTGACTTCATGGCCATTACCGGCACCATACGTGGGCCTACTGCCCGGGCAGTGGTAATCATTTCTACCACTTCCTTGAAAGTTAAAGTCACTTCATCTTCATCATCAAAGACATATTGGACTGCCTTGTCCTTAAATTTTTCTGGCGTTGGGGGAATAAGCCGTTTAGGAATCAAATCGTTTGCCAGATCGCGGTCAGTAAGCATTTTATGGTTCATCATATTTTCCTATTGGTGAAAGGGGGTTATAAACTCATCCAGCTTTGGACATGCTCTTCTTTATGATTCTGAATGTTTTCCAGCAAACATTCATTTTTAATCACGGGAAACAGGCCAAGGGAATTTAAGTACTCTCTGGTAAGCGTACCTTCATTTTCCTTATTACCCACTTCCCGGGCTTTAGTCACTAATTCTTCTAATTCAGAGAAAGTCAGGGAAATTTTCTCATCTGGTTTAAAAGGGTGCCTACCTCCGATTCCATGTTCATCAGCAGGCTTATAATGTTTTAGTTCATAGGGGATTAAGGCATCAGTCAGCATGCCATTAGATAGCTTGGTATATTTCATTGTCGTTGCTTCCAAAAAACTGGATTAATCTACTTTTACTGGCTTGATATAATGGTTTTTACAGCCATCACCAATTGTTCCAACGATAGGTACTAGCTTGAGTTCACGGCGTATATATTCTTCAGTCAGCTTGTCAGTGGCTTCAAGCTGGCCAACTTCACGGGCTTTGGCCACAATCGCTACAACTTCTTTAAAGCTCAATGTCAGCTGGTCATCGTCCTCAAACGGGTAGGTGACTTTCAACTTTGGAAAGTCTGGGTGTGATTCCTTTTTTAGTAGACGTGCTGGTATAAGACCAGCAGCAACATTTTGGTTACTTGGCTTTTTCATTACAATGTCCTAATTACCCGAAGTTTTCATTATCTAAAAAAACCTGATAATTGATAGACCTAGCCAAATCCCGCGCGACAACCTATGGCATCAATAGTTTTCAATATTTATTACTTCTGTCAATTCGGCCAATGATTAAGTTTTAATTGTAGGTAGTATGGCCTTAAATACTTATCGGAAAATGAAGCGTAACTTATTGAAAAATAATTAGTATAATTTCATTATTTTCTGATTTTTCTAGGCGTTATTTTTGGCAAATATGATGTAATTCAATGTCATATCTGTCACCTAGAACATTCTTGACATGGTGGGGGTCAGCAGTTCGAGTCTGCTTACGTCTAC
>NZ_MLCN01000081.1 GCF_001982605.1 Alkanindiges hydrocarboniclasticus | reverse complement strand
TATATAATACTACTGATGAGGCGCATCAAGCTAGCCAAAGAAAAGAGCTTGGGTGGTTGTTAGGTATTGGAATCGTCTTAATGCCTTATATCTTTAGTTTTTTCACTCTCAATAAACGATACCCTTCCTCAGCTCGTATTGTAGGTTTTTCCTATCTACTTATAGTTGCGCTACGTTGGGCGTGTGACTAAATTTTTTAATATCAAGTGAGCATTTAATTGTGAAAATTAAATTAAATAAAGTTGAGTGGATGATTGTATTTTTTGGATTAATATGGCTAATAAATATTTTTACTGTATTAGTTAAATAATTTTTTTGAATTTTAAGTTATTAAAATTATGAGTGTTAAATACAACTTTATAAATTTGAAGTTATATTTAACACTTTTCTTTAAAGAATTTTTTGATTGGCAACCTTATTTAGCTAATATGTTACTTAATTATTTGCCTTTTCTCACTGCTTTTAAGAAGCTATAAGTCATAGCCAAGTATTAAAATGAATTCTCAAACCAAATGTAACATTTTATTTAAGTAAAACTTACAGGTTCATTCTTGAAAACCCAAATAATTTAAAAAATTTATTTTGCTAATATAGCACTTCTTATGACCAATATTTTAAGAAAATCCCCCTAAGATTTTCAAACTAAATGATTGAAAATTAAAAATTTAACTAATACTTTTTAAACCACCTTAAATTCCCTCTTACACCTATCTTTCCATTTGCGCCATTCGTATTAGCTGCTTAATTATATTGCAGTTAGCTATACTTCAAGTTCGCAAATGGAAAGTAGATTGCATTTTTAGTCTTTCAGGCTAAAAAAGTGAGCTAAGCATACCTTTGGTATAGTTAAGATTGAAATAATTTTAACTATACGATGACTATCAATATTGCGTAGACTTTCGTTACGTTATCGCTATCAATATTATTGACACGAAGTGCATTCGCTATAGATTAGGTTTGATAATGAGGCACACACTCAAATACATCTGACATAGTTTCAGGTTCAAAATAATTTTTTTTAGATCTTTCCTAGGGACTCACACTGTTAAAATAGTATCTATTTCAAACATAGGTAATTACATTCATCTTTGTATATAAAATAATTAACTTCTTTCAATAGTGTCATTTTAATAAATAATCCATAAATTTATAGTTTATTCTAGTGTCCAAAACTTCAATAGACTTAGATCAACTATTTGATTAATAGATTAATATTTCCATGTAAAAAAGGGCAATTTTAAGCTATATTCTTTGTGCAATTCTAATTAGAAATTAAATATTTATTGGAAGCTCGTAATGAAAATAGAGGTCGCTGTTAATAAAACTGCATCAACTAAAGAAAGAGGTGACCTACTGGAATCACTTGTAGGAAGACTACTACAAGCACAATCCTATGATGTTGTGAATGAGATTCGATTTACCGGTGTAGAACTGGATCTACTTTGTAAGCACAAGGTAAGCGGTAAGGAAATATATGTTGAATGTAAAGCTTATAGAAATACAAATATTGATGCAAATATTTTAAAAAATCTTGTAGGAACTTTAGTTTTTAAAGATTATTCGGAAGCATGGCTAGTTAGTACAGTAGAATATGGAAAAGAAGCTAAAGGTTTCATTAAAGAATGGAAGGATAAGCCAAAAGAGCAAGCAACTAAATTAAGCTTTTATGATCCCCTTCAAATAATTAATTCCTTAATAGATTCCAAGGTTATACAAAACTGTCCAACTGATTTAGCGACCAGTCACATAGGTAGTATTAATCTTTTAGGTGAGTGGATATTGTTAGTAACGCCATATGGTCTTTTTTGGGCTGCTCCTACTATCTCAGGAGGAATTCCAACTAATGTATTATGTTACTACGCGAATAATAATGAACTTGTGGATGATTATGCTCTACTAGATAAGATAGCTGAGACAGATACCTCATTAAATGGTTTGAGCTTTAAATTACCACGTATAAATAAGTCTAAAGTTGCAGAAATTGAAGCTCTAAAAACGGTAAGCGTTGTACAGATACAAACAGGTGAAGCATGGAGTGATTATAGACCTGCAAGGCCTGAGGATTTTGTTGGTCGTGTAAAAGACATTGATTATATTTTTGACTTTTTCAAGCGAATTAAAGAGAATTCTACCAATACTCGTATTTTTGCTATTACGGGCAACTCAGGTATGGGTAAAAGTTCTCTCATTGCAAAGTTGAAAAATAAGGCTAGTAATTATCAAAATAAAAATAGATTTTTCATCTTTTCTGTAGATATTCGAGCTGCTACTGGCCCTGAATATATATTATCTTCATTATTACAAGCCTTAAAAACAGCCCAAAAAAATGGGTTTGGAACACAGGATATTGACCTAATATTGTCTGATGTCGGTAATCCACTCAATTCTGAAACAATTAAAAAATACCTAGAGTCTTTAGAGTCCAAGAATCAGTTAATTGCTTTAGTTTTCGATCAATTTGAAGAGCTTTATTCTAAACCAGAATTATACGAAGTATTTGAAAAAGCCAAGTCATTGCTACTAAATGCTGCTTCGATCAAAATTAATTTTTGCTTAGGTTTTGCATGGAAAACAGATAGTACTACTCATAGTGAGCACCCAGCTTATTTCTTTTGGCATCAATTATCCGATTACCGAGTAACTCGAAAACTCGCCCCCTTTTCTGATAGTGAGTCAAATGCTGTTATTAATATTTTTGAAAAAGAAATTCAACAAAAGTTACATCATGATCTTCGGCACAATTTAGTTGCTAGCAGTCAAGGATATCCATGGTTACTAAAAAAGTTGTCTATCCACTTATATGAAAAAATTGAAAATGGTATTAATCAAGACGATTTACTAGAAAACAAATTAGATGTAGCTAGCTTATTCAAAGCTGACATGGAAACTCTGTCCCTAGCTGAAACTACATGTTTAAGATTAATTGCTCAACGGGCTCCGGTAGATTGGTTTGAAATTATTGAGGTGTCTGGTCCCGATACTTTAAAATCTTTAATTGATAGACGTTTAGTAATTCGAAGTGGTGATAGATTAAATATCTATTGGGATATTTTTAGAGAATATATTTTAACCGGCAATGTTCCTGCAATTCTTTTAAGATATTTGCCTTCTACTGATTTCTCATCAGTTTATAAAGTAGTAAAGCACTTAACTCATAACGAAAAATTGTCAATTCAAGAGCTAGTGGAACGAACTGAACTTTCCGAAGGAACTATTCAAAACATTGGTTCTGACATGGTTATGTTTGGGGTTGCTCTTCGAGAGAGTGGTTTATATTCATTAAGCGAAGAAGTAGCTATTTGCAATGAAATTGAAATTCTTAAAGCTATACGTGAGAAGTTTTCAAAGCATGTATTTACTTCAGCATTAAAAGAGTCCTCTATACATTCAGTTTGGAGCGTTAGTAACCTAATTGAACTATTGAAGCAATCATATCCAGCAAATAAATATGCTGAAAAGACTTGGCATGCCTATACAGTTCGTTTATGTAGATGGTTAGAGTTATGTGGTTTCCTTCATTTATCAAAAGGTAATTGGATATATAAAGACCAAGGTGAAGTAATTTCTGAAAGAACAAAAACAGAACGAAATCGCAGAAAAGGAAATGTTTTTACAGCCCCAGCTTCTCCTTCGCTTACTTTAGAAGCACTCAGTTGGATAATTGATAAAAAAAGTGTAGGTAAAAAGGAAGAAAAGCCTAAAGGCTATAGAAATGCCCTTTCCATACTAAGTAGATTTGAAATTATTAGAAGTGAAAATGATAGATATATCGTAGAGCAGGATAAAGTATCAAAATTTCTAGACAGGAAAGGTTTGCTTTGGTTAAGCGCAAACTCTGAGGAAGTGCTA
>NZ_MLCN01000080.1 GCF_001982605.1 Alkanindiges hydrocarboniclasticus | reverse complement strand
GCTGCTCATCCGCAAAGTTTAATCAGACTTTGCACAAAGCCAGTAACCATACGTAAAGACAGACGAAATAAGGATTTAATCATTAAGCAGCATTGGATGGCTGCGTCGGAGTAGGTTTGATTTCGCCCTTGTTTGCCTTTTGATGGCGCATACCATTGCGTAGCAGGATCAAACTAAATGGCAATATTTCCGCGACTCATAAGTGCTCGGTTATATGCGGGCCAATTGGTTGTGCGGTAGATTTTGTGTGTAGGCTTCTTCATTTGAAAATTATATCGCTGAAAAACCCTTTACAGATAGGTTTGTGCAACAAAGCCCTTGTAGAAGGACAGTTTAGTGAAATAAAGAAAGTCTTTTAAGCTTTAATCAATCTCCTAGAAATATTTCTAGGAGATTGATTACGTACTCATTAAAGAAAAATAGGCAATAGCCTATCATTTTATTTTGAATAGAAAATATCAATCACCAAGATAATTCTCATTTAGGGTGATTGAATTGATAATTGTTTTCATTTGCATTATAATTACGAGGTTTTTTAAGGTTATTTTAAGTTTAATCTGAATTTCAATCTGGTGATTGATTATAGGGGTCACATGAAAAAGTATTTATTTGTTAAAAATCAAATTGGTATGAGTGGTCTGCTGTTCTGTGGTTTTGCACCAATGCTTTATGCTGCTACTGAACAAACTCAACAAATTGTTGTATTACCTACGATTCAAGTGATTGGCTCACAAGAGGATTCAATTTCAAAAATTCCAGGTGCAGCGGTAATTGTAAGCCAAGAGCAAATTCAACAATTCACTCCAAACTCTACAGAAGAAATTTTAAAACGCGTATCAGGTGTGTATGTTAAACCTGAAGAGGAGTCAGCAATTGTTGGCAACATTGGTATGCGAGGAATTAGTTCGGCTGATTACAAAACACTTATTCTAGAAGATGGTGTGCCTGTTGCGCCGGGTTTATTTGTTGGAAATGGTCGTTATTACAATCCACGTATTCAACGTATGGATAGCATTGAAGTTCTTAAGGGATCTTCTGCGTTGCGTTATGGACCTATGAATATTGGTGGTGTAGTAAATTATCGTACTAAACAACCTAAAGATGGTGCTCTTGTTGATCTATCAATTGGATCTTGGGATACCTATAAGACAACTGTTGAATTAGGTGGCAGTTCTCCAACGAAAGATAGCAATGTCGGAGCGATTTTAAGCTGGGCGAAAAGTGACGGTTTCATGGATAAAAGCTATGAAATGAAAGATGCCGTTATCAAAGCAGGTACAGCTATCGGTGATAATCAATGGGTTGGCGTTAAATTTACTCATTATGAAAATGATGCCAATATTTCATATCGTGGTCAGTTCTTGGGTGAGTATCAAGCCAAGAAACAGAATAATCCTGCTCCTGATGACTGGTTGTTAACAGAGCGTAATTCTTTTGATATCAATCATCGTTGGGATATTAATGCAGATACTGAACTTCAAACATTGCTGTATTGGAGTGAAATGAATCGTGATTATTGGCGCTATGGCGTGAATGCTACAGCTTCACAAGCTGCAGGTCGTTGGATTTATACTGATAATGTAAGTGGCTTTAATCGTGCTTTTGAACGTATTGGAGCGGAAACTCGTCTGATTGCAAAAAATACTATTTTTAATATTCCTGGTGAAGCTGAGATTGGCTTGCGCGTGATGAATGAGAAAATGGATGACGTTACGATTAATGCAACTCGAGCTACACCACGCACAGGTACAACAGCAAAAGATACTAAAGATTCTGCGAAGAGTGTTGCTTTGTATGCTCAAAACCGTTTCGATATTTCAGATCAATTATCCGTAACGCCTGGTGTCCGTGTTGAACGCTATGAACAGCAACGTGATGATAAACAAAAGAATGAAACAGTTAAAACTTCAAATACCGAAGTAATGCCCGGATTAGGTGTTACCTACCAATTCATTCCAGCTGTTCAGCTTTACGCTAGTGTCTACAAGGCATTCTCACCAGCACTAAATGGTGACTCACTCAGTGGAATGAAAGATCAAAAACTAGATGCAGAAACTGCGGTAAGTTGGGAGTTGGGTTTAAGAGGTCAGCAAGATGCAGTTCGTTACGAGTTAACTGCTTTCCGTATGGACTTTGACAATCAAATTATTCCAGCTAACAGTAACTCAGATTTCCAATCGACCAATGGTGGTAAAACATACAACCAAGGGCTTGAAGGTGCTGTAAGTTTAGAGTTTGAGAATGGTTTCGATGTGTTTGCTAATCTTACATGGATTGCAAATGCTGAGTTCAAAGGCGATCGTTACAACAAAAATGGTTCACTAAAATCAAAAGATGGTGACCGTGTACCATATACACCTGAATGGGTGGCAAATCTTGGGGTAGGTTATACCTATGCAGGTTTGCGTAGTCAGTTGAGTGCAAACTATACAGGTTCTCAGTTTACTGATGAATTAAATACCAAACCGATTGTTGAGAATACTTCAGGATTCTTTACTGGAAAAATCGATGCTTACACGACTGTCGATTTAACAACTCGCTATACCTTGAATGATCAAGTTGAGTTTTATGGCGCAGTTAAAAACTTAGAGGACAAACGTTATATCGCGAGTTTACGTCAAGGGATTTATGTTGGTCCTGAGCGTTCATTTGAAGCCGGTGTTCGTTATCGTTTCTAATCGATGATTCGGTAGACATAGAAAAATGGGTTGTATTGATTAAATACAACCCTTTCTTATTTGTGGACTATATAGCAGAATTCGCTATATCGCTAAAATCTTATTTATTTGTTTAAAACTTTACTCATACGAGCAAGCAGAATGACAGGGATCAAACCCACTAAAATAATTAATAATGCTGCAATTGCTCCATCTTCATATGTTCCTCTTGAGGCTTCAGCATATAACTGAGTTGCGAGGGTTTCCATATTCAAAGGTCGAAGTAACAAGGTGGCAGGCAATTCTTTCATGCAATCCACAAAAATAAGCAATGCCGCAGAGATGATTGCAGGGCGGAGTAGTGGAAGATGAACTTCTTTTAATATTAAAAATTGATTTCGGCCTAAATTTTGAGCTGCATCATCAAATACGCCATGGATACGATTATATCCAGACTCTATTCCACCAATTGCGATTGCAAGAAAGCGTACACTGTATGCATAAATGAGGGTAAAAGTTGTTCCTAAAAAGAGCAAGCCTGTGTGAATTCCTAATTTAAATTCAAGAAAATCAGCTACCGCATGATCAATTTTTCCAAGTGATAACATAAGACCAATGGCCAACACAGTTCCAGGTATTGCATAACCTAAACTGGCAATTCGGCTAAACCATGTAATTTGGCTAAAGCGTGCTGCACTGACAATAAAGAATCCAATTGCAATTGTGATCACAGTAGCAACTGTAGCTAAAAATAAAGTGTTGATTGATGCTTGTAATAAATAGTCTGAAAAACCTGCATACTTGAAACGCTTATAAGATTCCACCAATAAATGGATGAACGGAATGAGGAAACCAATGCTGATAGTAATCAATCCAAGTATTAAACATAAACCAGCTTTTGTGCCACTGAGTTGTTGTGCTGGCATCAATCGACTACGTTGAGCAGAGTTCATATAGCGTTGTTTGCGTCTACCCAGTCTTTCAATAACAACCAATAAAGTAATAATGATCAACATGAAAATCGCGATTTGTGCAGCACTAGCGAGATCGGATTGATTTGTCCATGTTGAATAGATCGACAAAGTTAGGGTTTTGACGCCTAAAAACTCGGTTGCACCGATGTCATTGATGGTTTCCATCAAAGCTAAACTAGCCCCCACAGCGATTGCTGGACGAGCTAAAGGAATCGCTACTCGAAAAAAAACTTGGTTCGGGTTGAGTCCTAAACTGCGTGCAACTTCAATCAAGCTAGCTGATTGCATGAGAAACATTGCACGTGTGCTTAAATAGACATAGGGATATAAGACAAAACTTAATAGAAAAATACAGCCCCAAACAGAGCGAATATTCGGAAACCAAGCAGGTTGAGATTCCCAACCAAAGTTAGCTGCTAGAAAGCTTTGTACTGGGCCGATAGGATGCAAAATATCGATATAGCTATAAGCGATGATATATGTTGGTATTGCAAGGGGAAGCAGTAGAGCCCAATCTAAAAAAGCTCGACCTCTAAACTGATATGCGGTTACTAACCATGCGCTACCAGTCCCGATTAAAATCGTGAGTAGACCAACACCAAATAATAAAATACTGGTATCAACCAAAGTAGGGGGCAGAACATACTGAATCAGATGCCCAAAAATATCACTATTACCCTGAATTGCTGTTAAAACCAATGCAATAACAGGCAAGCAAGCAAGTAAGGTCAATACCCCACTGAGCGATGTAAATAAATTAAAGTGATGCTTATTTTTGGTCATTAGAGATTAAGAAACTATTGAGGAGCAGGTTTAAGAAGTTTGATTGGACAGGTCAAAACAAAATGGATGACCTGCCCATAAAATCACTTAGTGATTAAATTGAACTTTATCGACTAACAGATTTGCTGCTTTACGATATTTTGCAATTTCACTCAGACGGACGTTATCAATATTTAACTTTCCGAAACTTGCGATAATTGGATCAATCTTCACACCAGATTTTACTGGATACTCATAACCACTTTGTGCATAGATTGCTTGTGCATGATCTGAAGATAAGAATTCCAATAATTGAACTGCTTCTTTACGGTTTGGTGCATATTTTGCTACAGCTGCACCTGATACATTGATATGCGTTCCACCATTTTTAAAGCGAGGTAATACAACATTAATTGCATTGCCCCAACGTTGTTGCTCAGCATCACCATTACGCATTGTTCCTACGTAGTAGGTATTTGCAACACCGATATCACAAATTTTACCGAGAATATCACGTGCAACATCACGATCACCACCACTCGCTGGGCGAGCTAAATTTGCTTTGATACCACGTAACCATTGCTCAGTTGCTTTTTCGCCGTGATGAGCAATATAGGATGCAATTAGCCATGTGTTATAAGGATGGCTACCAGAGCGGATACAAATCTTGCCTTTCCATTTTGGATTTGCGAGATCTTCATAACTGATGGCTTTTAGTGGTGTACGTTCTTTAGAAACATATACTGCACGAGCACGCATAGATAGCGCATACCAATGACCATTGGCTGCACGTAAGTTACCTGGAATCGCGGTATTTAAAACTTTAGAGTTCACTCGTTGAGTTAAACCATTTTCAACCAAATCAACCAAATTACCGAAATCAACGGTCAGCATGACGTCTGCAGGTGAGCGGCGACCTTCAGTTTTAACACGTTCCAGCATTCCATCTTTGATAAAAACAGTGTTTACTTTAATACCTGTTTTTTGATTGAACTCTTCTAAGAGTGGTTGAATTAACACAGGTTCGCGAGTGGTATAGAGATTGACCTCAGCGGCATTTACCAAACCACTGCTGAGTGCGACAAGACTAACTGAAAGCGCATGAAGTTTTATTCGTTGGTTCATTTTTGATCCCTAAAGAAGAAACTTGAATAATAAATACTAGTTAAGTGGATGATTGATGGGTTTCGATTGAATCATTGGCTTCATAAAAGAAACACTGAGATAAATCTAACGATAGGTAGACGGTGTCTGCTTGGTCGTAATGTTGAGAATATTCAACATAAGCAATTAACACTTTATCTTCTGCCTCGATTTTTAATTTAAGTAGTTGTGAATAGCCTAAGAAGTTCGACGAAATAATTTTAGCAGCTAGACTATTTTCAGTTTTTATCCGATTAACACGTAATTGATGGGGTCTAAAATAGCAACGAATCTCGTTATTACTCGTCAAATGTTTTGGAATCGCAATATTTCCAAAAATCGTATGCAATTGTTGATCTTGTATTTGAGTTTTTATTTCATTCAAATCGGAAAAATAACGTGCCGCAAAAAGTGTTTTCGGTTGGAAGTAAAGCTGCTTGGGCGTACCACTTTGAATGATTTTACCTTGATGCATCAAAATAATCTGATCAGCAATTTGAAGTGCTTCTTCAGGATCATGAGTCACAATGATAGTGGTGGTTGAAGTCTGTTTTAAAATTTCAATAGTACTTTGTCGAATTTGATCACGTAAACGATGATCCAAATTCGAAAATGGTTCATCCATAAGCAAGACATGAGGTTTAGGTGCGAGTGCACGAGCTAAAGCAACACGCTGTTGCTCACCACCAGATAAAGTATGTGGATAGCTATGAATATGATGCGACATAGAGACATGCTTTAACGCATTTTCAGCAATAGATTGACGCTCGTGCTTCGGGATTTTTTTCAATCCAAACATCACATTTTCCAACACGCTCAAATGTGGAAAGAGAGCATAGTCTTGAAATACAAAACCGATATTGCGTTCTTCAGCTTGAACTTGTTGATATGGGTCCCATAGAACTTTTCTTTCTAGCTGAATAGAACCCTCAGTAGGAGTCTCTAGACCTGCGATTAGACGTAGCATGGTTGTCTTGCCACAACCAGAATGTCCCAGCAGGCAAATAATCTGACCACTTTGAGCAGACCATGATGCTTGATTTACAGCAAAACGCTCACCGAATTTTTTGCTAAGCTTTTGAATGGTTAAGACATTAGCCAACGTTACGGTATGAGCATTCATGGTCAATTCACAGGAATAATTCTTGCCCAAATAATAACTGATAATTCTTCTCAAGTGGAGTTTTTTTGAAGGAATGGGAGCGTGTTTATTGGGTCTATTTTAATAAACTCAAAGGTAGAATGATTTAACTTGAATAAGTAATTATTTAATTAAATATTAGATATTTAACTGGCTAATAAATAAAGTATTTAGTGAGGGCTTTGTTGCACAAACCTATCTGTAAAGGGTTTTTCAGCGATATAATTTTCAAATGAAGAAGCCTACACACAAAATCTACCGCACAACCAATTGGCCCGCATATAACCGAGCACTCATGAGTCGCGGAAATATTGCCATTTGGTTTGATCCTGCTACGCAATGGTATGCTCCGTCCATCGGTAAACAAGGGCGAAATCAAACCTACTCCGACGCAGCCATCCAATGCTGCTTAATGATTAAATCCTTATTCCGTCTGTCTTTACGTATGGTCACTGGCTTTGTGCAAAGTCTGATTAAACTTTGCGGATGAGCAGC
>NZ_MLCN01000008.1 GCF_001982605.1 Alkanindiges hydrocarboniclasticus | reverse complement strand
TATTGATTTCATATGTTGGATATAATACATAACTAATATAAAATAACTCTAATAAACTTAATTTTCTATATCTTCTACTAATTTCTTTTCTATCATCAGTAAGGCCCCAACCTGCATAAAATGGCTTACCAAGCACGGTAACTTTCAAGTTATAAAATAATGCTTCCATTCCACTTAAAGATGTATAGACATATACATGATCAACACATTCAAAAATATCACCAAGATTAACATCTTCTATTAAAGTACGGACATTATTATATGTTTCTAAGTTCGCCAAATTTTTATAAATCTCGTCAGGATGTGGCTTATATATGATTTCAACATTTTTATGCTCACTATTAACTATATCAATCATGTTTTCAATTGAGTAATCATCAACTCCACCTAAGCGCAATGATGCATCATTTCTACTTTGACCAATTACCAAGATTCTTTTCTTAAGCTTTGGACCCAAAATCTCTTCTATATTATATAAGCTAGGTTTATTGTATTTACTAATTTTTAATATTTTAATTAAATTAATTAAAGCAATAGATTGCTCAATATAGTCATCATAGTTTTCTAGACTTTCAAAATTTAGCAAGTTTTCAACATCTGATGCTTTATAACTATCAAAATATAAACCTAAACTATCAAAAGCCAATGATAATGGGCGGCTATATTCTACACCTAATTGAGCAGAGCGTAAAAAACCATCTTCTACTCTTTTAATAGAAATATTATAATCCCTACAATAACTTAATACGCTTTCATTATGCTGACTACCCCAAATTATCACACTTTGAGGAGTTTTATAAGCATAAATTTTTTCAAGAGCCAACCGAATTTCTTTATCATTATATTTAATAGGGGCAAATAATAAATGGTTATTAGGAAAATAATTTAAAATATACTCTCTTTTCCAATCATTACAATTAAAGATGAGTATAAGAGGTCTATCATTCTCTAAATCTTCTAAAGAAATAAAACTTTCAAACCTAACAACATCAATACCATCTTTAAAATTAAATACTTCATTTACGATAGGTTCAAAACTATTCGGAAAAAACTTACTATCTAAAAAAAATTTCCTTGGGTCTTTCAACAACTTTTTGATTTTTTTATTTTTATTTAAAATACTAAGATTCTCAATTAATTCAGGTAAATCTGCTATGTTTTTTCTGATTTTTTTTAATCTTAAATTAATATCTACTTTACGCTTCCCATGATCAGTAAAAAGGCTAATTAAACTCATGCTACACTTTCCCTTAAAAATCTAAAACAACTTTGGCGGCAATTGCCAATTGATATAAAATTTGTGTTAAACCACGTCCGATTTCCACACTTTTGGTAGAAACTTTAGGCAGTACCATAATTTCATCACCTTGCTTAACCATATAATTAGCGCTTACCAGTTCTGATTCACCATTTTGATGAATAATAATAATCTTGGATTTATTTGATTTTTGGGTATAACCGCCAACCTGTTTAATATAGTCTTTGGCTTTGATCTGAGGCGCCCAGGCTACAGCATTCGGAAACATCACCTCACCATGAATCAGTGTAATAGAAGTTTTTTCCGGTATGCTGACAGTATCTCCCTGCTCCAATATAATACTGTCAAGATTATTCTTATTAAGAATTACCTGGCCTTTAGGTTGTATCTGCCGTGCCTTAGCCACAAACTGTTTGATAAGTTCAGCATCCTTTAAACGCAGTTCTGCTTCTTCACGTGTGGCTGAACGCACTGACAAAGTTGCCTCTTCCAGTTTATCTAGAGAAATATTGAGCATCTCTTTCTGGCGCACTGCTACAGAAGGTCTAAATAACTGTATTGCATCTACTTGAGAAAGGCTATTCGGCTTTATTTGCTGTAAAACCTGTTTTAAGGTTGAACCATAAGGCAATACAATAGCATGCGCACCATTATGCGCCCCTTCTATCCTTACTTGAATCGTGCCCGCATAGCGATCTGCTGTCACAGTGACGACATCACCATCTTGCAACAAGACATTTTGAGCCTGCGCAAGCGTATAGTATTCACTTTTAAATTCTGTGCCTTGCCTGCGCATAATACTAATATTGGTGGCACCAGGTTTCAAGCGGGCAACCGATAATGCTTTAGCTACTGTTAACTCTGGTACATCGAATTCAAAATCGTAAGCGTTATAAACTTCTCCGCCAATGGAAAAAGTGTGTTTACGTGGTGCTACTACAATGACGTCACCATCTTTAAAAGCAAAGGGTTGAATTTGACCAGCTAGCAAAAAATCGTAAAGATTAACATATTGCATAATTCGACCATTCCGTAGGATCTCTACATCGACATAGCTGCCGCGTTCTGAATCAACACCTCCTGCCCGGTCAAGATAAGCAAGCACTGAGTCAGAAGATACCCCGCCATAAGAGCCTGGCTGAGTTACTGACCCTGTAACCAGAACTTTGACCGGCTGTGCCTGCTCCAAGGCTGCATAGACGCCAACGTTGGAAACATATACCCGGCGAACAGCTTGCTGAACAATATTTTGCAGTTGACCATTATTAACACCCGCAACTTTTAACGGTCCAACATTAGGAATGAAAATATTGCCTTGTGGATCTACAGTAAGTGTACCCGCAAATTGATAAGCACCCCATAAGCGCAATTGAATGTTATCCCCAGGATTAATCATATAACTGGAATTAAAAGTACTTCCGGAGCTACTGGCAAAAGCACCTTTAAACAGCTGCGCACCAAACATATGACTATCAGTATTATTAATAGATGGAGAGGTATTGCCCATATTAATGATTGAATTAGAAGGCAACATGGTTGCAGCAGCCACAGAATTTGCTTCATTATTTTGGGTTTGATAAGCAGGGTTATTGCTTAAATTGCTTGCTACCCCAAGATCTTCAGGTAAATAGTTATTTACAGCGGCAAAGCCGGAGCTGCCAACACAGGAGATTGCCATCAACAAAGCTAATTTTTTCATTGTATTACTCCTGATGCTCACGAATGACTGAAGCAATAAGCTGCCCGATACCAAATAAAACGGTAAGTATAAAAAACGCCGATAATAAAATATAACCGCGACGTGGATAGTAAGCATCCTGTGCCAATTGAGGACTGGTAATTACGATTACATTTTTAAGCTTACGTACTGCCTCTAATCGAGCTTTTTCTAATGAACCTAGAGATATTTTATAAAGATCAGTATTAAATTCTACCTGAGCTTTAAGAGCTTCGAAATCAGCTGCCCGACTATTAAGCTTATTTCCAGCGCTTTTAGAGGTAAGCTTTGATTTTTCAAGATTAATTTGTTGCTCTAATGCAATTATTTGGCTGCGAACCGCTATGACCTGTGGGGCATCTGGATTTAAATAGCTTAACAACATACGCTCTTCTGTACGTAATTGTGCCAAATTTGACTCTAGCCCTGTTACTAATTGTGCTACCGCCAGAGCTTGCGTTTGGGGATCAAACATTTGATTCTGATTTTGATAGTTTAATAGTCGAGTTCGTGCCATTGAAAGTTGTGAAGTAGCTTCATTAAGTTGATCTTGCGCAAATACAAGCTGGTCTTTAGCAATTCTTTGTGAAACATTATTAATGAATTGCTCACTTTGTGACAAAATGGCTTTATTTAATTTTAATGAAAATTCAGGCGAAAATCCTTGAGTGACTACCTTTAACATCATGGTTTTTTCATCAAGATTCACTTGAACACGTTTATTAAAATAATTCACCAATGTCTCTACAGAAGCATTGGCTGGCAGTTGAAAAATAGGATCAGAACCATCCCCCTTGAACTCATCAATCAAGTTTAGCTCTTTATTAAGCTGATAAATCATATCTGGTGATTGAATATATGCTTTTAGGAATTGGGCATCTTCTGCACTTGTATTATTTACACCTAAGAGCGCCCCTAAACCATTTGTTTGTTCAATTCCAACCTGCCCCACCTGCTTAACGATCACAACCGAAGTTGAAACATAACGATCTTTTGCCAAAGTAAAAAGGTAAAAACTGATAGTAAGCAGAGGTATTAATACTACTGAAAAATAGATTAACCAAATACGGTTATTTTTTAGCAAGCGCATATTGTTTATATACCTCTACCGCTTCTTCAACGTTTTCATAAAATATAGCCTCACCATTCATTACCACTATACCCACATCACAATTACGTGGTAAATCCTTCAAATTATGTGATACCATAATAATGTTGGCATTTTTTTTCAAATTATCCAGAAATATCTGACTCTTAGCTCTAAAACTTGCATCACCTACTGCCCCCGCCTCATCAAGAAGATAATAATCAAAATCAAATGCCATACTTAAACCAAAACCTATTCTTGCACGCATACCTGAAGAATAACTCTTAATAGGCATATCAAAATATTTACCTAACTCCGCAAAATCCTCAACAAAATCAACTTTATTATTAACTTCGCTTTCTGGAACATAGAGGCGTGATACAAACTTTACGTTTTGTCGACCTGTTAAACTGCCCTGAAAACCTCCTGCCATTCCCACAGGCCACGAGATAGAAGCATTCGTGAGAACTTTACCTGAATCAGGATGATCAATACCACCAATAATACGTAGCAAAGTACTTTTTCCAGCACCATTTTTACCAAGCAAAGCTACACTTTTATTTTCAGGCAATACAGCATTCAAGTTTTTAAACACATAGTGACGACCTTTTGGAGTTACATATGACTTGGTTAAGTTTTCAAGTATAATCATTTTGTCTTTAACATTATCCTTTCGCGAGATTTATAACTTAATAAACCTACAAATAAGACTATAATTGTGCTATAAATTAGATATCTTAAAGAGATAAAATTTATAGAATAATCTGGATTAATAGTATGACGCATGTACTCTAGACCATGCACAATAGGATTCCATAAAATATAGACATGATACTGTACTGGAATGGTATTTACTGAATACATCACAGCAGATAAAAAATATAAAATGAAAAAAAACGATTTAACAAATTTAGCCAGCTCTTCAGATAAATCTCCCAAAACAGCCATGATTAATGAGAAGCCTAGAGAGAATATCAATAAAATAAGCCAACAACCCAATAATGCAGGAATATTACTAAAGCTAATCTCATCTCCTGCATATACTAAAGCAAAGAGAAAGATAAAAAATACTATAAAATAAAGAATGCCTTCCAATAAAACTCTAGCTATAACTGCATCTATAGGTTTTACGGATCTATATATAAATAAGCCTTTATTACTAGAAACCGCCCCCATAGATTTAGTAGCTGACCTCATTACCATCAGAAAAGGTAAAACCCCACATATGAGAAACAAAGAGTAGCTCATAGAAGGAATAGCCCTCTGCATAATAGAGCCGAAAAGCACAAGCTTAGTTCCTACTAACAGACCAGGCTCTAAAATTGCCCACAAATATCCAAGACGATAATGCCCAAATCGAGTCTGCAGCTCGCGTAAAAATAAGGCCCGAATAGCAGCATATTGCACTGCTAAACCACCACGCGGTTTTAGCGGCAGCGGACGGTCGATAATTTCAGTCATGGAAATAAAAAGATTAACCCAAATTCATATGTCTATTGTGACATAAGCACAAAATACATTTATTAACATTTTGTACAAAAGAGGAGAAATACCCCTCTTTTGTATTTTCTTTACTCTACCCTTAATCCAACAATCGCTGGCACACCATCGCGCTGAATAGCAACACGGACTACACGGTTTAATGGCAAGTTACGAATCACATTTAACAAGGCTACTGCATTTGGAGTCTCTGTATTATTTAAACGGGTGATTACATCACCCGGCAATAAACCGGCGTGGGCAGCCAATCCGCCCGGTAATACATCAGTAATTACAACGCCTTTTACTTTGAGACTCTGGGTTTCAGCGGGAGTTAAGTCACGCAATTGCATGCCCAGCGAAGGCCCTTTCCCCTGATCAGTTTTCATGCTTTCAGCGGCTGGTGTGTCATCAGGCGCACTGGTTAACATGGCGCTTAGGGATAACTGTTTATTGTTGCGTTGCACCACCATAGTTGCCGTCTGGTTTGGGCGTGTGCGATTAATCAGGTTAATTAAATCTGTAGTGCGATTAATCGTGGTGCCATTGTAGGCAAGGATAATATCCCCGGCTTTCAAACCCGCCTTGCTGGCAGGGGTATCTTCCGATACCTGCGTTACCAGCGCCCCTTCTGGACGTGACAGCTCATATGCTTCGGCAAGGTTACGGTCAATATCCTGTAACATGACGCCCAGATAAGCCCGCGACACCTTGCCGGTTTTAATAATCTGGTTGGCAACGTCCATGGCCACATCAATGGGAATTGAAAACGACAAACCCATGTAGCCACCAGTGCCACTAAAAATCCGTGAGTTAATACCCACTACCTCACCCTGCTGGTTAAATAGGGGACCCCCTGAATTACCCGGGTTTAAGGCCACATCGGTTTGAATAAAAGGTACGGCATTTTCACGCGACATGGTGCGTGATTTTGCACTTACAATCCCGGCAGAAGCGGAATAATCAAAGCCAAACGGTGAGCCAATAGCCAGTACAGGTTCACCCACTTTTAAGCGGTTCGCATCGCCTGTACGCAAGGCTGGAAAATCACTGCCTTTAACTTTTAGCACGGCTACATCAGTACGGGCATCACTTCCGACCAGTTCGGCATCAATCTCACGGCGGTCATTTAAAGTAATAGTGACCTTGCTGGCATCGCTAACAACATGGTGGTTAGTAAGCAAATAGCCATCTTTGGTAATGAAAAAAGCACTACCATAGGCACTTTGCTCCTGTGGTATGCGCTGATTGGGAATCTGGATATTATTGCCAAAAAAACGGCGAAGCAGCTCAGGCATTTGTTGTTGTAATAATTCTTCCTGACTCAGCTTTTTGGAAACGTTCACGCGAACAACCGCAGGGCTAACTGTCTGAACTAATGATGAGAAATCAACAGGAGTTGCCGCTATGCCGGACTGACTAACGACAATGGAACATACTGCTGCAAAAATACCCTGTTGAACGTATTTCATACTCATTGACTGCCTTCCTAGTGAGTCTATGTAATCCGAAAAGTAGTTAAATGTTTTAACAGACTTTTTATGGATTTTCTGTTAGCAATCGTTTCAGTTTTGGCTAAATAACGGCTTTAATTGAAATTATGTAGAAAATGTGAAATTTCATACAGTTAAATCTGTATTTCCAATCATAAATTTTTGCTTAAAAAGCTTGCGTTTTTAATCATTTTGGCGTGTTATTCGCCTCTGTTTTTTTAATATATTTCAGGCCTTTTACAATGCCCGACCAGAGCCATGCATCTGTTTATGATGTGATCATTGTAGGTAGTGGTGCAGCAGGTTTAACACTTGCCTTGTCATTGCCAACTCATCTTAAAGTTGCTGTGCTGGCAAAATCAGTCCTGACAGAAGCCAGCACCTATTATGCCCAGGGCGGTGTGGCAGCAGTTCTGGATGAAACAGATTCGGTAGAACAGCATGTTGAAGATACCCTGATTGCTGGTGCCTATTTATGTCACCACGATGCTGTGGCATTTACGGTAGAACATGGCCGTGATGCGGTTAATTTTCTACTGGAACAAGGCGTACGCTTTACGCTGGATGAAGCAGAACAACTGCATTTAACCCGTGAAGGTGGCCACTCCCAGCGCCGGATTATTCATGCAGCGGATGCTACTGGCATGGCAATTTCAACCACGCTGGTTAAGCGGGTACGTGAATGCAAGCATGTGACCTTGCTTGAAAACTATGCGGCCATTGATGTCATTACTACCCAGCGTCTGGGTTTAGGTCTGGAAGACAGTAACCGTGTTGCTGGCCTATATGTGCTGAACATTCATACCGAGCAGGTTGAAACCCTACTAGCACCGTTTGTGGCCCTGGCTTGCGGAGGTGCCAGCAAAGCTTATCTGTACACTTCCAACCCAGATATTGCGACCGGAGACGGTATTGCAATGGCATGGCGTGCAGGCTGCCGGGTGGCTAATCTGGAATTTAACCAGTTTCACCCTACCTGCCTGTACCATCCGCAGGCCCGTTCTTTTCTGATTACAGAAGCCATGCGTGGAGAAGGCGCTTATTTGCGCTTGCCGGATGGTGAGCGCTTTATGCAGCGTTTCCATGAAAGTGCTGAACTGGCCCCGCGTGATATTGTGGCACGTGCTATTGACTATGAAATGAAACGGCTGGGTATCCGCCATGTGTGGCTGGATATTACCCATCAGCCGGAAGACTTTGTAAAATCCCACTTCCCGACCCTGTATGAGCGCCTGCTGGAGCTGGGCATTGATATTACCAAGGACATGATTCCGGTAGTTCCAGCGGCGCATTACACCTGTGGCGGGGTAATGGTCGATAGTCATAGCCAGACCGATATTGCCGGTTTATATGCGATTGGTGAGACTTCATTCACCGGATTGCATGGTGCTAACCGGATGGCCAGTAATTCTCTGCTGGAATGCTTTGTGTACGGTATGAGTGCTGCACGGCATATTGCCCAGTTGCATCCGGATACGCCTACTATTAACCATGTGCCAGACTGGGATGCATCCAAAGTCCAAAACCCGGATGAAGACGTGGTAATTTTGCAAAACTGGGATGAGCTACGCAGCTTTATGTGGAACTATGTGGGTATTGTACGCACTACCAAGCGCCTGCAACGTGCCCTAAACCGGATTGAATTGCTCAAGCGGGAAATTGAAGATTATTATCAGGGTTATGTTATTACCAAAAACCTGATTGAATTACGCAATCTGGTGCTGGTTTCAGAGATGATTGTACGCTGCGCCTTACAGCGCCATGAGTCACGTGGCCTGCACTATACGCTGGACTATCCGGACACTTCGAATGAAATTCGCGATACCGTGCTGCTACCACCGGGCTTTGTAGCCCAGTCTCCTATTGTAGTGTGAAGGCAGGCTACATCGTAACTTTCTATAGAATTTACAGGTAAATATAAAGGCAGACCCAGTTTTGCCTTTATATTTTTGTCTCTACACTTTAGCTGGATGACAATGTGGTTTTTTGTTTGAGCACAGCAATGGCTTGTTCCAGAATTTGTGCTGGGGTCTGGCTGGCATCCAGTTGTACAAAACGCTTCGGCTCTGCATTCGCCCGGTTTTGGTAGGATGCACGTACTTTTTGAAAAAATTCCAGTTTTTCCTGCTCAAACCGATCTAGGGCACCGCGCTTGCGCGCACGTTGCATGCCAAGCTCTACCGGTGCATCCAGCCAGAAGGTAATATGTGGCATTACGGGTACAAATTGCTGGCGCAATAGCTCAATGGTTTGTACATTCAAGCCGCGGCCGCCACCCTGATAGGCAAAACTGGCATCAACAAAACGGTCACTCAGCACCCACCGGCCTGCATTCAATGCGGGTTGAATGACCTGTGCAATATGCTGGGCACGGGCCGCAAAGATCAGTAAAAGCTCGCAGTTTTCACTCATGGCTTCATCCTGCGGGCTAAGCAGCAACTCACGGATTTGTTCAGCCAGCGGTGTACCGCCGGGTTCACGGGTGAGTAGAATATCCTTACCCTGTTGCTGCAAATAATCAGCCAGACTTTTAATCAGGGTAGTTTTGCCTACTCCTTCTGTGCCTTCAAAACTTATGAACATTAAGGGCTGACTCCGGCTGAATTGGCATTGGCCGCCCGTTTCTGGCGCAAGACTTTCAGGTAATTGGCCACAGCCTGATTGTGCTGCTCCAGTGAACTGCTAAACACATGCCCGCCTGTGCCAGTCGCCACAAAGTACAGGCTGTTACCGGCTGCCGGATGCAGTGCGGCTTCAATGGAGGCCTTGCTGGGTAATGCAATTGGTGTTGGCGGCAAGCCATCAATGGTATACGTGTTGTAGGGCGTTGGCGTGAGCAAATCCTGACGGCGAATATTGCCTTTATAATTGTCACCCATGCCATAAATTACTGTCGGGTCGGTTTGCAGACGCATGCCTATCTTTAGGCGGCGGACAAACACTCCGGCTACGTCCTGTCGCTCGCTGGGCACACCTGTTTCCCGTTCAACGATGGAAGCCATAATCAGGGCTTCATAGGCATTTTTATACGGCAGGTTGGGCGCACGCTTTTGCCAGGCCTCATCCACAATCTTTTTCTGGGTGCGGTACAAGTGCTTTAAAATGGCTGCGTCAGTTTCACCCTTGGCAAAATAATAGGTATCCGGTGCAAACCATCCCTCAGGATGTGGCTGGTTAATCTCCAGCTTTTTCAGCATTTGCTGGGTATCCAGACCTTTTAAGGTATGGGTTACATTGGGGTCGCTATCCAGACGTTTACGGAGCTGGGCAAAGGTAGTGCCTTCAATCACCAGCACACGATTCATCTGCGCCAGCTTGCCATTACTCAGCATTTGCAGCAATTGCTGAACAGTTGTGCCTTGTTGAATTTCATAAACACCGGCTTTTAAGGTGTCATGGATAAACAGGCGCTGATAAATTTTAGCCATGACCGGCACCCGAATCTGGCCTTTTTCACTAAGCTCTGCAATTAAGCCTGAATAGGTTTGGCCCTGTTTGATATTTAGCATCTGGCTCTGGCTGCGCATGGGAATTTCACGCCAAAGTCCCTGCCATAGCAGCATCCATAGTACCAGTAGGCCTGCAATGGCAGCCACTACCAGCAAACGTATGCTTTTAGACTGGAGAATACCTGCCCCGGATTTTGCTGCTGTGGTTTTGGGTTTTGCTTTCGTGTTAACAGGACGTTTTGCCATAACCGGTTGATGCTGAACAAAGGTAAGCAAGCATAGCAGAACTTGATGGCAAAATTGAGCAGTTCAGATTAAGCCCAACCCAACCTGCTGATTAAATCAGCAACAGTCTGAGGAAATTTTAATAAGACAAACCATGCAGCTTCTGCTTTAACTGCTCCACAGGTTTAGTATTTAAGGGGCGGCTATTTAGGCTTTTTACAGGCACAATGCCACTTAAGGCATTACAAAAAAACAGGGCTTCAATCTGGTCAACCACTGTTTTGGGAATGTGGGTAATAAGATGGGGGATATTGTCGGCCAGCATTTGAGCCAGAATTTCGGCACGCATCACCCCTGCAATACCGGCCTGATCCAGCAAGGGCGTATACCACTTGTCGTCCATGTAAAAAAAGCAATTGCTGTAGACACCTTCTATCAGGTTACCCTGAATATCAGACACCAGCGCTTCAGGCCATGTTGTTGCAGCCAGTTCCTGCCGTAACAAGACCTGCTCCATGCGGTTTAGGGTTTTTAAGCCGGCAATGGCTGGCATCACATGGCCCAAGGTTAGCTGTAATAAACCACTCTCAATAGGCTGTGCTGGTTCAGCAACAACTTCCGGTTTTTCGGCAGGGAAAAACTGGATATAAATATCGGCACTTTGTTCAGGTGGTAAATAGCCACGCTCGCCCAAGCCACGGCTCACAATAATTTTGACGATTCCAAAGGAGCGATCATGGTCTTTGAGGAAGTCCTGAACCTGCTGCTCCAGCACTTCAATATCCAGATTAAAGCCCAGCTGATCGGCACACTGAATCAGCCGCTCGATATGACGCTGCCACAGGCAAAGCTTGCCGTCTTCCAGCCTGATGGTGGTAAAAAAGCCATCACCATATAAAAAAGCACGATCCTGACAGTCAACCTGCTGACAATATTTGCCATTTTTAATACTGATCATGATGCGTCCTCAAACTGGCCATGTTGATGATAACCCTTGCTAGTATTTCCTGAATTCATCTTTCTTTAAATCATATTTTTTCATAAGAAATGCTTTTTTTATTGTTTTTTTATTTGTACAGAAGTTTTTATGCTTATTCCAATCAGTGATGAAAAGCACTGTTCTTCATCTTAAAAAGTGCAAAATTCTGGAGAAATAAAATGGCAATTCGTTTTACCACAAGTTTGACTGCTGGCCTTGCGGCTATTTTGTTCAGTAGCAGTGCTTTGGCAGCGCCTATCAATTTTTTAAATGTGTCTTACGATCCAACCCGCGAACTATACGATGACTTTAATAAGTCTTTTGGGACTTACTGGCAACAAAAAACCGGACAAGAGATTAATTTTCGCCAGTCACATGGTGGCTCCGGCAAGCAGGCCCGCTCGGTTATTGATGGTCTGGAAGCCGATGTGGTAACACTGGCGCTGGCTTCGGATATTGATGCCATTGTTGACAATACATCTTTAATTAAAAACAAAAACTGGCAAAAACAGTTTCCGCAAAATTCTACGCCTTATACCTCCACTATTGTTTTTCTGGTGCGTAAGGGCAATCCAAAGCAGATCAAGGACTGGGGCGATATTGTAAAGCCCGGCGTTGAGATTATTACACCCAACCCAAAAACTTCTGGTGGTGCGCGCTGGAATTATCTGGCGGCTTGGGCTTGGGCCAAACATCAAAAAGGTGGAAATGATACTACAGCGCGTGAATTTGTCCGTCAGGTTTATCAGCACACCAAGGTGCTGGATTCCGGTGCACGTGGCGCCACCACTACTTTTGTTGAACGCGGTATTGGGGATGTGCTGCTGGCCTGGGAAAACGAAGCGTATCTGGCTATTCGTGAGCAGCCGGACAAATTTGAAATCATCACCCCCAGCCTGTCTATTCTGGCAGAACCGCCAGTAGCCATTGTGGACAAGAACGTGGACAAGCATGGCACCCGCAATCTGGCAACCGGCTACCTCAACTATCTGTACTCTCCAGCAGGACAGGAAATTGCAGCCAAAAACTTTTACCGCCCGCGTAATGCGCAAGTTCTCGCCAAATATAAAAACGTGTTCAGGCCGTTAAAGCTGATCACGATAGACAAGGAATTTGGCGGCTGGAGAAAAACCCAGAAGGCACATTTTGACAATAACGGCGTCTTTGACCAGATCGTGGCCCAGAACTCGGGTAAACAGTAGCCAGTCAGGGCTGGATCAAATCAAGAATTGGGCAAGCTTGGGAGTAAGGTGATGAAACGCTTAATTGTTCCGGGTGTTGGTGGTAGTGAAGCGCAACATTGGCAAAGCTGGCTGCAACACGTTCTGCCTGATAGCGAGCGCGTTGAACAGCAAAACTGGCACCAGCCTGTACTGCAACAATGGGTTGCCCAACTGACCAAGGTTGTGCAGCAACAGAACAAGCCGGTGCAGATTGTGGCACATAGTTTTGGCTGCCTGACCAGCGTTGCTGCGCTAAAACAACACCCGGAATTAGCTGATCAAGTGGACTCACTCATTCTGGTTGCGCCTGCCAATCCTGAACGGTTTTCTGCCACTGGTTTGCGCCAATCTGGTCAGGCCAGTATTGCACAGTTGCTACCCAATACATTTGCTGGCAGTACCTTACCAGTCCCTAGCCTGCTGATTGCCAGCCAGACTGATCCATGGCTTGACTTTGAAGCCGCCAAAATACTGGCCAGCCAGTGGCAATCAAGGCTGGTTGATCTGGGCAATGCCGGTCATATCAATGTGGCTGCCAGGTTTGGTACATGGCCACAACTCTTGCCCTATCTTGACCTTTTAACAGCAGGATCAGCCCGTTCACCTTTAGCGCCTGTACGCCAGCCGCTAAACCGTAGTGCCCGAATGCGGGACTTGCCCACCACACAACACTTCCGGTTTTCTCACTCGTTTTAGCAGTTTATTTGAGGTTATTTATGGCAAATGTTAGGGCTAAACAAACCCGCGTCCTGCCAGGTTTTGGGTTATCACTGGGTTTTACCTTATTGTATTTATCGCTGGTGGTACTGGTGCCGTTGTCAGCAGTATTTATCCGTTCACTGGGCATTGGCTGGGATGGCCTGATTGAAATTCTGACTTCTGAGCGAATCCTGAAAGCCTTGCAACTTAGCTTTAGTGCAGCACTGATTGCAGCCCTGGTGAATGTTGTGTTTGGCTTGCTGTTAGCCTGGGTACTGGTACGTTACAGCTTTCCCGGCAAGCGCATTGTGGATGCACTGGTTGACCTGCCCTTTGCCCTGCCAACTGCTGTGGCAGGTATTGCCCTGACCACACTATATTCCAAAAATGGCTGGCTGGGTCAATACCTTGAACCGCTGGGCATTCAGATTGCCTATACCAGCCTTGGCATTACCCTTGCCCTGATTTTTATTGGCCTGCCTTTTGTGGTACGTACTGTGCAACCAGTATTGGCTGATCTGGAAACTGAACTGGAAGAAGCAGCAACGGCTTTGGGTGCTTCGCGTCTGCAAACCATCACCAAGGTGATTTTTCCCATTCTTTTTCCGGCATTGCTCACTGGCTTTGCACTGGCATTTGCCCGTGGCGTAGGTGAATACGGATCAGTAATTTTTATTGCCGGTAACCAGCCATTTAAAACTGAAATTGCACCTTTACTGATTATTTCGCGGCTTGAAGAGTATGACTATGCCGGTGCAACCACCATTGCTGTGGTCATGCTGGTGATTTCATTTGCATTGTTACTACTGATTAACTTTTTACAGGCTTGGGCCAGTCGCCGTACCGGAAGGGTTGCATCATGAGTTTATCTATTACTAGTGGGAATGCCCTGTCAGACCGCTTGCAATCACGTGATGCCACCCGTGAATCGCCGCTGGTGCGCTATATCGTGTTAACCATTAGCCTGATTTTCTTTGCAAGCTGCCTGTTATTACCCCTGATTCTGGTATTTGTTGAAGCCTTTAAACAGGGCATCGAGGTGTATTTTCATGCGCTGATCGACCCAGATACCTTGGCAGCAGTCAAACTCACCCTGCTCACGGCAGCCATTGCGGTGCCTGTGAATGTGATTTTTGGGATTGCGGCTGCATGGAGTGTGGCCAAGTTCAGGTTTCGTGGCAAATCCATTTTAACCACCTTAATTGACCTGCCATTTTCGGTATCGCCAGTCATTGCCGGTTTAATGCTGGTGCTGCTGTTTGGGGCACAAGGCTGGTTTGGGGAAACCCTGCGGGATCATGACATTCAGATTTTGTATGCAGTGCCGGCCATTGTACTGGCTACGGTATTTATCACGGTTCCCTTTGTTGCACGCGAGCTGATTCCACTGATGGAAGCGCAAGGCACCGAAGAAGAGGAAGCAGCCATTGTGCTGGGTGCCAACGGCTGGCAAACCTTCTGGCATGTCACTTTGCCCAACATTAAATGGGGCCTGCTGTATGGCGTGATTTTGTGTAATGCACGGGCTATGGGTGAATTTGGCGCGGTGTCAGTGGTGTCTGGTCATATTCGCGGTGAAACCAATACCCTGCCGCTGCATGTCGAAATTTTATACAACGAGTATACCTTTAGCGCCGCGTTTGCCGTGTCGTCCCTGTTGGCCTTACTGGCGATTTTGACCCTGATTCTTAAGGTATGGATTGAATCGCGCAGCAGTCAGCAAGATAACCGCACCGATTCCACCGCCTAAATCCCGCTTACTTCGATAGTCCATTTTCGACACCCCATTTTTCGATACCAAATTATAGGACACAAGCCATGAGCATTCAGGTTAAAAATATTGATAAACAGTTTGGCAGTTTTCATGCCCTAAACAACATTAGCCTCGATTTTCCCGAAGGTGAACTGGTGGCGCTGCTGGGGCCTTCCGGTTGTGGCAAGACCACCCTGCTGCGTATTATTGCCGGGCTGGAATCAGCCGATGGCGGACAAATCCTGCTGGAAGGTGAAGATGCCACCGATACCCATGTGCGCCATCGTCAGGTGGGTTTTGTGTTCCAGCACTATGCCCTGTTCCGCCACATGACCGTATTTGACAATGTGGCCTTCGGCTTACGTGTACGCCCCCGTAAAACCCGTCCTGTTGAGGCGGAAATCAAAAAACGGGTCAGTAAGCTGCTTGATCTGGTGCAACTGGGTTTTCTGGCAGACCGTTTTCCCGCCCAGTTATCCGGTGGCCAGCGTCAGCGGATTGCCTTGGCACGCGCCCTTGCCGTAGAACCACGCGTGTTATTGCTGGATGAACCATTTGGTGCGCTTGATGCCAAGGTACGTAAAGAACTGCGTCGCTGGTTGCGTAGCCTGCATGATGAACTACACATTACCTCAATTTTTGTCACGCATGATCAGGAGGAAGCACTGGAAGTAGCCGACCAGATTGTGGTGATGAACAAAGGCAATATTGAACAAATTGGTAGCCCGCGTGAGGTTTATGACCATCCCGCCACTCCGTTTGTCTTTGACTTTTTAGGACAGGCCAACCGGCTGGAAGGCCAGCGGCAAGGCAACCGTGTGATATTTTCTGACGACCAGCTGGTGTTACCCCAACATTATCAGCATCCACAGTCCCAGCATGAACCATCTCAGGCTAATAGCCAGAACAATGTCATTGTATTTGCCCGGCCCAATGAGCTACACATTCATACACAAGCGCCTGCCGAGCCAAGTTTGCAGGCCAAGGTTATTCGTGATGTCTGGCTAGCCGGACAAATCCGGATAGAACTACAGGACAGGCAAGGCCGCTTGCTTGAAGTGGCCCTCACGCAGGAACAACAACTCAACCTGACGTTGCAACCGGGGCAAACTGTCTGGGTGACAGCCAGCAACCTGCATCTTTTTAATGGTTATGCCGCTTAATTCGATTTGATGCCAAGCCATAGTGCTTTATGATTCAGGCGTTCATCAGCGCCTGTTTTCCTATTTATTGCAGTTTCAAGTGCAGCATAACGTATAGAAAATCTGGAGATTAACGATAATGAATTTTCAACAATTACGGATTATCCGCGAAACAGTACGCCAGAATTTTAACCTGACTGATGCCTCAAATGCCCTGTTTACCTCACAATCTGGTGTCAGCAAACACATCAAGGATCTTGAAGATGAACTGGGCGTGCAACTTTTTATCCGTAAAGGCAAGCGCATCCTTGGCCTGACAGAACCCGGCCAATCTTTGCTGGGCATTGTCGAACGCATGCTGCGTGATGCCGATAATATTAAACGGCTTTCTGATGATTTTAACCGGGTGGATCAGGGTGAACTGATTATTGCGACCACGCACACGCAGGCACGTTATATCCTGCCGCCAATTGTGGCCAAGTTTAAAAAAGCCTTTCCCAAGGTTCACCTGATTTTACAGCAGGCCAGCCCGGTTGAGATTACGGAAATGCTAATGCACGGCGAAGCAGATATTGGCATTGCGACCGAATCCCTAACGCAAGAAGAAAGTCTGGCCAGCGTGCCCTATTACCACTGGTATCACAGCATTATTACCCCACAGGGCCATCCGTTATCGCAGCAGCAAACCGTTACACTGGATGAACTGGCACAGTGGCCACTGATTACCTATCACGGTGGATTTACCGGACGCTCCAAAATTGATGCAGCATTTGCCAATGCCAGCCTAACCCCTGATATTGTTATGTCTGCACTGGATGCCGATGTGATTAAAACCTATGTCGAACTTGGCATGGGCGTAGGTATTGTGAACTCCATCGCCTATGATGCAGACCGTGACCGCCGCCTGCATCAATTACAGATTGACCTGTTTGGTGAAAATACTACCTGGATTGCTGTGCGAAAGGGCCATTTGCTGCGTGGTTATGGTTACGAGTTCATTTCCCTATGCTCACCCGAGGCAGATATTAAAGCGTTAAAAAAAGCTGCACAGCCTGAGGTTTAACTTGGGCTTTGTAGCGTTAGACCACCCTACTCACTCAATTGCTTTATATGTTTAAACCATAAAAAAAGCAGACCGAAGTCTGCTTTTTGGTTTTACAGGAGGCCTGTAGATTAGAAGCGGAAGCTCAAACCTACTTTACCAACTGGCATCCACTTGTATTTGTCATCATTGCGGATATCGCGTTCTTCTTCATCCAGAGCAGCACGCAGGGTTTGACCATCGTTACCAAGTGCCAATGGCGTATCAGTGTCTAAATGCACTTCTGGGTTACCATTATAGAATGCACCTACCTGAGCAAACAGGCCAATGCGGCTGGTAATTGATGGAGATACACCAAAGCCGATATAAGGAACGATGTCATTTTTGTAGTTGATACGGCCACGGACATTGGCAGTTGCATTATCAAACTCAGTTCCGTTAATTTTGATATCGCCACGGTTGTTACGGGTACTTACCTTATACTCATTGTCATTGTAAGCAGTACCTAAAGCAACGTGGAACCAGTTACCAAATGGACGAATTTCAGCATTCAGATAAGCAGTGTTGTTGTCCTGTTCCAGATCGTATTCAACACCATTATATTTTACTTCGCCACCTACCAGATCAGCAGCATCACCACCGTTGTAACCCAGCACCAGATCAGTATACTGGTTTACACCGTAAGCAATCGCACCACCGTAACCAGTAGTACCACCCTCAATACGTACAGACGCAGGCTTAAAGAAAGAGAAAGTAGCAATACCTTCATCAGTTACTACTTTTTCATCAGCAAATGCTGGGCTAGTCGCTGCAAGTACAGCAGCAGATACTGCTAAAACACGTAAAGTTTTCATATGATTGCTCCTCAAAGGATTATTACGTCTATCTATCGGTCAAGTGCTATTAAACACAGGTTAAAAAAGAATTTCAGTCACCAAATTCATTATTTTTATAGAGTTTCTGTAAACTTTTGACACAATTTATAAAAAGTGTTTAATTTTCAGTAAGCTATTTTTTATCTTTAGCTATAAGCAAACTTCATAATTCCTGTGTGTTTGTTACGTTGTATCAAGATTATGGCTTAAAAGTGCTTATTTCTCAGCTTTTTAACAAAATCCTCTCGTTTTAAATTATTTATTTGCTTATTTTTTCTGTAAGTCTTGGAACCACTGCAACAATTGCGTAAAATTAGCGGGTCTCGAGGGGTGCTGCAACAGTAAAGTAATATACTGCCAGGCTCGAGCATGTCATTTATTGAACGGCATCCGCGAATTGATTGATCTTAAGGAGATCCCTCATGAACGCGGTTAGTGCGTCTATTCAAAATACCTCCGGATTTACTGATTATAAAGTTGCTGATATTAGTCTAGCCGACTTTGGTCGTAAGGAAATCTCGCTGGCCGAAGCAGAAATGCCAGCGCTGATGGGCCTGCGCCGTCGCTATGCCAGTGAAAAACCACTGGCTGGTGCCAAGATTCTGGGCTGCATTCACATGACTATTCAGACCGCAGTGCTCATTGAAACCCTGATTGATCTGGGTGCTGAAGTACGCTGGACGTCCTGCAATATTTTTTCAACTCAGGATCATGCTGCAGCAGCTATTGCGGCCAGTGGTGTGCCGGTATTTGCCTGGAAAGGTGAAACTGAAGCCGAGTATGAATGGTGTCTGGAACAACAGATTCATGTGAATGGCACGGATGAGTTATGGCCAGCCAACATGATTCTGGATGATGGTGGCGACCTGACCGGTTTAATCCATAAAAAATATCCGCAGCTGCTGGACAACATTCACGGTGTCACTGAGGAAACCACCACTGGTGTAATGCGTCTAATTGAAATGCATCATGCAGGTTCATTAAAAGTACCGGCCATTAATGTGAATGACTCTGTCACCAAATCCAAGAATGACAACAAATACGGCTGCCGTCACTCCCTGAACGATGCCATTAAGCGTGCTACCGACATGCTGTTGTCTGGTCGTCGTGCGCTGGTAATTGGTTATGGCGATGTGGGCAAAGGCTCTGCGCAATCACTGCGTCAGGAAGGCATGATTGTCCGTGTATCTGAAGTTGATCCGATTTGCGCCATGCAAGCCTGTATGGATGGTTATGAGGTGGTTTCTCCCTACAATAATGGTGTTGTTACGGGTAAAGAAGCAGATATTAACCAGGCCTTGCTGGGTTCAACTGATCTGATTGTCACTACCACTGGTAACGACAAGGTATGCGATAGTGCCATGCTAAATACCCTGAAAAAAGGGGCTGTGGTGTGCAACATTGGTCACTTCGATACCGAAATTGATACAGCTTATTTGCGTAACAACTACCGCTGGGACGAAGTGAAGCCACAGGTGCATCAGGTATTCCGCTCTGATGCCAGTGATGACTACTTAATCCTGTTGTCTGAAGGCCGTCTGGTGAATCTGGGTAATGCAACCGGTCACCCTTCCCGCATTATGGATGGTTCGTTTGCCAATCAGGTATTGGCGCAAATGCACCTTTATAAGGAAAAATTTGCTGACTTGCCAGCTGATCAGAAAGCCAGCCATATCCGGGTAGAAGTTCTGCCTAAAAAACTGGATGAAGAAGTAGCGGCTGCCATGGTTGCAGGTTTTGGCGGTGTACTAACCCAGCTGACCCAGTCACAAGCTGATTATCTGGGCGTTCCTGTGGAAGGGCCATTTAAAACTGATAGCTATAAGTACTAATTTTTAAAGATAGCATGCCGCCAGCAGTATTTTGATCTCTGGCGGTTTTTTAAAATCCGTATTTATTTTATCAATGGTTTTGACATGGCAACTTCAATTTCTTTTGAGTTTTTCCCGCCCAAAACTGATGTGGGTGCAGAAAAACTAGTTGTGGTACACCAGGAGCTTCAGCAGCTTAATCCACAATATTTTTCAGTCACCTATGGTGCTGGTGGTTCTACCCGTGAACGTACCTTGTCCACGATTGATGCATTGCATGGTCAGGGTGCGCCTGTAGCGCCTCACCTGTCCTGTATTGGTGATGATAAGGCACGCATTGCTGAACTGCTGGACATTTATAAGGCCAAAGGCATTAACCGTCTGGTGGCACTGCGGGGTGATTTGCCATCTGGTCAGGTTGGCTTGGGCGAACTGCCTTATGCCACTGATCTGGTGCGTTTTATCCGCGATCATTCTGGGGATTATTTTCATATTGAAGTGGCTGCTTATCCAGAAATGCATCCGCAAGCGTCCAGCTTTGATCAGGACATCGAGCGCTTTGCCGGCAAGGTTCGTGCAGGTGCCAATGCTGCCATTACCCAGTTTTTCTTTAATGCAGACAGTTATTTTTATTTTATTGACCGCATTCGACAACTGGGCATTGATACGCCAATCATTCCCGGCATTATGCCCATTACCAATGCCAGCAACCTGATCCGTTTTGCTGATTCAACTGGTGCTGAAATTCCACGCTGGATTCGCAAGCAACTGGCAACCTACGGTGATGATAGTGCCAGCATTCGTGCGTTTGGCCATGATGTGGTGGTTAAGCTATGCCAGCGCCTGATTGAAGGCGGTGCGCCTGCATTGCATTTTTACACCATGAACCAGACTGAACCAAACCGTCAACTGGTGAAGGATCTGGGCTTGGCTTAACACCGGGCCAACCGACTCAATGCGCCTTTTAAGTATTCTCAAGGTCTTGTGGCTTATATGCGGCATTACCTTGATGATATTTGGTTTATTGCTCATGATGCTGATGATCGTACTGCCCGGTTTTGTTATGGTGGTGCTGGGCATTGGACTGCTGACAAACCAGTTACTGCGCAGCATTCGGTTGTTGGCTGTACTGGTGGCGCTGCTTATTTTTTATAAGATTGCTGCAAGCCATTTATCTCCTTTGGCAAATTCTCTGCTATGGTTGAGTCTGGCATTGGCCCTGCTGTTATATGCCATATTTGCCCAAAAAATTCAGTACCTATTGATGCAATCAATGCGTAAATCAGCCCATCATTTTTTCAAACTTTAATTTTACGAAAAGACTTGTTATGCATGCTTCTGCACGAACTTCTGCATTGTGGCATCCCTGTACCCAGATGTATCAGCACGATGCCAATCCGGTGCCGCGTATTACCCGCGCCAAGGGTGCTTATCTGTATCTGGACAATGGGCAGCCAGTGCTGGATGGCATTAGCTCATGGTGGGTCAATTTGCATGGGCATAGTCATCCGGCGATTAATGCAGCCATTACCGATCAGCTGCAACAGTTTGAACAGGTGATTCTGGCGGGATTTACCCATAGCCCCATTGAACAACTGGCGGCCAAGCTGGTTGATGCCACACCTGCGCCACTTACGCGCTGTTTCTTTGCCGATAGCGGTTCGGCAGCCGTAGAAGTGGCCTTGAAAATGAGCTTGCAGTTTTGGCATCAGACCACGGAGCAGCAATCAGGCAAACCTGAACGCAATACTTTTATCTCCCTAGAAAACGGTTACCATGGCGAAACACTGGGCAGCCTGAGTGTGACAGACATTCCGCTGTTTTCCAGCCAGTACCGGCCGTTACTGATTCAGCATTTGCGTGCACCTACGCCAGACCTATCCCTAAAAGAACATGACCAGTCTGATGAAG
Source organism: Alkanindiges hydrocarboniclasticus (assembly GCF_001982605.1). Classification (GTDB taxonomy): domain Bacteria; phylum Pseudomonadota; class Gammaproteobacteria; order Pseudomonadales; family Moraxellaceae; genus Alkanindiges; species Alkanindiges hydrocarboniclasticus. The sequence continues at coordinate 276,416 of NZ_MLCN01000008.1, read as the reverse complement.
ATTTCCTGTTACAGCGCTTTGTCCAGCTTAAAATCCTAGTTGAAGAAAACCAGCAGCGCATTTGCGCCATTATTGTCGAACCGCTGGTACAGGGTGCAGCGGGCATGAAAATGTATCCGCCAGTTTACCTAAGCTGGTTACGGCAATTGTGTGATGAATACCAGATTCATTTAATACTGGATGAAATTGCAGTTGGGTTTGGCCGTACCGGCACCTTGTTTGCCCATGAGCAGGCAGGCATTTGCCCTGATTTTTTATGCCTGTCGAAGGGGTTAACTGCTGGCTATTTGCCCATGTCATGTGTGATGACCACCGATGAGGTGTATCAGGTATTTTATAGTCCGGACGTGGCCAAGGGCTTTTTGCATTCGCACAGCTTTACCGGTAATCCACTGGCGGCCCGTGCGGCACTCGCCTCTCTGGCTATTTTTGAGCAGGAAAACACCCTACAAAAAAACCAGCAGCATATACAGCAGTTTAAGCACAAGCTGGCTGAACTAGGCAAGCACCCCAATGTAGCAAACTGCCGGCAAACTGGCATGATTGCCGCCTTTGATCTAGTACAACCAGATGGCCTGTCTTATCCGGCAACACAGCAGCGCGCCCGCCTGATGGCACAATATGCCCTGCAACACGGCTTACTGATTCGCCCGATTGGCAATCATGTGTACTTTATTCCGCCCTACTGTATAACTGCCGATGAAATTAACCAGATGTTTGAAATAACGATCCATGCAATTAACTGGGCCATTAGCCAGCCTGTTGCAACAGGCACCCACCATATGTTGCACTCCGGCCTGAATCTTCCCTGATTTTCAACGATCTGGTTTTGGCAGCCTGACCCAGTCGCAAACGAATTAACTATTAAGCAGAGCATTTATGACCCGTTTTTATGTGGATGTTCCTTTAAACCTGAATGAAACATTAATCCTGCCTGAAAACGTGTTTCATCACTGGGTGCGGGTGCTGCGCGCACAAACCGGTGAACAGGCTGTGCTGTTTAATGGTCAGGGCGGTGAATATACCGCCACGCTCACTGATATCCAGAAAAAAACAGCCAGTGTGGTTTTGCAGCAGTTTGATGGGCAGGATCGCACGCCGGATTATCAGGTTACACTGGGTCAGGTCATGAGCAAAGGCGACCGTATGGACTATGCCATCCAGAAAGCCACCGAGCTTGGCGTTCATGCCATACAACTGCTGGTCAGTGAGCGCTGCGAAATGCGCCTGAAATACGAGCGTGACCAAAAAAAAATTGAACACTGGCAACAAGTGGCCATTGCAGCGTGTGAACAATGCGGCCTGAATCGTGTGCCTGCTATTTTGCCCCCACTCTCGCTGGAAGACTGGCTAACCCGGCTTGAATCCGTAGATGGGCGTAAACTGGTATTGGCCCCAGCACGCCAGCCTGTGAGTTTTACTGCGCCATTTCCACAGTCATTGTATTTGCTGGTTGGGCCAGAAGGCGGTTTAAGTGCCGCAGAGATCGAACTGGCCAGTTCAAATAATTTTGAATGCTGGACACTGGGTGAACGAATTTTAAGAACCGAAACAGCGCCAGTGGTTGCTATGTCCGCGCTTTTATTTGCTTATTCTTCCTGCAAACACACGGATCTTTTTTAAAAATTACATCATTTGCGAAGACTTTATGGGCATAATGATTGAAGTTCGTTAATCAACAAGCTATGTTATAGTCAGGCGGTATGGTAGGGATTACCAGAAATTGATCTGTTCGTTATCGCGTTCAAAATCAAGAAGCACTATTTAGGATAAACATGTTTAAGTCAGCGCCAGCAACCCCAGTTTTAGATAAATCATCCGTTAGACCAGTAGGAATGCGTGGAGCTTAATCAGGATGATTGAACAGCGCCTCGACAAGGATCTCTATCAGCGTATTTTTAATATGCAGATTACAGAAACCCAGCAGCAGCAAAACCTGCAACTATTGGGCGCTGTAGGCCTTATTCTTATTACTTACCTGTTTTATAAACAATCATCACTGGTTAATTACAATTACCTCACCACATGGTGCATGGTTTCTACCCTGCTGGTGGCACTATCAGCCATTATCAATGTTCAGCTTAATGCCAAAACCTATAAGCTAAAGGCCGCATTTGCTGACTTATACCTGCAAATCAATTCGTTTATCTTTGGTCTAATTTTTGCCTTTGGCCAGATTATTATGGGACTGGAACTCATTAACGTTCCCCATAGCAACCCGCTTGAACCCAACTTTTATGTATTTGGCACCATTGTAGTTTTTGCGCATGTGCTCGGTCTGATCAGCCTGACCATCCGTATTCGCTGTTTTTATTTACTGGTCCTCACCAGCATGGCGCCAATTTTGACCATGCAGCTGAGCAACTGGCCCAGTTTTTCACTCAATGATCCGTTTTACCTGATTAATGACATTTATATACTGTTTATGCTGTTCTGTGGTCACCACCTGTACAAGACCCGTGACCGATTAACCTGGCTGGTCATTCGCAATGACAATCTGGTTGAGCATGCTGAACACCAGCGTAGCATTACCGAGCAGGCCTATCAGCAACTGGAACAGGAAATGCTGGAGCGCCGTGCGGTTGAATGGAAACTCCAGCAAACCAATCAGCGCCTTGAAGAAAAAGTCCGTGAACGCACCTTTGACATTCAGCAAATTAACTCAAGCCTTGAGCGCTCCAAGCAAAGTTTAGAGATGGCGCACCAGACCGCTGGTATTGGCAGCTGGGACTGGGATATTAAAAGCAGAACCATCCAGACCACCAACTTTGACCAGATTCTGGGTTACCAGAATGAAGAAATTAATGATTACAGCGGCAATATCCGTCGCCTGATTCATCCGGAAGATTTTCCCAAGGTACGTGCAGCAATTTCCACTCATTTGCGCAACCACAGTGACCGCTACGAAAGCGTGTACCGTATTCGTCATAAAAAAGGCTACTGGGTGTGGGTGCATGACATGGGCCGCGTAATCCAGCGTGACCCTAAAAACCAGCAACCGCTACGCATGGTGGGTATCCGCCGTAACATCAATGATGAAAAATTAGTGGCCGAACGCCTAAAACTGTCTGCCAGTGTATTTGAACGTGCGGCTGAAGGGATTTTTATTCTGGACAGTAAACTGCACTATCTGGACACTAACCCGCGTTTTGAGGAAATCATGGGCCTGCCGCGTGACTATTTTATTGGTAGTCATGTATTTAGCTATCAGCATCATGGTGAAAAAATCCAGAAGCAACATGCAGAAATTCTGAAATCACTAATGCACACTGGCGAATTTGAAGGCGAAATTGTTGAACGCGATTCCAAGGGTGAAGAGTTGCCGCTATGGATTCACATTAATTCCATCAAGAATGAAAATGATCGTATTACCCACTATATTGGCATTTTATCTGACCTGACCCAGCGCAAAAACGATGAGCGTCGCCTGTCGTACCTGTCCAACTATGATGCCCTGACCGACCTGCCCAATCGCAACCTGTTTAAAACCCAGTTGCACCAGCTCATGATTGGCAGCCATGACAAGAAAGAAAAATTTGCGCTGATGCGCCTTAACATTGACCGTTTCCGCTTTTTAAATGATTCGCTACAAAATGATGGCGGCGATGTTTTGCTGCAACAGGTGGCCAAGCGCCTGCGTACCCTCAGTAGTGATTCCATTATGGTAGCGCGTCTGGGTGGCGATGATTTTGCAATTATTTATGAAAGTACCCGCTTTAGAAATTCTGACGTTAAGTCACAGTGCAAAAAAATCATGCATGCGTTTGAGCAGCCCTTTACGGTGCAGGATCAGGAACTGATTGTAACCCTGTCAATCGGGATTGCCATGTATCCGGAACATGGCCGTCAGGTTGACAGCCTATCCAACCATGCCGAAAAAGCCTTGCAGGAAGCCAAACGGCTGGGTGGCAATACAGCGCGCTTTTATACCAAGGATGAGCGTGTTCCAGCCAGCAACCGGGTTAACCTTGAAAATGCCCTGCGCAAGGCATTAATTAATGATGAATTTGTGGTGTATTATCAACCCAAGATTAATGTTGCCACCGGTAAAATTACCAGCTTTGAAGCACTGGTGCGCTGGCAGCATCCGGAACATGGACTGGTGCCGCCAATCCAGTTTATTCCTTTGGCTGAAGAAACCAGCCTGATTTCCAACATTGGTGAAGTGGTCCTGAAAAAAACCTGCCAGCAAATCAAGGCATGGCTGGCGCTGGGCTTCCATGACATCAAGATTTCGGTCAACGTGGTGGCGCAACAAATTCAGCGCGGCAACCTGATTGATGAAATAGACGATATCCTTAGTACTTACCAGATTAGTCCAAGTTCGCTGGAGCTGGAAATTACCGAGTCTTCCCTGATGGATGATTCCGAAGTGGCCAGTGATGTATTGCAGCAACTTAAGGCACGTGGCATTACCATTGCACTGGATGACTTTGGGACAGGCTACTCCTCGCTCTCCTATCTGGGTCAGTACCCCATTGATGTGCTTAAGATTGACCGCTCATTTGTGTCTAAAATTGGGGCACACTGTCATCAGGAAGCCATTGTCAGGGCTATTCTGGCCATGGGGCACTCACTAAACATGGAAGTGGTGGCAGAAGGTGTGGAAACTGAAGCCCATGCCAACTTCCTGATCAATGAAGGCTGTGATGTATTACAAGGCTATCTGATCAGCAAGCCGCTTAGTTCGACAGATGCCACGCAGTTCCTGCAACATGCCTATTCGCTTGACCATTTTATGACCACAGCACGCTCATGATTGTCGGGTGAACCCAGTATTAAGTAAAATGATTTCAAATAAATTACTTAAACTAAAAACTGACCAGTAAACAGATAATTGTGTATAAGTCCTGACATCAGTCTGATCTAATGCTATAGTTTCGCACTTGTTTAACCGTGTATCCCTAGCCTTTGTGTTGCTAGCCGGTACCTTTGCGAAACCAGAGAACGAGATGGATGATCAAGCATTAAAAAAAGCCGCGCTGCATTATCATGAATTCCCACAGCCTGGCAAAATTAGTGTCACTCCAAGCAAACAACTAGTCAATCAACGTGATCTGGCACTCGCCTATTCGCCTGGGGTCGCTGCACCCTGCCTTGAAATTGAACGTGACCCTTCAACTGCTGCCCTGTATACCGCACGTGGTAATCTGGTGGCAGTCATCAGTAATGGTACTGCGGTACTGGGCCTTGGCAATATTGGGCCGCTGGCTTCCAAGCCGGTTATGGAAGGCAAAGGCGTTCTGTTCAAAAAATTTGCCGGTGTTGATGTATTTGACATTGAAATTGCCGAGAATGACCCGGACAAGATTGTTGATATTATTGCTGCGCTAGAGCCTACCTTTGGCGGCATTAACCTAGAAGACATCAAGGCTCCCGAGTGTTTCTATATTGAACGCAAATTGCGTGAACGCATGAACATTCCGGTATTCCACGATGACCAGCATGGCACCAGTATTATTGTCGGTGCAGCACTGCTCAATGCGCTGGAACTGGTGAACAAGAAAATTGAAGACATCAAGATTGTTGCCTCAGGTGCCGGTGCAGCCGCGCTATCCTGCCTTGACCTGCTATGCGCCCTTGGTGTGAAACGTGAAAACGTCATTGTGGCCGATTCACGTGGCCTGTTAACCACTGCCCGTCTGGGCAGTATGGATGAAAGCAAGGCACGTTATGCACAGGATATTCCGGCTACTCAATTGCATGAAGTCATGCAGAATGCCGATATGTTCCTTGGCTTGTCTACCGCTGGCATCCTGACGCCTGCTATGGTCAAGCAAATGGCCAAAGACCCGATTATTTTTGCACTGGCCAATCCAAATCCGGAAATTTTACCGGAACATGCCCGTGAAGCCCGTCCGGATGCCATTATTGCAACCGGTCGTTCTGATTATCCCAATCAGGTTAACAACGCACTGTGTTTCCCGTATATTTTCCGGGGTGCGCTGGATTCCGGTGCAACCACCATCAATGAAGCCATGAAAATTGCCTGTGTGTATGCCATTGCGAAAATGGCGCACATTGAGCCGGACAATGCCACCTATGGTGAAAAAGCCCAGACCTTTGGCCGCGAATACCTGATTCCCGGCCCACTGGACCCACGCCTGATTCTGGAGATTGCCCCGGCTGTTGCCAGGGCTGCCATGGAATCCGGTGTTGCAACCCGTCCAGTTCAGGATTTCTCAGCCTATCGCCAGCGCCTGTCCGAGTTTGTCTATAACTCGGCTTTCCTGATGAAGCCAATTTTTGCACAAGCCAAAACTGATCCAAAATGCATTGTATTCTGTGAAGGCGAAGATGACCGTGTTTTGCGTGCGGTGCAAATTGTGGTCGATGATGGTTTGGCCAAACCCATTCTGGTGGGCCGTCCTGCCGTGATTGAACAGAACATTGCCCGTCAGGGTTTACGCCTAAAAGCGGGTGTAGATTTTGAAATGGTCAATCAGGATGATGATCACCGTTACAAGGATTTCTGGCAGCATTATTACAATATCATGCAGCGCCGCGGTATTGGTGTGGAACTGGCCAAGCGTGAAGCCCGCCGCCGTACCACCCTGATTGGTTCACTGCTGGTTCATTTTGGCTATGCCGATGGCATGATTTGCGGTACGTTTGGCTATTATGACCTGCATTTGGGCTATGTGCGTGATGTTATTGGCACCAAGTCCAGCAGCAAGAATTTCTATGCCATGAATGTGGTCATGCTGGGTGATCGCAACCTGTTTATTGCAGACACTTATGTAAACCCAAATCCGACGGCCGAACAACTGGCTGAAATGACCTTGCTGGCTGCTGAAGAAGTTAGACGCTTTGGTATGGCCCCTAAAGTAGCCCTGCTATCGCACTCCAGTTTTGGTAGCGCTCATGATGATGCCAGTGCCGAGAAAATGCGTGAAGTGTATCGCCTGTTGTCTGCGCAGGCGCCTGAGCTGGAAGTAGAAGGCGAAATGCATGGTGATGCAGCCATTGATGAATCCATCCGTCTGGAACAGTTTCCAAACTCGCGCTACAAGGGTTCAGCCAACCTGCTGATTATGCCAAGTCTGGATGCAGCCAATATTGCCTTTAACCTGCTTAAAGCAACTGCAGGCAACAATGTGACCATTGGCCCTATCCTGCTGGGTGCTTCGAAGCCGGTTCATATCCTGACCCCGACTGCAACCACACGTCGTATTATCAATATGACAGCCTTAACTGTAGCTGAAATCCAGCATGCAGAATTGCACCAAAACTAGGCAAAAAACGGATTAATACCCTTTTTGCCTTGTCAAAGCCTCTATTGTCCTGCATTCTGTAGCGGCATATAGGGGCTTTTTAATGCAAGTGTATTTGGTAGGTGGTGCGGTGCGTGACCAGCTTTTGGGTCGCACAGTTAGTGAACGTGATTATGTCGTCGTGGGTGCCACCCCTGAGCAAATGCTGGCAGCTGGCTACATGCCGGTTGGCAGTGACTTCCCGGTGTTTTTGCATCCGCACAGCAAGGAAGAATATGCCCTTGCCCGAACCGAACGCAAGTCTGGAGTTGGCTATGGTGGCTTTACCTTTTACACCTCGCCTGACCTTTCCCTAGAAGAAGACCTGATCCGCCGTGACCTGACCATCAATGCAATGGCACTGGCCGAAGATGGCCGTGTTATTGATCCCTATGGCGGCCAGCAAGACTTGCAAGATCGCCTGTTACGCCACGTATCCCCAGCCTTTATTGAAGACCCTTTACGGGTATTGCGGGTTGCACGCTTTGCTGCGCGTTACGCGCCACTTGGTTTTACCGTAGCACCCGAAACACTAAGCTTAATGCAGTCACTGGTGAATCAGGGCGAAATCAATCACCTGACGCCGGAGCGTATCTGGAAAGAAACCCAGCGTGCACTTACTGAAGACCGTGCAGATGTGTACTTTGAAGTATTGCGTGACTGCGGCGCGCTCCAGGTGATTATGCCGGAAGTCAATGCCTTGTTTGGCGTACCCCAGCGGCCAGAATATCATCCTGAAGTTGACACAGGCATTCATACCCTGATGACCCTGCAACGGGCCTGTGAAGCGCAATACAGTGACCGCGTGCGTTTTGCAACTGTCATGCATGATCTGGGCAAGGCACTTACCCCTGTCGACCTGTTGCCGCGCCATGCCGACCATGAAGCACGCGGCGTTGAGCCGATTAAAAACCTGTGTAAACGACTTAAAGTGCCTAGCCAGTATCAACAACTGGCCGAGCTGGTATGTCGTGAGCACCTGTTGTGTCACCGTGTGATGGAACTGCGTCCCGGAACCATCTGGCGGCTGTTGCAACGACTGGATGTGTTACGGCGTCCCGAGCGGGTGGAAGAATTTATACAGGCCTGTGAATGTGATGCGCGCGGTCGGCTTGGGCTGGAAAAACGTCCTTATGAGCAAGCCGACTTCATGCGTGAGGCCATTCAGCGGGTAAGAAACATCCGTGCTGTTGATCTACCGTCCCATATTCAGGGGCCAGACATTGGTGAAGCCTTGATTGAAGCACGCATTGATGCCATTACCGTACTTAAAAATAGCTATGCGGATATTCAGCAGGGCTAAAAACTCATGCGTTAGTTTTTAAAACCACAATAATCAGCTTTCTACCTGTTTTTTAATTCTATTAATCTTCACAATCAGGCTGTAGTGTAGTGATACGTAAAACTGGCCTGATTATTTTTCAGGCAGGTATTTTTTCGGTAAAACCCATAATTTTAATAATTAGCTATTTTTTCATGATTTTTTAACCTCCTATATCACTATTTCTGCTTAAAAAATATTCGAACCTATATTCTTACTCATTTACCTCATCACAACAGATCATTCAGACAGTGAATTTTTTTTATATAACTCGCCTATTGTTAATGTTATTGAGCCGTTTTAATCGCTGCTTGTAAGGAAACGCACCAAATTGGAATATTTGGTACTTGTTCTTTAGCGGGGCTTTAAACCTGAAGGTCAAGAGACGGAGCGGTAAATGAAATTCAAAAAATTTATGATTCCCGTGCTGGGGGTGTTGATCCCGCATGGTGCCTTTGCAGATTCTTCATTATTTAGTATTAAAGATGGCGATGGATTTAAGCGTTTTGCTGTGTCTGCGGGCTGGCTGCATGTGATGCCACAGGGCAAGCCTAATAACCTTGGCAATAAAACCGTCATTCCCGAAGGCTATGAAGCCGGGGTTGGCCGTATCCGGTTAAGTGATATTACCGAAAACGCAGTTGATAAAAATGGCTTAACTGCCCTGCTGGGTTTACTGGACGATACACAGATTACGGGTGGCTATTTGCCTGATCTGGGTCTAAAAGCCAATGTTTATGGCCTCGAGCAATGGCAATCGCCCAATACGGGTCTGGAAGCACAGGATGTGGATACGCTGGGGCTGGTGTTTAATTATTATTTTACCGATCATGTTTCAGTAGAACTGGTGGGTGGCATTCCACCAAAAGTAGATTTAAAAGGCATCGGCAATGTAACTGCTCCCTTGTCTACTCACACTAGCGTGCTTGGCCTTGCTGATCTGGATCTGCAAAAAGACCTGCAAATCACCAATCTTGATTCTTATGACACAGCGGCGTCAGTGCGCGCCTGGACACCGGCAGTAACCTTGCAATATCACTTTGGCCAAACCGGTATAAATAAATTCCGGCCTTATATTGGTATTGGTGCCATGTATGCGTGGTTTGATGATATCAAGCTGAATAAAGGCATTGAAGGCGACCTGATTGCCGCTGGGCACCAGATTCAGAATGTTCTGGATGGCAAGGCTGGCGCTGCATTATCAGGTGAAACATCTTCGGCCAATCCCTATGTGAAGGTTAAGGCAGATACCGGAATTGCACCTTTTGCCACTGCCGGCTTTAGCTATGACTTTAATGACCGCTGGTTTAGCACGGCCTCTGTATCCTATGCAGCGCTAAACAATAAGGCCAAGATTCTGGTGATTAGTGACAAGGACCAGTCGGAGCTGATTCGCTCCGAAACCAAGGTAGACATTAATCCGGTGATTACCTATCTGGGCATTGGCTATCGTTTTTAGCTAGCTTTTTCCAGCGCTGACAACTACAAAAATCCTGCTGCTTGCACTTCCTACCGATCAACTTTTCCTCCTTCGTTGATCGGTTTTTTTATTTTCAACTGTCAACCTGCATAACACTATTTTTAAGGTATGAGGCAAGTCAATTAATGCAGCATTGCTTTTTAAAACAGCCGGTTCATGCCATTGAGTGCAGCCACACGATAGGCTTCCGCCATGGTGGGATAATTAAAGGTGGTATTAGCAAAATAATGCAGGCTATTGTTGGCTTGGCTCAGCATGGCAGCCTGTCCAATATGAATAATTTCTGCTGCGTTGTTGCCAAAGCAGTGAATTCCCAGAATTTCAAGCGTTTCGCGGTGAAACAGAATCTTGAGCACACCCACGGTTTCACCGGTAATTTGCGCCCGCGCCAGATGCCGGAAGGAAGCCTGCCCGACCTCATACGGGATTTTTTCATCGGTAAGCTGTTGCTCGGTTTTACCAATGGATGAAATTTCAGGAATGGTGTAAATCCCGGTAGGCACATTTAGCACAGGCTGTACATTTTGCTCACCCACCATATTGGCTGCTGCACAGCGGCCCTGATCATAAGCCGCAGAAGCCAGTGACGGCCAGCCGATTACATCGCCAGCAGCATAAATGTGCGGTACATCGGTCTGGTACTGGCTGTTTACCGCCAACTGGCCACGGCTGTTTGGTGCAAGGCCAACATTTTCAAGTCCCAGCCCATCGGTATTGCCGGAGCGGCCATTACACCACAAAATGGCATCAGCCTTAATTTTCTTGCCGCTTTGCAAGTGCAGCACCACATAGTCATCATGAGTTTCCAGATGGTCAATTTGCTCATTATGCCGAATTAGTACACCCAGCTCACGCAGGTAATAAGACAAAGCATCGGCAATCTCATCATCCAGATAATTGAGCAATTGCGCTTGCGTGTTGATCAGGTCGACCTTGTAATCCAGCCCAATAAAAATAGAAGCATATTCCGAACCAATGACCCCTGCCCCATAAATAATAATTTTATGAATTGGATAGTTCAGGGTCAGGATTTTATCGCTATCAAAGACCCGCGGATGGCTAAAATCCAGTCCTTCCGGCTGATACGGACGGCTACCCGTGGCAACCACTAGCTGGTCAAAACTCAAGGTTTCACTGCCCCCGTCCAGCATATGCACAATAACGGTGTGCTCATCCTGAACATAAGCACGCCCATGGTGCACATCAATCTGGTTACGCTCATAAAAGCGCGTGTGGGTATCGACCTGCGCTTCAATTACCCGGTGTGCATTGCGTAATACTTCCGACAATGGCACCTGCTTCCATTCGCCCACTTTCTGGAATAACGGGTCACGCTGGTAGCGCATAATATTAAAAACGGTTTGCCGTAGCGCCTTGCTGGGAATAGTCCCTACATGGGCACAGTTGCCACCCACCTGATGCCGCTGGTCAATAACCGCAACCCGCTTGCCGGATTTTGCCAGCTTCATGGCAGCACCTTCACCGGCGGGGCCAGCGCCCAATACAATGGCATCATACTGGTAAGACTGCTTTTTGGTGGTTTTTTCCCGGCGCGCCATCAACTGATCTCCTGATGAATGCTAAAGTAATAATGCTTTATGATAAGGCTATTCAAGCAAATGCAGACGTTTACGCTATGGTACGCCAATTGCATTGCCTTGCGATGCAAAATTTTGAGTTCAAGCTACTACTTTAGTCTGTCGTATGCCACTAACTCTGCAATATTTATGCAAAAATGATACAAGCGTCCTACGTCAGCCTGTGCATAACTTATCGTGCATTTAAGCGAACTGACGTATACTGTACGCCTGAATTTTTCTGACATTCTTCTGCTCAAAAATGCATGGCTCAGCTGAAGGCAGCAGCTTTTTTGAACCATGGCAAGGAATACCGGCATGACCTCACCCAATGCTCCTGTCAACACCTCTGGCCAGCGCGCCGTTCAGGGAGAAAAGCTCCGTGGTGCTGAAAAAGTAGCGCGTATTCCCATCAAGATTATTCCCACGGTTGAAGTACCGCGTAAACCGGACTGGATCCGGGTCAAGATGACTGCGCCCAATGAAGTGCAGCGTATTAAGGACACCTTACGCACGCAAAAGCTGCATACGGTGTGTGAAGAAGCCGCCTGTCCCAACCTGCCGGAATGTTTTGGTGGGGGCACGGCAACCTTTATGATTATGGGCGATATCTGTACCCGCCGCTGCCCATTTTGTGATGTGGCCCATGGCCGCCCCAATCCACTGGATGTTGATGAGCCGCGCCACATGGCAGAAACCATTGCTGGCCTTGGTCTTAAATATGCGGTCATTACCTCGGTAGACCGTGACGACCTGCTGGATGGCGGTGCGCAGCATTTTGTCGATTGCATTCTGGAAGCCCGCAAGTTAAGTCCAAATACCCTGCTGGAAATTCTGGTGCCGGATTTTCGTGGCCGCATGGATGTTGCCCTGCGTATCATGAGCGAATGTCCGCCGGATGTGTTTAACCACAATATTGAAACCGTGCCGCGCCTGTACCGTGCCATGCGTCCGGGTTCGGATTACCAGCACTCGCTGAACTTGCTAAAAAAATTCAAGGAAGCATGCCCGGATATTCCCACCAAGTGCGGCCTGATGGTTGGGCTTGGCGAAACGGAAGAAGAAGTTATTGAGTTGCTAAATGACCTGCACGCGCATGATGTGGATTACATTACCATTGGCCAGTATTTGCAGCCTTCCAAAAATCATGCGCCAGTAAGCCGCTTTGTGCATCCGGATGAATTTGAGCGCTATGCTGAACATGGCCGTAGTCTGGGCTTTCGGAATATCTGGTCTGCGCCAATGGTACGTTCCAGCTATTTTGCGGATCGCCAGTATTACGGCGAACCCTGTCCGCCAGTGCGCCGTGGTGTTAAGGCGGTTGAAGCTTAATTTTGCTATTGAATGTGTTTTTTCATTATTTTCAGGATTTGACTCATGTTACCGACGGGTTTAAAAAAGAATTTACTTAAAGCTGGCCTGCTGAACGTGATATTTGGTCTTACAACGACTACAGCTTTTGCAGCGGATAATCCACTCAGTGTGCATGTGCTTAACCTGCAAAGCGGGCTGCCCTCTGAAAATGTAGCCGTCGTTCTGGAACAGCAGCACAAGGATGGCTGGAAAAAACTCAATGCAGGGACGACCAATCAGCAAGGGCGTATTACAGCGCTATATCCTGCTGATCAAAAGCTGGCCAAAGGCATTTACCGGGTCACCTTTAAGACTGGCGACTGGTTTAAGGCACATCAGCAGTCGTCATTCTTTCCTGAAGTACCAGTGATTTTTGAAGTAGATGGCAGCGTACCGCATTATCATATTCCGCTATTGCTGAGTCCTTACGGTTACTCGACTTATCGCGGTAATTAGTTTTGTTAATTTAGTTGCCATAATCAAGTCTTAAATTTGCGCTGAGCAGCATGAACCCTCTATGGCGATATTGGTTGATGTCGATAGGCTATATGCTGCTAGCGTCTTTTATGGCCTTGCTCAGTTTCACGAGCTTGATGAATTTAGGCAAGCAATTTAGCCAAGCTAACTTTTTTAACAATGCGACCAACCTTGCTTTTATTGTTTTTTTGATAGGTACAAGTGTGGCGGGTTTAATTTATTTAACACTTGCTATTCGCCATTTTTCTTTATCCAGAAATAATATTAAATGCTTGCAACGCATTTCTTTTATCGCCCTGTTACCTGCTTTATTGTGGTTTTTATGGATGTTTTTATTCCATTTAGGGCTTTAGGCTGGATGCTGACCCAACCCCTATATTTTGCTGTACAATATTGCCAATTTTGATTCAATAATGGATTTTTAAATGAGCCAACTTGCCCAACTGATTGAACAAGCTTTTGAAGACCGCATGCAGTTTTCACCCGCCAATGCCCCAAGCGATGTGCGTCAAGCCGTAGAAGAAGCACTGGCTGGACTGGATAATGGCAGCCTGCGCGTTGCTGAAAAAATCGATGGGGAATGGATCGTTAATCAGTGGCTCAAAAAAGCCGTGTTGTTGTCTTTTCGCCTAAATGACAACGTGCCAGTAGATGGCGGCGAAGGCTTGCAGTACTTTGATAAAGTGCCCACCAAATTTGCGGGCTGGACTGAACAGCAGTTTAAGGACTCAGGCATTCGTGTTGTACCTCCTGCCACTGCACGTAAAGGCAGCTTCATTGCCCGTAACGTGGTATTGATGCCCTCTTATGTCAATATTGGCGCTTATGTTGATGAAGGCTCCATGGTAGACACTTGGGCGACTGTCGGTAGCTGTGCGCAAATTGGTAAGAACGTACATTTGTCTGGTGGTGTTGGTATTGGTGGCGTGCTGGAACCGCTTCAGGCCAACCCAACCATTATTGAAGACAACTGCTTCATTGGTGCGCGCTCTGAAATTGTGGAAGGCGTGATTGTGGGTGAAGGCTCAGTAATTTCCATGGGCGTTTATATTGGTCAGTCCACCAAGATTTTAAACCGGGCAACCGGTGAAGTGACCTATGGTCGTATTCCCCCATACTCGGTTGTTGTTTCAGGCAATATGCCGTCTGCTGATGGGACACACAGTTTATATTGCGCCGTGATTGTCAAAACTGTTGATGAAAAAACCCGCTCTAAAACGGGTTTGAATGAATTATTGCGCGTTGATTAATAAAGCAAGGATTAATTAGCACGCTGATTATTCATTGTTTATGCGCCTTGTATTGCTAAATTTATAATTATGGCAAGCAAGGCGTCATTTTTTGCTGCATGGTTTTACCGTACTGTTTTTGCTTTATGCTATTGGCTCAATAGTTTTGCTTGGTGATGTTTTTATAGTTCTGTTTTATGGTTTTCTGCGGTATTGTTTTTAGGCTTAGGTGCTTTTGTATTTTTATCCCTTACAGGTTTTAAACCACCCTTATGCGTTCTGCCCAAATTCCTGTTACTGATCCGGCTGCCGGCCTGCGCCTGACCGAAATCTTTTATTCGCTACAAGGCGAAGCCAATGAATCGGGCTGGCCTTGCGTTTTTGTACGGCTGACTGGCTGCCCGCTGCGCTGTACCTATTGCGATACCACCTACTCCTTTGAAGGGGGTGAACGGGTGTCGCTGCAAGCCATTATGGATCAGGTCAACGAATTTGGTGTCAGGCACGTATGCGTAACCGGTGGCGAGCCACTGGCCCAGCCCAACTGTATTCCATTGCTCCAGCAGCTATGCGATGCTGGCTTGCAGGTGTCGCTGGAAACCAGTGGCGCGTTGTCAGTTCAGGCAGTTGATTCACGTGTTTCCAAGGTAATGGATCTAAAAACCCCGTCATCAGGCGAGCAACACCGCAACATGATGGAAAACCTTGATTTTTTAACCCAGCACGACCAGATCAAGTTTGTCATTTGCAATCGTGAAGACTATGACTGGGCCAAACAGCAATTACAGCAGTATGGCCTGAATGAACGGGTTAGTACCGTATGGTTTTCACCAGCCTTTGCCATTGATAAAACCAGAGCCACCCTACCGGCTTTTGCCCGGCAACTGGCAGACTGGATTGTGGCAGACCGCCTGCCCGTGCGCTTTCAATTACAGCTTCACAAGCTGTTGTGGAATGATGAAAAAGGCCGTTAAGCCACTAGCCCGGCTAACAACGTCCAAGGTAATGTTATGACTCAATCTTCTTCCCCTGATTTTTCAAGTCCCCGTATTTCAAACGACAATGTATCGCCTGCGAGTTCACAAAAGCCGCGGGCCATTGTACTGCTGTCCGGTGGGCTGGATTCAACCACCTGTCTGGCATGGGCACAGGCCCGTTACGAATGCTTTGCCTTGAGTTTTTCCTATGGCCAGCGTCATTCCAGCGAACTGGATGCCGCCAGGGCCTTGGCAAAGCGAGCGGGTGTAGAGCATCGCATTATTGATATTGACCTGCGCCAACTGGGCGGTTCAGCCCTGACAGATGATTCCATTGACGTACCTGAAGATCAGAGCGATGAACTGCCAGGCAGCATTCCGGTCACCTATGTACCTGCGCGTAATACCATCTTTTTATCCTATGCACTGGCTGCAGCAGAAGTTATCAATGCAAGCGCTATTGTAATTGGAATCAATGCTGTAGATTACTCAGGCTATCCCGATTGCCGTCCCGATTATATTGACGCCTTTGCCAAAATGGCAGCTTTGGCCACAAGAGCGGGTGTCGAAGGTAACCCAATTACAATAGAAACTCCATTATTACAATTGACAAAAGCAGCTATTATACAGCTGGGTCTAGAACACGGGGTAGACTACTCGCAGACCATCTCCTGTTATCAGGCGGACGTTAACGGTTATGCGTGTGGTCGGTGTGACAGTTGCCGCTTACGTCGCCAGGGTTTTCTGGATGCGGGCGTTAAGGATCCCACGTTATATCAAGCAGCGACCAATCAAGATTAGGACTAATATGATCAAATTTTCTTCTGTACGTTTAGCATTTATTGCCAGTGTAGTGGCCTGCTCCAGCACAACTTTTGCTGCCCCAACCGATATCAAGTCTGCCATGATTGAACGCTGTGCGGATGAAGCCGTCCAGCTTAAAATGACAGATTCTTCCAGTGCAAAAAAAGTATGTAGCTGTACCATTAATGTTCAGGCCAGCCAGCTGAAACTGGGTGAGTTCTGGGATATTCAAAGTGCTGCGATGAAAGGCCAGAATCCCAATAACCTGTCTGCATTAAAACGCATCAAGGGTGATCTGGATAAATGCCGGTCTGGAGTAAAAATGAGTGAGCCCCAGTTCCCTGCTGCCAGCAAGAAATAATCAGGCTTGCCAATCCTGCATTCTTGCCTGTTAAAATAAATTGCTGAACAAGGCCCGTTATATTTAATGGGCCTTGTTTTTTTAATCTTATTTTTTAATCAAGTGATTAAAACGTCTTAACAGCTTTGGCTTGATCAATCCTGTTTTATACTTATCATTATTTAGCCTGTAAAAAAACCTATGTCTTTACTGCCAGTTTCTACGCCTGAACAACCTGCCGCACTGCCTGATTTAACTGTTGATAGCACCCAAGGTAGTTTTAACCTGCAAACACTTCAGGGCCATTACACACTGCTGTATTTTTATCCAAAGGATTTAACCGCAGGTTGCACTACGCAGGCACAAGACTTTCGTGATTTATTGCCTGATTTTGAAAAACTGGGCATCAAAATTTATGGTGTGTCACGTGACAGCCTGAAATCCCATGATAAATTTACACTCAAGGAAAATATTCCATTTGCCTTGATTAGTGATCCTAATGAAACCCTGTGCCGCTATTTCGATGTGATTAAAACCAAAAATATGTACGGCAAACAGGTTCAGGGCATCGAGCGCAGCAGTTTTTTGTTTGACCAGCAAGGTCAACTGGTTCAAAGCTGGCGCAAGGTAAAGGCAGCGGGACATGCGGCTATGCTATTGAATTTTATTCAGCAGCAAGGCTAATTTAATTTTTACAGTTTTAATTTAAGACTTATTAAAGCCCATAAAAAAGCAGAGTGCTCAGGGTAGAGCCTCTGCTTTTTTAACAACAAATTTTTAAACACTGAAGACTTAAAGCGGGTTTAATACCTTTCACACATTAACTGGTTGCGCTCAGCCGAGCCTGAATAGTCAGATCAACCTGATCAGAAGCCAGTTTTGAATAACCGTCCATGCCCCACTGACTGCGCTTAATGCGGGTATCGGCAGTAAAGTGCAATTGCTGGTCATTACTACGGGCTGGGTCAATTTGCATATTCCAGCTGACAGGCTTGGTTACTCCATGCATGGTGAGCAAACCATCAACTTTTATATTGTTACCAGACTTTGGAATGACCTGTGTGCTGCGAAAACTCAGCGTTGGATAATCATCTACATCAAATACTTTTTCGCCCTTATAAATGGCGGTTTTGGCACCGGCATCTATACTGTTGCTATCAATGATAAAGTTGATTTTCAAGTCTTTAATATTGTCCGGATTATAATTGGCCGTACCCTGAAACTTGCTGAAACTTCCACTGGCACCACCCACACCTTTTACCTGAAAGGCAACACGGGTTTGGGCAGGATCAACCTTTAAAGCCGCAGCTTGTGCAGCAGTGGTTGTTAGGGTTACCAGCAACGGTAGCGTTACAGCACAGCAGGCAATTTTCATTTTCTGAGCAATCATGGATTCACCGATATAGCTGTTAAGTACAGTTATACCTTAAGCGATTGCTGCACCTGTTGCTGTAATGCTCTATAGCTTGATGTTTGCTGAAACTTAATCAGGAAGCTTAATGTGGAGGCTGGAACCTGCATTAAAGTGGGCAAATGGCCGAGCAAGTACTGCTCGCGAATGGGGGTTGCCGATAAATGAAAATAATTGTCCAGCTCAACCAGGGGCCACTCTGGAAACAGCGACAAATAATAGGAGCTCTGATCCTTGAAATGACCAATTAGCCCAACTTTACTGGCTGGATGTGAGTGGCCAGCCTGCATACTGTGCTGAATAATAGCCTGCACCGCCTGCTTGACCATGGCTGTCCACTTTTCATCATTAAAAACATCCACTAAGCCTGCAAAATGAAGCTGGCCTTGTTGCGCTGGTGCAAAGCCAGCACGGATCATTTGCTCACGCTCATCAGCCGTAAATACATTTTTGAGGGTGCGCTCCGGTTGCGCTGAACCCAGCAGGATAATCACTGACTTACTGTGCTTAAAAGCTTCCTGAATTACAGCCTGATGGGCCAGATGAAACGGCTGGAAACGTCCAATAAAAACAAGAAAATCAAACACGGGTAGTACCTGCAAAATTGTGGAGATGCCTTAATGATGCTTACAGGCTGATACCTATTTTAAATGAGTTTAACGACTTTGCTGTCAAAAAATTATTTTTTCTTAATGCTGTAAACGCCTGCTCAATCACCATACAGGCGTCTATTTTTAATTATTGTTGATTAAAAACCCTTTACAGGCTTTTACCATGAAATCAGTTGAATCACATCAAAAGCAGGATGCTCATAAGGATGGGCTTCTTTCATTACCTGCAAAACCTTGGCCAGTTTGTCCCGTGGTAAAACCACCTCTACCCGCCACTCAGGCACCAGCTCAATTTTTCCCACCTCGCCAATATGCGGGTTGGCTCCCTTAAGCGGGCGAAACTGCCCCTGCCCCAATACTTGCCATGCGCAACATTCGTAGTCACCAACCTTGCCTGCACCTGCGGCAAAGATTGCTTCTTTAACCTCATTCACATGGGTATCCGGAACAAAAAAAACCAGTTTGTACATCAATCATTCCTTAACTTTTAATTTATAACCCGTGGTTAATCTGTGCAAATGACGCTGTAAGGCAATCGACAGGTCCCTACTATATGAACCCTGTATTGACTTGCATGTCTTGTTGTTTTGGCACAAATACCAATTATTATGTGTTGTAAAGATAGCGTTAAAAAATAGACACGTCCATTTATTTTCGCTTTAATTTGAAGCCTGAAAACCAGTAAAAATGCCGTGTCATTTGACACGGCATTTTTCTATATACAACCACGACTAAGCTAAGAATTAGCCAACAAAGCGACGCGCATTGCGGAATAAACGCATCCACGCGCCATCATCCTGCCAGTCTTCCGGTTTCCATGAATGCTGCACAGCACGGAAGGTACGCTCCGGATGCGGCATTAAAATAGTGGCACGGCCATCAAGGCTGGTAACGCCAGTAATGCCATCCGGTGAACCATTTGGATTAAGCGGATAATGCTGGGTTGGATTACCCTGACTGTCCACATAGCGCAAGGTAACCTGTTGCTGCGCCGCCAGACTTGCCAAGGCATCTTCGCTGGCAACCACACGGCCTTCACCATGAGCAACTGCAATCGGCAAAATCGAACCAGCCATGTCTTCGAGTAACACAGAACGGGATTTTTCCACACGCACATTCACGGTACGTGCTTCAAAGCGTTCACTGGTGTTTTGGTAAAAACGCGGCCACTCGCTGGCACCGGGAATCAGGTCTTTAAGCTGTGACATCATCTGGCAACCATTACAGATGCCCAAGCTAAAGGTTTCCTCACGCTGGAAGAAACGGGCAAACTGGTCACGCAGGCGGGTATTGAACAGGATGGACTTTGCCCAGCCACCGCCCGCACCCAGTACGTCACCATAACTGAAGCCACCACAAGCCACCAGACCTTCAAAATCATTCAGGTCAATATGACCAGCCAGCAGGTCGCTCATGTGAACGTCGATGCTACAGAAACCGGCTTTTTCAAAACCTGCTGCCATTTCCAGTTGGCCATTGACACCCTGTTCACGCAGGATTGCCATTTTTGGCTTGCGTATATTGATAAACGGCGCTTCAATCGGTTCGTTCAAATCAAATGTTGGCTTAGCAATCAGTCCCTGAAAATCAGGATTACCAATCAGGCTAAATTCCTGATCGGCTCCCTCACTATTATCGCGCAGACGCTGGATTTGATGGCTGACTTCTGCCCAGGCCTGTTGCATGTCCACACGCGACAAGGTCAGGCCAGCCACAGTCAACTGGTCACTCGAATTGACGCGACCAATTTGTACAATGGCATCCTGTAACAGGTGACCTTGTAACTCTTGCTGTAGTTGTGCCCAGTTTGCAGCAGTTAACTGCACCACCGCGCCAATTTCTTCGGCAAACAGTTCAGCCAGTGTATCATTGCCAGTCAGTTGCAAGTCAGCGCCAAGGCGTGATGCAAACATCATTTCACTCACAGCCGCCAGCAAGCCACCGTCACCAATATCATGGTATGCCAATAGCAAGCCACGCTGGTTCCAGTCCTGAATCAGGTTAAAGAAAGCTTTGAGGTCATCGGCAGAATCAAGGTCAGCTGTGGTTTCACCCAGAGACTGATACACCTGCGCCAAAATGGAAGCGCCCAGACGGAATTTGCCACGCGACAGATCCAGACGTACCAGCACCGTGTCTTCAACCCGCTTCAGTTCTGGCGTCAGGGTTTTACGCACGTCCTGCACTGGGGCAAAGGCAGAAATAATGGCAGACATGGGCGAGGTTACCGCCTTGTCTTCACCGGTTTCTGCATCCTGCCATGTGGTCCGCATGGACAGCGAGTCCTTGCCCACCGGAATGGCAATATCCAGCGCCGGACAAATTTCCATGCCCACGGTTTTTACCGCTTCAAACAGCGCCTGATCTTCACCCATCTGGCCAGCCGCAGCCATCCAGTTGGCAGACAGTTTAATGTCACTGAGTTGCTTGATGCGGGTGGCACTAATGTTGGTAATGGCTTCTGCCACGGCCAGACGTGCCGACGCTGCCGGATTAAGCAAGGCAACTGGTGGACGCTCACCCATACTCATGGCTTCGCCAGTATAGGTCTGGTAGCCAGTCGTGGTAACGGCACAATCGGCTACAGGCACTTGCCATGGGCCAACCATCTGGTCGCGTGCCACCATTCCGGTAATTGAGCGGTCACCAATAGTAATCAGGAAAGACTTGCTGGCAACCGAGGGATGGCGCAGTACACGGAAAATCGCATCTTTTAAATCAATCGTGCTGGTATCAAAGTGGGTTCCTTCACGCGTCATGCTGTCAAAACTGCGCTGCATGCGTGGCATGCCACCCAGCATCACCTGCATGGGAATATCAACCGCCTTGTTGTCAAATAACGGATCTTCAACAGTTAAATGACGTGCTTCGGTGGCTGCACCCAGTACGGCAAACGGACAACGCTCACGCGCGCACAATGACTCAAACAGTTCCAGCGAATCCGGGCGAATGGCCAGCACATAACGTTCCTGTGCTTCGTTTGACCAGATTTCCATCGGTGACATACCGGACTCCAAGGATGGAATCTTGCGCAGGTTTAGTACTGCACCCAGCTTGTGGTCATTCACCAGCTCAGGCATGGCATTGGATAAACCACCTGCGCCCACATCATGTACCGATACAATCGGGTTACGGTCTTCCATGCCCCAACAGGCATCAATGACTTCCTGGCAACGGCGTTCCATTTCAGGGTTATCACGCTGTACCGATGCAAAATCAAGCTGCTCGCCCATGGTGCCGCTGTCCACACTGGAAGCTGCACCACCGCCCAGACCAATCAGCAAGGCTGGGCCACCAAGGACAATCAGCAAATCACCGGGTTCAATCGGATTTTTTTCTACATGCTCAGGCCGGATGTTGCCATAGCCGCCTGCAATCATGATTGGCTTATGAAAGCCTTTAACCTCAACGCCTTTTAAGGTTGGAATAGCCTGCTCAAAAGTACGGAAGTAACCACACAGGTTCGGACGGCCAAACTCATTATTAAATGCCGCAGCGCCCAGTGGTCCGTCAATCATGATCTGTAATGCAGACGCCATGCGCGATGGCTTGCCATATGGCACTTCCCAAGGCTGTTCAAAGCCGGGAATGTTCAGGTTGGACACGGTAAAACCGGCCATACCCGCTTTGGGTTTACCACCCCGGCCCGTTGCACCTTCGTCACGGATTTCACCGCCCGAACCAGTGGCTGCACCGGCAAACGGCGCAATGGCCGTTGGATGGTTATGGGTTTCCACTTTCATCAGAATATGTACGGCCTGATTACGGTAGCTGTATTCATGCTGTCCGCTTTCAGGCTGATACTGCTGGTAAAACCGTGCGGCATCAAAACCAACAATCACCGAGGCATTGTCTTTGTAGGCGGACAACACATCATTGGGGGATTGCTTATAGGTATTTTTAATCATCTGGAACAATGACAATGGCTGTTTTTCACCATTGATTGTCCATTCCGCATTAAAAATTTTGTGGCGGCAGTGCTCGGAGTTGGCCTGCGCAAACATCATCAGTTCAATGTCATGCGGATTACGGCCAAGCTGGGTAAAGGCATCGGTCAGGTATTCAATTTCCTGCATGGACAGCGCAAAGCCAAATTCCTGATTAGCCTTAACCAGCGCATCCTTGCCATGACCCAGAATATCTACCGATTGCAAAGGCTTGGGCGCAGTTTCACTAAACAGCGCGGCACCGGATTCAATCGTGGCAAAAATGGTTTCAGTCATGCGGTCATGCAGTAATGCAGACACTTCTGCATTAAGCTGGCTCAGGCCACGCAAGGTATATAAAATCCCGCGTTCCAGGCGATGCACCGGCGCATTACAGTTCTTGAAAATATCTGTGGCCTTGGATGACCATGGCGAAATCGTGCCAATGCGGGTAGTTACCAGCACCTGCACATCGCCAGATTCAGCGACAGTCAGGGTATATTTCTGGCCATCGTTAAGCAGTTTATCAGCAACAGACTGCTGATGCGCGCTTAAGTCCTGATCAAAAAGGTAAACAAATTGGCTTTCTATCGTTGTAACAGTGTTTGCAACTGAGCTAAGCGCAGAAATACGGGATAAAAGCTGACGCTGCTTGAAGGCAGAAAGTGCTGAAGCACCGGCCACAATAAACATGCTGAAACTGGCTCCATGGGCTTGTTACAACTAACAAAACCACAATGTTTGAAAGAAGCGCTATATGATACGCGCAAATGATCAAATCAGCTAGGCTTTCATTTGTAGTGGTCACATTTTAAGCGCTATATTTTTGCTTTCTTTATTTTAATAATTCTGGGTTAGTTTTAAAAAAAGAGAGCCGAAGCTCCCTTTTTGGTATGTCTTATATGTGCCATTACTTAAGGCTATGCCACTTAAGACTGTGTCACTTAACGGGCATCTACATGCGCATGGCCTTGGGTGCCGACCTTGCCGATGCCAGTATTGACATGAGCCTGATGACTTACCTTAACGCTGGCATCAGGTGTATTGACTTGCTGTTTGGTTTTTTCCACACCAGAATGGATCTTTTGGCTGGTTTTACTGACCAGTGTTTTGCTGCCATTAACAGTTTTGTCATAGGCCTTTTTGCTTGTGCTAACCGTGGCATCTTTGGCATTGCCAGCTTTGTCCGCCACATTGGCACTAATACGTTTACTGGTTTCTACCGTGGTATGCGCAGTTTTGCGAGTGCCATCAACAGCCCGATCCGTTACAGTTGCACCCGTTTGCTTGGTTTTATCCCATGCTGCTTCGGTTTTGTCGCCTACATAAGTGGTAGCAGATTTAGTTTCATTAACCACAACCCCACCGGCTTTTTCAAGGCCATTTACAGCACTGGAGCCTAGGCTCTTAATACCGCTTAATACCCCACTACCTTTTGCATCAGCATTGGCATTAATGGATACTCCAGCGTTGGCATTGCCTACTTTAACAGTGGCGTTATTCTGGCTATCAAGGCTGGCAGCAAACGCTGAACTGGCAAGCGCCAGAGACAAGGTTGAAACGGCAAACAATGTTTTTGTACGGAATAGCATATTTTGACTCCACTTTTTAAACTTGATCAATGACTTGAGATAAATTCAAAACTTTTATTTCAGGTGCATTGCTCTCTTTGTGAAGCCAGCATGCCTGTCTCATCATCTGTATGTCGTAATGAATCACACTGTTTTATAGTAAGATTTTTATCTATTTTGCTAAAAGCTGGAAAATTGGGTAGGCCAAAGCGTTTTTAGCAATATTTATCAGTAAAATAATATGTTTTTGTTAAAATAACTTGTATTTTTTACTAACTAACCGAAGCAACCTCCAGCTCAAGTACGTCATATTTTGACGCTTCTAACTTCTGCAAGCCTCGCATAAGCGGATAATTTTTGGCATGATCAGTTATAATTAGCCTTCTGAATAATACTATTACATTCTATGCAAGTCATGCGTTGGGCACAGCTACTTTCCCCCATTCGGCTGGGTAGTAAAAAAAACCGCACATCAGATAAAAGCGGTGAGCAGGGCCGTACTGCCTTTCATAAGGATTATGACCGGATTATCTTTTCCAGCAGTTTTCGGCAACTCAACCGCAAGACGCAGGTGCATCCCCTCACCCAAAACGATGGGATTCACACCCGCCTGACCCATTCGCTGGAAGTGTCCTGTATTGGCCGCTCACTGGGAATGCTGGCCGCTGAAAAAATCCGCGATGAATTGCCTGCATGGATTGATGTGGCCGATGTTGGCGCGATTATTCAGGCAGCCTGTCTGGCCCATGATATTGGTAATCCGCCATTTGGCCATGCAGGTGAATATGCAATTCGTGACTGGTTTGAAGACCCGAAACACCAGCATTTGCTGATTTCACTAACCGCAGAACAGCGCGCTGATGTATGCCAGTTTGAAGGCAATGCTCAGGGTTTACGCGTACTCAGCCGGCTGGAATATCACCCCGATGATGGCGGTATGCGCCTGACTTATGCCACGCTGGGCGCTTATTTAAAATATCCATGGCTGGCAAAACCGCTTGATCCAGCCAGCCTGCATCCCTCGCATAAACGTGCCAAGTTTGGCTGTTACCAGAGTGAAAAAGGCATTTTGCAGGAAATTGCCGAGCATCTGGGCCTGATTCAAACTGGTGATTATCAGTTTTGCCGCCATCCGCTGACTTATTTGCTGGAAGCAGCAGATGACATTTGCTATGCACTGATTGATCTGGAAGATGGCTTGCAATTGGGCATGCTGCACTATCATGAAGTCGAGCCACTGTTTTTAACGTTAATCGCCGATTATGGCGCACCGGATGAAATTAGCCGTAATGTGCCCATTCCACAAAAACTGGCTGCCCTACGCGGCCGTGCCATGAAACGGCTGGTGGATGAAGTAACCGATGCCTTTAAGCGCCAGCATGACCAGATTCTGGCTGGACAGCTTAAAGGCAGTTTGCTGGATCACTGCCCCCCAGATTTGTGTCATGGTGTGGAAGCTGCCAAAAATCTGGCCCGTGAGCGGATTTTTACCCATCCGCAAAAAGCGCGTCTGGAGCTGGTAGCCAATTCCAGTTTGCATATACTGCTGGATGCGTTTATGCCGCTGGCAGTTAAGCAGCATCATTTAAGTTTTCGAGAACAGCGCCTGATGCATATTTTACACGCGCATGGCGCGGTGCTGAATGAAGACCCTAGCTTTCATTATCACAACATCATGCAGATTCTGGATATGCTCAGCAGCTTGTCAGACCATCAGGCCTATGGACTGTCACAGGAACTACAAGGCAACCGGGTTACCCTGCTTTAACGGATAATCCAGGTTAAGCCACTTTGTTGTCACATTCATTTTTCTTTGAGTATTTATATGATTGGTTCCCTAACTGGTGTGGTGCGCGCACTGGAAGCGCCGGTAGTTTTACTGGAAGTCAACGGTGTGGGTTATGAAATTGACACGCCACTGTCCACTTTTTGCCAGCTTAATCCCGGCCAGAATGTAACCCTATGGACCCATCTGGTGGTACGTGAAGATGCGCATTTGCTATACGGCTTTTCTGACACCACCGACAAAGCCCTGTTTCGTACCTTGATTAAGGTTAATGGCGTTGGGCCAAAGCTAGCACTCAGCATTTTATCCAGCATGAGCAGCGCCATGATGATTCAGGCGATTGACATGCAGGACGTGACAACCCTAACCCGCATTCCTGGCGTTGGCAAAAAAACCGCCGAGCGTCTGGTGATTGAGCTGCGTGATCGCCTGCAAAATTTAAGCAGCAGTGGTAGCGATGGTAGTAGTCTGGGCAGCCATCAGTTTGGCATCACCAGCGTTTCACCGGTGGCCGAAGCCGAAGCAGCGCTAGTTTCTTTAGGCTATAAACCGCTCGAAGCGCAAAAAGCCATTGGCGCCGTAAAAAGTGAATTCACTGAAACGGCTGACCTGATTCGTGCTGCCCTAAAGTCAATGATGAAGCAATAAGTGATTAAGTAAGCCTATTTCACATAATGATTGAGTGAGAAGGTTGAGCAAAAAATTAGGTGAGGAATCATGCAAGATCGATTAATTACGGCCACTGAAAAGCCAGAAGATCATTTTGATCGTGCGATTCGTCCTACCAGTCTGGAAGACTATGTAGGGCAGCCGGTTGTGCGTGAACAAATGGAAATTTTTATTCATGCGGCACGCAGCCGTCAGGAAGCGCTGGATCACACCCTGATTTTTGGTCCGCCGGGTTTGGGTAAAACCACACTGGCCAATATTATTGCCCGTGAAATGGGCGGCAACTTAAAATCCACCTCTGGCCCGGTGCTGGAGCGTGCAGGTGACCTGGCTGCCCTGCTAACCAACCTTGAGCATGGCGATGTGCTGTTTATTGATGAAATCCATCGCCTGTCGCCTGTGATTGAGGAAATCCTGTATCCGGCCATGGAAGATTACCAGCTGGATATCATGATTGGTGAAGGCCCGGCGGCGCGTTCCATTAAGCTCGACCTGCCTCCTTTTACACTGGTGGCAGCAACGACACGCGCCGGTTTATTGACCTCGCCGCTGCGTGACCGTTTTGGGATTGTGCAACGACTGGAATTTTATTCGGTTGCCGACCTCACTCATATTGTGCATCGCTCGGCCAGCCTGATGGGTATTCCCATGACCCCAGATGGCGCTCAGGAAATTGCCCGACGCGCCCGTGGCACACCGCGTATTGCCAACCGCTTGCTGCGTCGCGTGCGTGATTATGCCGAAGTCAAAGGCAATGGCGAAGTCACACAGGATATTGCCCAGCGCGCATTGGATATGCTCAACGTGGATAAAAACGGACTGGATACGCTGGATCGCCGTTATTTGCAAATGCTGCTGGAACGCTTTAATGGCGGGCCTGCCGGTATTGAAGCACTGGCCGCCGCCATGGCAGAAGATAGTGGTACATTGGAAGACGTGATTGAGCCTTACCTGATTCAGCAAGGTTTTGCCATGCGCACTGCACGTGGCCGTATTGCCACCAATCAGGCCTATTACCAGTTTGACATGGTACCCCCTGAGCGAGGAAATAGCGGAAATTGAGAATTGCTGTCCTAAACGAGTTTAAATTAGTAATTTAAGCGAAGTACAAGACGCAGTGCGCAAGATGAGCGCTTCGCTCAAATGCAGGGAGAAGCCTTGCATTTGAGTAATATATTCCGCAAGTTCTCATGCCGTGCCCCTGCGCAAGACGAAGGCTATGCCTGAGTGCTAAAGATAGCTCACCCACTTGCAAGGCGAAAAGCCATGTCTGGCCTGAATGGCAAGAATTAAGCTTGTTATTCAGGGCAAGCTGGTTCAATTGAGCATGCTGTAAAAAACTTGTAATCATATTCAAATTGAATAATCAAAATATCAGTGCACCAGTTCACACTTAGGCTATTCCAGCCTTTATCTTTTTTATTTTCGTCCATACCAACATCATGACACTTCAAGTAGAATGTGTGCGCTTTGTTAATTTAAGTAAAGCACAATTACAATTTGGGGTAAAAGATGAAAAAAATTGCAATTGCAAGCCTTCTTGCAATCCTGGCTTCCGGGTGTACTACACAAACTTATTTGATGGCGAATGGCGGAAACAGCACACCGTCATACAATAAAATGCAGCCTTTCTTTGTTTCCGGTATTGGTCAGGAACAAGAAGTAAATGCAGCTGAAGTATGTGATGGCGCTGACAAGATTGCCAAAGTTCAAACGCAACAGACCTTTTTAAACGGGTTGCTGGGTAATCTGACCTACGGTTTATTTACCCCGCGTCAAATTCGTGTTTACTGCAAATAACTGGAGAATAAGTCAATGAAAAAAATTCTATTAGCGGTTGTTATGGGCAGTACTTTATTGGCGAGCGGTTGCGCCACCCAAACAGGTTTAATCAAGAAAAATTCACAAACCGTGCCTAAGCATTCTGAATCCCAATCGTTCCTGTTCTGGGGCATTGGTCAGGAAAAAACGCTTAATGCGGCACAAATCTGTGGCAGTGCCGATAAAGTGGCCAAAGTTCAAACCGTACAGGAACCCATGGATATTATTCTGGGCGTAATTACCATTGGTATTTATGCGCCACGTACTGCCAATGTCTATTGCCAGTAATCACTGCTAATTGTCGTGGTATCGAAAGTTGTCATATGTCTGGCAGCTTTCGACAATTCAATGCCCTTGATCTTTAAACTGACATGATCTTAAAAGTTTATAAACTGCTTCAGGCCCCGCACAGATTCAAGCAGCTTCAATACTTTTTTCATTAATTAATGCCTTAATTTAATGAATTAATCACACACTAACACTTGCTGACTGCAAAATTCTTATAATATGTTATTGCATTAATTCCTGTTTAGACTGACGTTACAGTCCTCCCCTACTTGCTTAAACCTCTTAAATAAAATTTAGTCGGTAAAACAAAGGAGCTTGCCTTGACTACATTCCGGTTTCCCATTCGGGTTTATATTGAAGATACCGATGCCGGTGGTATTGTGTACCATGCCAACCATATCCGTTATTTTGAGCGGGCACGCACCGAATGGCTACGCGCGCTGGGTGTCCAGCATTATTGGGACCAGCACGATTATTCATTTGTGGTACACCAGATCAATGTGCAATACCATAAGCCCATTTTTATGGATAATTTACTGGTTGTGACTGTTGATGTAAGTTCGTGTAAATCAGTATCATTTACCTTGCAGCAAAATATTTACCGTGATGAAATGCTGCTGGCTTCTGCAAACGTTACACTAGCCTGTCTGGATGCTCAGTTAAAACCCCGAAGAATTCCAGAATTTATCCATGATCTGATTGTAAAATCAGCCCCTTAGTTTCATTATCCCTTTTTATTTTTGTGAAATAACCATGCCGACCACTGCAACTCCAACATCACTCAATATTTCTGATTTGATCCTGCATGCCAGTCCGGTGGTTCAGATTGTCATGCTGATCTTATTTCTGGCATCCATTTATGGCTGGTTTTTAATTGCCAAACTGGAAATGACATTTCGCAAGAGTAACCAGCAGGATAGCAGCTTTGAAAAGATTTTCTGGTCGGGTGCAGACTTAAAAACCCTCTATAAAAATGCCCAGACCCACCCGCATCGCCAAGGAATTGAATCAGTATTTTACGAAGGCTTTACCGAATTTTTAAAACTGAAAAAACGTCAGGCCAGTCGTGAAGATACTATTTCTGGTACAGAGCGCATGCTGCGTGTGTCACTGTCGCGCGAACAAAATGTGCTGGAACAGGGAGCATCAACACTGGCCAGCATTGGCTCGGTTTCACCTTATGTGGGCCTGTTTGGTACGGTCTGGGGCATCATGAATGCGTTTATTGGCTTGGCACAGGTTGAACAGGTCACACTGGCAACGGTAGCACCAGGCATTGCCGAAGCCCTGATTGCTACCGCGATTGGTTTATTTGCAGCGATTCCTGCGGTACTGGCATATAACCGTTATAGCGCCAAGTCTGAGGCAGTTTATCAGCAGCGCGCCCTGTTTGCCGAGGAAATGACTGCACTGTTACAGCGTGAATCCCTTGATGGCACCGGTACAGGTAGTCAGGCCAGCAACCAGATGGCTGGTTCCCTGCGTGAGGACGCCTGATTATGGCATTGCAAGGCAGCCCGTTTGGCCGGATTAAAAAGCCCTTAAAAAGTGATATGAATGTAGTGCCCTATATTGATGTCATGCTGGTATTGCTGGTTATTTTTATGGTGACAGCTCCCATGATTACTTCTGGCATTACCGTTGATTTACCGCAAGCCAAGAGTACTCCTTTTCAGTCTGAAACCCAGCCTGCTATTGTCACAGTTGAAAGTGATGGTCAGTATTCCCTGAAATTCGGTAATGATATTGACCAAGTAACGCTCGATGAACTGAAAACCCGACTGGCCGAAGCCCAAAGTGAAGCCGAACAAAAACAGCAAAAACTGCTGGTACTGGTTAATGGCGACGAAAATGTGGCCTACGGTAAAGTGGTAGGTCTCATGTCCACCCTACAAGAGGCCGGTCTGAGTCAGGTTGGCTTACTCACTGACCAACCAAAATCCCAAGGCTAGCAATCACGTATGTCAATGAAACGGCCTTTGCCATCGTCTTTTAAACAAAATCGCCTGCCACTGGCTATTACTCTGATTTTGCATGCCAGTCTACTGGGTGGTTTGCTGTATTTTGGAACAAGTGATCCGCTCATTCCGCCCAAGCCATTGCAAGCGATTTTGGTCACTCCAGAACAATTAGAACAAATGCAGGATAGTGCTGCTTCATCCACTCCGCCTCCCTCAAATGAAGCCCCTGCAACTGAACCGGTTACAGAGCCAGTCATAGAGCCAGTAGCCGAGCCTGAACCTGCGGTTGAACCAGCACCCATTGTGGAGCCTGAGCCTGCTGGCCCAACGGCTGAACAACTGGCTGCCCTTAAAGCTGCTGAGCAAAAAAAGACTAAACAACAAGCTGATGCTGAGCAGAAAAAACAGCAGGAAGCCCAACAAAAAGCACGTGATGCAGCTAAGCAAGCAGAAGCCCAAAAAGCTGAAACCCGCAAAAAGCAAGCTGAGCAAAAAGCCGAACAACAAAAGCAGGCTCAGGAACAAGCTGCTGAAGCGAAAAAGCAACAACAGGAAAAGGCCTCGCAACAAGCAGCCGAAGTCAAACAACAGCAAGCAAAAGCCGATGCTGAACGCAAGGCTGAGCAAGCTAAAGCCGATGCGCAGGCTAAACGTCAGGCAGAACTGGATGCCAAACGCAAAGCTACCCAAGATGCCAAACTAAAAGCGGCTGAAGAAAAGGCTGAAACCAAACGTAAAGCGCAAGAAGCAGCAAAAGCAAACGCCGCTGCAGAAGCCAAGCGTAAGCAACAAGAAACTAAACAGCAAGAGAAGCAAAAAGCGGCTGAGCAAAAAAAGAAACAAGCTGAAGAAACTCAACGTCAGGCTGATGACGCCAAGCGTAAAGCTGAACAGGCACGTAAGGCTGAGCAGGAAACCAAAGCAAAAGCCGCTGAAGAGAAAAAACGCAAGGCAGCCGAAGCTGACCGCAAAGCCAAAGCAGATGCTGAAAAAGCCAAGGCAGACACCGAGAAAAAACGGGCACAGGATGCACAGGCTAAAGCAAATGCTGATGCCAAACGTAAAGCCGACGCTGATGCTAAGGCAAAATCTGATGCTGAGGCTAAACGAAAAGCGAACGCCGAGGCAAAAGCCAAAGCCGATAGCGACGCTAAAAAGAAAGCTGCAAGTGATGCCAAAGCAAAAGCAGATGCCGATGCCAAACAAAAAGCCGCGGCTGATGCCAAAGCCAAAGCAGCGAATGAAGCAAAAGCGAAAGCTGCTGAAGATGCTAAACGTAAGGCAGATGACGCTAAGGCAAAAGCGGCCGAAGATGCCAAGCGCAAAGCAGAAGATGATGCACGCGACAAAGCTGAGAGTGAGGCAAAAGCGAAAGCCGATGCCAAGGCAGAAGCTAAAAAAGTAGCTGCTGTTTCAACTGCAGGTTTCCAGAATAGAATGAAAAGTGCGTGGCGTAAACCGGCAGGCTGTGATGGTAACTCGGCCAAGGCACGAATTAGCCTCACTACCAGTGGTCAGATCGCCTCGGTCGTCATCACCAAGTCAAGTGGAAATGATGACTGTGATGCCAGTATCCGCGCTGCGATTGAACAAGCAGCACCATATGACATGCCGGATGATCCAGAAGCACGCAAACTGGCACAGCGGCTTGAACCCACATTTAAATAATGGAAAAAAATTGCTATGGTAGCCCAGTCAAAAATCAATCAAAAAATAGTCACGAATACTTAAGGAGTTGCTAAACCATGCTTAAATTACGCTTACTCACTGCCTGCATTGTTGCCAGCAGTGCATTTTTGCCTGCTTTAACAACTCAAGTCGCCCACGCTGCCCTTACTTTTGAAGTCGCCAAAGCTTTTGAAGAAGCGCCGCAAATTGCAGTGGTGCCATTTGCTTCTGATAATGTGGTGTATTCCATTGTTCAAAGCGACTTGCAGCGTTCGGGCAAATTTAACAGCGCCTCGACTAACCTGCCTGAACGCCCTACCAGCAGTGCTGAAATCAATGTTGCCACATGGCAAAATAGCGGCATTCCCTATGTGGTGGTAGGTAAAGTGACGCCGTCAGATGATGGCCTGCAAATTCAGTATGAACTGTTTGACGTCAAGAAAAATACCCGTTTGCTGGGCGAAGTGCTGCAAGTGCCAGCCAGTCGCCAGCGCGAAGCTGGTCACCTGATTGCCGATAAAATCTATCAGGCATTAACCGGTATTCAGGGTGATTTTTCCGGTCAGATTGCCTATGTCCTGCGTAATCGCGAAGCAGGCAAACTCATGTACACCCTGCAAATTGCCGATACTGATGGCCAGCAGCCCAAAACCATTCTGGAATCACCAGAGCCTATTTTATCGCCTACCTGGTCACCAGATGCACGCAAGCTGGCTTACGTTTCCTTTGAAACCAAGCGTCCGGCTATTTATTTGCAGGATCTGGCCACTGGTCAACGTGAAGTGCTGGCCCAGTTTAAAGGCTTGAATGGTGCGCCCAGCATTTCACCGGATGGCCAAAAAATGCTGTTTACCGGTTCCATGGATGGCAATCCTGAAGTATATGAAATGAACATCGCCACCAAGCGCATTTCACGCCTGACCCGTGACACCGCCATTGATACCGAAGCACGTTATAGCCCCGATGGCAAATCGTTTGTCTTTACTTCAGACCGGGGCGGCACACCGCAAATTTATCGCTATGACCTGGATGACGGCAGCACCCGCCGCCTGACATTTTCTGGCCCGTTTAATGCACGTGGCACCTTAAGCAGTGATGGCCGCAGTCTGGCACTGGTACACCGTAAAGCTGGTAGCCAGTATCAGGTGGCAGTACAGGATCTGGCTTCTGGTGTCATCAGTATTTTAACGCCCACACCGCTGGATGAGTCACCCAGCTTCTCGCCTAATGGTCAAATGGTGGTGTATGCCACCCGTGAAGGCAGTCGCGGCATGCTGTCCATTATGTCCGTGGATGGCCGGTTTAGAATGCGTTTGCCCAGTGAACAGGGTGAAGTACGGGAGCCAGCCTGGGCACCACGTCGCTAACGTGGCAAGCGCTTGAAATCACCTTCAATAAAGCTTCTCTACAACACTTTGATTCTTTTTTAAAAAATGTAAAAAGTCATTGAAATGTTGTGGAGAAGCGTTAAGGTAGATACTGATATAAAATTTGAACTGGAGATTAACCATGTACCCATCATCATTGAAAGCCATGCACGCGTTAATGATTCCTGGTCTTGCAATTGCACTCGCCATGACCGGCTGTGCCAACCGTAAACCCGCTACTTCTGCAACCACCACCACTACAGCTGGTAGCAATACAGGTGCAGGAACTGGTGCATCGAGTACCGGTCTTGGCAACAATGGTGACATTAACAGTAGCGGTATGAACGGCAGTGGCGCAAATGGTAATGGTCCAATGGATGCAGTTCGTCAGGCTCTGGCAGCGCGTGTTGTCCATTTTGATTATGACAGCAGTGATTTATCGCAAACTGATCTGGCAACCTTAAATGCGCATGCACGTTATCTGTCCCAAAATAATGGTGCTCGCGTTACCCTGACTGGTCATACTGATGAACGTGGTACCCGTGAATACAACATGGCACTGGGTGAGCGTCGTGCCAAATCGGTACAGGCCTTTTTGGTGACCAATGGTGCACGTAATGAACAGATTGATACGGTCAGCTATGGCAAGGAACAACCGGTTAATGAAGGCCATAACGATGCGGCCTGGGCAGAAAATCGCCGTGTTGAAATTAATTACAGCGCAGGTGCCCCTAACTAACTTATAATAGCCCCGCTTTAAAGCTGGCTGGATTCACAACAGGTTGCAAAGGCAACCTGTTTTTATTGATCAGCCTGTTTTTTACGGGCATAGCCTACCCGCTTTTGTACAAAAATCGTGTGTCATACCCTGTATTTAATTTTAGAAAAACTGTCTTAGAACCACTTGAGGAGCAACCGATGTCTAATATTACCTTGAATCAGTACTTACTGGATCGACAGCAAAGTTTAGCGCATCTGACTCCTGACCTGACCCAGTTGATTGTGCAGGTTTCTATTGCCTGTAAAGCCATTAGTGCAGCACTGCATAAAGGCGCACTGGCCAATATGCTGGGTAGTGCTGGCAGCGATAATGTACAGGGTGAAGTCCAAAAGAAACTGGATGTGGTTTCCAATGTGCTGATGGTAGATACATTGTTAAGCGGCGGCAAAGTTGCAGCATTGGCATCCGAAGAAATGGACGAAATGATTGCAGGCAATGATGATGCCAAATATCTGGTATTGTTTGACCCACTGGATGGCTCCAGCAATATTGACATCAACATGAGCGTCGGTACTATTTTCTCTATTTTGCAACAGCAGAGTACCAGTGCAGCCTGCTTTGAAGACTTCATGCAGGAAGGCCGCAAGCAGATTGTAGCCGGTTATGTATTATATGGCCCGTCTACCATGCTGGTTTTAACCTTAAGTGATGGTGTTGATGTCTTTACACTGGATCGTGATATTGGCGAGTTTATCCTGACAGCCGAACGCTTGAGCATTCCTGAAGATACTCAGGAATTTGCGATTAACAGCTCCAATACCCGTCATTGGGAAGCGCCAGTTAAACGTTATATTGACGAGTGTATTGCAGGCAAAACCGGTGTGCGTGGCAAGGATTTCAATATGCGCTGGGTGGCCTGCATGGTAGGTGACATTCATCGCATCCTCACGCGTGGTGGCATCTTCATGTACCCTTATGATCTGAAAGACCCAAGCAAAGCTGGCCGTTTACGTTTGATGTATGAAGCCAATCCCATGGGCATGCTGATTGAACAGGCTGGTGGTGCAGCCAGCACTGGCCGCTTACCCATTCTGGATGTTAAACCAAATGACCTGCACCAGCGTATTCCAGTAATTCTGGGTTCCAAGAATGAAGTAGAACGTCTGGTGAGCTATCATCAGGAAACCACTTCAGCTTAATACAGGTTGGTAATATCCACGATGCGCTGGCTGAATTTTTAGCCAGCTCCCTCATTTTTAATTCCTGTTTTAAATTAGCTTACTTTTTAATCCAGACTATTTTCAAAATCAGACGATCTGCCAATGAGTTTATCTTTTATCGACATTCAAGCCAAAGACAATAATAAGGTTAAGCACCTGCGCGGCTTGTGCGAGCAAGTCAGCTACCGAAAAAAACAACAGCAAACGGTGCTTGAAGGTGTGCATTTAATAGAGGCTTATCTTAGAACCGGGCAACCCATTGAAGCGTTTTACCTGACCCGTCAGGCACTGGAAAATCCCGAAGTGCAGCAACTGCTTGATCAGAATATCCACGCACCTCTCTATGTACTGACAGAAAGCCTGTATCAGGATGTACGTACACTAGGGCCGGGCATTGATATCATGGCTATTATCCCAACACCACGTTCCCCTGCTGACATTAACCGATACAGCGACATGCTGGTATTAGAAAATTTACAGGATCCCGGCAACGTGGGTACTCTGCTCCGAACCGCTGCTGCCGCAGGCATTAAACAGGTCATTTGTAGCAAAGGTACCGCTGCAATCTGGTCACCACGGGTATTGCGGGCTGGTATGGGCGCCCAGTTCAGCCTGACTATTTTTGAACATATTGCTTTAGAAACTTTTATACCTGCCCTTTCCTTACCTGTATATGCGACCAGTTCGCATGCCCAGCAATCGCTGTATCAATTAAATCTTCAAAACCCCTGTGTCTGGCTCATGGGTAATGAAGGCCAAGGCGTAAGTGAAACGTTAATGCAGCACGCAGAAGGCATTGCCATTCCACAACCGGGTGGTCAGGAATCTCTGAATGTTGCTATAGCGGGTGCAATATGCCTGTTTGAAATGGTACGCCAACGTCTTGCCTAGTAATCAATTCTACTTACAGATGTCTTTAGACAATCTGGTTCATATTGTTTAAACTTTTTTTAGCTAACCTTAATTTGATGTCAACGCACCATTGGCCACAGACGTTATAGATACATAGAACTGTATTTGTATTCTGACCACTGATGGAGCATATATGGTGACGGGATATTCCATACCCATGGATTCTTTTCCAAAGTCTGATGTGCATGTCCCCACTGCTGACTCAACCGAGAGTATAGAGCAGCGTCTAAGCCTGTTTATCAAACAGGTCAGTGGTCGTGCGCTGATCATGATGGAAGCGGCTACGGGACACCATGATGTTGCCCGTGATCTGGTTCAGGAAAGCTTTATTGCATTGCACCAGCACTATGCTAAGCGGCCTACTTCAGAATGGACACCACTGTTTTATACGATATTAAATAACCGCTTAATGGATTGGCGTAGACAGGAAACCCGCAAACAAAAGCGGTTTGCATGGCTAAGACCCAGTATTGTAGAGGATGACCAGGAACTGGACTCCAGTTTACTGATTGAAGATGAGCAGAATATTAACCCGGCAGAATTTCTCAATCAGGAATTTACGCTTCAGGAAATCCAGAAAGCCATATCCCGGCTTCCATTACGACAGCAACAGGCCTTTATGTTGCGGGCATGGGAAAATATGGATACCAAAACCACAGCAAGTATCATGGATTGTAGCGAAGGTAGTGTAAAAACCCATTACCACCGTGCCATACAAACCTTGCGCCTCCATCTTTCACAATTTAATCCCGAATAACCATGAGGACCTTATGATGACTCCCCATGATCCGTTCATTAGTAAAATTGTTCAGACACTGGAAAAACAGGCTAGGCATCATCCCGAAAAGGATCAGGTGTTAAACCATGTTATGCATGCCATTCAACAACGCCCAGCCGCAAAACGGCACGTTTGGGCCATGGGTGGTTTTGCATTGGCTGCTGCCATTACCGGTATTAGCCTTGTGCCAAACCTCTTATCGCATCAACCCAATGTTGAACCTCAGGCTATGAGTACCGCTAAGCTTTCACCGCAAATGATTGAAGATCTAGAAATGCTTAGCCTGCTGGGTACGGAAACCAAAAAATATGGCAGCTAACTATTTTAATGCTATGTTGGCATTGCTAATACTGAGTTTATCAGGGCCTGCCATGGCTGCAAATCCAACAAAGAAAATAGAAAAATCAGAAGCATCTGTGCCTGATAGCTCCATGCCAGCCACTTGGCAAAAACTAAGTGCGGAAGAGCGCGCTGAATTATTAAAATCCTATCAGGCCTTACGTCAATTAGATGATAAAGACCGTCAGGATTTGCAGCAACGCATGGAATGGTTCAGTCAGCTTCCTAAGGATCAGCAACAGCGGATGCGGGAAGTCTGGCAAAACATGAGTGATACTGAACGTGAACACTGGAAAGCCCAGCTTAAAACGGCCAATTCTCCCGAAAAGCGTGAAGCATTGCGTGAAAAAATTATGCAAAAATATGATTAATTAAATGTTCAAGTTATTAAAAAACCCATCGTATTGATGGGCTTTTTATTATGAACGAATTATATTAGTTCATCTTGCGTCGCATAAATGCTAAGCCAAATAGTCCCAGTAAGCCAAATAATCCTACAGAACCGCCACCACTACTACTTCCACTACTTCCGGAACTACTACCGCTATCTCCACGAGTATCATCAGTAGTGGTTGCAGTATTGATAATTTTCACCGTGGCTTCATTAGATTCAGCTCTATCTTGATCCAGTACTTTATAGATGAAAGAATCATTAAAGGTTGAAAATGAGCTTTTTGGGGTATAGGTCATTTTACCGCCGTAACAGGTTTCTTCAGGGCGTGTATTTGAGTTATCTGGACAAGGCTGCTCATATTCAAACTTTAGCGTACCCAAAGTGGGCTTAGTAACCAGCTTGATATTGGCATAGCTTCCAGACCCTGCATTTTGGTAAAATTTTGGATAGCCTGCAGGATAATCTGCAACGTCTGAGCCACCATCGCCATCATCATTATCGTTGGCCAGAACATCCAGCGTAACGGGCGTTACTGAACCATATTTGACGACATATTGATCGTCTTTGGCAATCGGTGCAATATTGACAATTCGTGCCTGCACATACCCTGTCGAGCTTACAATAGGAGGATTTATAGTCTTAATTGTATATTTGCAATACTCATACTCACCTGCTGGTGTAGTGGCCGCTAAAATACCAGAATTATCGGTACGCCGAATTAAAATTTGGCGCAAATCTTTATCCCACGTGCATATTAGGTTGCTATCAGCCGCTTTAACATTAATGTCTCTAATATCTTTAGTCTGAATGAATTGATCAGAACCCCGTCCAATAACTTCAACATCTACCTTATCTATCTTATAATTTTTACTAAAATCATTACCGAACTTTTGTAGCTCAGTCGCAATTTTATCACTCTTAATAGTGTATTTTTCTTCCTCAACACTAGTATCAAGTACACTGGCATAAACTTGTCTGTATGCACGACTTGCTTTGAAAGCTGCTAGGGCTTTTTTCTCTGTATCAATGAGTTCCTTATATCGATTTACCAGTTTGGAATCAAGGCTTTTATCATTATATATATTTTCATAAAATTTAATATTATCTTCATACTGTTCTATTGGGGCAACCAGCGAAGCATTGCTCATGCTTAATAAATCTGCAGCTCTGAGTTTACCAACCTCGACAGCACCAATATCACAAGTTGTCGCATCAGTATCAGTAGACGTATTACTGCGTGTTAAACCCCTTTGATCCGTTAAACTACAGCCGCTAGATCCCTTATCAATTAAAGTTTCACCAGTACCTATATTTCGTCTAGGCAGGTAAGCTGGAAAAAGTCCCTCTGCTGACTCTAGAACCTGATTATTATCATCAAGGTATAAAGGAGCTAGTACCTGTGAAAATGTATTAGACATTAAATTAACGAAAGTATCTTTATCGCCAGTTACTTTATAAAGATGTCCAGGTAGCTCACACTCCCCTACATTTACATTAGTAGCGCTTGGCTTGGTTAATGCATTATAACTTGATTCAATTTGACTTTTTTCCAACTTGGCAGCTTCTGCTGCACCTAATGCATAGCTACAACTTTTACCACTGTTATAAGCAATAACACTATTATTTATATTTAAGAATCCTACATTGTCATAAAGTAAAGTTGCAATTCCAGTATTTTTTACAAGAGTACTGCTAACTAAATTTAAATCACTGCTTGGATGCAAAGGATAATTATTACTGTGGACGTACTTAATAATATTATTACGGGCCTGATTATTTGCAATAGTTGAAGAACTAATAGTACTGATTACAGTGCCGCAATAATCAATAATGCTTTGAGTAGTATTTGAGCCATTCCCATAAACACTGGTACGCTCTAGAGAAATAGAATGCTGGGTCCATGCAACATTATCAAGGCAGGACATGCCAATTACAGCACCTCGGCTTGCTGTATTTTGATCAAAAAGACTATCGGTTACACTTAAATTAGCACTACTTCCCTCTAGATAAATAGCACCACCCACATCAGTTGCGCTGGAATTTGAAATGCGTACCCGGCTTAAATTTACAGTGCCTCCAGCTCGTATTGCTCCGCCCCGGTTACTTTTGCCATTTTTCAAAATGACATTATTCAAACTTAAGACGCTACGTGAAGTTGTACTATCAAACAGAGTAAATGCCAAACCATCAGCAGGTTGAATGGTTGTTTCCAGTCTACTACGTGCAGGATAAACATTAGTAAATGGATCTACTTTATCAAAGTTGGCGGCATCGCCCCCTGTAATCGTCATGTTAGAGCCAATAACCAGTGATCTCTTAAGCTGATAAATTCCTGCTTTTAATTTAATTTTTTCAGTGAGGTCAAGCTGGCCAGCAATACAGCCACCATAGGCACGATTGGTTGTTGCTGCATAAATAGCTTCACGCAACGAACACGCACTGGCATTTTCACCATCTTCATCTTCGAAGGTACTGACATATATGGTTCTGTCAGTTGCTGCTGTAACAGGTAATGCAGCCAGAACAACAAGTGCTAATAACGACTTGCGATACATTATTTTACTCCTTGTAAACGGCGACGTATCCATACGAGACTGAGCATTCCCAATAGGCTTATGATTCCTGTACTGCCACCTGATGTTTTAACTGACTTATTTTGAAAATCGTTTTCGGGTTCCTGCACTACAGTGCCGCGTAAGGTAACACTGCGGTCATTGACACCTTCTGAAAAACGGCTGGTGGTGGTAACCACTTTAATGGAAAAATCATCACTACCATGAAAATTTTTAAAAGGTGTGTATTTTAATAAAGCATTTTCATCAAGAATCAGGCTACCTTTTTTAGCCTCTTTACCTTGAAGAAATTGTAAGCACCCGGGTTGCCAGTCGTTTCTAACCGGTGGATTATCAAGATCCTCGAATACTTGATTACATGATTCTTTAGGCCAAAGCTGCCCGTCTCCCAAAGAATCTGTCAAGTCAATTTCAGCAATTTGATTATATTTAATATCCTGACCAATTTTTCCTTGATCTTCAATAACCAGCTCTACAGAACCAATATCACAAAGTACAGTAGTTTCGCGACCTCTACCACGCTGGTCTGTACTTTCACAAGTTAGCGTATTAGTTGTACCTCCCCCACTAATGACCCTACCGCGGTTTACAATGGGAGAGTCTGAAATTGAAGAATACTGGGTCAGCAACCGAGGCTTAAAAAATCCATTGAAGATTTCTTTTTCTGTAGCAAAAGGACATAGTAGCCCTACAGCTGGTGGCTGATCACATTTGCCTTCCAGTCTACCGTTAAGCCCTGCATTCGCAATTAATTGTATAGGGGTACTTAGTGTATCCAGATCTTTATTTGGGTTATCTGACTCGCCTGCACCACATCCTGTATTGTATAGCAGATTATTAGTAACCGCTTTATTGCCCTGAGCAACAATACAGTCATTACTTTCATTGCCAGCAACGATACTATTAGAAAGATTGGCTGAGCCAGTCGCCGAATTTAAATAAATACCAGCTGTATTTTTAATAATAGTACTGTTATTAATCACCATGCCATCAAGCAAATTGGCAACACGGCCTTTATTGGAAAAGAATGTAGAGTTACGGATATTTCCCGTTCTTACGGTAGTAGAATTACCATTTGTAGTAGTGGCATCACCAGCACGGTTTACGAATACAATGGCACCTTCTTCTGCTGTTGCCTCATTATCGCGAAATACTGACCCTGTAATCTCATAGCGGGGCTGGATACTATAGATAGCTGCGCCTTGAGCCGCCTTATTGTTCAGAAATAGAACATTGGTCAATGTTAAGAGACCAGCAGCTGCACCAGCGCTAGAACCTGTTCCAATTCCTTCATTATAAATAGCGCCGCCATTTGCAGAAGCAATACCACCTTTAAGTCGTGAAAAACTGAGTTGTAAATTTTCCCGGTTAAAAATCAGGCCGCCAGTTGGCGCACATGCACTCGTAGCTTTTTCAGTCCCACAACCAACCAGATCCACCTGCGCCATAATAACTGTAAGATTGGCGATATTCGGATTATTGTCATCAATGGTAAATAGCCGATGAGTACCTTTGGCCTGAATAATGGCATTATTTTCACCATTATATTTAGTACCATTACCAGCTTCATCCAGCACATTAATACTTAATGCTTTTTTAATGGCTACTTCTTTATTTAAGGTATAGGTTTTGCCAGTTTCAAGCACAATGATAGGACTTGCTTCTTTACCATTGCAACCGCCGTAGCCTGCTTCTGGAATCTTGTTGTTTGCATCTGTCCGATTGATCAGTTCAATGGCTTCACGCAGCGAGCATTTATCATTTTCGATACCATCTTCATCATCGATAGTATTGACAATAATGTTTGCACTGTAAGCATGACTAGCCATACACAGAAGACCCAGGCCAATTGTGCGCTTGAGCATAAACGCGACTCCTTTTCGAGCGTTATTATTTTTACAGCCATTTGTACATTCAATAAGGAATGTATTTCCTTGGCGGCACGATACTTTGGCATACCAGCAGCGAACAGACAAGCTTTTTATTAATGTCCAGTTTACTTTTAGCTGGTTTTGTTGTACTCATCAATTAGCGCATAAATTTGCCTGCGGGTGCTGTTGGCAAGCTTGCGGCGATCGCCATGCAGCAGAGCGTCCAGTTGCTCAATGGTTTTGAGCAATGCTGCGGATTTATGTGGGCCATGATGAATCAAATAATCAATAATCTGGGCATCAAAAATAAGGCCACGACGCTTCAGTACTGCTTCTACCAGTGCTTTGCGGTCTGCCAGATTGCTACCGTCAGGCACTTTCAGGCTTACAGCCTGTGTCAGGCGGGACTGCAAATCAGGTAATTCAAACTTAAGCTCGGCAGGTGACACCCTTGATGAAAAAATAAGCTGCCCCCCTCCTTCTCCACTGGAGTTGATCAGGTGGAAAATAGCACGTTGCCAGTGAATGACACCGCTTATCGTTTCGATATCATCAAGTGCCACCAGATCATAGTTTT
Organism: Alkanindiges hydrocarboniclasticus; assembly: GCF_001982605.1. Lineage (GTDB taxonomy): Bacteria > Pseudomonadota > Gammaproteobacteria > Pseudomonadales > Moraxellaceae > Alkanindiges > Alkanindiges hydrocarboniclasticus. The sequence continues at coordinate 233,141 of NZ_MLCN01000008.1, read as the reverse complement.
CTAGCGATGTAATGGCATCGATGGGTGCATCCAGTAAATCCAGCAAGGAGACCTTGATGGCACTGCGCTGCATGTCCAGATAGGATTCACAAATAGCTGTTAACACATGGGATTTGCCAGTACCTGCTTCCCCATACAGATAAAAGCGGTTAAGTAAGCCTAAATGCATTTGCCGGGCTGTATCAATCACGGGTTTCCAGCCCGGTCCTTCGAAGTCACTGATCTGGGCATCAAGGTGTGGTTCGATATTTAAACTGATTTGCCGCATTATGAACCGTTATTTCCATGCTTTGATGAATGGTTTAATGGGGAGCTTGAATAATTGGCTGGATGCTCTAATACGGGGCTATGCAAACCCAGTTCGGGCGCATCATCCTGCAATGTCAGGTGAGTTTCCACGTCTTGCTCAGTGATACTGGTTTCAGACAGTTCACTGCTGCTGGCTGGAACCTTTACACTGGCAGGCTGGCGATATCCCATATAAAATACGCTTCTTTCATAAGTATGGTAAGCATGTCGTAATAACACCACCAAAACAGCTGCCACTGGCAACGCTACCAGCATGCCCACGAAACCGTAAAGCTGGGCACCTGCCAAAACGGCAAAGACCACTGCAACAGGCGACAGGCCAATTTTATCACCCAGCAAGAATGGCTGTAACACATAGCCTTCAATTGCCTGGCCAATCATGAATACCACCAGTACCAGTAATAGCTGAACCCAATCCAGTCCATACTGTAATAATGAAGCCGCAAAAGCAGCAATAATACCGATAGCAAAACCCAGATAAGGAATAATACTACACAGGCCTGCAACTAGACCAATGATCAGGCCAACTTCAACGCCAATTAACTGAAGGCCCACGGCATAAACGATACCCAGCAATAGCATCACCAGCAACTGGCCTTTGACAAAGGCTCCCAGTACCGCATGGCATTCACGCGTGATTTGTACCACGGTTGGCTCATAGTGACGCGGAATTAGCAATTGCAGCCGGCGGATCATGCTGTTCCAGTCCAGCAGGAAATAAAAAGCAATAATTGGAATCAGTACCAGCAAGCCGCCGACATGAATAATGTTAAGACCGGATTGGGCAATACGGTAAACCATTTGCTGCACGCTATTAGCGCTGTAATTGGTTTGCACATACTCCATAATGGCTGCCGACAGCTCATCGGTATTGATGCGTTCCAGATCAAGATTAAAGTTGTTTTCCAGCCATGGCAGGGCATTATTGTTCACCCAGTTAATGGCAGCAGGAATATTGTCCAGTGCATAGCGTAACTGCTGCCACAGCATAGGCGCCAGATACCATGTCCCAATCCCTACCCCAACAATAATACCAAGAAAAACAATGCTAATCGTTAACCAGCGCGGCATGTTGTATTTGGCCATGCGCGCAACCAGTGGATTAATCAGATAGGCCAGAAAGAATGCCGCAATAAAGGGGGCAATAACTGGCATTAACAGGTAAATCACCCACCCACCCAGCACCAGTGCGGCGAGTATAAATATTCTTTTTAATACGGGGTCTTGCATTTTTGAATTACCCTCTGGCAGTGCCAGGAAACAGGCCTGTTTTGCAATATTTTGCCTTTGATTTGCCAAACATAAGCATTTTATCTGAGAAATACCATAGTCGTTTCGTTTATTCGCGCTATAATCTGCCCCCTACGCGGAGACTTAATCTTATGACCATATCATCTTCACCCCAAACCACCAGTTTAAGCTACAAAGATGCTGGCGTCGACATCGAAGCTGGAGATCATCTGGTTGACCGGATTAAGTCCGTCGCCAAACGTACCATGCGCCCTGAAGTCATGGGTGGTCTTGGTGGTTTTGGCGCGCTATGCAAAATTCCTAAAGGCTATGACGAGCCTGTGCTGGTGTCTGGCACTGATGGTGTGGGCACTAAGTTAAAACTGGCTTTGGCCCTGAACAAGCACGACACCATTGGTATTGATCTGGTGGCAATGTGCGTGAATGACCTGCTGGTGTGTGGTGCTGAACCGTTATTCTTTCTGGATTACTATGCCACGGGCCACCTGAATGTGGATGTTGCAGCGGATGTCGTTACTGGTATTGGTGAAGGCTGTGTACAGGCTGGCTGTGCGCTGGTTGGCGGTGAAACCGCTGAAATGCCCGGCATGTATGAAGGCGAAGACTATGATCTGGCTGGTTTCTGTGTAGGAGTGGTTGAACATGCAAAAATTATTGATGGCAGCAAGGTACAGGCTGGCGATGTGCTGATTGGGGTGGCCTCCAGCGGCGCACACTCAAATGGTTACTCCTTAATCCGTAAAATTATTGATGTTAAAAATATTGCGCTGGATCAGGACATTGATGGCAAAAAGCTGAGTGACGTTGTCATGATGCCAACAAAAATTTACGTCAAGTCTATTTTAGAACTGGCCAAACAGGTTGATATTCATGCAATGGCTCACATTACCGGTGGCGGTTTGCCCGGTAACCTGCCACGTGTTCTGCCAAATGGTACGCGTGCCCGCATTGATACTGCGTCATGGCAGTGGCCTGCCCTGTTCAAGTTCCTGCAACTGCAAGGTAATGTCGATACCTATGAAATGTATCGCACTTTTAACTGTGGTGTCGGCATGGTCATTGCGGTAAGCAGTGAAGACAGCGAAAAAGCCTTGGCACAGTTACAGGCTGCGGGTGAAACAGCATGGGTCATTGGAAAAATTGAGGCAGATGCACAGTCAACCACTGATGCAGACGACCAAGTGAGGGTAATTCTGGCGTGATTAGATTTGCAGTTTTAGCTTCTGGGAATGGAAGTAATCTTCAGGCAATGATTGATGCAGTCCAGCAGGGTCGCATTCAGGCAGAGTTGGTCGGGGTTATTTCCAATATACCGGATGCCTATGCCCTGCAACGCGCCAAAGATGCAGGTATTCGCGCCCTGGTAGTTGACCATCGCCAGTTTGCTGACCGCGATGCCTTTGAAGCCGAGATGATTGCCGTGCTGCTAAACTGGCAGGTGGATGTGATTGTACTGGCTGGTTTTATGCGGGTGCTGACTGCCAATTTTGTGAATCGCTTTAGTGGCCAGCTGATTAACATTCACCCGTCGTTGTTGCCCGCTTACAAAGGTTTAAATACGCATCAGCGAGTGTTAAATACTGGTGACCGTTTTCATGGCTGTACAGTGCATTTTGTGACGGCAGAGCTGGATTCAGGCGCGGCGATTGCCCAGTCTGTATTACAGGTTTGCCCGCAGGATAATGTGCAAAGCCTGAAAGCCAAAATCCATGTGCTGGAACATGAGTTGTATCCGCGCATTATGGGCTGGATTGCGGCTGGACGTGTGGCGCTGCTGGGTAATCAGGCCTATCTAGATGGGCAACCCCTGCTTGAACCCGTGCGGTTTATGCATGAACAGCTGATGCGCTGCATAAAATAAGCCGCTTTTGCTGATTACACATGTGTTTCATGTCTGGTTTAATTTTTATCTTCAGTTTAAATAGATGGCTTAGATTTCTAATTTAAACGGTATAAAGCACAAGCCAAACCATGCCAGTTCTGATTAATGCAGGCTGGCATTTTTAGTTTTCGCTAATGGACTATTTTGAAGCTGCTTATTCAGCTTTGCCCATTTGCATAATAATATCGGCCAATTGATCCAGCGTCATAGGGCCTTCCGGCTTATACCATGTCACTGTCCATGAAATAGCGCCACCAATTAAACGCCGCCAGATAAATGGAGGGTGTTTGATCAGGCCTTCCTGTTGCGCACGGTCCAACACGTTTAACCAGATTTGCTCATAGTATTCACGCATATTCAGCAAATAATCCTGCCGGTCTGGCGTCAAGGCATCCCACTCAAACACCAGCACCGCCATCGCTGTGCCGGTATCCCCGTTGATAGATTCCAGCTCGGCCCGGATCAAGCCCCGAATCTGGTTGAACGTGCCGGTGGCCTGTTGCACCGCCTGCTCCATGCGCGCTGTGTTGTAGCGAATGGCTTCTTCCATCACCGCCAGCAGGATATCATCCTTGCTTTTAAAGTGATGAAACAGGCTGCCGGATTGAATGCCAACCAGCTGCGCCAGCTCCCGAACTGTGGTTGACGCATATCCATTTCGCCGAAACAGGTAAGCGGCTGCCCGCATAACACGTCCACGCGGACTATCATCAAGCCCGCCTATTTGCGGCAATTGCTCCAGACTTTTAATTTCAAGCATTCATTTCAACCGTTAATTCCTACTTAAGCCTGAGCCACTCTGTTCAGGCCCTACTTCTGGTTTACTGTGCTGGCCTGCCGTAACGACTGACCATTTTGCACCACCAAAATGATACATTTTAACAATCACAAACCTAGCGCTTGCTTGGTATGGTTGTATTACGAATGGTACATTGAGTCAGGCAGATGAGCAACCCGGCAAATCATATGGATGCTGAACAACATAAAATTGTGCGAATTGGCTGTGCATCGGCGTTTTGGGGCGATACCAATACGGCTGCTTTTCAACTGGTTCACCTGAGTAATATTGACTATCTGGTGTTTGATTATCTGGCCGAAATCACCATGTCAATTATGGCTAATGCCCGGATGAAAGACTCCAATATGGGCTATGCCACCGACTTTGTTACTCGTGTTATGGCACCGTTGCTAAAAACCATTGCCAAAAAAAATATTAAGGTAATTAGTAATGCGGGTGGTGTGAACCCCATTGCCTGTCGTGATGCACTAAATAAGCTTATTACAGATGCTGGGCTGGACCTGAAAGTTGCCGTGGTGCTGGGCGATGACCTGATCGATAAGCAAAAAGAATTACAAGCCCTCAAGGTTGGCGAAATGCAAACAGGTGAACCATTACCCGCCAGTATTGCCAGCATTAATGCCTATTTGGGAGCCACACCCGTACAGGTTGCACTGGATCAGGGTGCTGACATTGTCATTACAGGACGTGTGGTGGATTCTGCCGTGGTGCTCGGGCCATTGATGCATGAATTTGGCTGGCAAACAACGGACTATGACCTGCTGGCACAAGGGGCACTGGCAGGCCATGTAATTGAATGCGGTGCCCAATGTACCGGCGGTAATTTCACCGACTGGCATCTGGTAAAAGACGGCTATTCCAATATGGGCTTTCCTATTGTGGAAGTAAGCCAGGATGGCAGCTTTGTAGTGACCAAGCCGGAAGCAACCGGTGGGCTAGTAAGTACAGCTACCGTAGGCGAGCAAATTGTTTATGAAATAGGTGATCCGCAGTCTTATTTGCTACCCGACGTCGTGGCTGATTTTAGCCATGTGCAACTGGAACAAGTGGACGACAACCGGGTAAAAGTGACTGGTGCGCTGGGCCGTGCCCCTACCCATCAGTACAAGGTAAGCGCAACTTATGCTGATGGGTTTCGGGTACTGGTAAGTTTTATGCTGGGCGGGCGTGATGCCAAGGCCAAAGCCGAAGCGGTTTCGCACGCCATTCTGGACAAATGCCAGCGTGTTTTGGCCATGCGCAATGTACCGGGATTTACTTCAACTTCAGTAGAAATACTGGGTACAGAAACCACTTATGGCGCTCAGGCACGGCATCAGGATACGCGTGAAGTGGTGATTAAAATGGCGGTGACCCATCCATTTAAGGAAGCCTGCCTGTTTTTTGCGTCTGAAATTGCGCAGGCAGCAACAGGGATGGCGCCCGGCATTACCGGTATTGTGGGTGGCCGTCCTAAAGCCTCGCCCGTTGTGAAGCTGTTTTCATTTTTGATTGATAAGGATCAGGTGCCGGTTGAAATCGAATTCAATGGCAAACGCACCGCTATTCCTGTCACAGCGCAGCCCACTGAGTTACCTGCGCCCCTAAGCAGTGGTGAAACTGCAAATAGCAATACAGTTTCCGATGCAGCAAGTGCATTGACTGAAGTCCCTCTTATTCAGCTCGCGTATGCCCGCAGTGGTGATAAAGGCAACCATTCCAATATTGGCGTGATTGCGCGCAAACCGGAATTTTTACCTTGGATTCGTGCATCGCTAACCGAGCAGGCCGTTGCAGCGTATATGAGTCATGTGCTAGATGATGCCAGCAGCGAAGTCATACGTTATGAGTTACCGGGTTTTCATGCGCTGAACTTTATGCTGAAAAATGCTTTGGGCGGTGGCGGTATTGCCAGCTTGCGTATTGATCCGCAAGGCAAGGCATTTGGCCAGCAGTTACTGGATATATTAGTAAAAATCCCGAAAGAACTATTGTAATTTTTAGAGAGATTCAAATGGGATATGACGTTCATATTACACGCAAAAAATTTTGGTTTGATGAAATCAATGAAGATATTGCTTTGGAAGAATGGATAGAGCTTGTCATTGAAGATTCAGAAATGAGACTGGATAAATTTGCCGAAACCAGCTTGAGTAATGGTCAGATATTGCGTGTAGAAAGTGAAGGATTAGCTGTTTGGACTAGTTATAGCAAACATGCTGAGAATGAAAGTATGGCTTGGTTTGACTATTTTAATGGACGTATTGCAGTAAAAAATCCTGATAGTGAAATATTGGGGAAAATGTGGTCTTTAGCGCAGAAACTGGCGGCAAAAGTCCAAGGTGATGAAGGTGAAATTTATGATGCTTATGGAAATGTCACTGAGTAAAAATTCAATTTGAACTGAATATAACGAAGTAAAGAATGCTTTAAGGAAAACAGATATGTCGTATCACTCAATTTTTCGCCATGATGCCTTTTTGGACAAAGTGATTATTGTCACTGGTGGCGGCTCGGGTATTGGGCGCTGTACCGCACATGAACTGGCCAGTCTTGGCGCACAAGTGATTATTACCGGACGCAAGCCGGAAAAACTGGATACTGTGGCTGAGGAAATTAGCAGCGATGGTGGCAAGGCGCTGGGTCTGGTGTGCGATATCCGTGATGAAGCACAGGTTAAGGACACCATTGCCAAGGTCATTGAACAGTTTGGCAAAATTGATGGACTGGTCAATAACGCTGGCGGCCAGTTTCCTTCGGCGCTGGAAAGTATTTCTGCCAATGGTTTTGATGCTGTAGTACGCAACAACCTGAATGGTACTTTCCTGATGATGCGCGAAGCCTACAATCAATGGATGGCCAAACATGGTGGCTCCATGGTGAACATGACTGCTGACATGTGGGGCGGTATGCCGGGAATGGGGCATTCTGGTGCTGCGCGCTCCGGGGTGGATAACCTGACCAAAACTGCCTCGGTGGAATGGGCCAAATCGGGTGTGCGGGTCAATGCCGTATCACCGGGATGGATTATGTCGTCTGGCATGGATACTTATCAGGGCGATTTTGCCAAGTTTGTAATCCCCAGTCTGTCGGGCAATGTGCCACTTAAGCGTATGGGCACCGAATCGGAAGTGTCTTCGGCTATTTGTTATTTACTGTCTGATGCGGCTGCATTTGTGTCTGGCGTGACCTTGCGCATTGATGGTGCAGCGTCTTTAGGTACACGCATGTATCCCTTATCTGATGCCAAAAACAGTCATTCCTATAATGGATTTCATCGTGCCTTTATTCCCGATGTTCTTAAACCCAAAGAAGAACAGGATCAATCCTGCCAGCCACAAACAGAAGACTCACCACGTGAAGAGAGCCAGCTATGAGTATTTTAAACAGTGAGCTGGATGCCACTAGTTCCGGCTTTGCGACCAACCGTACGGCCATGCAAAAAGCCATTGATGAGATGCGTGCCGTTCAGCAAAAAGTGCTGGATAAATCATTTGAAGCCAAGCCCAAGTTTGACAAGCGTGGCAAGATTCTGCCGCATGAACGCATCAAGCTGTTGCTGGATGCAGGCTCCCCTTTTGTCGAGTTGTGCGGGTTTGTGGGCTTTCAGATGTTTGATGATAAGGATGGCTCCGACGCTGGCGGCGGCGTGATTTCCGGTATTGGTTTTGTGCAGGGCGTGCGTTGCCTGATTAGTGCCGCCAATAGCGCCATCAAAGGCGGCACCATGTCACCGATGGGTGTGCAAAAAACCCTGCGCCTACAGGAAATTGCACTGGAAAATAAATTGCCAGTGATTACCCTGACTGAAAGTGGTGGAGCCAACCTGAACTATGCCGCAGAAGTTTTTATTCCCGGCGGCAAGACTTTTGCCAATCAGGCTCGACTATCGGCGGCGGGGATTCCACAAATTTCTGTCGTGCATGGTAACGCAACGGCGGGTGGTGCTTACCAGCCCGGCCTGTCCGATTATGTGATTGCCATTCGCAAGCAAACTGAAATGTTTCTGGCTGGGCCACCACTGCTGCGTGCTGCCACAGGTGAAATTGCCAGCAGTGAAGAACTGGGCGGCGCAGAAATTCATGCCCAGATTGCAGGCACAGCAGAATATCTGGCAGAAAACGATGCCGATGGCATTCGCATGGCACGTGATGTCTTGGCCATGCTGAACTGGAAGGAACAAACTTCAGTTAATGCAGAAAATTATTTAGAACCCCGCTATCCGATTGACGACGTACTAGGGCTGATTCCTGCTGATCCCAAACAGCCGTTTGATATGAAGGAAGTGATTGCGCGCTTGGTCGATGATTCCGATTTTCTGGAATTCAAACAGGAATTTGATGCACTGACCGTGTGCGGCTGGGCAAAAATTGGTGGCAAGACCATTGGCATTATTACCAACAATGGCCCGATTACACCGCAAGGTGCAGTGAAAACGGCCCAGTTTATCCAGCTATGTGACCAGACCCAGCGTCCTTTACTTTTCCTGCATAACACCACTGGTTTTATTGTGGGAACAGACGCTGAGCAAAGCGGCATTATCAAGCATGGTTCCAAGCTGATCCAGGCGGTTGCCAATGCCCGTGTACCGCGTATTTCCATTGTGGTGGGTGGTTCTTATGGTGCAGGTAACTATGCCATGTCGGGTCGTGGCTTATCACCGCGCTTTATTTTTGCGTGGCCCAATTCACGCACCGCAGTAATGGGTGGCGCACAGGCTGGCAAGGTATTGCGTATTGTGACGGAAGAAAAGCAGCGGCAAAAAGGCATGGAACCTGATCCGCAAGTGCTGGATTTTCTGGAGCAAGGCACCGCTGCCAAACTGGAACAGCAAAGTGGTGCGCTATTTAACTCTGCCCGTTTGCATGATGATGGCCTGATCGACCCGCGTGACACACGTCGTCTGCTGATATTTTTATTGCAAACCATTGCAGAGGCTGAACAGCGTCAATTAACAGCCAGCAGCTTTGGCGTGGCACGACTTTAATTTTTTACACCATTCATTTTTCAGATTAATCAAAGAAATTTTTAAAGGACATTTAAATGAAATTTAGCCCGGAACATGACGCCCTACGCCGCAGCGCCCGCCAGTTTGTGGAAAAAGAATTAAACCCGCACATTCCGCAGTGGGAAGAAGCCGGACGTTTTCCCATTCACGACGTGTTTAAAAAAATGGGCGACCTTGGCCTGCTGGGAATTTGCAAGCCCACTGAAAATGGCGGGTTGGGGCTGGATTATTCCTATAATCTGGTGGTGGCAGAAGAACTGGGCCGTGCAGCGTGCGGTGGCGTGCCGCTGGCAATTGGCGTACAAACTGATATGGCAACCCCGGCCCTTGCCCGTTTTGGTAGCCCAGAACTGCGTGATGAATTTTTAAACAAGGCCATTACTGGTGAATATGTTGCTGCCATTGCAGTCTCTGAGCCACATGCTGGTTCAGACGTGGCGGCCATTAAAACCACCGCTAAAAAAGACGGTGATGATTACATCATTAATGGCACCAAAATGTGGATCACCAATTCACTGCAAGCCGACTTTTTTTGCTTGCTGGCCAACACCTCTGATGATAAGCCACACGTCAATAAATCCATGATCATTGTGCCTGCCACAACGCCGGGCATTAGTTTTTCTGAACCATTAAACAAACTGGGCATGCGCTCAACCACCACCGCACAGGTATTTTTTGACAATGTGCGGGTGCCACAGCGCAATCTGGTGGGCGTGGAAGGCATGGGCTTTATGATGCAAATGATGCAATTTCAGGAAGAACGCCTGTGGGCAGCCGCCAATGCTATTGGTGGACTGGATCATTTGATTGAACAAACCATTGAATATTGCAAAGAACGCAGCACTTTTGGCCAACCGCTGATTAACAACCAGTCGGTACATTTCCGTCTGGCTGAACTGCAAACCGAAGTGGAAGCCTTGCGCGCGCTGACTTATCAGGCTTGTGAAGCGCATATTGCCGGTGAAAACGTAACCAAGCTGGCATCCATGGCAAAACTTAAAGCTGGACGCCTCACCCGTGAAGTGGCGGATAGCTGCCTGCAATACTGGGGCGGCATGGGCTTTATGTGGGATAACCCCGCATCCCAGCTCTATCGTGATGGCCGCTTAGGTTCAATTGGTGGTGGCGCTGATGAAATCATGCTGGGCATTATCTGCAAGCTGATGGATATTCTGCCGAAAAAACAAAAATAATCGGAAACCAAAAAGCTGCAATCCAGAAAGCCAGTGCAAGGAGCACAAGCATGCGATTCACCGCAGAACATGACGCCTTAAAACGTACTACCTTGCAGTTTGTGCAAAATGAGCTGAATCCTTACGCAGAACAATGGGAACGCGAAGGCCAGTTTCCCATGCATGAGGTGTTTAAGAAAATGGGCGATCTGGGTTTGCTGGGAATTTGCAAGCCGGAGCAATATGGCGGCTTGGGGCTGGATTATTCCTACAATCTGGTGGTCACCGAAGCATTGGGCAGTATGGTATGTGGCGGCGTACCTTTGGCAATTGGTGTGCAAACCGACATGTGTACCCCTGCCCTTGCGCGTTTTGGCAGTGAAGAAATCAAGCAGGAATTTCTGGTGCCTGCCATTGCCGGTAATCTGGTGGGTTCAATTGCAGTCTCTGAGCCACATGCTGGTTCAGACGTGGCGGCCATTAAAACCACCGCTAAAAAAGACGGTGATGATTACATCATTAATGGCAGCAAAATGTGGATTACCAACTCGCTGCAAGCTGATTTTTTATGTTTGCTGGCCAATACATCGGATGACGCGCCACATCGCAACAAGTCGCTGATTGTGGTTCCCACTAAAACACCGGGCATCAGCTTTTCTGAGCCCTTGCACAAGCTGGGTATGCGTTCCAGCCAAACCGCACAAATTTTTCTGGACAATGTGCGGGTGCCGCAGCGGTATTTAATTGGCGAAGAAGGTGCCGGTTTTCGTATGCAAATGATGCAATTTCAGGAAGAACGCCTGTGGCTGGCGGCCAATGCACTAGGTGCCATGGAATATTGTCTGGAAAAAACCATTGAATACTGTCAGCAACGCAAAACCTTTGGCCAGCCGTTAATTCACAATCAGGTCGTTCATTTTCGCTTTGCCGAACTGCAAACTGAAATTGAAGCCTTGCGCGCACTGACTTATCAAGCCTGCGAAGCCATGCTGGCCGGTGAAGATGTTTCCAAGCTAGCATCCATGGCAAAACTTAAAGCTGGACGCCTCACCCGTGAAGTGGCGGATAGCTGCCTGCAATACTGGGGCGGCATGGGCTTTATGTGGGATAACCCGGCATCCCAGCTCTATCGTGATGGCCGCCTGATTTCAATTGGTGGTGGCGCTGATGAAATCATGCTAGGCATTATCTGCAAGCTCATGCAAATTGCCCCTGCCAAGCGTTAAATTTTAGGAAAAAAGAATATGTTTGGAATTGAAAACCCACAAACCCTGCTGCTCCAGCAAGCTGGTGCAGTGCTGCACATTACCTTGAATCGCCCGGAATTGCGCAATGCCATGAGTGAAACCATGCTGCGTGAACTGGTTAGCGTATTTACTGCCATTAAGGATGACTTGAACATTCGTGCTGTCGTGCTGCGGGGTGCTGGTGGGCATTTTTGTGCCGGAGGCGACATCAAGGACATGGCTGCCTTGCGGAGCGAAGCCATGAATGCTGGCAACCATGACGGTTATATCCGTTTTAACCGTGCCTTTGGCACCCTGATTGAACAGGTCAACCATGCACCACAAGTGGTGGTGGCGGTACTCGAAGGTGCGGTTTTGGGTGGTGGTTTTGGCTTGGCTTGTGTGTCGGATGTGGCATTGTGCCGTGACAATGCGCAGTTTGGCTTGCCTGAAACTGGCCTCGGCGTGATTCCAGCGCAAATTGCCCCGTTTGTGGTACAGCGCATTGGCCTGACGCAAGCCCGTCGTCTGGCACTATTGGGCAACCGTTTTAATGGGCAGGAAGCTGCGCGCATTGGCATTGTGCATGAGGTGCTGTCCAGTGATGACACCTTAAATGAAGCTCTGGCAACCACCTTACAGCACATTCGCCGTACTGCACCTAACGCCAGCCGTGTGACCAAAGCCCTGCTACACACTAGTACTCAGGTCAATGATCTGGGCAACACACTGGATCAGGCAGCGGTACAGTTTGCCGCAGCAGTGAGTAGTGACGAAGGCACTGAGGGCACCATGGCATTTATCCAGAAACGCTTGCCAACATGGGCTGACTAAACCAGTTCAAGTAATCAATATTTTTAATGTTTTGTATTTAACTTTTATCTAATTTTTTATTGAAATGGGAGGCCGCATGGCATTCTCCAAAGTTTTAGTTGCCAACCGTGGTGAGATTGCAGTGCGTGTGATGCGCACTGCCAAAGCATTGGGCTACCAGACCGTGGCGGTTTACTCCAAAGCCGATGCCAAGGCGTTACATGTGCAATATGCCGATGAAGCCGTGTGTATTGGTGAATCCAAGGTCAGTGAATCTTACCTGAAGATTGAAAATATTTTAAATGCGGCCAAGCTCACTGGCGCAGATGCGATTCATCCGGGTTATGGTTTTTTATCAGAAAATTCCGGATTTGCGCAGGCATGCCAACAGGCAGGCATTTGCTTTATTGGCCCGACGCCAGACGCCATTGAACTGATGGGCAGCAAGCGCCTGTCCAAAATTGCCATGATTGAAGCCGGTGTACCCTGCATTCCCGGTTATGAAGGCGGCGAGCAATCACTAGAACATCTAACCGAGCAAGGCCAAAAAATCGGTTTTCCTTTAATGGTGAAAGCCTCGGCAGGCGGTGGTGGCCGTGGCATGCGTCTGGTCGAAACAGCAGATGACTTGCCTGCTGCACTGGCAACCGCCCGTTCCGAAGCTGAAAATGCCTTTGGTTCTGGTGAACTGATTCTGGAACGTGCCGTTATTGCCCCGCGCCATGTGGAAGTACAGGTGTTTGGCGATACGCATGGCAATGTGGTGTACCTGTTTGAGCGTGACTGCTCCATTCAGCGCCGCCACCAGAAAGTGGTCGAAGAAGCGCCCTGTCCGGTAATGACTGATGACCTGCGCCAGCGTATGGGTGAAGCTGCCGTGGCAGCAGCCAAATCCTGCAATTATGTGGGCGCTGGCACGGTTGAATTCTTGCTCGATAGCAACGGGAATTTTTATTTTCTGGAAATGAATACCCGCTTGCAGGTTGAGCATCCGGTGACTGAGCTGATCACCGGACTTGATCTAGTGGAATGGCAACTCCGCGTAGCCAATGGTGAGCCGTTACCTTTACAGCAAGACCAGTTGCAACTTAACGGCCATGCCATTGAAGTGCGCCTGTATGCCGAAGACCCAAGCCAGCAGTTTTTGCCACAAACTGGCTCTGTATTGCTGTGGCAGCCAGCAAGCTTGCCCAATGTCCGTATTGATCATGGCATGACACCACAAGGCGAAGTGAGCCCGTTTTATGACCCGATGATTGCCAAAATCATTGCTTATGGCAAAACCCGTGAGGATGCCGTGCGCCTGCTGGCCCGCGCGGTGGAAGATTCTGTGCTGCTGGGGGTAAATAGCAACAAACAGTTTTTGGTCAACCTGTTACGCCATCCTGAGCTGGTTGCAGGCAATACCAGCACGGCATTTATTGCCCAGCATTTTAGTGACGATGTGAGTCTTCATCCGGTGAATGCGGACTTTGAATCACTGGCGATTACAGCGGCATTGTATGCCAGTTCAGATGATGAAAATAATCAGGTTTGGCAAAGTGCACTGGATTTGCCACGAGTCATCAAGCTGCAAATGGGTGAGCAAACTTATACCATACAAATCTTGGCAAAAAATGATGGCTTGCATGTAAGCTGGAATGAGCAACAGGCAACTTTGCAAATACTACATCAGCAAGAAAACCTGCTGACTTATATCTGGCAAGGGGTGCGCCGCAACGTGGCATTTGTCCAGCAGCAGGATACGCTGTATCTGGATCGTGCCAATGGCAACCTGACCATTCAGCATACCACCTATGCACCGCCTGCCAGTGCCAATACCGCAGGTGATGGCCAAATCCGTGCACCAATGGATGGCGCTATTGTCAATGTGCTGGTTAATGCTGGCGATACCGTGACTAAAGGCCAAACTCTGTTGATTCTGGAAGCCATGAAAATCCAGCAGCAAATCAAGGCCGATGTAGACGGTATAGTGGCTGAAATCATTGGGCAAATTGGCCAGCAAGTGAAAAAACGTCAGGTATTGCTGAAAATTGAAGTAAACCAAGCATAAGGTTTAAGCGGTGTACAATACCCGGCCTATACGATAGATACGACAATTGAACTTATAAATACCCATAAAAAAAGCCAGTCATCAAAGACTGGCTTTTTTACAGCAATGGAATGCTACTTTTGCTGCTCGACAATTAACTGCTTAGCCAAGCGTGCCACCTGTTCCGGATGCTCTAGCGGAAACATGTGGCCGCCTTCAGTGATAATGTATTCAATACCCAGCAGTCGTTTTACCCGCTGTGGAAAACCTCGCTGTAAAAACTGACTGCTTTGACCCACCACCAGCTTGACTGGTACTTTGGGTGCCTTGCGCGGTGCAAACCAGAATAGCGATGGATTGGTACGGAAAATTTCCACTTCTGCCATTTTGGGAATGCTTAGGGTCACCCCACCACGGATCGGGTCTTCGGTCAGGCCATAGCGGATATAATCATCAAAACACTGTGGGTCAAAATTGGCAAAAAATCCGCGTGACCTGAGTTTTTCCGCCGCCTGTTCACGGCTTTCCCAGTGATCACGGCGGTTAATGGAAATCCCGGCAGGGGTTAGTTTATCTACATATTTCTGGTTAAACAGCTTTGCCAGATGAATGCCAAATGATGGAAAGCCATTAATCAGGGGCGGATCCAGCATAATTAATTGCTGGAATAGTTCTGGCCGGCGATAGGCTGCCATAAAGCTCAGCAAGCCACCCAGTGAATGACCCATGGCAATCACGGGCCTGCCCTGTGCCTGCCGTTCAATACTGTCAATGACCTGTGTAACCAGATGCGTCCAGTGATTGGAAATCGGATACTTGGGATCAGTCCCAATTTCCGGCAAATACACCACATCATATTCATCAGCCAGGGCTTCAAAAAACTTGCTGTAAACTTTTGAAGGAATCCCATTGGCATGGGCAAAGTGAATCAGGGGTTTCATCGAAGCTCCGCAGTTTGCTGGCTCTCTAGCCGTTGCTGAATAGACATCCCGATTCCCTGTCCAATTGAAGTACCCATGCGTCCAAGCAGGCTTTCCAGTGGATTGGCAGGCAGCGTGTATTCTACCGTTTTATCCAGTTTCAGTTCACGTGCCAGTGAGCTTACGTTTCCATTATGGTCAGCCAGCCCTAGAGCAATGGCTTGCTCACCGGTCCAGAACAAGCCACTAAACAGATCCGGATTGTCTTTTAGGCGCTTACCACGGCCCGCTTTTACTGCTGCAATAAAGTGTCCATGCACATTGTTCAACAGGTTCTGGATATGCACCTGCTCTTCCGGGTTAACCGGCTGGGTCGGGCTTAAAATTGCTTTATGGTCGCCGGCAGTCATGGTACGGTCTTCTACGCCAATTTTACGTGCCAGTTCCGACACCCCATAGTTGGGCATAATCACGCCAATGGAACCCACCAGACTGGATGGATTGACATAAATTTCATCGGCAGCCGAGGCAATATAATAAGCACCCGATGCACCCATATCACCAATCACGGCATAAACTTTCTTGTCCTTGTGCGCTGTACGCAGGCGCCTGATTTCCTGCCAGATTTCATCTGACTGGACAGGTGAACCACCGGGCGAATTGATTCTGAGTGCAATAGCCTTGCTACCACTGGCATTAAATGCTTTTTCCAGTGCCTCTGAAACATCTTCACTGTTAACGTCATTAGAGCCGGAACCAATCGTGCCATCAATATCAACCACGGCCAGATGTGGCGATGTGCTGCCTACCGACACACTGCCGCCATCCTGCGTACTACAGCCACGACCCATGATGATAAACAGCAGCAGCACATAAGCAAAAGCCAGCAGCTTGAAAAAAATGCTCCAGCGGCGAGCACGGCGCTGCTCCTGCACCGACGCCAGTACGGCTTTTTCTAGTATCTGTAAGGCATCACCCTGATGAGGCGCTGATGCATTGGAAGATAAACGTGGGTCTTGTTGACCGGGTGTATTGGAAGAATTTGGTTTTGGTGGCCAATCGGACATGAAAAGAACCTTATAAAATGGTTTTATGCAAAAGTTGCGAACTGTTGACCGGTGCTATTTTGCTTTTAAAAACTGACAGATAGCTTGTTGTAGCGCATGGCTCAACCAGTTATTTTAGCCAACCCGCTCTACCAGCCCATCTGTGTCAAATCATAGCGCATTAATGCTAGGAGGCAAATTGCTTTGTTTCAACAGCAAAAGCGTTAAAACTTTTGCTAAAGAGTAGCTACAATAGCAGCTTGCCCCTTTCTTCAAAATATGGTTACTTTCAAAGTATTATGGTTCAGGATAAACCACCTGCTGTTTCTGGCTTGGGTCGCACGCTGGCTATCATTAGCAAATTACCACTGGCCCTGCTGCAATGGCTGGCCCGGCTGGCTGCGGCACTGCTGGGTAGTCTGCCCGCTGCCAAAGCCTTTAAAACAGTCAATCGTAATCTGCAAATTGCCTTTCCCGGGCTATCTGCTGAGCAGCGTCACCAACTAACCCGAAAATCTGTTGCAGCCCAGTTTCAGTCCTCACTGGAATTTGTCAAAATCTGGGGTAATCCACCACAGTTTAGCCTTGACCATATTTGCCATGTTGAGGGACAGCAGCTACTAACCCATGCCATTGCCAGCAAAAAAGGACTCATTCTGGTATTGCCGCATTTTGGCAGCTGGGAAATCATGAACGCCTGGCTCAACCAGTTTACCGAAATGGTCATCATGTACAAGCCGGGCCAGAATCAGGCACTGGACCAGTTTGTACTTAAGGCCCGAAGCCGGCTGCGGGCCACTCTGGTTCCGACTGATGAAAACGGGGTACGCCAGATTTTTCGGGCGCTTAAACAGGGTGGCGTAACCGTAATCCTGCCCGATCATACCCCAAAAGCATCAGGAGGCCTGTATTCACCATTTTTTGGCTGCCCGGTACTCACCACCACACTGGTCTCCCGCCTGGCACAAAAAACCCAGTGTGAAGTGCTGCAATTATCCTGTATTCGCCAGCCGGATCATGGTGGATTTTCCCTGCTCATTGAGCCGGTAGACAGTCGCATTCGCAGCCCAGATTTACAAACTTCGGTAGACACCCTGAACCACAGTATTGAACAACTGGTACGACGCTATCCCAAGCATTATCACTGGAGCTATAAGCGCTTTAAGGCCAATCCCCTGCTTAAAAATGTCTACTATGTGACGGATGAACAAGCTGCGTTAGAGGTTGCCAAAGCGCAGCAGGTTTTTACCAGTAAAGTAGATGCATATCCTTCACAAGACTAATCAGTGTTCAAGCCGTTGCAGCCACAGGTTTTTATCACGGTAGCGCTGTGGCTTGATCAATACGTCCCTGCCCAGTTCATACGTCAGCGTGCCACTGTCAATAGTAGAATCAACCGCTATGCGTTGCTCGGCAAGGCGTGCCAGTACAATCGGCTTGGGATGGCCGTAACGGTTAAGATAGCCAGCAGAAACTACGGCACGCTGCGGCTGTACAGTGGCCAAAAACTGGCTGGAACTGCTGTGCTGGCTACCATGATGGCCTAAAACCAATAAATCTGCCTGTAATGGCATGGCCTGCTGTTGCAGTAAAAACTCGGTATACAGTCCAGCATCTCCCATAATCAGCACCCGCTGAGCCGCAAGCCCATCCTGCGCAGGCACTTCCACCATCAGCACACATGATTTTTCATTTTTTGAGCTTTCATTTTTGCCCTCGGCCCGAAAATGTGCGGGTAGCGGCGACAGTACACTAAATTGCACCCCATCCCATTGCCAGCTTTGCCCAGCCTCACACAAATGCGTGGGATATGGCTCAAACGCCTCATTGCTGGTGAGCTGACTGACGGCCAGTTGCTGCAATACTGCGGGCGCACCGCCGCTATGGTCATTATCCAGATGAGTGAGCATCAGCTTATCCAGCCTTTGAATTCCCTGTACCTGTAAGGCCGGAATCACTACCTTTTCACCCATACTGTTATTGCCAATTTTTGCGCCAGCATCCACCAGCATGGCATGTTGCCGGGTTTTTAATAGAATGCTCAGGCCCTGCCCTACATCCAGTACCTGAACTGTTAATGGTGCTATCGGCCGTACCGGATAACAGGCCGGGATGAGTAAAAAGGCAATCCACCAGCGCGGCAGTATGCCTTTGGGCAATATTAAAATGACCAGTATGGCAAACAGGGCGAATAGCTGGAGCGGGCCTAAATAAAAAGGCTGCAAGGCTTTAGGGAAATACCCGGCCAGAACCTGCAATATAAAATGGAAAGCTTTAAGCAAGGCCAGCGCCAGTTGCCAAAGTACATCAGCCAGCGCAGGTGACAGTAATGACAACGCATAAGCCAGTAAGTTAATCGGTAATATCACTGCACTTAACAATGGAATGGCCAGCAAATTAACCAAAGGAGCCAACCATGAGATTTTGGCAAAACTCAGCAATACCAGTGGTGCCAGCAATATAAACAATCGCCATTGCAGGTGCACAAACTCCTTGCCTGTGCTATGCCAATTTTTGAGCTTACTGCTGGGAGCCGCCGCATTAGCCTCGTCTGATTGCGGTACATGCATGCTCAGCAAAATGGCCACTGCCCCAAAGGACAACCAGAATGCAGCGGATAATATGGCCAATGGATCAAGCAGCAATAAAACACTCGCCGCCATCAGTAAAATATAACTACTGCGCCAGCGCTTGCGAAACCACAGCAAGGCAACGGTCAGGCCAACCATGCACACAGTGCGCTGTGCTGGAATATCAAAGCCGGCAAGCCCTGCATACAGCAGCACCACCAGCATAAAAATAGGCAATAACCATCGCTGCCGTTCTGCCTTTAAATACAGTGACGGAAAGCAATCCAGCAGTTTTTGCAGTAGCCATGTAATCATTAGCGCAGCCAAAATCACATGGGGGCCAGAAATGGCCAGCAGGTGACTAATACCCATTTTCTGGTAAAGCAGCGTGGTATCTGCATCTATCAGGCTGCGATCACCCGTGAGTAAGCCCAGCAATACCCCTGTGGCAGGACTGCTTTTTCCAGATTCCAATTGAATAAAATGCTGACGGATTCGCAGGCGCTCGTGCTGCAACGCATGATTAACCTGCTGTACCAGTGAATCAGGTTTTAGCGGTAACTGTGCAACCTGTAATGGCGTTAACGGTTGCGCTGACTGAATCGTTCCAGTCGCTACAATATGCTGCTGTAATAGCCACTTTTCCACATCAAACGCACCGGGCGACGCGTTACTGTGCGCAGGTTTTAACTTAACCTGTACCCGCCACAACTGTCCGGGTCGCATCTCTGGGGGCGTAACTGGTTGCTGGCGGTTCCAGTCAAAAGGCCCATACAACAACCATTTCACCGGCTGATTTGACTTATGATTAAATTCACGGTTTGCCACAACTGGCTCAACCACTTGCCGCCATTGTTCACCAACCCCGTCACTAATACCCACCACACGCACAACAGCGCTTTGCTCAACCGGCTGGCTTAAACGCTGTTGCAAAGCATGATTGAGTTGCCAGTGTGCATAACCTGCCCCAAAAATAAAGGCTAGCCCCAGCATGGCAACCTTAGTCATGCCATGCAAAATAGCTTGAGATATTAAATACTGCCGAACACGTCCAGTGTCCAAGACTGTAATCATAAACAGCAGTAATAACAGGCTTAGCAGCCAGCCAAAAACAGGCAGTGATGCAGCA
Source organism: Alkanindiges hydrocarboniclasticus (assembly GCF_001982605.1). Taxonomy (GTDB): domain Bacteria; phylum Pseudomonadota; class Gammaproteobacteria; order Pseudomonadales; family Moraxellaceae; genus Alkanindiges; species Alkanindiges hydrocarboniclasticus. The sequence continues at coordinate 213,005 of NZ_MLCN01000008.1, read as the reverse complement.
AAACTATTGCTATAGCCAATCGTCGTTACCCCGGCAATAAAGCCCAGCAATGCCATCATCAATTGTTATTACTCTAAAATTTCTTATTTTTTATTGAATATAAAAGCCTTGCCAATCTGTTCATGCATGGATTGGCAAGGCCACAGGTTTTGTACCTAGTTTGAAGAATTAACCCACAAACCATCCTGCATATGCAAAATACGATCTCCTGAATGCGCTAGCTGGTCATCATGCGTCACAATCAGCATGGCCATATTTAGTTCGCTACGTAAATCCTTGAGCAAATCCATAATGTCCAGCGCCGTACGACGATCCAGATTTCCCGTTGGTTCATCGGCCAGTACCACGGCCGGACTGGTTACCAGCGCACGGGCCAGTGCCACCCGCTGGCGCTCACCACCGGACAGCTCACCGGGTTTATGGGTCAGGCGATGCTTTAGCCCAACCTTGGTCAGCAATTCAGTAGCACGCTGCTGGGCCTGTTCCACGGTGCTGTTTTCACGCAGCATCAAGGGCATGCTTACATTTTCAATTGCATCAAACTCGGGCAGCAAATGATGAAACTGATAAACAAACCCCAGATACTGGTTGCGCAGGTTGCCACGCTTGGTTTCGTTCAGCCGGTTCATGGCATGGCCCTTGAGGATAATCTCGCCTGATGTGGGCAAATCCAAGCCGCCCAGAATATGCAGCAGTGTACTTTTACCTGAACCACTGGTTCCCACAATAGAAACAAACTCGCCTTCGTGAATGGAAAAATCAAGGCCTTTTAACACCTCAACCTGATTACGGCCATCATCAAAGGTTTTGCTTAAACGCTGCGCCGAAAGCACTACATTGGTATGATTTTTTTGCAAATGCGGTTGCGGATTATTCATAGCGTAGCGCCTCTGCCGGTTGAATCTGGGCGGCACGGCGTGCCGGATAAATAGTGGCCAAAAAGCTTAACAGCAATGAGATTGACACCACAGTCAGTACATCCTGCCAGCGCAGATAAGAGGGCAAATAATTAATAAAGTAGGCATCAAACAAATGCAGGCCAAAGGTAGTGTTAATCCAGCCCAGCAGATCGCTAATGCTGAGGGCAAATAAAACCCCCAAGGCAGCACCGGCCAGTGTTCCAAATGCACCAATAATCACGCCCTGCACCATAAAAATCCGGGTAATGGTGGCAGGTGAAGCACCTAATGTTCTTAAAATGGCAATGTCTGATTTTTTATCAGTCACCACCATCACCAGCGATGACACAATATTAAAAGCCGCCACCAGCACAATTAAAAACAGCAACAGGCTCACCATGGCCTTTTCCATTTGAATGGCGCTAAACAGGTTACCGTGGGTTTCTGTCCAGTTGCTGGCATAATAATTAGGCGGTAGCTGGTTCAGTAGTTTACTGGCCACTTCAGGTGCGGCAAAAATATCATCCAGCTTCATGCGCACCCCTTGCGCACCATCCGGCAGGCGCAACAACTTGGCGGCATCATTAAGTGCAATGTAGCCAATCATTGAATCCACATCGGCACCAATGCTAAAAATTCCCACCACGGTAAAGCGCTTAAAGCGGGGCACTACCCCTGCTGGCGATGGCGAGGCCTCAGGCAACACCAGCGTAACCTTGTCATTAACCTGCAGGCCCAGTCCATCAGCCATGCCTTTGCCAATCACAATGCCAAACTCGCCATCCTTTAAATTATCCAGTGACCCGGCAGTCATATAATTCTGGACAATGGAAACCTTCTTCTCAAACTTTGGATCAATGCCGCTTACCAGAATACCAGCCACCTGCCCCTGCGCTGTCAACATGCCCTGCAACTGGGTAAACGGTGCAGAACCAGCGACATGTTGTTGTTTATCAGCTAATTCGACTAAAGGTCGCCATTCAGGTAAAATTTCTGTAGACGACACAGTCGCTTGAGGTATCATACCCAAAATGCGGTTTTTGAGTTCACGGTCAAAACCATTCATGACTGACAGAACAGTAATTAAAACTGCGACCCCAAGCGTTAGGCCAATGATGGACACTAAGGCAATAAAAGAAATGAAGTGATTGCTCCGCCGTGCTCGAGTGTATCGCAACCCAACAAACAGCGAGATCGGCTTAAACATATAGTCATCCGAGGAAAGAAAATGGAAAATTTACAGCAGGGAGCAGACACAGGTGAACGCCGTCTCATGTCACGCATCAATGCTGCCTTACGTACCAACTATCAACTCATCACCCGTACTGATGCGCTTAAAGACCCTTACGACCCCAGTTTTGTACTGCCCCGCTATTTTTTACTACTGGCAGAGCTAGACGAACTCGATAGTGTTCAGCAGCAAATCGCACTGGCCTTGCAAAAGGAAAGCCCGATTGTTGCACGTGTGGTTCAATTGATGAATCAAAAACTTGATCTTATCACTGGTGCTTTATATGACGCCATGGTTGAAACCATGCTGCCAAGCCCATCGCGTGTCAACATCTCTGAAAGCGGGCTGTCTTTCTATGCACGTGAACGCATTCCACCCGGTTCGCATGTTCACCTAACCTTAAGCCATCCTGAAAATTCATTTCATCTGGCAGCGACAGCACGTGTGGTTTACAGTGAAGATGAAGACCTTGAAGGCTTTAGAACCGGTGCTTACTTTATTAGCCTGCATCCCAATGATCGCGCCAAGCTGGCGGAATGCATCAACCAGAAACTGACCGAAGAAAATGAACTTGATCAGTTTAAGGCACTGGATGATTACTAATAAATTTTTAAGAATCACAACGTTTCAGTTAAGCCAGCCGTCATTCAGCGCTATTTTTAAGCGTAGGGCCTGAAAAAATCCTTAAAGGAAAATCAGTTCCTACGCTTTTTTTAACTCTCATTTTCACTGATTCATCAAGACAGTTTTTAATAACTCTCCTGCTGAGTCAACCTGTCTTTACAGCCCAGTCAATTCGGCCAAAATAACAAAGCGGCCACTTTAAATCAAAAGCTTAAGCGTAAATGTAAATTTTTTATAATGGTAAGCCCTGATTAAGAATAAAATAAAAACGCCCAGTCAAAGCAACTGAGCGTTAGAAATTCTTAAGCCAAATTTAACATGTTCTCACAAAGCAGCCGCCTTATGTCTGCTTTTTTCTAAATCCCACCATCCATTCCCGTACAAAATAAAGAATTAGTCCCAATAGCACAATCCCAACGCCATTTATCACTCCGGCTCCAATATGCTCATGGTTAAACCATACCCCCCATAACAGGGCCAGTACCGGGGTAAGTACTGTGGTAAGCGCAACTGTAGATGGATTAAGACGTTGTACCAGGTCAAAGTAGCACAGCATGGCAATAATCGACGCCACTACCACACTGTATAAAATTGCCATAATGGTTAATGTAGATGGCAGGTGCGTAGGCAAATGCTGCCAAAATAAGGGCATTAGCAATACAATGCCCACAGCAGAAATCACCAGTGAACCTGTGGTTTGAACCAGCGGATGCAGGTTGGCCTGTATACTTTTTACCCAGAACATGGAACCGACATAACACAACACAGCCAGAAAAATCAGGCCAATGCCCACAGGCTGCACAAAAGCACGTTCACCGCTTAAACAAATAAAACCCAGACCCAGCACTGCGATTAACATGCCCAGCCATTGTTCTGCAAACAGATGTTGTTCTTTAGTCCATATATATGACATCAGGCCAGCAACCAGCGGTGCAAAGCCAAACAACAGCGAAATCAAACCTGAGGCCAGATACGGCGCTGCCATGTAGGTCAGCAGCATAGCACCCAGCAGGCTTAAGCTACCGGCAATATAACTTTGCAAGGCCAGCTTATGTAGCGGCAACGCTAAACGAATAACCTTGCAAATGACATAGGCCAATGCAGCCGCCAGTACAAAACGCGCGGTCAATGCCCACATGGGATGCAGATCCTGCACACTCCACACCACCGCCAGCGGGGTACTTGACCAGATCAGTACCAGTAAAATATAGCGGCTACCTACCTGCCAGCGGCTAGCACTTTCTGCGGCCACTGTCATTGCTGTCTCGGCACTGGTGGGTAACCGCAACAGCTGCGGTGGCTTTTCACTACTCATCGTTGTTCTCCTGCTTTTAATGTAGTTAACGTTATCAGTGTGCTGATTCACTCTGCCGATCACATGACATAAAATCAGCAATATCAAAAACCAGCCATAAAAAAAGCCGCTCTGAGAGCGGCTATAAATCGAAATCCTGAAGCTATTTCCGCTCGTATTTTCCCAAGATTGCTGCCCAGATACGCGCAGCCACAGGTCGTACCACATTACGTGATACTCGGGGAGACACAACGGAAACCACATTGATTAAGTTCATGCGCTGATCATGCGCTTAAATTTTGACAGGCGCAAGACATTTCCGGATAAACCAGATAATTTTTATCCTGCTTACATTACCAGCAAAAATAACAGAACCTCAATAATAGAAATCTGGTGCTTATCAACTATAGTGCTTTGTTTTATATAATTTTTATGATTAAACTTTAATAATGCTCTTAGTCCAGAACCTGAGCCACCCGCTGCTGCAATCCTGGAATAATTTCTGTTTCAAACCATGGATTTCGCCGTAGCCAGAAAATATTGCGTGGACTCGGATGCGGTAAAGGCATGACATGTGGCCAGAACTCACGCCAGTTCATTACATTTTTAGTGAGTGAATCATGGGCCGCTTTAAGGTGATATGCCTGCGCATACTGGCCAATTAAAATCGTTAGCTCAATATTTGGCAAGGCTTTAAGTAGCTGATCATGCCATGTTGCTGCACATTCTGGCCGCGGTGGCAAATCACCCGATTTGCCTTTGCCTGGATAGCAAAATCCCATGGGAACAATGGCAATCTGGGTTGCATCGTAAAATGTCTCGCGGCTTAGCCCTAGCCAGTGCCGCAAGCGGTCGCCACTGGCATCATTAAATGGAATCCCGCTATCATGTGCTTTCCGACCCGGCGCCTGCGAGGCAATCAGGATTTTTGCCTGCGGGTTAAACTGCAAAATGGGTCGCGTGCCCTGCGGCAAAAAATCAGCGCACTGATTACAGCTACGAATGTCTTGAAGCAAGCTATCAATAGCTGAAAGATCAGTAGTAGAAATACGGTCAGAACACTGCGACAAAGCTTGTCCATATACTGTGGGGATAAGTGTTTAATGGGGATTATCAGTGACTTCTCAATACAATGAAGCGTGCAATATCGACGAGAAATTTTGTGTCCTAAACACACTATAACCTGACAAAATAAGGAACTGCTGATACGACAGCACCAATTAAAACGATCAACCCCGGGCTTTCAATAAAATAAGGAAAAATCATTAAAATCAAACCACATAAAAATGGCACAATGGTTTTTTGCTTTTTGCCATAGATAAAATAGCCCAGTCCAATGGAGCTAAACAGTACGCCGAGAAGTAATTGTGAGGTGTTCATTTTTTACGTCCAATTACTATTGTGCTAGAGATGAGCTAAAAATCCATAAACTGAAGTAACGTCTTGGCCATCTATAATAATTTTTATTTTCTCTCCACTACCACAATAAACAGTTAAAAATTTCTTTTTAAAAGTTACATTAATATCATTCTCAACATCCACACAACCATAATAAATCGTTATCATTGAATTAGATAATAAAGTATATCCCACCCCCCATGGCTCAAATATAACCTCAATACTATGATTTAATGGGTTACGCCATGAAAAACTAATGACTCGCATCTTTACGCTTCTGCTTTTGAATGGTTTTTTCCAGCGAATCTGCAAAGGCCTTTTTTTCTTTATCTGAAATGGGTGGTGGCCCGCCCGTTTGTACCCCTGCCCCACGCAGTACTTCCATATAATCACGCAAATGCAAACGTGCGCGCACATTATCCGGTGTATAAATATCACCGCGTGGATGAATCGCTATTCCGCCTTTTTCAATCACTTGCGCCGCCAATGGAATATCCTGCGTGACCACAATATCGCCAGCCTGCATGCGCTCTACAATTTCACGGTCGGCACTATCCGCGCCATGTGCCACCTGAATGGACTTGATCCGAACAGAAGGCTTAATGCCCAGCGGCTGGTTGGCCACAAACGTAACACCCAGTAAATGACGGTCTGAGGTACGAAAAATAATATCGCGCAAAATGCGTGGAATGGCATCCGCATCAATCCAGAGATGAAAACTGGCAGGAGTTTGTGGTTCATTCATATGAGGTTAAACATTAAAATTTTGGTTAAGCCTAAAATGTATGGCTCAACAAAGCAATTATCATTTTTTATTCTGATAAATGGCAGCGAAGCCTAATGCACCACTGCCATCACAACATTAAAAATTAGCGTGGTGCCATGCGAATTGCACCATCCAGACGAATCGTTTCACCATTCATAAAGCTGTTTTCAACAATATGCACGGCAAACTGGCCATATTCACTAGGATGCCCCAAACGTTTCGGGAACTGGGTCATTTCAATCAGTGGCATTTTTACAGAATCCGGTGAGCTATTCATCAGCGGTGTATTAAAAATCCCCGGTGCAATGCAATTGACACGGACACCGATCACTGCCAGATCGCGTGCTAATGGCAAAGTCATGCCCACAACCCCACCCTTGGAGGCAGAATACGCCACCTGACCAATCTGGCCATCAAAGGCTGCTACAGACGCAGTATTAATAATTACGCCACGCTCGCCATCATCATTAACAGGTGCATTATGCTGCATGGCTTCTGCCGCCAGACGGGTTACATTAAAGGTTCCAATCAGGTTAATCTGGATCACTTTGGCAAAGGTATTTAAAGGATGCGCGCCATTTTTACCTACCGTCCGGGTTGCCGAGCCAATACCTGCGCAGTTGACACAAATATGCAAGCCCCCAAACAAGGCAACCACTTGCTGAATGGCAGCATGCACTGCTACCTCATCGGTTACGTCTACGACTAGAGCGCGTACGTTTTCACCCAGACGCTGGGTTACTTCATCACCTTGTTGCTGGTTCAGGTCAAAAATCACTACCTTGGCACCTTTGGCCACAAAGGCCTCTACCGTTGCCAAGCCCAGCCCTGACGCACCACCAGTGACAATGGCGACTTTATCCTGTAACTGCATTATCATGCTCCTTTGTTACTATTTAATAGGGTTAATCTGAAAAACCAAAAAAATCATACCTGAGATTATCCTAAAATTTACTAGCAATAATTGCCACAACTTAGGCCAAAAACGTCGCTCTATCAGCTCTACAAAATTTTACGCAAGGATAGAATTCTATAAAAACTAAATTTATCAAATGTTTGCTAACATCATAATTTAAAATGATGAGTATAATATAATCATATTTTACCTAAATAGTTTGCTATATTTACACATCAACCTATTGAATTTTATAGAATTAATTAATTTACAAGTTACTCATTGGTATAAATTGGTATCTTAAATAAAAACTGCTTTTGTGGTTTAATATAACCATAATTTTTGTGGCGGCTGTTTCGCGATCCGAAGCCCGCTGTTTTGTACGTTGTACGCATCAAAGATAGGCCTCACCATGACCAAAGTGAACGCACCTGAATTCGTTCGCCACCCCAAGCTCATCGCATGGGTGGAAGAAATCGCCGCATTAACGCAACCTGACCGTATTGAATGGTGCGATGGCAGCGAAGAAGAAAATCAACGCCTGCTGGACCTCATGGTTGCAAACGGCACCATGCGCAAATTAAACCAAGAAAAACATCCAAACTCCTATCTTGCCAACTCCAGCCCCTCTGACGTTGCCCGTGTTGAAGACCGTACCTTTATCTGTTCTGAAAAACAGGAAGATGCTGGTGCAACCAATCACTGGACTGATCCGGCTGAAATGCGTCAAACCTTAAATGGCCTGTTTGAAGGCTGCATGCGTGGTCGTACCATGTATGTTGTTCCTTTTTCCATGGGCCCACTGGGTAGCCATATTGCACATATCGGGATTGAGCTGTCTGACTCTCCTTATGTGGTGGTGAATATGCGCATGATGGCGCGTATGGGCAAAGAAGTATACGACGTACTGGGTACCGACGGTGAATTTGTTCCTTGTGTGCATTCGGTAGGCATGCCGCTGGAAGCTGGCCAGAAAGACGTAACCTGGCCATGCAGTGACACCAAATATATCGTTCATTATCCTGAAACCCGTGAAATCTGGTCTTATGGTTCAGGTTATGGTGGCAATGCACTGCTGGGCAAAAAATGTTTGGCGCTGCGTATTGCTTCGGTGATGGGCCGTGACCAAGGCTGGCTAGCTGAACACATGCTGATTCTGGGCTTAACCAGCCCACAAGGTGAAAAACATTACGTTGCTGCGGCATTCCCATCTGCCTGTGGTAAAACCAACTTTGCCATGCTGATTCCACCGGCTGGTTTTGAGGGCTGGAAAGTTGAAACCGTCGGTGATGATATTGCCTGGATCAAGCCTGGTGAAGATGGACGTTTATATGCCATTAATCCGGAAGCTGGTTTCTTTGGCGTGGCACCGGGTACTAACACCAAGACCAACCCGAACTGCATGGCAACCCTGAACCAAAACGTGATTTATACCAACGTTGCGGTGACTGAAGATGGCGAAGTGTGGTGGGAAGGTTTAAGCAAAGAAGCTCCAGCAGGTCTTACCGACTGGACTGGCAAGCCATGGACACCTGAGTCAGGGAACAAAGCTGCGCATCCAAATGCCCGCTTTACCGTTTCTGCCAGCCAGTGCCCATCCATTGATGCTGACTGGGAAAACCCGGCCGGTGTACCGATTTCTGCCTTTATCTTCGGTGGCCGTCGTGCGGATACTGTGCCTTTAGTGGTCGAAGCATTTGACTGGGTTGATGGTGTTTATAAAGCAGCTACCATGGGCTCTGAAACCACTGCTGCTGCTGTTGGCCAGCAAGGTATTGTCCGTCGTGACCCGTTTGCCATGCTGCCATTTGCCGGCTATAACATGGGTGATTACTTCCAGCATTGGCTCAATCTGGGTGAAAAACTGGAACAATCCGGTGCCAAGCTGCCCAAGATTTTCAACGTGAACTGGTTCCGTCGTGATGAAAATGGCGACTTTATCTGGCCTGGTTTTGGCCAGAACATGCGCGTTCTGGAATGGATCATTGACCGTTGCGAAGGCCGTGCTGAAGCCACTGAAACGCCAATTGGCTATGTTCCAAGCTATCAGCAGTTGAACTGGACAGGTTCTGACTTCACTGCCGAGCAATTTGAGCAGGTGACTTCACAGAGTCCGGAACAGTGGGCCAAAGAGCTGGAAAGCCATGCTGAACTGTTTGAAAAAATTGGTAATCATGTGCCACAAGCATTGCAGGCACGTCGTGAACAATTGGTTCAGGCCATTAATGTAGAAAAAGTTGCTTAAATCATTTGTGATTTAAGTCACATCAAAAGAGTCGCGCTAGCGGCTCTTTTTTATATATGCCTTTTATACTCTAAAAAACATTGCGTCTAACAGGTGAAGTTTTCTCTTTTAATGACATCAACTGCACAATTGAAAAAACTCTAAAATTGAATCTTGTGCAATAATTTATACAGCAATTTTCATAGATCAATCAAAATAAAGGACAACACTCATGATCATCAGTGGCATGTTAAAAATCAGCATAAAAAAAACGCCATGGTCACAAGCTGCCCTGCTGGGTTTAATACTGGCAGCTACAGGGCTTACCGCCTGTCAAAGCATTCAGCCCTATAACGGAAAAACCGGTTATCAGCGTGAACCCGGCAACCCGGATCAGGTAATTATCAGCTATACACTGGACAGTAAAACAACAGCTGAAATGGTGCAACAAAAACTGCAAAAAGCCTGTGCCAAAGAGCTGGGACTTAACCTCAATACGCCAGTTAAAATTGATATTCTGGATCAAAAAGAGTTTGCCAGTTTGAATCAGCAGGAAAGCTTTACCAATGGTGCGGATAACAGCACTGTGCCCTTGGGCAGTAGTGATCGTACTTCATTTGGTTTTTCGACTACACCCAAGTTATCCAATAGCAGCAATACAGCAGGCCTCGATATGCTCAACACCAGCCCCAATACCTTAAAGCAGGTTACTGCCGCCTGTTTACGTTAAAGGCTAAAAAGCCCAATACTGGTAACGCTATCCAGTATCAGGCTTTTTAATTGAAACGTTAAGATTTTAGTAAATGCGTCAAAGCCATTGGACTATCTGCATTTTACTTAAGCACTTTGGGTCATAAGTTGTTGCCATTGAATTTTCTGGTAACGGGCCAGTTGATTTACGAGCCGCCAGGTCAGAATATATAGTGGGAAATAAAAACAATAAGCGGCCAACATCCACTCGTAGCCATTAAACCATTCCCCTACCGTATAGGCCCTGGCCAGCAATACCACCGCAACAACCTTACAGGTGTTGGCTGCAATCAGAATTACCCACCATACTGGAACCAGCCAGTGCTGAATACCATGACGGTGGTTTTTGGGAATGCTGGTACGCCACAGTTCCCGCATCATGCGCAGGGAAAAGAAAATGCTGATAAACAGGTTGGCAAACTGCTTGAGGTTGTTGATCAGGCAATGTTCTACCTGCTGAAACAGCGCAATCAGGTTACGCTTGGCATAATACAGCCAGCAAAAAGCAAAAAAGGTCAGCATGAGTATGGTCAGGCTAATCTGGGAAACCCGCAAAATACCATCCAGCATCAGCATCTGTGACAAGTCAGGACTCAAGCTATCCAGTGCTGCTAACGAAGACTGCCCGCGCAGGCGCTGCAAGCTGTATAAGCCGTGTAGCAGCCCAATAATGGTAAGTACAGCAGGTGGAAACAACAGGGTGTACAAGCAACGATTTAGCCAGACTAAATCGGTATAACGATAATACTTCACAGTAATATGCCTTTAATATTCTAGGTGTCCACTGGATAAGTGGCTGATTTTAATTGTGACCAGTTATTTTAAGGGCAACTAAACTAAGCACCCTAAAACTTAACTGGCTAATAATATAGCCAAATTTAGCCTTAGGATGCCATCTTTTACCGATAAAATGCGCCAGTATTAAACTTTTTATCAAGTTACTCAGTAAAACTTATGCTTAACTCACGGCTTTGATGGTGCGATAAAAGCTGACGTTCCTAAACTCCCGGGCTTCATCCAGATCCGGCCATGTGGTTGCGCTGCGCTCATCCACTTTTTCATAAGCGGGATGGACGAAATTCTTGACCCGCGAATCTGCAACCCAGACCTGTTTGCCAAATTTTAAAAACTCATCCAGAAAAAACCGGTTACTCTGGTCATACAGCACATCGGCTGCCAGCAGCACATCAGCCTGCTCAGTGTAGGCATACAGATCATCCAGATATTCAAGCTCAACCTGATTCAGCACTGCATTTTCCCGGCAGGCAATCAGGCTAATCTGGTCAATATCACAGGCAATTACCTGTTTGGCACCTGCCATTTTTGCAGCAATGGCCACTACGCCCGAACCTGCCCCAAAGTCCAGCACTACTTTATCCTTAACATGCTGTGGTTCAGCCAGCAGCCACTGGGCCATGGCAAGCCCGGATGCCCAACAGAAAATCCAGTACGGTGTATCATTCCAGATGCGTCGTACCACATCGTCATCCATGCGTTCTGTTGGCAAATCCGGTGGTATTAACCATAAATCAATCGGTGTTTCCGGCAAACGCTGACAACTTAAACCTGCGGCTGGAATCACCTGATGCAGCGCCTGCAATAATGCCTTAGGGGCTGCATCAGAAACTGATTGTCCTACCGGACTGTGTAATCCCTGCATTTAATCCAGAGCCTTTTCAGCCGCTTCAACAGTCTGGCGGATGAGCGTGGTAATGGTCATTGGCCCCACTCCGCCCGGTACAGGCGTATAGCTGCTGGCAATTTGTTCAATGCCAACAAGCTCTATATCGCCGACACCACCACCTTCACGCGGATGAAAACCGGCATCAACCACCACAGCGCCCGGCTTGATCCAGTCTTTCTTAATCAGCTCTGCCTTGCCTACTGCACCTACCACAATATCCGCCTGCTTCACCAGTTCAGCCAGATTCTGGGTGCGTGAATGGCAAATGGTCACGGTGGCATTGGCAGTTAGTAGCATCATCGCCATGGGTTTACCCAGAATGGCACTACGGCCAACCACCACAGCATGCTTACCGGCAATCTCAATGCCGTATTCCCTTAAAATGGTCATAATGCCCTGTGGCGTTGCAGAACCATACGCTGGTTCACCCATACTCATGCGGCCAAAACCGAGACAGGTTACGCCATCCACATCTTTATTCAGGTTAATGGCATCAAAACAGGCCCGTTCGTCTATTTGCTCAGGGACTGGATGCTGAAGTAAAATTCCATGCACATCAGGGTTGGTATTCAGCTTTTCAATTTCGGCCAGCAGTTGTTCAGTGGTAGTCGATTGCGGCAGTTCAATCTTGACAGAATCCATGCCAACACGACGGCAGGCATTGCCCTTCATACGGACATAGGTGGCCGACGCACCATCATCACCTACCAGAATAGTGGCCAGAATTGGCGTACGCCCGGTTTTTTCTTTCAAAGCCGTTACACGCTGGCTTAAATCCTGTTCTATTTTTGCAGCTAAGGCACGGCCATCCAGCAAGTTTGCCACAATCATTTCTCCGCAATTTAATGACTGTGCGCATGATACCTTAAATATAGGCATAAGTTTTGACGTGAATGCTGTCTTTTTAGCCATAATGTCAGCCTGATTTACTTGTATTTTTTTTTCAGGCTGATAATATTGTCGGCCTGAACAGCGGTCACAAAAAGCAATGCTTTTTTGCCGGCAAGACATGCAGCAATGCAGGTCATGCAGTCAGTTGGCGCGATAGCAAAGCGGTTATGCACCGGATTGCAAATCCGATTAGTCCGGTTCGACTCCGGATCGCGCCTCCAGTTTCTTTTTAGAAACTTGATCTTTATAAGTTTGGCCCCGATGGTGAAATCGGTAGACACAAGGGATTTAAAATCCCTCGCCTTAACGGGCGTGCCAGTTCGATTCTGGCTCGGGGCACCATTTATAATAGAAATTTAAAAGCCGCCACTTTGACTTTACAAAGTCTGGTGGTTTTTTTGTTTTGAGCATTAGCTTATTTTTATTTAATAGCTATAACAACCCTCTCGGGTTTCCCCGTTCTTATCACATATTTTAATCATTAAAAATTTGCTGTTATTCTGCTTTTCTCTTAAGCCTTTTTGAGCCTTATGGATATTCCCTATACTAATCAGCCCTGGTTATCCTTCAAGCAGCCTCTGGTTCAGGAGCTGGCCTTTAGCATTGCCAGTCCATCACTACTTGCAGACTGGCCAGTATCCTTGGTATCAGGTCCAAAAAAAGGATTACTGCCAGCGCAAGGTTTAACCCCAGAGCTGAAGCTGCCTGATCACCACTTCTGGCAACTTCAGTTTGCCAATTACCTGCCACGCTTGCTGCAACTGGATACCAATCCCCTGCCACTTGAACAACACATGCTTAGCTTGCGTAGTACAAGGCTGGGCATCCGGTTTGAGCATTTATTGGCGTTCTGGCTACAGGACAATGCGTATCATCCCTTTACCCTGCTGGGTCAGGGCATCAAGCGCATGGATGGACAACGCACAATTGGTGAAATTGATTTTTTAATTTTTAATCAGGACACCCGGCAGACTGAACACTGGGAAGTCGCCATTAAGTTTTATCTGGGAGAAGGTAATCTACAGGCTGAACACTGGCTAGGCCCTAATCGGCGTGACAGTCTGGATCGCAAACTAAAACACTTGTACCAGCACCAGTTTGATGTGACGCATGCCAAACAACATACCATTGACTTGCGCCGTGCCATTGTCAAAGGCCGCTTGTTTTATCCTGCTGGTGCTGCCATGTGCTTTCCGAGCTGGACCGCCCCTCAGCATTTGACTGGATTTTGGGGCGAGATTGTTCCTGTTGCGCCGCCCGGCTTTACATGGCGTTATGCCAGTCGTCAGGAATGGATGGTAGCAAAGCCTGACGGGTTAACCACAAAACCATTATCCGGCCACTCGATTATTCAAAATCCTGTGTACTGGCGCAGTGGTTTATATTTATTGTTAGATGCTGAAAATAAAGTAATTTTGCACTATATGTTACGGATCACTGACAAAATGCATAAATCCCTCAATAATGATAACACTTTGAAACCTAACCCTAACGCAGCAGATATTTTCAATCAGATATCAATCATATAAGTTTAGAGCTACAAACTATATTGTATTTTCTGGAGAGAAACATGAAATTAATCGCTGCTCTTGCACTGGTAGGTGTTGTTCTAACTGGCTGTAACACCATGAAAGGTTTTGGCCAGGACGTTTCAAAAGCAGGCGACAAAGTAACCGATACTGCTGCTGATACCCAGCACAAAATGTAATTTAAGCTTTAATCGGTTTAAATGATAAGCCCATTATCTACCTGATGATGGGCTTTTTGCTAAATGGCTTGTTTTTATGGAGCATGTTCAGTCTTCATTACTGCGTCAAATTAATCAATGCTATGATACCGCAACGGTTTAACTCATCTTCGATTAATTTATGACCACTACTGATTTGCATAATACCGACTCCCATAACAGCGATACCCTCGATCTTAGTCTGCAACTGTTGCGCTGCCCTTCTGTAACGCCTAATGATGCCAATTGCCAGACCATTATGGCCGAACGACTGGCCAAAATTGGTTTTCAGATTGAACTCATGCGCTTTGGTGATGTTGATAATCTATGGGCACGCCGGGGCACCACAGGCCCATTATTTTGCTTTGCAGGCCATACTGATGTTGTCCCTACCGGCGATCTGGCCAAATGGTCGTGTGATCCGTTCCAACCAGAAATCCGTGACGGCAAACTGTATGGACGTGGCAGTGCCGATATGAAAACTGCACTGGCAGCCATGGTGGTTTCCTGCGAGCGCTTTGTGGCCCAGCATCCCAACCATCAAGGATCTATTGCGTTTTTGATTACCTCTGATGAAGAAGGCCCATCCATTAATGGCACTGTAAAGGTCATTGAGGCTCTGGAAGCACGTCAGGAAAAAATTAAATGGTGTCTGGTGGGCGAACCATCCAGTACCAGCAAACTAGGTGATATCGTTAAAAATGGACGACGTGGCTCACTCAATGGCATTTTGACAGTCATTGGTAAACAGGGCCATGTGGCCTATCCGCAGCTGGCAGACAATCCCATTCACCGGGCCGCACCGGCATTAACAGTGCTGGCCAATGAAATATGGGATCAGGGTAATGCGTTTTTTCCAGCCACCAGTTTTCAAATTTCCAATATTCAGGCTGGAACTGGGGCGAATAATGTGATTCCGGGTGAGCTGGAGGTCGTGTTTAACTTCAGGTTTTCAACCGAAGTGACTGACGAACAATTAAAGCAGCGCGTGCACCATATTCTGGATAGCCATGGTTTAACGTATGATTTGAAATGGTCATTGTCTGGACAACCTTTCTTAACACCAGAGGGAGAGCTTGTCGCAGCAGCGCAGGCTGCTATTCGTCAGGTACAGGGCATTGAAACCACATTATCCACCAGTGGCGGCACATCTGACGGTCGCTTTATTGCACCAACCGGCGCACAGGTACTAGAGCTTGGTGTATTAAATGCCACCATTCACCAGATTAACGAACACGTTAATGTCAATGATCTGGAGCCTTTAACAGAAATTTATCAGCAGATATTGAATAAACTATTAGCCTAGATAACTTGTCATTGGCCAGATTTTCAGGGCAGCCAGTTTGAATAAGCTGGCTGCTTTTTTATTTTAAAATTGTGCTAAAACTTAAGATACCAGCGAGGCCAGATGCTGGTTAATCTTTTCAAAATCCGGCACCTGATAATGCTGCTCTTCCATTTTTACCACCTGAAACACAAAGGGATCATTAGTAGGCTGCTGGTCTTCATCGTGTAAGCTGGAAATACGCACCCGATGAGAATCCGGCATTTTTTCGGTAAGCAGGGCAAAGCGTTGACCATTAAGGCTTTCAATTACCAGTGCAACCGGCTTGGCAATTTGGCTATCAACCAGGCTAAGCACAGGCAGGTTATTGTCACGCCATTCAATTTCCTGAATACCGGATTCTGCACTTAAGGCTGCCAGTACCAGGTTTTGTGGAATCAGCCATGGCAGTTGCTTGTCTGCATCAATCACATAGACATCAACAAAACCTGTTGTGGTAGTGAGCAAGCTCATGGTGTGGCTGGCGTCTTGATTATTATTCACTGCTGTTCTCCCTACTTTGTCTATATTCAAGGTCAAGCTGTTGGGCCAGCCCTTCTGGTGTTTCATTAAAACAGACCTGCCCAGTGGCACGCATCTGGTCTGGCTGGCTGGCGGAAGCACAGCTTTCTGCGGTTTGCGCCCAGATTTTGCCACCACAGCTAATCTGGTATGCCGCTGAATGACTTCCATCATCGCCCATGCCACTAAATACAATGGTCAGCAGTTGCTGCCTGAAAACTGTGCTGGCGCGATGAATCATGGCAGTAATGGAAGGCTGGTAAGCACCGGGCCAGCTATCCGTCTGCATAACCACGCGGCCTTGCCGGTCAAAATTAATCTGGTGTTGCGCCGGAACAATATAAACCTTCCCAGCATCCAGTGACATTTCATGCAAATTAAGCACTTCAAAAGTCCACCGATTATGCCGGCTTAAAATACGGGGTAGCTGCGATTGCATATAAGGATCAATGTGCTGTACCAGCAAAAAAATTACGGGCAAGTCTGTGGAAACCTTGTCCAGAAATGCCTTGACTGCTTCAAGTCCACCCATGGAGGCCGCCAGTAAAACCACGCGCCATGCAGAAGGTAAGAGTTTGGCATTCAGGATTTGTTTGGCATTACCAGCCAGTGCTGAGTTTAAGGCAACACTGTTGTTTAGAATAGGAACCTTGTCACTTAAAAGCATGAGCAACTTGCGGCTAATCCCCTGCTTCCAACGTTTATAAAGCACTTGCTCGGTAAAAGCCGGGGCTGAAGTCATACCCATCAGCATAGGCTGGTCAAAGCCAATTAACTCCAGCAGGTCATCTTCATTTTCAACATCAATGATCCATAAATCTGGTTGTTGCTGGGCTATGGTGCTATCAAACTGCCTTGACGCCACGCAATGCAGGATTTCAAAGCCACACGACTGACTCACATCTGTCAGGGCATGGCGCTGCCGGGCATCATCTGCAACGATGATTAACTTTGGAATCATCTCACCACTACTACTGCACTAATGCCAGATCAAAATACCGCGTATAAACTACCAAATGATTAATTGCTTGCAGCAGCAAGTAATTCCTCAATATTCTGTAGTAACTCAGCTTCCTGGAACGGTTTACCCATGTAAGCATTTACTCCTGTCAGGAATGCACGCTCACGATGTTTTTCACCAGTACGCGATGTAATCATGATAATTGGCAAATCATTGATCCGCTCGTTATGACGCACCAGTGTAGCCACTTCAAAGCCGTCCATGCGAGGCATTTCAATATCAAGCAGCATGATATCCGGGGTCACTTCTTCCAGTTTCTCAATGGCATCTACACCATCCTTGGCAGTGACAACCTCATAACCCTGACGCTCAAGCAGACGTGATGTTACTTTACGCACAGTTACGGAATCATCCACCACCATGACCGTACGTTTTTTGCTTTCCTGTCTAGGTGCTGTTTCAGCTATTTTCTGGCTACCAACGGCCTGATTGCGGGTTGTTGCAGAAGCGCGGCGGGCCAGTGCCTGCGCATCAAGAATCACCGTTACCGAGCCATCTCCCAGAATAGTTGCGCCAGAAATCATGTCAATTGAAGTCAATTGCTGGCCTACAGGTTTAACCACAATTTCGGCACGGGAACCAACCAGTTGGTCAACCTGAATGGCCGTTGACTGGCCCATACCTTTAATCAGCAAGACTGGCAAGGACATGCTTTGTGACTGAAGGTTTGGTGCTTTTAAGCCCTGAATAAACTCACCCAGATATCTTAAGCGATAATTCTGACCATTCAGGTTAAAGCTCTCATCATGGCTTTGATAATACTGTTCCAGCGCTACGGGAGATACACGCACAATCCGGTCAATTTGTGATAGCGGAATGGCAAACTGGCGATCAGCTACACGAACCATCAGGGCATCAGCCACCGCAACAGTCAGTGGCAAGCGCATGGTAAAGCGTGTACCTTTGCCCGGTGTAGAATCCACATGCACCGTGCCACCCAACAGCTTGATTTCACTCTGAACCACATCCATGCCAACGCCACGACCAGAAATCTGGGTGACCTTGTCAGCAGTCGACAAACCGGCATGGAAAATAAACTGCATGACATCATAGTCATTCAATTTGGAATCCGTACTAATCAGCCCACGCTCAATGGCTTTTTGACGTACTGCCTGAATATTAATGCCCTTACCATCATCATCCAGTGTCAGGATAATCTCATTACCCTGACGCTCAATATTTAGTTCAATCTGGCCAACTTCAGGCTTGCCTGCTTCTGCACGCTGCTCAGGAGTTTCCAGGCCATGATCCACTGCGTTACGTAACATGTGCTCAAGCGGCGCGACCATGCGATCCAGAATGGTACGGTCCAGCTCGCCTTCAGCATTTTTAATGATCAGCTCAGCAGGCTTGTTTACCTCACCTGAAGTCTGGCGTACCACACGCTGTAAGCGCGGCAGCATTCTAGAAAATGGTACCAGACGGGAATTCATCAGACCATCTTGCAATTCAGACTGAATACGTGATTGCTGTAGCAACAGGTTTTCAGTATCACGGATCTTGTCAGTCAAGGTATTTTTAAAATCCACAAGGTCAGAAGCAGATTCCGCCAGTGATTTTGATAACTGGTTCAGTGCAGAATACTGATCCATTTCCAGTGGGTCAAAATCAGTATACTGCTCACGCTCTTCCTCGTGACGGGCCAGAATCTGTGATTCAAGCTCGCCTTCCATACGACGCAACTGCTCAGCCAGACGCTGAATGGTCAGTCCCATCTCATCCAGTACGAAGCCAATATTGTTGACGCCCATTTCAATGCGGCCACGGTTAATCGCGTTTTCACCAGCCAGGTTGATCATTTTTTCCATCAGGCTGGCAGAAACACGGATCATCTCATTGCTGGCAGCCTGTTCGGCATTCTGGCTTGCAAACAATCCAAACATGGACGGTGGCTCGGTGCCGTCACCATGCACTTCGGTAATACTTTCCTGCTCAAACAGGGTTTGTCCGGCATAATCCTGACGGAATTGCTGATCTGCCTCATCGAAGCGTGGCAAGCTGGTCAAGCTGTCAGCATCCTTACGGAAACGCTGCAGGGTTTGAATCAGGGCAACAGGTTCCAGTGGCTGCTGGTTGTGCTCCAGTGCAGAAATAGCATCACTTAGCCAATCATGGCAAAGTTGCAGTAAACTGCCCACCAGCGTTGGTACTGCTTTTTGGGCGGTTGCCAGATCTTCATACACAAATTCAAGTTCATGCGCAAAGTTGGCAACGCTGGTAATGCCTGCCATGCGGGCACCACCTTTCATGGTATGCAGGCTGCGTTGCAACTCTAGCAGGGCACGTTTGTCTTTGCTGTCTTTAAGCCATTGTTGCAATAGCTGGTTACTGTATTCAACCTGCTCCTGTGCTTCCTCCAGGAATAAGCCCAGCATTTCTGCATCCGGACGGTCTTCATCAGACCATTCCTGAGCACTGGCATAAGAGCGGCGGGCTCCACTGCTGGCACTGCTAATAATTTGCTGTGGAGCGGTTTTTTGTTCTGGCTGTGCCTGACTTGATACAGGCTGTACTGTCTGTTTGGCAGCCACTGTCTTGGTAATTTCGCCCTGATCAGCCAGTTGAGCCAGATCACTCTGCTGACTAACTTTTGCCTCATCAACCTGAGCGATAGCAGGGGTATTTGGCACTTCGGATGCAGTTGCGCTAGTAGAACCTGCATGAGCCAGAATACTGTCATTGCCACTGCTTAGGTAGGCACGCAGCAAGTCCAGTTCAGCGTGCGCAAAGAAGGACGTGCCATGGATCTGCAACTGCTCAACCTGCTCGGCCACCACATCCTGAGCATGACGCATAAATTGGATTAATGCCGGGGTTGACTGCAATGTGCCATTAACCAGTCGCTCATACACCGTTTCCAGTTCATGGCCAAAATCACCCAGACTGCTGACCTGTGCCATCCTTGCACCACCTTTTAAGGTATGCAAGTGACGCTGCAATACTTTTAAAGGCTCAATATCTGATGGATTATGCTGCCAAAGTACAAAACTCTGGTCAATTTCATTCACCAGCTCCTCTGCTTCTTCCATGAAGATTTCAAGCAACTCAGAATCAACCTGATCATCAATTGCTGGAACAGCAGGACTTGCAGCCGCTTGTGGTTGTGCTGCCGATGTGGAGATGCCAGCTTGTACAGGCTCAGCGTCCTTAATTTCAGGCGCTATAGTTTCAGCTTCTAAAGATTCGGCTTCCAAACTGTCACTTTCTGCTACTGTCGCTTCAGACTCTACTACATCACTGCTTTCAGCTTCTGCGGCAATTTCTGTCGCTTCTTCTACAACCACATCCAGACACGCTGGATTAAAGTCATGTGCCAGAATATCGCTTAATTCGTCGATAAGCTGCATGTCCAGTATTGGTTTTTGCGTCGCAGCCAGCGCATCAAAAATTTCGGTTAAGGCATAATGTGCACTTAACAGACATTCCACATGATTGGGTTCAATTGCTTTTGGTGGAACATCTTTTAGCTTGTAATAGACATTGGCCAGATACTGGGTTAGTTGCTGCAATGGCGTAATTGGTGTAGCCAGTGCCGCGGCATGCAATTGCTGGCTTTGCTCAGTCAAAGTAGTTAGATATTCTTTGATATCTGGGCTGCCCAAATGCTCTTCCAGCTCATATTCAGCGTCCAGAAGCTCATCCAGTGGCAAGGTCAGCAGTTGCGATACAATACCGGCATTAGAAGGTGCACCACCGGCAATGGCCTCGTTTTCTTCCTGTGCAGCCAGTTGGATAACCTGATTAACCTGTTCGATCAATGCAATATCATGTGCTTCCAGCGGTAATGCCCTGCCATCTTCCAGCGCTTCCAGATGGCTCCCTACACACTGGACAAACTGTTCCAAAAAGCCAATGTGGGCTTTTGAAACGGGTAAATGCATGCGGATAAGTCGTTTAAATTCTTCTTCCAGCACGCTGGCCAAACGATAGATAGAATCCACATGAGACATGGCCGCACTACCACGTAAGGTATGCAGCGCGCGAATAACATGATCAGGTACTTCTTCATGCGCATCTTCATCAGCAATAAAGAGATGCAGCGCATCAATGTGTTCTTCGGCTTCTTCAACAAAAATGGTCAGGCCTTCCTGATCATCCATTGGATTTTCAGCCGATTGGGTAGATGCCAATTCAACGGTATGCTCTACAGTGTCATGTTCTACAGCATGCTCGGTAGTATCCGCTTGCTTCGTTGCAAGTACATTTTCTGCCTGTGTCCAGGGCAGTTGGTCAGCTTCAACTAGCTGGCCTTTACTTAATGAATTGGCTACACCGATATAAGAACGCAACTCAATAGAAATCTCCTGCTTGGCTGCAAAATTTTCTACCAGTTCAGGATAAATCGCCAGCACAGTTGAGATCAGCTCAATCATCACTGGAGTGACTTCAATCGTATTATCCAGTACCCGGTTGAGCATGTTTTCAATAGACCAGGCAAGCTCACCCGAAGCTTTGGCACCCACCATACGGCCAGAGCCTTTTAAGGTATGAAAAGAGCGGCGAACCTCCTTGAGCGTAGCAAGGTCCTGTGGCTGGGCAGACCACTTTGGAAAGTTTTCCTGTAGACTTTCCAGTACCTCGGTGGCTTCTTCAACAAATATTTCACGAATATCTTCATCTTCGGAGAAATCATCTTCTGGCAGCGCGATATCAGCATAGGCTTGCAATACAGAATTATCAGTAGGCTTGGAATGTTGCTGTGAGGGCTTAGACATTGCTTCCCCTTCTATTGATGACAATAGCTCCAGTGGAGTCTGATCATGAAATATTTTTTCGCCGCCCACCGGTTCAGCAATATGATCTTCCTGTGAGTGGTAAACCTGCTGCAAGACCTGTTCCAGCTTATCCAGTACCTTTTCATCATGGAAGTGGGCTGCCAGTTGATCCAGATAATATTCCAGTGAAGCAATAACCTGTGCAATCAGGTCAATCTGCCCACGGCTGGTCACATACTTATTTTTAAGCAAAGTCTGATTCAGAGTATCAACCAACTGGTTAACCAGCGATGCGGCCCGGTTCAGGTTTAACAGTACAAAAATGCCTTTCAGTTCATTAAAACGCTCAGGCAAATCCTTGAGTAACTTGGCATCCCGTTTTGATGAACTATAGTTAAAAAACAGGTTCTTAATAGATTCCAGTGCAACCCGTGATTCACGTACCACAGCATTGTGGGCATCACTAATAATTTTCTGGTCGTCTAATTGCGTAGAACTATTAGACTGGGTTTCAAATGCCTGAACCAGATGATGGAGTTGTTGCTCGATATCATTTAAATGGTCGATCAGTTCTTCAGTCTGTAAGCGACTGGTACTACTATTCAACTGCTGCGTTAACTGTTCCAGTCCTGTACTGATATCACGCCAGCCAGTAAGCTCCAGTAAGCGAACCGCCTCTGAAAGCAGTCGCTTGACCTGCATGGTATCCAGTTTGGCAGGCTGTGACAGTTTGGTCCGTGCTTGCTGAACCAGTGCCAGAATCTTGTCCAGCACCAATGTTGAGGTAATGTTGCGATCATCCATTGCAGCATTAATGGCTTGCTGATGCAGTGCAAACTCATGCTCAAGATTAAACTGCTCAAACAGCTCCAATAGCTCAAACAGCATGCTTTCATCATACTGTTCCTGAGATAACATGCGCTCCAGACGGACCAGACTATGCTTTAATGAAACTGAGCTTAAATCTACTTTCCCTTCAAACATGGCCTGATGCAGCCGCGACAATACTTGCCATAATGCTGCATTTTGCAGGTTATTGGCACCTGCCGCAAAAAAGCGCGCCACCTTGACCAGATTTTCAAGGTTATCCTGCTGATTTGGATTTAATAAAAATTCATTGAGTAAATGACGATAAATTAAAGTTGTTTTTTTCCAGGTATCGTCATCCAGAACGGATTGCACCTGATTTGGCTCAACCAGCAAATTATAGTCAAGCTTTGGATAGGCAGTGCTGGTAGAAAGCTTTTGGGCCTGTAACAGCGACCGGACTTCTTTTACAGTACGGTAAATATTGATGGGCTGTAAACGCTTTGTCTGATGCAGCAACTGCAATTCGCGGTTCAGGATTTGAATGCCATTAAGCAAAACCGGCTGATGGCTAATATCAATATTATTGGCTGCCATTGCCTCTGCGAGTTGCTCTAGACTCTCGGACAAAATAAGCGGGTCTAGCAGCTCTGTCATGGTCAGGGTTCCACTGACCTGATGCAGTAACTCGCCTGCTTCTTTAAATTGGGCAGGTTGCTTGGCAGTCTGAACGATATCGCGGGCATTTTGCAGCGTTTCTTCCAGTGAATCAATTACCCAGCCCAGCGCCATGGCAGATTGCTGTGTGGTTTCTTTGTGAGAAGTGCTCATATTATCCAATTCAGATGCAAACTTTTTCATATGCCAGCGTCCCTGACCATTCAATTTTTTTCAATTGCGGATGACGCCACTCAAGTACTTCACCAGGTCCCAATACCAATATTCCGCCGATATCCAGACACTTGACCAAAGCATTCAAGATATCACGGCGGTCAAATTTCTTAAAATAAATCAAAACGTTTTGACAGTAGATAATATCTAGCTTTCTAAACGGTAATCCAACCACATTCATCAGGTTAAATTGCCGAAAAAAAACGTTTGACTTTAAGTGTTCCGCAATTTGCCAGTAGTGCTGGCCCAGGGCAGTACCATATCCTGAACGAAAGCGCGCAGGAATCTGCTCAGCCTTACGTGCCAGATAAACCCCTTCCTTGGCTGTCAGCAGAACTTGCTGGCTAATGTCTGTCGCCAGAACTTCATAACCATACATCGCAAAGCGGTCACCCAGCATGGCCAAAGACCATGCTTCCTCACCAGTTGAGCAACCAACACTCCAGAGTTTAACTGACTTATTGGCCTTAACCAGATACTGCTCAACCAGCTCAAATGAAGGAGTATGACGAAAAAAGGAGGTCTCATGAACAACCAGAGATTCGGCCAGTCGCTGCCACTCTGCCTTGTCCTTGCAAACCAATTGATAATAGCTTGTTGCATCCAATGCATACTGAGCCATATTTTTAACAATGCGTTGCTCAAACAACTGGTGTTGTCGCGCTGGCAACACCATGCCAATACGCGACTCAATCAGTGAGCGCCACAGGGTAGCAAGCTCGTTACCCATTAAAGACTTAAAGCCATCTTGTGCCAATTCATCCATGACGACACTCTCAACCAAACAAGTCTTAATGATCTTCTGGTAACTTGAAGTCAGAAACAGAAGCACGCAGCTCAACAGCCATTTCAGCCAGATCACCTACCGATTTAGCAGTATTGATCGTACCTGTCGTGGTCTGGCTGGTAATATCATGAATAATATTCATGGTATTTGAAATGTGACCTGCAGAAGCTGCCTGTTGACGCGCTGCATCAGAAATGTTCTGAATCAAGTCAGCCAATGTGCGTGATACGGTCTGTACCTGATCAAGTGCAATACCCGCGTCCTTGGCCAAATGCGCACCGCGAACAACTTCACTGGTGGTTTGTTCCATGGAAATAACCGCTTCGTTGGTATCACTTTGAATGGTTTTTACCAGACCTTCAATCTGCTTGGTTGCCGCAGCAGAGCGTTCTGCGAGGCGTTGTACTTCATCCGCTACCACCGCAAAGCCGCGACCTGCTTCCCCTGCCATCGATGCCTGAATAGCAGCGTTCAATGCCAGAATGTTGGTTTGGTCAGCAATGTCGTTAATCAGCGATACAATGTCACCAATTTCTTGTGAAGATTCACCCAGACGCTTAATACGTTTAGAGGTTTCCTGAATCTGTTCACGAATTACATCCATCCCCTCAATGGTGCGCTGTACTACATCAGCACCCGTATAGGCAATGTCTACCGAACGTTCAGCTACCGCAGCAGATTCCATGGCATTGGCAGATACCTGATCAATAGAAACCGCCATTTCATTAATTGCCGCAGAAGCCCCTGCAATTTCCTGTGCCTGATGCTCGGATGCATCAGCAAGCTGCATGGCAATGGACTGAGTTTCCTGAGAGTAATCAGCAACCTGTGCAGAAGTCGAGTTAATGCGGGATACCAGTGTACGTAGTTGGTCAATCGCAAAGTTAATCGAATCTGCAATGGCGCCGGTAAAATCTTCCGATACAGTTGCATTGGTGGTTAAGTCACCTTCTGCCAAGTCACCCAGCTCATCCAGCAAACGCAAAATTGCAGTCTGGTTCTGGTCATTTTCTTCCTGAATTTTATGCGCACGGTCAAGGTCGATTCTGGAACGCAAGCTAAACAAACGGTTCAGCGCATACGCAATCAAACCTAATGACAACAGCAGGATAAAGCCAGGCACAAAGTTGTTGTAACGGGCGTTTACACTATCAGACAAGCCATCCAGCTTTTTCAGCATGCCATCGGACTGGGTAAATACCTGTCCTGCTGCATTACGAACCTGCGTAATTTTAGGCGAATTTACCAGTACACGGGCTGCTGCCACCTGAATGACATCGTTGTAAGTTTCCTGAATAGATTCTAATGAACTCCGTAGGGAAGCATTACCGATACGCTCAACACCAAGTTCCGCATCACCACGCAACTGGCCATTTAAATAGCGGCCAAAATCCTCAGCATCTGTACTAAAGTCATCAGCAGAAGCAACCGATGCTTCATCACCTGTCAGTACCGAGTTTACCGAACGTAAAATACGCTCAGCCAGCCAAACCTGGTTTTTAGCTAGTGCGACCTGACTATTAGGGGCATTTTCACGCACCAAACCATCAACAACTACGTTATATTCAGCCTGAACATCGGGAATAGCTTCAGCAATGCTGATACCAATATCGTTCAATGAGTTAACAGTTTCCTGCTGGGATAAAATCAGGCTTACACCGTCATCAATATTGTTCCACAGCGTATCCACTTCCTGAATGGCTTCAGAGCCAGTGCCATAAATGTCATGCACATCTGTGAGGCGCTCATTAAACTGATCCTGAGCAACTTTGAGGTTTTGGGCTGCTTTTACATTACCGGATACCGCTGCTTCAGTTGCATAGCGAGAAATCTGCTGTGACAGCAGGCGCAATTCACCAATATCACGGGTCAGATTGTTGGCATTTGGCACATTGACAAACAGGTAAACCATGGAAATCAGCGTAACAATCAGGCCCGCTATTCCCAGCCACAATAAAGGCTTAGCTTGTTTTGGATCACCAAAAATAGAGGCTGTGGTATCCCAATAGGACTGAATATACTTCAGCCACTTTGGTGTTCCCGCATTGCCACCCCGCAACGAAAAAGGCATCTTTTTCTCGCCCAATTTTAAACTCATTCCCAAAACTCCCTAATTCTTTATCTCTCCGACCCCACAAACTTTTTGCTAGGCAGAAGCATTCAAATAAGCCTGATCCTGTATTAGCTTACTAAATAAAAATACATGCCACTGCTGTCCATGACGTTCGAAATAGCCGCTGGTATATTGCGCCAGTGCATCCGGCAACTGCGCATTTGAACTAAAATAACTTTGCTTGTTAAAGTGATGAATCCCCATGACCTGATCAACAATAACGCCACCATAATTGGTGGGCTGATCGACAATCATCACTTTACTTAATCGGGTAACTTCGGTTTCTGGCAAATCCAGAAATAATGCGAGGTCTGTCAGAGGAAGGAGGCGTCCCCGCACATTGGCCAAGCCACGCATCCAGCTTTTTGCACTGGGAATGGTGGTACTTCCGGGAACTGGCATAACTTCGGCAACTTCACCGAGTGGCGCAACAAACTGATAGCCTGCGAATCGAAAGGCAATGCCTGACCAGCGGGTATTCTGGTTTTCCTGTCCACCCTGTTGCCGCTGCCTTCCATAGTCGGCCAGACGCAAAAGCTCAATAAACCCACGGGCTGCCATAATTAAACTGCCGAGAGAAGTTGATGAATAACTCGTATTAAAGAAGTTTCTTCAATCGGTTTGGTCAGATAATCACGGGCACCCTGTCGTTTTCCCCAGACGCGGTCAGTTTCCTGATCCTTGGTGCTGACAATAACAATGGGAATATGCTTGGTTTCTGCGCCGCGAGTCAGTTGTCGCGTAGCCTGAAAACCATTAATCCCGGGCATTACCACATCCATCAGGATTAAATCCGGCAGCTCTGCACGAGCAACACTAATGCCATCAGCACCATTGGCTGCTTCAAGCACGTCATGTCCATTACGCTGTAGAATCTCGCGAAACCGGTAAGTTTCGGTTGGAGAGTCATCAATTACTAGAATACGAGCCATCCTGCTGCTCCTTAAATATTGACGTGCTGTCGAATGGCACTGAATAATTCTTCTTTACTAAATGGTTTTGTCAGATATTCATCTGAACCCACAATTCGGCCTTTTGCCTTGTCAAACAGTCCGTCCTTACTGGACAGCATGATGACAGGTGTTTTTTGGAAGGTTTGATTATTTTTAATCAGGGCACAGGTCTGATAGCCATCAAGGCGCGGCATCATGATATCAACAAAGATAATATCAGGATTTGAATCGGCAATCTTGGCAAGCGCATCAAAGCCATCAACTGCTGTAAACACTGTGCAACCTACTTTTTGCAACAACGTTTCAGCGGTTCTACGAATCGTTTTAGAATCGTCAATTACCATTACCTTTAAGCCAGAAAAATTTTCTTCCATTGGTTTCGTCTTCCCGTGTTATCTTGAGCGCAAGTTATATGGGTGTTTATTCACCATCACTTGCTTCCCCCATTTGCTACTCACTTTTTAGCACACCTGCAGCAGTTTTGCCAATGCACAATTGCCAAGGTTTGAACCAACGGTTCACTATTTTTTGTTTTCAGATGTTGTAATAATCAGTTTTATACCAATTAAGACATTAAATGCACAAATTTGCATTTGTAAAATCTTCTAAAAGCCATTGCCCTTACGAAAGTGCTTTCCTACAATGGCAGTCAGGAAGATGGAATGTGTATCATTCTTCAAGTCAGGATAAGGATATGAGCCAGTTGTTTTGCAATGCGTCACCACTGCTAAAAACAGGTTTTCTACCTGTTCGGTTAGCTGTGCTTGGTAGCATGGTGGCCTGCCTGACTTCCCTGCCTGCGGCTTCGGCGACTGCCAGTCCTTATGATTATTCGCGCTACTCAGGCGCCATCACTAATGTCAACAACCCGCAACCGATTATTCGCTGGTATCGCTACTATAATAGTAGTGGTCAACCCAGCCTGAGCAGTACCATCACTGATCAGCACTTAAAATACGGTTATGAAGCACTTGACCGCAACATGCAGGTTATCAAGCGGGTTCCCCCCTACTCTACCGAAAGCTATGCACGCCAAAAAGCCAAGCGTGAGGCCGAAGCTGCCAAGCGTCAGGCCGATATCAACTTGCGCAGAACCTATGGCTCGGTAGCGCAGGCAACGGCAAAGCGCAATCAGATGTTGGCGGATATGGCCTCACGCAAAACCTATCTGCAAACCCAGCTTACCGGTTTACAGCAGATGCTTGGTAAGGACATTGCCCAGGCTGCCAACTATGAACGACAGGGCAAGCCTGTGCCAGCCATGCTGAAAAAAAGTATTACAGACAATAAAAAGAATGTGCATGAGGCCCAGCAAAATATTCAGGCCATTAATGAGCGCCAGCAGCAGGTCATTCAGCAGTACGACGATATTCTCCGTCGTTTGAAAACGATGTAATTGGAATAAACAAAAAACTAATTAATGCTCAAATTTAAAGCTTTTGCTATGATAGTGCGGGCTTTGATTGACTGTCACGGACGTTATAAAACCTATAAGCCATTAAAATTACAGCGAATTCTGTAGAAAATACTACATTTTTCGTTAACTAGTCACGGAACTTTATATAAAATCTGGATTTGATTTTATGAAAATTTTAAGCGTTTTATCGGTAAGGCTGTGTCTTGCCTGTACTTTGTGCTTGGGTTTATCAAGCTGTCAAAAACCAGAAGCTCCTGCCCCTGAATCTTCAGCGCCGCGTCAGCTTGAATTAATTGGCACTGATCTGGTCAAACCACAGTATCGCAGCCTATCAAGCCAAATCCGGTTTACTGGAACCCTGCAAGCCCGCCAGCGCACCTCCGTACAGGCACAGACTTCAGGCACCATCACTCAGGTCTATGCCGATAATGGTAATCAGGTACAAAAAGGTCAGACTTTACTTCGCTTGAATAATCAGGATGATCAGGCCCGTTTACTACAAGCGCGAGCCAACTATACGGCTACCAAGGCGCAGGCCGATTTAAGCCAGAATCTTGCCGAGCGCAACCAGCGCCTGTTTAAGCAGGGTTTTATTTCTGAAATTGAATATGAACGCAGTAAAGCCGATGCACGTGCACAGCGCGAAAATATGGCGGCCCAGCAGGCCATGGTAAACATTGCGCAAAAGGCAGTGAATGATGCGGTGGTCAGCGCGCCTATTTCCGGGTTTGTTTCCAATCGACAGGTTCAGGTTGGCCAGACGGTAGCAACAGGCCAGACCTTATTTGAAATTGTGGATTCCAGTTCACTTGAATTACAAGGTGCCGCACCGGATACCCAAAATAATATTCAGGTCGGTCAGGCAGTTCAGTTCCAGCTGGCCGGACAAGACCAGCGTGTCTTTAATGCACGTATTTCCCGCATCAATCCGGTCACTGATCCAGCCAGTCGTGCAGTACAGTTTTATGCCAATGTCAGTAGCCCTGCATCTAGCCTTGCCATTGGCAACTATGTTGAAGGCTCTATTCAACTGAACAATAGCCAGTCCGGCCTGGTTTTGCCGGCGCAGGCCATTCAGCAGGATAATGCCCAGCAGGCTTATGTATGGGCCATTCGCCAGAACCGCCTGCACCGGGTTAATGTTGACGTGGTAATGCAGGACCGGGCCAGTAACAGTGTAATGGTTAAAGGCATTCAGCCGGATGATGTCATCAGTTTGATCAAATTTTCAGAACAGGCCAATGGTCGCCCTGTCAAGGTCAGCTAAGCCCTGTCCTTTTGCGTTTTAATTGCTTGAATACCCATGGACTGGCAACGTCGATAATAAGGTAAAAATATGTGGCTCACCCGAATTAGTGTAAATAATCCTGTATTTACAGCCATGCTCATGCTGGCATTGATGGTGACGGGTCTGGCCTCATGGCAGCGCATGACCGTTGAAGAATTCCCCGATATTGATTTTCCCTATGTGGTGGTTTACACCACTTATCCCGGTGCCTCACCTGAAATGGTGGAATCGGATGTTACCAAAAAACTTGAAGACTCCATCAATACCATCTCTGGTGTAAAACAGGTTATTTCTTCCTCCAGTGAAGGGCTGTCCACGGTCATTGTGGAATTTAATCTGGATGTACCTTCAACACTGGCAGCACAGGATGTGCGTGACAAAATTGCCATTGTGCAGCCTCAATTGCGTGATGAAGTGGAAGACCCGCTCATTGAGCGCTATAACCCCAGCGATGCGCCGGTACTGTCAGTCATCTTTCGTTCTAACAATATGCCCATGCGCGACCTGAGTAATTATCTGGATCAGCGCATTATTCCGCAGCTACGCACTATTTCAGGTGTGGGTAATGTCAACATGCTGGGCGATGTACAACGCCAGATTCGTATTGAAGTGATGCCGGAAAGAATGCAGGCGCTGGGTGTGAGTATTAACCAGATTATTGAGGTATTACGCACCGAAAATCTGCAACTGCCCAGCGGTACACTCAAGCGTGGCAATCAGGAACTGGTGGTTGAAGTTAAAGGGCGGCTGCAAAATCCCATAGATTTTAATCGACTGATTGTTGCCCGCCGCAACCAGACACCCATTTATTTGTCGCAGGTTGCAAACGTGGTTGATAGTCAGGCTGAAGCTGATACCGGTGCCTACTTTAATGGCAACAATGCAGTGAGTCTGGATATTTTAAAAACCTCTGATGCCAACGTTATTAAAGTCGTTGACCAGAGTAAGGCGGTGCTGGCCGACATTAAGCAGCAACTGCCTGCCGGAGTGACCTTCACCTTAAGTTCGGATCGGGCCAAGTCCATTCGTGCTTCCATTTCTGATGTGGTCAGAACCCTGATTGAAGGTGGCGTACTGGCTATCTTTATTGTATTGCTGTTTTTGGGATCATGGCGCTCGACCATTATTACCGGGCTGACCCTGCCTATTTCATTGTTTGGCACGCTGGCGGTGATCTGGGCATTTGGCTTTAGTATTAACCTGATGACCCTGATGGCCATGGCCCTGTGTATTGGCTTGCTGATTGATGATGCCATTGTGGTGCGTGAAAACATTGTACGCCATGCCGCCATGGGTAAGGATCATAAACAGGCTGCACTGGATGGCACCCGGGAAATTGGCCTTGCCGTACTGGCAACCACCCTTACGATTGTAGCGGTATTTTTGCCTGTTGCATTTATGGGTGGAATTATCGGCCGCTTCTTTTACCAGTTTGGGGTAGCTGTTAGCGCAGCGGTGTTACTGTCGATGTTTGTCAGTTTTACGCTTGATCCAATGCTGTCTGCCATCTGGCCGGAAAAACCGGAGAGTGATAAAAAGAAAAACTGGTTTCAGCGTTTTCTGGACGCCAGCGCACAGCAAATTGACCGCTTAAATGAAGTTTATACCCGCATTTTAAAATTCTGTTTGCGTTTCCGCTTACTAACGCTGGGCGGTGCCGTTTTATCGCTGGTGATTGCCTTTATGCTGGCCAGCCTGATTGGTAAAGAATTTGTGCCTACCCCGGATTTGGGCGAGCTTAAGGTTCAGTTTGAAACGCCTGTGGATTCCACCCTGCAATATACCGAAGCCAAGGTAAAGCAGGTTGACCGTATTTTACGTGATTTTCCGGAAGTGGTGACTACTTACGGCACCATTAACTCAACCGGAAGTCGGGGCCGCAACCGGGCGACGTTGCGAATCAGCCTGAAACCCAAGCAGCAACGGGAACGCGGCCTTAAGGTACTGGTAAATGACATCCGCCAGCAGTTGCAATCGGTCGCCGGCATTAAAGTAACTTCGGTTTCAGCCGATGACGACAGTATTTCGGGTGGCTTAAAACCAATCATGGTGTCAATTACGGGGCCGGAGCTGGATCAGTTGCAAAAGCTGTCAGACCAGTTTATGGCCAAGGTCAGTACTGTCCCCGGGATTGTAGACCTGCGCTCTTCCCTTGCTGAACCAAAACCTACCCTGGCGGTACATTTGAACCGCGAAGCAGCCAGTGACCTTGGACTTTCGGTCGGGCAAATTGGTCAAACCCTGCGCCCACTACTGGCGGGTGATAACATTACTACCTGGCAAGACCCGCATGGTGAAAATTATGATGTAAATGTCCGCTTGCCGGAAAGCGGTCGGCAAAATTTGAGTCAATTGCAAAACCTGTATTTTACTTCCAGTAATTTTAATCAAGGTCAGCAGCCCAGCCTGATTCCATTGTCACAGGTAGCTACCTTTGAACAAACGCTAGGGGCTTCACAGATTAACCGGCGCAACCTGTTCCGCGAAGTACTGATCGATGCCAATACTTCAGGGCGTCCGGCAGGTGATATTGGTGAGGATATCAAGCAAATCCAGCAGGAAATGAAGCTGCCGCCCGGTTATAAGTTTCAAACGCTGGGTGGAAATAAAAATATGGAAGAATCCATTGGATATGCCACCACTGCCCTGATTCTGGCCATATTGTTTATTTATATGGTGCTGGGCTCTCAGTTTAATAGTTTTTTACACCCCCTCACTATTATGGCCTCCCTGCCTTTATCACTCATCGGCGTATTTCTGGCCTTGTTCCTGTTCCAAAGCACTCTCAATATGTTTTCCATTATTGGTATTATTATGCTGATGGGTCTGGTCACCAAGAATGCCATTTTGCTGATTGATTTTATTAATCAGGCTGTTGAAGAAGGACGATCACGCGAGGATGCTATTATTCAGGCCGGGCAAACCCGCTTGCGGCCTATTTTAATGACCACCAGCGCCATGATTATGGGTATGGTCCCGCTGGCTCTGGGGCTGGGTGAAGGTGCTGAACAACGTGCCCCAATGGCTCATGCCATTATTGGTGGTGTGGTTACTTCTACCCTGCTGACGCTGGTGGTGGTTCCGGTCATTTATACCTATCTGGATGACCTGAAAAACTGGAGTATCCGTCAGGTTCATAAATACAAAAAAGCCAGTTCGTCATGATCTGGCTTTTTACAGGGACAGGCTAAAACCTGTTTTAATCAGTGAGGAAAAAATTTCTGTGATTTACAGGCTTTATGCGTCCTGATAATAGTTCAGCTCACTCATGTCATGGGCACAAAACACCTCAACTTCATCACCATGCTCGTCAATTAGCTGGCGCACCCGTTTGACATAGCCTAAGCGCTGGCGATTGTCGACAGCCAGCAGGTTTTCGCATTGCGTCATGGCAGCCGGGGCCTTGCCATACAAACTACGACGATCCATGTATAAATCACCTACATGAAACAACCATTTTCCGCTCGACTGCTTAACCGCAACGCCACAATGTCCACGCGTATGGCCATGCAATGGCACCAGCAGAATTTCCTCCTGAATGCCTTTAAGCCGGTGAATATTCTCAAACCCAAACCAGTCATCAGTCGTGTTGATGGTGGCTGCCCATTTGGGATTAAAATCAAACTGCTTGGCGCGGTAACGCAATTGATCGCGCCAGTGTGGCCTGAGCGCGGCTTCAACTTCGGTACTACACGCATGAATTTTTGCCGCAGGAAAATCTGAAATTCCGCCCGCATGGTCCAGATCCAGATGCGTAAGAATAATATGTCGCACATCACGGCGGTTAAAGCCCATTTGGTCTAGCTGAAACAGCGCAGTTTCTTCCAGCTCCAGCTTTGGCCGCATCAGACTTCTAAAGGTTCGACCTAAATGTTTTGGCGTTAGTACGTCCTGCACACCCAGACCAGTGTCTACCAGAATCAAGCCTTCATTGGTTTCAATTGCCAGACAATGGCAACACATCTTAGCCGATTGCAGCCAACTGCCCTTACCTTCCAGTAAACGCTGACAACTGGGGCAAAAAGTGCCGCAATTTAAATGATGAATTTTCATTATTGTTAAGATAATCCTATAAATCCGTTTAAGTACGCTTGAGGGTTATTGTACCTAAATCACTGAGTTCATAAACCTAATATGTATTTTATGTGAGCTGAAGCATGAGCATTACACTGGAATGTTAACTTTTGTAAGCCATGGCGTACAGCAATTGGGGTTGTGGCGACTATTTATAGCTAGGGAAATACGCGATGATGTGTTTAGCGAATCAAGGATGACATGGCACGGATTAGCCATAAGGATAGCGCGAACTGAAAGGTTGACAACAATCGCAAGGCTCGAATGGATGTTTCGAGAACAGGATGTACAGCAGGATGCTAAAGAAATGCCCGACCATTCAGGATGAATATAGTCGGGCTTTTTTATGCCTGTCTGATTTATTGACCCTTGAGCAACTTTTAGCTGTCTTCCCCTATTAAAGATGCTTAACTTTCTTCAGCTATCAGTGCTGCCTGTAAGTTCTGGCGGGCCTGCTGTTCATAATGGCCGTAAAAATAATCTGTCTGATAAATCCGTGAACGCTGATAAAACCTGTCTAGCACTTCCCGGCGCTTGAGTGCAAATAAAGCAGGAGGTACAAAGTCATACTCTGCCCTGATTTGCTGCTGATATTGCGCAAAACGTTCGGGTGGACTTCCTAAAATAGCTAAATCAATATCCACCATAAGTTGCTCATCCGCATTGCTGGCCTGATGGTGCTGGGTTGCCATAATGAACTGCGCGACCTGTTCAATCGTTACCGAATTAACCCCACAACGATGTAGGAATTGGCTAGCCCATTCAGCACTGCGCTGCTCATTATTTGGCTCATCCGGCTTTTGGCGGGTTTGATAAATGGCATCATGAAACCACAGCGCAATTTCCAGTGGTGCAGGCTGCATCGCCAGATGGCTAACCTTTTCAAATACAGTAATGCACTCAGCAAGATGCTGGACACCATGATAAGCACGATGGGATTGCCCGTAACAGTTCAGCAATTCTTCATAAACCTGAGCAGTAAAAGCCTGTTGGCTTTGTAGTCCGAATTGCTGGCAAATACGCTGCCATGAGTTTTTTAATACATCATTATATAGCGGGGTTGCTGTAGAAATAGGCATGCCGGTTTTCTCATTTGTCAGATATGGTTTAGCCAATACTTATTGATTTTGAATTTTTACCATAGCACTTCATATTAAACTTTCTTAGCTTTTATTTATTTTACATACCAGTTATTTTTGGCCTAAAGCCTTTGGCCCAGCAAAATTTTTCACTGGGTTTAATTGCCATTTAGCCTAAAATTCAATGTATCATCACAGTTAATTCAGGTGATACAGCCTTTGGTTTACAGCAAAAAATAGGCTGTCTTACCCGGTGTATCAGCTATAGCCCCTACCCTACTTGCCATGATCAGGATGATTCTTGCGTAAAATTGTGCATATTGATATGGATGCATTTTATGCCTCTGTCGAAATTCGCGATCAGCCGGAACTACGCGGCAAGCCTGTGGCAGTAGCATGGGATGGCCCGCGCTCGGTGATTTGTGCTGCCTCTTATGAAGCACGCCAGTTTGGCTTGCGCTCAGCCATGTCAGTGGCTAGAGCAAAGCAGCTTTGTCCACAGGCTATTTATATTGCACCCAGCTTTGATAAATACCGTGCTGTATCGCAGCAAATTCACGAAATTTTCCAGCAGTATACTGACCTGATTGAACCCTTATCGCTAGATGAAGCCTATCTGGACGTAACCAGCAACTTTAAGAACCTGCCCACTGCTACTGATGTTGCGCAGGCTATTCGTGCTGATATTTTTGCCCACACGCATCTCACTGCTTCAGCCGGGGTCGCACCCAACAAGTTTCTGGCCAAAATCGCTTCAGACTGGAACAAGCCAAATGGGCTATGCGTCATCAAACCTAATCAGGTAGCACAGTTTCTACCCAATTTACCCGTTGGCAAGATTCCGGGAGTTGGTCAGGTCACCCTGCAAAAGATGCAGTCACTCAACATTCAAACTGTGGGCGAACTGGCCCGGCATAGTCAGGCTGAACTGGCGCATCATTTTGGCCGCTATGGTTACCGGCTATATGATCTTGCCCGTGGTATTGATGAGCGTCTTGTCAATGCCAGCCGGGAGCGCCAGCAAATTTCCAAGGAAACCACGTTTAGCGATGACAAGTTTTTACCGGAACTGGCTGAACACTGGCAAAATCTGGCCTACCGGGTGTGGGAACAAATGCAAAAAAAACAAGTTATGGCACGTACAGTCAGTATTAAATTAAAAACCAGCCAGTTTAAAACCATTACCCGCTCAGTAACCTATTCCAGCCATATTCCGCACTATGATGAATTTCAGGCAGCAGTATTGCATATCATAGAACGCCTGACCCCAGAGCTTAGTCAACAGCTCATGTTCCGCCTGGCTGGTGTTGGAGTAGCCGAACTTGCCTTACAACAAGAGCAGGCGCAGCTTCGCTTACTGGAATAAATGAGTATATTTTTTTAGATTAATGGCTGAGGTGTAAGCCGCATTCACGCTTTTCTTCGCCCTTGGTCGGGTCATAATAATCCACGTTATCGGGTAACTGATGCGCCGTTAAATAGGCATACATCTCCTGTGATGACCAATACAATAAAGGGGCTACCTTAATCAGCCCATCCGGATTAATACTTACTGGTTGCATTTGCGCACGCTCAGCAGTATCACTGGCACGCAACGCCGTCAACCAGACTTGCGGTGCTGTTTCACGCAATGCACGGGCAAAAGGTTCCAGTTTAACCTCTTCGGTAAATGCTGCGTGACGGGAATCATTAATATCTGGTACAGGCCCTTCCAATGCCTCGCGGTGGGCACGCGAGCGTTTAGGTAAATAAATAGTTAAATTAAGATTCAGTAGTTTGGTTACTTCATCTGCAAAACGGTAAGTGGCCTCAGTATTGTAGCCATTGTCCATCCAGATCACCGGAATATCCGGCCTCACCTGCGTCACCATGTGCAAAATGACAGCCTCATATGGCCTGAAATTGGTTGTACAAATAGCAGGCTTCTCTAGCCCTAACGCCCACTCAATAAGCTGCTGCGGGCTGTGCCCATATTTTCGGTTAATTTCATCAATATTAATCGTCATTTTTTAAATCCCATTACCCTGCCACGCTGGTATGGAATACAGTTTAAACAGCCCATTACTCGTGCAAAATTGATTTCTTGTTATTGCTATTATTTTTATGGCTTCAATGATTAATAGGACTTGATATGCTTAATAAAATAGCAAGTCCTAGGGCATTCACGCTTTGATGACAGAACAATTAATTAAGGAGCAGCTAGTAAAAAACTCCTAGCGATGACAAGCCAATAATAAAACTGGCCAGTAGAATCATACTATTCCAGCGCTTATTGGGATATTGATGCCGCCTTAAAATAAGCTCTGTCATAATCAGGGGAATGATAATCAGGGCTGTTATATCAAGAACACTTAAATAATTTGCCTGCACTAACCAGCTTTGTTTCACTAACCCAATAATAAAAAATACGCTAATACACACTAGCCCCATCCGGTACAATAAACGCCAATACATGATGTTATTAAAGTTGCTGTATACCTGCTGCTCATAGAGATAACGATTGGGATGATTCATGGCCGGCCCCTTGTTTTCAGCAAACGATGTTAAGCTATATGCTTGTTTATAAGCTTAAATTGCTGAAATTCTGTGTTGTTTTCAATGCTACTTTTCCATGAATTCTTTGAATAATCTGAGATCAGTAGCTGCTATTTGTAATTTTTACTGTTGAGTTAGAAGCTTTTGTAAATTATAGCTTAACTTAACCCATTGCCCATGTGATTTTTATACTGTCCTTTAACCTGATCATCAAACACTGATATCCAGATTAACTTATGCTTCTTTTATGTACGTCTAGTAAACAAAGACTCTATTCAGCATGATGACAGCAATACATTTGACAAGCCGACGAAGCTAACAATTAAAATATCCAAGTAATGTAATAAATTGTTAATACATTGAAATTAAAATAAATTTAATCATTATCATCATTTTTTAATTTGTGATGCATTTCTCAAATGTTGCATTAATCCTACCCAAAAGCCGGAACACAGCGTTAACCATAAACCTGCCAGTAACTGGATAATAATACCCAGCAGTCCCAGTATATTGGCCATGTCGACGGATGGTGCTATAGGGATAAAGGACAATGAGGCAGGAAGCTGAGCTAGTGAACGCACAACAAAATAAATACCGGCAAGCTGGAACAGTATTTTTTGTGAATCCTCACCGAGCGCTAAGGGAGTATCTGTTTTAGCTGTTGCCAGTACAGAAGCTGCTGTTTTAAACACCAGATATGCCGCTACCAGACCAACCACCAAAAAACAGGTAATCATCCAGAAATAAATTACCGCTGGAATAGCTTTTTGCTGATATTGCTCAAGATGAGTAGACAGCATAACCAGACTGGGTACGTTTAAAAACATCTGTAAAACCAGCCAGATTGCTATGAGCTTTAACGCTACAGCAGTAATTTGTTGAGTGATCATGCCTTGCCTAAGTTTCATTAACAACAGTAATTGTAAATGCAAATCGTTCTAAGTTATGTATTGGCTTTTTTACTGGTTTGAAACCTGTGATGGCTGATAGCGCTGGCTTTTAATTCTCATGGCTTTTGCCCGAAGCTACAGTACAAACACGAGTAGAGCCATATAAAAAACCTGTTTTAAAACCTGAACATAGGTTCAGATTAATGACTTAAAGTGATAGAGGATAGAACTTAAGCAAAAAGTTAAAATTATGGAAAATAAGAGTTAATTGCGGATAACAGCTTGCTAAAAGTTACTTGATTTTACAAGAAAAAGTGGAGAATTTAAGTTTCACTTAATAAATTAGAAGCTTAGATTTTTACTTAAAACAGGAACACCTATATGCCCCTTCAGACAATTGATAAACCAAATCTTTACTTTGCGGCACAGTTATTAATTAATCATTTACTGGCTAAAATTGTAGAAGGCCATGCAGCCAATAATCAGATTCAGTATCACCTGTTTGAGCTCAAGCAGGTCTTTCGGGACAACGTGGCATCAACCACCACCCATCTAGAAGCAATTGCTGACCTGACTCAAACCTATGTCGTACTGCGCAATGAACATGATGATAACGACGGCATATCGTTTATTACTGCTTTTTTAATTAATGTCGAAAATAATACCGTAACGATTGATTTAAACCCGCAAGCAGTTGAACTGGTAAAAAGCCGGGATTTTCATATTAAGGCAGTTGATTGAGGGTCATATCAATAGAATGTAATGGCTAGAAAAACGCACTTTTGAGTGCGTTTTTAGTCTTCAAATGCAAAATAACTTATTGCATTGAATTAAAAAATAAATTTATTCTACTAACAATAGCTTATGGAGCATAGCCTTAAAATTTTGCTATAAGGCAATAAACTATTTAAGACAAATGCTTTTACGGAAGTTTCGACTTGAAATCGCAATAGAATTACCATCGGGGTCTTTGGTATTAGCAAATACATAGCCATTGGCTTGGTGGGTAGCACCAAAATTTAGCCCTAATGTAGCACTGTGCTGCTTAAACCCTTCGATATCTTCAATATCAAACATGAGCTTTAAACCCGCATGTCCCGTTCTAATGGTTCTGGCTGCCTGGTGAATTAAGATAGAGGCTCCCTGATTAGGGGCATTCAACTCAATCAAGCCATCAACCAACTGACCATCGCCAATAAATCCAAAGTATTTTTGATAAAATTCTGCACTACGCTGGAGATTTTTAGCGTAAATAATAATTGTCTGTAAAACTGGCATTTCTTGACCTCTATTTACCCTATTAAAGCATTGCTACAAAGTAAAAACCCCTGCTAGTTTTAGC
The DNA here is from genome assembly GCF_001982605.1 of Alkanindiges hydrocarboniclasticus. Lineage (GTDB taxonomy): Bacteria > Pseudomonadota > Gammaproteobacteria > Pseudomonadales > Moraxellaceae > Alkanindiges > Alkanindiges hydrocarboniclasticus. Next base: position 172,865 of record NZ_MLCN01000008.1, on the reverse strand, counting down.
AGGGGTTTTGCATCGTATCGAGTTAAATTAAGCCATCAAAGCTTAGTTCTTCTCTTTGTCGATGATTTTATTGGCTTGAATCCAAGGCATCATGGCACGCAGTTTGTTACCAGTCACTTCAATACCATGTCCAGCATTCAGGCGACGGCGCGCAGTCATGGATGGATAATTCAGGCTACCCTCGCTAATGAACATTTTAGCGTATTCACCAGACTGAATGCGTTTTAGTGCATTGCGCATGGCTTCACGGGATTGCTCGTTGATCACTTCTGGGCCAGTGACATATTCGCCATATTCTGCATTGTTGGAAATGGAATAGTTCATGTCAGCGATACCGCCTTCGAACATCAAATCAACAATCAGTTTTAGCTCATGTAAACATTCAAAGTAAGCCATCTCTGGGGCATAACCGGCTTCAACCAGTGTTTCAAAACCCATTTTAACCAGCTCAACCGCGCCACCGCACAGTACTGCCTGCTCACCGAACAAATCAGTTTCAGTTTCTTCGCGGAATGTGGTTTCAATGATACCGGTACGGCCACCACCAACACCTGACGCATAAGATAGCGCCACGTTACGGGCATTGCCAGAAGCATCCTGATAAATCGCAATCAGGTCAGGTACCCCTGAACCACGCTGGTATTCAGAACGTACAGTATGGCCTGGCGCTTTAGGCGCAATCATGATTACGTCCAGATCTTTACGCGGTACAACCTGGTTGTAATGAATGGCGAAACCGTGAGCAAACGCCAGTGTAGCGCCCTGCTTGATGTTTGGCTCAATTTCGTCACGGTACAGTTTGGACTGGAATTCATCTGGAGTCAGAATCATCACCACGTCAGCAGATTTAACTGCATCAGCAACTTCTGCAACCTGTAAGCCAGAGTTTTCAGCTTTTTTCCATGATGGAGAGTTTTTACGTAAACCGACAGTAACGTCTACGCCTGAATCTTTCAGGTTCAATGCATGGGCATGGCCTTGAGAACCGTAACCAATGATTGAAACTTTTTTGCCCTGGATGATCGAAAGATCGGCGTCTTTATCGTAATAAACTTGCATGTGAGGTCTCCGAGTAAAACTTTAAAAAAATCATTTGAGGTTCGTTCCCCTGATAAGGGGAGGGTCAGGGTGGGGTTAAATGCAAACACATCGGCCCACTCTGCTTCCCCCTTACATAAGAGGGAAAACCCGTTATACAGTTAAAACTTTTTCGCCGCGCGCAATGCCTGACACACCGGAACGCACAACTTCCAGAATGGTGTTTTCAGACAATGCTTCAATAAAGCCGTCCAGCTTGTCGGTGGTACCCGCAATCTGAATGGTATAGGTGGTTGGCGTGACATCCACAATTTGCGCACGGAAAATATCAGCAGTACGCTTGATTTCAGCGCGTGCAGCACCCAATGCCTTAAGCTTGATCAGCATGAGTTCACGCTCAATATGCGCGCCTTCGGACAGGTCAACTACTTTAACCACTTCAATCAGCTTGTTAAGCTGTTTGGTGATTTGCTCAATCTTGTGTTCATCACCATAAGTGGTCAGGGTCAGGCGTGACAGGGTTTCGTCTTCAGTCGGTGCAACATTTAAAGTTTCAATGTTATAGCCGCGCTGACTAAACAGCCCTACCAAGCGTGACAATGCCCCTGCTTCGTTTTCAACCAGTACGGAAATGATGTGGCGGTTCATGTCCGCTCTCCTTTTGCTAACCACATGTCACGCATGGATTGACCCGCAATTTGCATGGGATAAACGTGCTCTTTAGGGTCAACCATCGCATTGATAAATACACATTTATCGGTAATGGCCATGGCCTCTGCCAGTTTGCTTTCCAGCTCATCCGGATGATTAATCTGGATGCCGACATGACCATAGGATTCCATCAGTTTGGTGAAATCCGGCAGTGATTCCATGTAGGAGCTGGAATGACGGCCCTCATAGTTCATGTCCTGCCACTGTTTCACCATACCTAACGCACGGTTGTTCAGGCACAGGATCTTGACGGAAATACCATACTGGGTACAGGTTGACAGTTCCTGAATACACATCTGAATCGAGGCTTCACCCGTAATACAAACCACCTGTTTTTCCGGGAAAGCCAGCTTGCACGCCATTGCGTATGGCAAGCCAACACCCATGGTTCCCAAGCCACCAGAGTTGATCCACTGTCTTGGTTCGTCATACTTGTAATATAACGCGCCAAACATCTGGTGCTGGCCTACGTCAGAGGTAATAATTGCCTTGCCGTCAGTAATCTTGTACAGCGCTTCAACCACTTGCTGCGGCTTCATTTCACCGGGATCAGCCGCCTCATAACGCAAGCCATGACGCTTGCGCCATTCATTGATTTGTACCCACCACTGATCAATAGCTTCAGCATTCGGCTTTTCAATGCCCATTTGCTTGAGCTGGGCCAGCATTTCAGCCAGAACCGGTTCAACAGCACCCACAATCGGAATATGTGCGGTAATAGTCTTGGAAATGGTTGCCGGATCGATATCAATATGAATGACTTTGGCATCCGGACAGAACTTGGCCGGATTATTGGTCACACGGTCATCAAAACGTGCGCCTACGCACAGAATTAAATCGGCATGGTGCATAACCATGTTGGCTTCATAGGTACCATGCATGCCCAGCATACCAATAAACTGCGGATCAGAACCGGGAAAACCACCTAGGCCCATCAGTGTATTGGTGACCGGAAAGCCCAGACGATGACCAAGCTCAGTCAGCAGGCTGGCAGCATTGCCCTGAATGACACCGCCGCCGCTATAAATTACCGGACGCTTGGCAACAACCAGCTCATCAATGGCTTTGCGAATCTGGCCAGAATGTCCGCGCGCAGGTGGCTGATAAGAGCGCAGCTTGACCTTTTCCGGATATTCATAGGCAAATTTCTCAGCGGGATTGGTCGCATCCTTAGGGATATCAACCACCACCGGACCAGGACGGCCACTGGCTGCAATATAAAATGCTTTTTTGATAATGGATGGAATTTCGCTAGCATGGCGTACCTGAAAACTGTGCTTCACGATTGGACGGGAAATCCCAACCATGTCAGTTTCCTGGAAAGCATCTTCACCAATCAGATGGGTTGCCACCTGACCGGAAATGATGACCATGGGAATAGAATCCATGTAGGCTGTTGCAATTGGTGTGACTGTGTTGGTTGCACCGGGGCCTGAAGTGACCAGTACCACGCCGGTTCTGCCTGTTGAGCGGGAATAGGCATCAGCCATGTGCCCTGCTGCCTGTTCGTGACGCACCAATACATGCTGCACCCTGTCCTGCTGGAACAGTGCATCATAAATATGTAAAACGGCGCCGCCCGGATAACCGAAAACGTGCTCAACACCCTCATCCGCTAACGCGCGAATGAGCATTTCTCCACCAGATAAAAGTTCCAAAATGACTCACCCTGTATGCTGACTAATGAAGGAATCATTAATCCTTGAATTTGACACAATTCCGTGCCGACTGAAGACCAGTAAACACGACAAAACACCACTGCGGCTTTGGTAGGAAGATGACGGAAAACCTTTATTACAGCATTTATTGTGACTGCTGTACCGCGTCAGGTACTTTTTGGGATGGTAAAGTACCCGCTATGAGCCAAACATACCCGAGTGGGGTCTGATGTCTACCAAAGCAAAACGTCTGCCGCCGAAGGGTGATCGGCACAAATCGTTCAAATTTAAAAAGAGAGCTATTGTTTTATTTTAAGCCAGTGATGTCAAGGAAAACCTGCAACTTTCTTGCCGGATTGCTGCAAGCTTTGCCGGATTAAAACCTGTTGGCTTTACGATAACGCCATATAGCTCCAACCTGCTACCGCGTATAGTAATTTCACTTGCGCAACAAGCTTATTTTAGCTACTTTGCATTAAATTATTGCGATGCGGTAGGGAGTTCCATCGTATGTTAAAAAATAGTCTAAAATTCCAAAAGCAGGCGACACGTTCTAAAATCATGCCATTCACATCAGGCAGGTCATTTCACATGCTTTCACGTGGTTTTATGCTGGTTGCTGCATTCAGCACCATAATCTGCGGTCAGTCAGCCGCAGCAGAAACCTTTTATAAATGGGTAGGTAAAGATGGCTCTACCCACTATACCCAGACCCCACCGGGCAAAAATGGCGTAAGATCTGCCAAAAAAGTCTACATTGATGATCTGGCTCCGCCAACTCCCGTAGCCCCGGCCAATGCTGAAAACAGCAATGGCACTGCAAATAGCACCCCAACCAGCGTTATGGATGCCAACCAGCTGGCTAATGCAGCCAACAATGGTTCTATACCCAATAGCAATGGCCAGCAAATTCCACCAGCGGTAACAGCACCACAGCCAATGATTACACCAGTTACACCGCCGCCTGCCAACCGCCTGATTGTTCCAGCGCAGGATCAAACCAGACCAGCGTTTACTGAACGTTAAGGGCTTGGAAAAAATTCAGTCAATCAATGAATCCATAAGTAGATGAGCATGCACACAATCATTCAAATGCTAAAACTTGGTCTGTTGATCAGTGCAACTGCAATGCTGTCCACTATTGTACAGGCTCAGCAAGTTTACAAATGGAAAGACGCCAAAGGTGTGCTGCACTATACACAAACTCCACCGCCTGCCCGTTATTCCCAGTCAGTCAATATTAAGGAGCGGCCAGCACCTGCCCCTGTTGCCAATGCCCAAAAAACTGCACCTGCTGGTGATACCACTCCTAATGCAGCCAGTAACAATGTAGCACCGACCAGCAAACCAGCACCAAAACTTAGTGCTGAGGCCTGTAAGGGCATGCAGGATAATCTGGCACTGCTACAAACCGGGCGTCGCCTCTATGAAAATGATGCAGGTGGTGAACGGGCTTATATCACTGAAGAGCGGCGTGCTCAGCAAATCCAGACCTACCAGCAAAATATTGCCAACGGATGCAAATAAAAACAGACTGGCTGTTTAAATCATTTTTAATAGCCCTCTATCCATTTAAAAAATTGGTAAAAAATAACGATGTTGCTGACGAAAGCGCGCGCATTTTGCATTTTTAGGCTATGCTTGCGCTCAAGTTTTTATGATTGCCTGTTTTGTGGTTATGACAACATCCAATACTCAAAGTTCTGAATATCAATTTGCCCAAATCGAACCTGCTGTTCAGGCTGACTGGGAATCACGTCAAAGTTTTGCAGTGGCTGATGAAACCGGCAGCCCACGCCGCTACGTGTTGTCCATGTTTCCCTACCCCAGCGGCAAGCTGCACATGGGTCATGTGCGCAACTACACCATTGGCGATGTGATTAGTCGTTACTACCGCCTAAAAGGTGAAACGGTGCTGCAACCCATGGGCTGGGATGCGTTTGGCCTGCCTGCTGAAAATGCGGCAATTGCCCATCAGGTCGCACCTGCCAAATGGACCTTTGAAAATATTGATTACATGCGTGGCCAGTTAAAACGACTGGGCTTGTCCATTGACTGGAACCGTGAAATTGCCACCTGTACCCCGGAGTATTATCGCTGGGAGCAATGGCTATTTGTACAGCTGTATAAAAAAGGCCTGATTTACCGCAAGCTGTCGACAGTCAACTGGGACCCGGTGGATCAAACTGTGCTGGCCAATGAACAGGTGATTGATGGCCGTGGCTGGCGCTCTGGAGCACTGGTCGAAAAACGTGATATTCCCATGTATTACTTCCGCATTACTGATTATGCGCAAGAATTGCTGGACGATCTGGACCAGTTACAGCCTAATGATGAAACTGGCGGCTGGCCTCAGCAAGTGCTGACCATGCAGCGCAACTGGATTGGCCGTTCTACCGGTATGGACATTAGCTTTCCTTCTGCTAACCCTGCCATTTATGCTGACAGCCTGACTGTATTTACTACCCGTCCTGATACCTTAATGGGTGTGACTTATGTAGCCGTTGCAGCCGAGCATCCGCTTGCCATCAAGGCCAGTGAAAATAATGCAGTACTAAAAGCATTTATTGAAGAATGCCGCATGGGTTCGGTGGCTGAAGCCGATGTTGCCACTGCCGAGAAAAAAGGCATGGCTACTGGCCTGTTTGTTACCCATCCGGTGTCAAACGAGCAAGTGCCAGTGTGGGTCGCCAACTATGTGCTGATGAGCTATGGCTCTGGCGCAGTAATGGCTGTGCCTGCCCATGATGAGCGTGATTTTGAATTTGCCAATAAATACCAGTTGCCAATCAAGCAAGTCATTCAGGTTAATGGTGCGGATGACTATAGCAGCAATGCGTGGCAGGAATGGTATGGCAGTAAGGATGGCAAACTGGTGCAGTCTGGCGAATTTGACGGACTGGATTATCAGGGTGCTTTTGATGCATTTCTGGCCAAGCTGGAGCCACAGGGTCTAGCCAGTGCCAAGGTGCAGTTCCGCCTGCGTGACTGGGGCGTTTCACGGCAGCGCTACTGGGGCTGCCCGATCCCCATGATCAACTGTGAATCGTGCGGACAGGTGCCAGTGCCGGAAGACCAGCTTCCTGTCGTACTGCCCACCGATGTGGTACCGGATGGTTCGGGCAATCCACTGGCCAAAATGCCAGAGTTTTATGAAACCACCTGCCCAAGCTGCGGTGCGGCTGCCAGACGTGAAACCGATACGCTGGACACCTTTGTTGAATCCAGCTGGTACTATGCCCGTTATGCGTCGCCTGACTATACCGGCGGTATGGTGAAGCCCGAAGCTGCACAAAGCTGGCTGCCGGTTAACCAGTATATTGGTGGTGTAGAACATGCCATTTTGCATTTGTTGTATGCGCGCTTCTTCCATAAGTTAATGCGTGATGAAGGCGTCGTTCAAGGCAATGAACCATTTACCCGCCTGCTCACGCAAGGCATGGTGCTGGCAGATACCTTTTATCGCGAAGGCGAAAACGGCAAGAAAATCTGGTTTAACCCGGCAGATGTTGAGCTGGATAAAGACGATAAAAGCCGGATACTGGCCGCGCGCTATAAAGGCGATGGTCAGCCAGTGAATATTGGCGGCATGGAAAAAATGTCCAAGTCCAAAAATAATGGCGTTGATCCACAAGCCATTATTGACCGCTTTGGTGCTGATACCGCCCGTGTATTCATGATGTTTGCAGCACCACCAGACCAGTCACTGGAGTGGTCGGATGCGGGTGTAGAAGGTTCCAGCCGTTTCCTGAAGCGGGTATGGCGCCAGACCCAGCTACATCTGGAAAACACACCAACTATTCTGGCCCCGTTGCAAACAGCAAATCTGGATACAGCAGCACAGGAACTACGCCGCAAGCTGCATGAAACCATTCAGAAAGTGGGCAATGACATAGAGCGCCGCCAATCCTTCAACACTGCCATTGCTGCCCTGATGGAATTACTCAACAGCATTGCCAAGTTTGAAGCCAAAGATGACAACGACCGGGCTGCCGAGCGCGAAGCAATTACCAGTTTGTTGCTACTGCTGGCACCTTTTGCACCGCATTTAAGTCAGGCACTTCTGGCACACTTTGACATTGATCTGGTAAATGCCCGCTTTCCGCAAGTAGATGCATCGGCTTTAACCCGTAATACCCAGACCATTGTAGTACAGGTGAATGGCAAGCTGCGTGGCAAGCTGGAAGTTGGCATGGATATCAGCGATGATGAACTTAAAGCACTGGCCAAGGCCCTGCCAGAAGTTCAGCAATTTTTGACTGGCCCCACCAAAAAAGAAATTGTTGTCAAAAACAAACTGGTTAATCTTGTGGTCTAGGCCGCAGGAATGACCACAATTAGGCTATAAATGGGCAACAGGCTTTATACAGGAACAGCAGGCATGAAAAAACCGGAAATACTGTCAGCGATCACCCTTCGTCACTTGAGTTTAAGTCTGGCTTTGGGCTTAACTGCGGCAAGCTTAAGCGGCTGTGGTTTTCATTTGCGCGGTACCCAGACCTCTGCTATTCCTGTGGCCTATAAAAATGTACAGGTGGATTTGCCGCAACAGGCCGCAGCCCTGCGTGAACCTTTAGTGGTTTATTTGCAATCACTGGGCGCAATGGTGAATCAGGACAAAACCGCACCGATTATCAAGATTACCGATTATCAGCAAACCCGCCAGCTGTTAAGTGGCCGCCTGACTGAAGTGCAACTGCGTCTGGCCATTACCTATCATATTGAAAGCAGTCTGGGTGAGCCCTTAACCATTGACTACAGTGTCTATTCACGCCGCAGTTATCAGTATGACATTGCTACGGTAAATACCGAAAATCAGGAAGAAGCCCACCTGATTGAGGAAATGAATCTGGATGCTGCCATGCAGATTGCCCGCCAATTGCATGCAGGCCGGATGCAGTATGCTACTGCTGATGGCAAGAAAACTGCGCCATAGTTTATTATGCGGCTGGATTATCGGGGTGCGATGGGACGAGTTTCCCAAGCCAGTGGGGTTTGGTTGTTACATGGGAATGAACCCCTACTTGAGCAAAACCTGCTCAATGCCTTGCGCAAATACTGGCAATCCCAGCACGTTGAACGCCAACGTTTTGAGATCAATACAGTTAATGACTGGCGTGATGTTTTTAACTCACTCAACAGCCTGTCATTATTTTCAGAAAAACTGGCAATAGAAGCGCATGGCAATATCAAGCCGGATGCCGCAGGGCTAGACCAGCTTCAGCAGTTTATTCAATCACCAGCAGACAATACGCTGGTCATTATTATGCCGCGGCAGGATCAAGCCGCACAAAAAACCAAATTTTTTCAAAGCATTGATGCCAATAGCGTGGTGGTTCAGCTTAGCATTCAGAATATGCAGGAACGTCTGGCCATTTTGCAGGATGAAGCACACTCATTGGGTGTTCAACTGGCACGTGATGCCTGGGATTTACTCATGGCGCAAACTGAAAACAACCTGTTTGCAGCCCAGCAAACCTTGTTACGCCTCAGTGACTTATATCAGCCGAATCAACTGATTAGTCTTGAAGATCTACAGGCCGGACTGACGGAACAATCACGTTTTAGCAGTTTTGATCTGGCAGATGCTGCCTTGCAGGGTAATGCATTACAGGCCGTTAAAATTCTTGGCTTTTTGCTCGAATCAGGAGAAGCAGATAGCCTGATTTTATGGGCACTTTCCCGTGAAATGCGCTTGCTGATGCAATTATTTGAACAGCCTGGCCAATACCAGAAATTAGGCATCTGGCAAAATAAAGTCCGCTATTACCAGCAGGCCCTAAAGCGCACAGCCGGATCACAGTTGATGCAATGGCCAGCATTGTTACAGCGTACCGATGCCGCCATTAAGGGCTTAAGTGAAGAAAACAGTAAAGACCTGTTATTGCAGGTGACCATGGCATTAAGCGGTAAGCCGTTGTTTCACTAACCAAGTCCGGATCACGGCAATCCATGCCTTTGATGGGTCTGAGTTACCCTGAATATACAGGGCAAAGTAATTAGTCTTTTTGGGCAAAAATGACAGCTATTGTGAATTTCCATCAATATTTTGCTGATAATTGCTATTTTTTGCCGACATATGCACGGCTTTGCTTATTCCAAAATCGGAGGTAAAGTATAATCCTGCTCCAATTAATACTACTGTAAACATTGCTTTCATTATGCTATCAGCCCAGCCAAACCTAGAATTGAATATCTCCTTGCAATTCCTTTGCCAACCGTAAAATCATTTGCAGCGGAATTAAATTAAAAAATGGGGACATGCTGATTGGTAAAATTAGGACTATAAAATGAGAAAGCTGGATCAGTTAAAACACAAGAAATGGTTTTTTTCATAAAATTTTATTATTCAGATACTTAAAAAACAAAGAACCGCCCGAAGGCGGTTCAGCAAGACAGCGACTGTTCAGCAGCAGGATTAAATTACTGATAGGTCTTAAGTCTTGCTTAAGAAATTATACTTCAAGGTTTGAAGTAAAAGTTTACTCGCCAGTCATTTTATTCATAAGCAGCTTTATATCCTCATAACACTCTCACTGCATAAATAATAAGCGGTAAATTTATATCGCCTACCTATCATTGATTATGTATTAGGCACTGACTCGACGGACTGGGCAGATTTATTTGATAACAAATGCAGCACTTCCAGATAACCGGGTGCTTTAGGTACATGGTTACGCTCACGCAGCATCCGGTGCATTTTTGGCAAACGAAAATATGGCACTGAGGCCATCAGGTGATGTTCCATATGAAAATTGACATGAATAGGTGCAACGAGAGCACGGGCAATTAGACCAGCCCGGGTAGTCCGGGTATTGGTTAGCGCAGAGGCACTTTTTTGCATGCCTGCATGTTCAGCCATAGACCGGATGCGAATAAGCAAGGGGAAAGGGGTTACATAAGCCAGCACCCATAAACCATACAACTTGGGGTGTCCTGCTGCCCACAATGCTCCCAGTATGGCACCATTAGTTAAAATAGCCCCATAGCTATTTTTCATCAATGTGAGCGGATAATCGTGCCATGGCCTACCCTGCTGTGGGATTTTTTTTACATCATTGGCAACGGTCCATTCCATCAGCCCCAGATCCATCATGACCCGTCCCATAATAAACTTAACACCAGTCATGCCAGAAATATCCCGCATAAACTTGCGTGCCAGTGAGGCACGGGTAGTTGGAAACCCTGCCACCAATGATAAATCAGGATCATCAGGGGTAGAGGTTTTGGCATGATGCCGTACATGATACGGACGGTACTTGTGCACATCATTCCAGATTGGCTTGGCACACAACCAGTCCACTAGGTAATCATTAAACCAGCGAGTTTTAAACAGGCTACTATGCGCAGCATCATGCATCAGAATAGCCAGCGCCAGTTGCCGTCCAGCCAGAATCAGCAACGCTGCAGCGCACATCAATAATTTCCCCCACCATGGCAAATATTGCCACGACACGGCTACCCCGGCAAACGTACCACCAATCACCGCCCATGTAGATGCCACTGCCCAGCCGCCATGCCAATCCGAACGCTCAGTCAACTGCCGGATTTCTTCCCGGCTAAATAATTCGGTAACACGAGTGCGGTTATTCATGTGGCTAATCTCAGAAAGTTAATTCAAAATTACAATATAATAATTATTATTCTAAATTAAGTAATATTTCTGTCAATAAAAAAATATTATTAAATGCGTAACAATAGAATCTGATGATGATTGCCCTGTGACTGAGCTGATTTATCCTAAGACAGTAGTAACTCGCAGCAATAACAGGGGAATAATTTATTTCAGCTAAACAAGCTTATGCAAAAATCCACTCCTCAATTCATTTGTTAAAGCAACCCAGCCCTGCTGTTACTGATCCGTTAATCTATCAATGACCAGTCCTAAAACTACCAATTTATATTTTGATATTCGACTTTAGGATGCAAAAAATCGGATTGACAACGTCAAAGAAATAAAAATATAGTGGGTTAGCTTCATTGCGAATGAAGCTATTAAATAGATAACTCTAAAATCTATTTAATGATAGAAAGGAATTTTTCTACTGGAAGTAGCTGCTTAAAAGCTCTGAATGAATAAGTTTTTTTATAAGTTCATCTTTTAGCCGTCTTTAATCATGGAATGAACTGAATGAAAATGAAAAGCCTAGCTGTGGCTATTGCCATTGTTGCCCTGCCTGCCACGTCTGTATTCGCTGCTGCCCTTGACCGTTCTGGTCAATCCATCTCGGCCTTTTTACAACCGGGTAATTATGCCGAAATTGGGGTATCTTCCCTGCACCCCACAGTGGAGGGCAAGGATCGCTCTGGTAATGCCATCTCTGATATTGGTGAAAGCTATACCTTTGGTAGCGCTGCAATTAAGGTACAGGCAACTGACAAATTATCTGTCGGTATGATTTACGATGAACCATTTGGTGCGAGGGCCACTTACCGTGGTAACAATAACTTTACTGCCAATGGCAGTACTGGAACTTCCGGTAATACTTCTTCTGACCTTAAGACCCGCAATATTACAACCCTGTTTGGTTATGAGCCGGTCGATAATTTTAAGGTTTATGGGGGCTTGGCTTATCAGGAAATTGAGAAAGCTGAAGTTGACCTGCGTGGAACGGCCTATAGCGTTTATAATGGTTATAGCTCATCTGGCGAGAAAGACAGTGCCTTTGGCTGGGTTGCTGGCATGGCCTATGAAATTCCTGAAATTGCCTTGAAAGCCTCCTTAACTTACCGTTCAGAAATTGAACACAATGCATCTACACAGGAAAGCCTGCAAATTGGCAACCTACTGACTGCGGTAAATAGTGGCTTAGGACAAGTGAATGCGGGCTTGGCTCAAGTAAATGCAGGCTTGGCCCAACTGGCTGCCCTGCCGGATACTGATCCCCGCAAAGCAGGCCTGCTGGCTCAGCAACAGTCCTTAACAGCAACACGCACTGGTTTAGCCACCCAGCAAGCACGTCTTACGGCCTTAAATGCCATTGCCCCTTCCAGCCTTGAACGGGCAAGTGAAGTTACGACACCACAATCGGTCAATCTGGATTTTCAGACAGGTGTTATGGCTGACACTGTAGCCTTTGCCAATTTACGCTGGGTCGAGTGGTCTGGTTTTGCCATCAGGCCTGCTTTATTTGGCGCAGTAGCTACGGCAGCCTCTCCGGCAACGAATGGTTTTAATTTGGTGGATTATACCGATGACCAGTGGTCTGCCAACGTGGGTGTAGGCCGCAAGCTAAACAATACGCTGGCTGGTAATGTGTCTGTAGGCTGGGACAGTGGCGCAGGCAATCCGGTTACCACACTGGGCCCCACTGAAGGTTACTGGAATGTAGGCTTAGGTCTGCGCTATAGCCCGGCTCCCCAGGTTGAGTTGTCTGGCGGGGTAAAATACTTCTGGCTGGGTGATGCCACCGCTAAGGTGAGTAGCGGGACAGAAGTCGCCGACTTTGAGGAAAATCATGCACTGGCAGTGGGCTTAAAGCTGGGTTATCGCTTTTAAATAAGGCCAATCATTGTGTATTAAGGATTTTGCCCTGTACTGGTTACAGGGCAATTTTATTTACAGCCAGCAGTAAAAAATTAGCTTAATAGCTGCATAAGAGGCTTAATAATTAAAGAAAGTTAATTAAGCTTAAACTTTAGGATAATTAAAGTTATTAGTATTATTTGAAAAATTAAATGGGGTGGCTAATGGGACTCGAACAATAAATATAAGTAGTTGTTATTTATAATTTTAATCAATCAATCAAGACTGTAATGTTAAAACAGGTGCTACATAAATTAAAACATGGTTTTGGGTGGTTGTTTTGCTCCCACTAAGTTCTAATGTTGACCCTAGGTTTGAGTCCCTATCACAACAGATTGCTATACTTGGTCATTCTTTAGCAATGTATAATAAGCAACAATATAAATAAAATTAAGGTGAGCATAATGGAATTTAAAATAAAGGGCGATTCATTGTATGGCGAGAAAGGCCCAACTATGAAGGACTGTTTCAAATAATGACGGACGATACAGTTGCCTATGCTGAGCGTATTTTTTCCTTGATAACTCTGTTTTAAAAAAAGTGACTTGACTCTAACTCTACAGATAAGTTCTAAAAACTTAACTTCACTCAATGATACTTGAAAATAATTTACAATTCATATTAATATTAAATCAATTAATTTCAGTATCTTACCTTAAGAAAAATTTTTATTATTAGTTTTTAAAATGATAAACAAACTTAACATTTATTAGTAAAATCCTATAGTAAATTATATCTCTAAGCTATACACTTGCTTCTGACAAAACGCAATTGATTGCATTTTCTCTACCAGCAAGTAAAGAAAATTATATGTGTCTTGTCTGTTGTGAGTTGAGATGTCGAGCACTCAACCTCATATAAATTATCTATAAGATTATCAGTCGGAGTTATTTTATGAAAAAACTTATCGGAGCTATGGCAAATGATGGTATCGGTTTGGGCTAACACATGCGTGGAAAAACACCCACAATGTTGGGTGTTTTTTTTGGTTTAAAAAAATGACTTTAGATTCTATAAATGCAATAAGAACCTTCCTATTATTACTTCCGTATGGGATATTAATTTACTACTTTAAATTTCATGTTGAAGATAGGTTCTTTATTAAGCCTCGTTCTCACGTCCAACTTCTATTTATGATGTGGATAGTAGGGATAATATTTTTTGAGTTATTTATCTGGGGGCTTCTCTATCCCACCTCAGATTTTATTAGCTTTGAAAGTTTTGAAAGCAACTCTTCAGCGACTGGTGTAATACTTGGCGCTGTAGCAGCAATTATTGGCTGGCTTTTCACTACCCGGGCACAAGGTATAAGCGACATCAAAGCCAATACGCTCAATATCTTAATGAACTCCAGATTTTCTGATGAATATAATAGAAATTTATTATCTACAACTCAAATATATTCAAATATTCGAGCTACTCAAAATAGAAACAATCATTCTTTAGACTACAACTCCTATAACAGTCTAAGTTTTTTGGACAAGCAAAGTGCTAACTATATGCTTAATTACTTTGAATTTATTGCTGCTGGAATTCGTTGTGGAGATTTAGATGAAGAACTTATTAAAAGAACTCTTAAAAGCATAATCTTAACAAATTATGATTTTTATAAAGAAGTAATTGATGAGAAGCAAAAAACAAATAGAACAAGTTTAGAAAATCTAAGTTGCTTAGTCGAGCGTTGGAAGAAATAATAGATAGATGGTGTGCAATTAAACATTGCACACCATCTACTCAAAAAACGCTCTGCACCCTCGCTGAAACCCTTCATCATTGGCCACATCCGGATCAAGCGTGCATTCCTTAGCTGACTGCATGAATCGGGCACTAGAATGGCCAACATACTCCCCAGTGCCCTGCTTATATCCGTTCTCCCAGGGTAAATAGTCAATGATTAATGCGGGAACCAGCATTAGCAGAAAAAAGCCAAAAATAACTAAAATCAGTGTGGTGATACGCATTTATTAACCAAATAAATTACTTAACTTTTTTGACCATTTGTAGGAACGGTTATTTTATAAAGTGTACATTCTGCTTTTGCAGTTGTGATTGCATTTAATCGCTCACTTGCCTCCTTGTTGCCATCAACTACAATTGCCAATTTTTCCCTAATACGTGTAATAATTTCATTCCTATCATTTGCTGCTGAAGAACCACTAAGGCCATTATTTTTAAGTGATTCGCTAGCTAAATTGGTCGCTCCCCCAAGACTACTAAAACCAGCGATAGCACCAGCATACTTAGCAGCATTTCCCGCAGCTAAAGTTGGAGAAATCAGCGAGCCTGAAACAAGTCCCACTACAGATAGCCAGAATGATCTATTTGATCCTTTGGCACTGTCTTTCTCCAGCTTTGTCAAAATAGGTTGACAATAATTCAGCATATTGTCTATTTGTGTTTGAATTTTGGCTTGCTCATCAAGGGTTAACTGAAAACTTTTTTTAGAACTTGTGGCCAGCGCCCCTAAATCTACTGCTGTAGGTGACTCGGTAATTGTTTTAGGGATGCTTACTGATTTATCTTTCTCCGTGGGAGGAAGACTTGTACAGCCAGTAATTAACACCCCAATTAATGCAGTTAATAGGCTTAAATTAATTTTCATGATTTATTCCATTTAAAATTTTATGATTAGAAACATGAAAATATAAAAAAACTTTTTATTGTTCAAATAATTCTGACAAGTGGCTAATAAATAAGTCAATACTCGGCAATTCAACAATACCGAGTATTAGCTACTGACACGGCGTACTCATCACGCAAACCGTCACATTTGCGTGAATATTCACTGTGTGTGCTGTGCAGCCACCCAGCAGCATGCACAGCAAAACAACTTTAAACATGGTCGGTCAGCACATCAGCAATGGCCGTAAATACATGGTCTTTACGCTCCAAGTATTTTTGCAGCTCTGCATCGTTACTGATAAAAAATAGCTCCAGAATGATGCCGCCGGCACTTACATACGCTAACTTGCTATGCTGGCCGCTGCCTTCATCCTTCCAGCCGCCAGCAGATCCACGCACCGGAATATCCAGCACACTGGAGAGCGCACTGCACAGCTTTTGACAGATCAGCTTATCTTTTGACTGAGCCAATGCCTCAACGCCAGTTGCTGATTTGCTGACTGCTGCATTCAAATGAAACTCGATAGCAATTTTACCCTGCTTGACCAGTGCTGCTGCTTTACCCAGTGGCTGGTTGTCAGTGCCGGTACCATCATTAATGACCTTGTAGCCTCGACTGTTCAATATGGCTGTGACCCCATTGCGCACTTCCCGAACAATCCCAGCTTCAGTAAATTTACCGTTGCAGGCGCCCGGATCTACCAGGCTATGGCCAGCAGTGAGCACAATAACTGGTTTAGTGTTTACTGGTGCACTAGCTGGCACAGATACCAGGCCGAGCTTGCCAGCAACATAGTCCCCTAACATTCCGTCAGGTTTAACATTCAATTTTTGCTGATAGGCTTTCAACGCATCTTCAGTCTTTTGGCCAAAGTCACCATCAATAACCCATGTATATAAACCCAGCTTTGCCAGTGCAGTTTGCAAGCGTGTGACGGCTGGCCCAGTATCACCTTTTTTCAATAACATGATCTTTCCCTTCAGACATAAAAAAGGGCCCGCCGTTTGGCAAGCCCTAATCAATAAAACCACTGGTTATTTTTGGATCTCGTCCTTCACTTCCCGGACAACATCAATAATCGTGGCCCCCTCGCGCTGATTAATAAAATTGAATACCCATCGGACGATGGCCCACCCAGGCAACCCGCAGGCAAAATAGAATCCACCCAACGCCATCATGCCGTACACATCGGCACCCCATGCATGCAGCTGGTATTTCACAATTAAAAATGAGCCACCGGCCAGACTTGAAACTACAGTTGTAATTAAGCCTACCGCCCATTCCTGCCGCGTTCTTGGCATCCGCGTCATAATGACAACCAGATATACTAAAGCCAGTGCCACAGCGATAATGATGCCCAGTCCAAATGCCTTAAATAATGCTCCCATCCCGTACGCTGAAACTGGTTCAGACATAAGATTTCCCTTCCCTTCAAAATGTAAAAACCCAGCGGATGCTGGGTCAAAAATTAAGTTTTATTAAACTCTTGCTGTTACACGTACATAAGCACCACACCCGCCAATCGTTGCAGTAGCACCGCTGACATTTCGGCGGCGGATTGTCACTGTATCCGCTGACGACACAAAAGCGTTGAAGCTGAATAGATCAAAATTGCTTGGCACTTGGTTATATGACAATTGCACATGATCCCCAAATTTCGCACCCGTAGCAGCCACTGTTGTATCTGTATAGCCACTTGCAGCAACACTGGTGCTTGATAATGTAATCATGGCTGAATCAGTGACTGGCTTGTCAAACAGCGGCTTCCATTGCAGCGTTGCAGGACTGCCTTGCAGCGCAGAAATATAAGGTTTCCCAGCCAAATCACGCACCAACACATTAACTCGCGTTGGCGCAATAGTAGTCACATCAATTGACGGTGACGTGGTTTTATTTCCTTCTACAATTGATGTGGCAATGCTGGCGATATTAGTACCCACGCCGCCGTTAGCAATAATCAATAAATCTTCATTGGGGTATGATGAAGAATCAACAATGGCGGGTGCAAATGCTGCACTATTTGCGATACATAGTGTCTTTTTCTGGTAGCGAAGCTGGATACCCTGCCCTGTCCCTGTATTTTGGTTACCCACTGCGATGAGGTAATCACCATTTAGCGTCCGGGCTAACGGGGCACTGCCACATGAGGAATTTAATGCTAAGAATGCAGACTTGTTCCGGTCACGTCCCGATGATCCGCCAAACAAGATCCCCATGTCAGCAGTATGCGCATCAATAATGTTACCAGCCACAAAATTACCTTGCACTTGACTGGATTGGATTGGCGCAAAGTCACCAACACCACTATGACCCATCGTGGTATTGAACAAGATCATGCTATCACGCGCTAACAAGCCGTCTTGCGCACCGATGTTATAGGCATAAGACACACTGTAAGATGAGGCATTTAATGCAATCAAATTACCAAAGCCATTAGCGCCAAATGTGTCAGCTGCGCCGTTTCCGGTATGACCTACAGAAACATTACAGTTATTAAGTGTGTTTAGAATAGCCAGATTTAAGCTACCCCTCTGTTTAACACCTGTGCCACGCACACCATCAAAGCTATTTGCAAATGCAATCGAGCGAGCGCCACTGCTGCCATAAATTCCATTGTCGTGCAGATTTGTTCCAGTGTTCGCCCATGCAAGCGGCGCAACGCTATCACGTCCCCACAGCACGCACGAACCGTGGTTATC
Source organism: Alkanindiges hydrocarboniclasticus (assembly GCF_001982605.1). Lineage (GTDB taxonomy): Bacteria > Pseudomonadota > Gammaproteobacteria > Pseudomonadales > Moraxellaceae > Alkanindiges > Alkanindiges hydrocarboniclasticus. The sequence continues at coordinate 154,610 of NZ_MLCN01000008.1, read as the reverse complement.
AGCATGGTTGTTATAAGCCTTATTAAACTTGCCACCGCTTATATTGATCAATGGTAAATAATTAGCATTAATTTCCGCTGCCGTGGCTTGATTAACTGCTGGTAAAAAGCCGGTCAAGGCATTATCAAATGCCTTGCAGTTCGTGCAGTCGTAAAATTGCACCAGTGAGCGCTTGTTAGTGACATAGGCATCATAAACCTGACAGTTTTTTGCATTAGTAAATTTAAAGAAAAACTGGAATGCAGCACCGACGGTTTGATGTCGCGTATAGTCATCAATTCCTATTACGCTATTTAACTTGATCCGCACATTTGTTGCGCTGGTAAACTCTACTACCGTTGCAAGGCCGTTGACATCGCGCAAAATTGCATCACTTGCTTCAAGTGTGACATTACTTAAAGCGTTAATCGTAATGGGCGTCTTGAATGTATAGTCATAGGCTTCAAAGTCAATGCTAGTAGCCCCTTTTATTTTTGCTGCATTCATTGCCGCAAGTAATGCTAATGACGCATCACCGTTTTGAGCGCTAGTAACATAGTCCTGTAGTTTGAGATTTTTATAGCGTACTTTTTCATTAAATTCGCGCTGTGTAATGCCGTAGATTGTTGTGATAAACAAATCAAACCAATTATATTGGCCTGCCTGTCCACTGCCAAAAGCTTCAAGAATTTCATCCAATTCAGTAAGTTTGGTGTGTGTTAAATTTTGAGTGTTAAAAAGTAAATTTTCTATTTGCTCGATTTTTTGCTGTGCTGTTAAATCTGTTTGCTGAAATAACTCCTCAATCTGCGTAAAAGACTTGCTATCCAGCTGGGCTAACACATTGCGCAAGATTGCAATAATATCAGCCGATGTCCGGGCATTATTTAAAATGGTAGACCAGTTATTCATGGCATTTCCTATAATCCAGGCATAAAAAAACCGTCCACTGTTTCCAAACAGGGACGGGTGCTTAAAAATTAAAACTAGAACTTAATGATAAACATCCATGCCACGTTACGTGGCCGGGTTTCTAGGCCTCCAGTACTATCCACTGTCACTGTATGTATATGGTTGCCCGCATCAACGATCTGACCAGTGCCGATTGGTGCCGTATCAGCGGCGGCCTCAGACATGGTGATTGCATTTGTAGATGTCGCTCCTCGGACGCTATTGTTATCGCCGCCAATTTTGGTGGAGTGATTGTGCGAACCGCTACTGGCCGTGCTAGCGGTATGGCTATGTGACTTAAACGCTTCATCCTGCCAGCTTCCCAATACACGGCCAGTATCAATGCCACGGCCATGATCCCAACCCCTTGCAAATTCCCCGCGCATGTCCGGGATATTAAAAGTGGTAGAGCCATCACCAGAGCCAAAGCTCGTTCCAATTATTGCAAATAATGCCGCATAGGTAGTACGTGATACAGCCTGGCCAGCACACTCCAGATAGCCCGCTGGCACTGTGCTAGTTGGCCACATCATGGTCATACCAGGTTTAATCCGGTTTTCCAGCTGATCCAGCTGGTCAATAATTTCATTAATCTTTAGAGCCAGTGAATTAAATAGCCAGTTATGCACGTTGGTATTCTGGCTTATGGCCGCGTCGGTTGACTCCTGATCCGGCACGAATGCCCATTCGTCCAGCAGGTACATCGAGGTACGGCCACCACGGCCGATATTGTCGCCAGCTTCACCGGTAATGGTGGCATCGTTAACCGGATTGACAATACGCAAATGATTGTCATGCTCGCGCCGTGAGAACCCTACAGGCTTCATCCAGTCGGGCAACTTGCTGAACATATCGCGAAATTTATGCAGCAGGGTTTTAGGGTCGCCCTTTTTGTCCACCAGATCTTCTTTACGGCTACCTACACCAGCTGCAAACCCATCAATGAATAACCAGTGATGCAGGAAAAAGCCTAGAATCACATAGCTCATGCCTTCATCACGGGATTTATCAATATAGCCGTGGGTCTGAGTAGATTCACGCTCGGCTAGCCAGTGCACCAGTTCAACCTGTTTTGGCCGTAGTACAAATGGCAAATTAGCAGGCAGGCCAAAAGCCATACCGCGTGGATCGTAGGTCCATACCCACTGATTAAACCAATGCACCGGATCTGACTTGCATTTATCCAGTTCAGCCTTGCGACTGGCTGGGGTAGCCTCGGTCAGCTTGCGGTAGTAATAACGGCGTACCATTTCATCCCGAATTTCGGGCAGTCTGGTACTGATCGTCCACTCCTTGATGAGTGGTGCAATCTCATCAAGTGTGTAAATCATATTTTACCGTCCAAGCAAAGCCTTGATAGTTCATCAGTAGAGAGGTTGGCCAGTTCCTCAGGTGTGTACTGTGGTTTTGCTGCCTCCTGCTGAATAGGTCCACCACCCGCACCCGTAATTTCCTGCCGCGTCACCCGTCCGTCTGTTTCCTGAAAGGCCTGTTTTATGAGGCTCTGCCTAACAACCTTGTTTTTGCCTGCGCTGTCGTACATATCCTGCAATTCACGCAAGCGATATGCCTTGTTGGCCAGCGGAATGTCTATAATATTTTCCCGAAATTCCTGCCGGGTCTTATGGAATAGGTCGGCCAGTTTCTTACTTAAATTCTTACCAGCTGGCTTAGTCGGGTCGTATGCAGCGCACTGACGGCGATCAATTTCAATACCATATTCTTGTTTGACAGCATCAGCCACTTGTTGTGGGGTGTACATACAGGCAAGTGACTGAACAATAAATATTTTTATTGGCTCCCTAAGTGTGGCCATAAATCCCCCTTTGTCATACTACGTCAAACAAAACGGGCAAAAAAAATGAGCCTAAGCTCACTTGATTACATAGGCCCCGCAGCCTCGCTCCACTTCAGCATCCGGCACAAACGGTGCAGTGTTGGCAATGTTGGCCAGCCGCTTGGTGTCGTTGCTTGCACCCCAGCGCTTGACCGTATCAAAAAATTCTTCCACGTTATGATTGACCAAACGATGCTTAGGCAGGCCAGTGACATTACTGGTAATCATCTCGCCTTCCTCGTCACGCTCAACGCCGATAGTTGGATTTATGCATAGCGCTAAGACCCATTAATTTTAGTTTCTCATTAATGGTGTACGGGATCTTGCCTGTGCCATTACAGCGCGTGCACTTGGTAATGCCGGCTGACTCGCCACTCTCATAAACTTCATGCTTGCCGATGCCACTGCAATGGGCGCACATGCCTTTCCCGAATAAATGGCTCATCAACACCAGCTCGGCCAGCTGCTTGGCCACCTTGATCACGGTGCCGTTACAGTGATTGGGCTGAAAACCATTTTTAATCATGATTTTTTCAATCACACCGGCAATATGGTTTCTGATGCGGTAAAAGTCACCTGACTTAATCGCACCCTGTTTAATTTCAACAGTACCTGGCTTATCAGCTATGCGGCGTTTCCATTCATAGTAAAAATCATAACGACTGATCATATCGATATGCTGGCGCTGTGATGGTGTAATCACGGCAATGCGCTCACGCTCCACATGGGTAACTAAAAGGCCTGCCCACATTTTTGGCCAGTCTGATAACAGGCCCAGCTCACCCAGTACCACTGACCTTGTAATTTTACTGCGTGGATTGCCTTCAGTATCAGCAATGGCCAACCGTAAAAACTCGATAAAATCAAAACGCTCTACTGCTACTACCATAATAATTACCCCTTAAACTTCCCTGATCTCAATGCCGTGAACTGATGCCATTAAATGTTTCTTTTGCCTGTATGCTGGCAAACGTCGCGTGGCCTTACTTTTCACATCCTCAACGATTTTTAGTCCACCCTTAAAATAAACAAAATCAGCGATATAACGCATGGCTGGTTTTTTTCGGCCATCTAGTACCACTGAATCCACCAAAACAAATACCACTTGAAGCTGCAAATCTTGAATCTGGCCAGTACGCTCCAGTAGTTTTAGACCCTGATAGTGCTTACCCTCTTTTTTTGAATCAAAGGTATGGCCATCAATTTCTATTTTCTGGCTTTTGTACTTGGATGGCTTTGCCAGCTTAACTGCTGCACCTGCTTTAACTGGTTGGCCAAAGCGTCGGCGGTATTCCTCCACAGACATACTTGTCAATTATCTAACCCCTGATTTTTCGCATTTACATCTTTTTTGATCTGACGTAGTAAGTACCGGCAACTATCAAGCATGCAGGCATCATCCCACCCGTCAGGGTTATCATCTTGATCATCATATTTTGCTGCATTATCAAAATAAGTAAGGATGCGCATGGCTTCATCAAAGGTAGATTTCTTAATAGTTGGCATGCTGATCATCACCCTGTAATTGACGCTTGACTGCAACAATGGCGGTTTGCTGTAATTCGTAAATGTGATAATCACTTAAATTTTCTTCAGCACAGCGCTGTTTAAACATTTCTCGCGCTTCCCTAACCAGCAGCATGGCCAGTCACAAGGATTCAAACCGCTTCAGTCTGTGCTCAAGGACATTCTGGCCACCAAGTCCGTGCACGATCTTACTGACATCAAAAACTATGTTTTTAATGTTGGCCATGGTGAGGAAGGCTACACCGAGCATGATTTCCGGATCATTAAAAACCAGCTCGCAGCGCAACACGACAAGCTGGTCAAATACCCGACCAAGGACCCTGCTCCAGCTGTCCGGCCCAACCTGGATGATCCAATTCCGTTTTAATAATCCCGCCCTGCTATGGCGGGGCATCTTTTTAATATGAGGTGTAGAACTATGGGAGCAGTAGCGCTTAAATATCTGAGGTTGCCTGATGTCATTGAACGCTGTGGCATTAAGAAATCAAAAATTTATGATGATATGGAAACTGGCGATTTTCCTAAAAATTACCAGCTGGGTGGCCGTGCAGTAGGCTGGCTAGAATCTGATATTACTGCATGGCAGCAAAAGCAGATTAAAAATGCTGAACACCCAGAGCCTGATATTAAGCAGAAATCAAATTGATTTCTGCTTTAATTCATCTAAGTAATCAGCCCACCGCTGTAACATTTCTGTACGTTTGGCCAAGTGCTTGGTTCGGTTATATGCCCGGCCATGCACATCCTTTACCCTATGCGCCAGCTGCTGCTCAATAATTTCAATCGGGTATTCCAAAACTTCTTCCAGTATTGTCCGGGCCATTGCACGGAATCCATGACCACACATTTCCTCACCAGACCAACCCATACGGCGCAATGCCAGATTTACTGTATTTTCTGACATACACTTTTGAAAGGAAAAGGTGGACGGGAACACATACTCACTTTGGCCAGTTAGTGTTTTGAGGTCTTTCAGCACGGCCACGGCTTGAGTGGACAACGGCACAATGTGATCTACTGCGGTGGAATTTTGCGTTTTACGTGGCGTATACGTCCACAGTTTCTTATCAAGGTCAATGTCACTCCATTTGGCTGACCGAAGCTCACCAGGGCGAACAAATGTTAATGGAGCGATTTTTAAGGCAGCCTGAGTGATCATGTGGCCTTTGTACTGGTCAATATCCTTCAGCAGCTCACCTACCCGTTCCGGCTCAATCACAGCAGCGTGGTGCTTGGTTTTAGGTGTTTTGAGTGCACCACGCAGGTCTACCGTTGGATCTCGCTCACAACGGCCAGTGGCCACTGCATACCGGAATACCTGGGCGCACTTAGATTTAATTTTTGAAGCTTTTTCCAGCAGGCCCTTTTGTTCCTCAACCCGGCATACGCTTAGAACTTCCAGAGGTGTAATTTTGGCTATAGGCTTATCACCGATCAGCGCAAAAGCACACTCAAGAAGATATATACTTTTGGCACGGGTAGCATCTGCATAATTATCCTGCCGATCTAGCCACTCCAGGGCAATATGTTTAAATGTATTTTTGGCCAGCTCTGAGTTACTATCCGCTTCAGTTTTCTTATAGTCCACCGGGTCAATGTTTTGCTCCAGTAGCTTCAAGGCAATTTCGCGCTTTTCGCGTGCATCGGCTAAAGTGACATCAGGATAACTGCCCCAGCCTAAAGTGCTGCGTTTCTTGGTATATGGTTTGGGATAGTTAAAGCGCCAGTATTTATTACCCTTGGTATCCACCAGTACAGATAGGCCCATACCATCAGGTAATTTATAGTCTTTATTCTGAGGCTTGGCTCGCCTGATTTCCGCGTCAGATAAGGGTTTAACGATCTTTGGCATTTTATATAGCACCTTTTATTTAGCACCAAAAATTTGGTGAATAAAATGCTACAACAGGTGCTACAAAAACCAATGGAAGCCAGCGGACTATGGCGGAAGATAACGGAAGATTATTTTGTTGAATGCCTTTATTTTAAAGGCTTTTATGGACTTTAGCGGACGATTACGGAATATAAAATGGGGTGGCTAATGGGACTCGAACCCACGACAACCGAGATCACAACCCGGGGCTCTACCAACTGAGCTATAGCCACCATAGACAATGCAGGGGATGCATTATTTTGATGATTGGCGGCATTATGTGGCGCGCCTGACAGGATTCGAACCTGTGACCACCCGCTTAGAAGGCGGGTGCTCTATCCAACTGAGCTACAGGCGCATGATTGCTGATCCTAATCTAGTGTTTAGGTTATCACGCGGCTGCACTACAATAAACCGCCGATTAACTGGTCGGAGCACAAGGATTCGAACCTTGGACCCCCTGCTCCCAAAGCAGGTGCGCTACCAGACTGCGCCATACTCCGATCATCTCAGCTTTTTGTACCACACTGTGTGCGGTACGGTGTGCATTCTAGGCGTGAGCGCGTCACTCGTCAACACCTGTATTTAAAAAAATACGTTTTAATACATCAACCGTTTATTTATCCACCAAAACAACTGATATTGCAGTTTTTTTCAGCGCTTTAAGTTCGCAGTAAAGTTTAGCATGCGATCTAATGGCATTTTGGCGCGTTGTGCCAGCGCCGGATCAACAAAAATTTCCTGATCGCCAGTCTTTAAAACATGCAAAATATTGTCCAGTCCATTCATGGCCATCCATGGGCAATGCGCACAGGAACGACATGTGGCTCCCTCGCCTGCGGTTGGTGCTTCGATCAGGGTTTTGCCAGGCGCAGCCTGCTGCATTTTATAAAAAATACCGCGATCCGTAGCCACAATCATGGTTTGATGTGGCAAGGTTTGCGCGGCCTTAATCAGCTGGCTGGTGCTACCTACGGCATCGGCTATGGCCACCACAGATTCTGGTGATTCTGGATGCACCAGCACCGCAGCATCGGGATACAAGGCCTTCATTTGTGCAATGCCCCGTGCACGAAATTCTTCATGCACAATGCAGGCGCCATCCCATAGCAGCATATCTGCTCCGGTTTTTTTCTGGATATAACGACCCAGATGCTGATCGGGTGCCCAGATAATTTTTTCGCCCAGACTGTCCAGATGTTCAATAATCTCAACTGCACAGCTTGAGGTCACTACCCAGTCTGCACGCGCTTTAACGGCCGCCGATGTATTGGCATACACCACCACGGTATGGTCGGGATGCTGGTCGCAAAAGGCACTGAATTCATCCACTGGGCAACCCAGGTCCAGTGAACAGGTGGCTTCCAGCGTTGGCATGAGCACGGTTTTTTCGGGGGAGAGAATCTTGGAAGTTTCTCCCATAAACTTGACGCCTGCCACCATCAGGGTAGTGGCCGGATGATCACGGCCAAAGCGGGCCATTTCCAGTGAGTCGGAAACACAACCACCCGTTGCTTCAGCCAGCGCCTGAATTTCAGGATCACAGTAATAATGGGCAACCAGTACCGCATTGCGCTGTTTTAATTCAGCTGCAATTTCATCATATAGCGCCTGTTTCTCAACATTGGTGAACTGAATTTCCTTGGGCTGTCCCAAACGATCCAAATGCTCCTGCACCAGTGCTTTGGCATCATTTTCAATCAGGATGGTTTCTGTCATGGACGTGAAGATCTCTTGTGCAGTATGTAACATTGGCTGGCTTCAAACTAAAGTCATCAGGCCGTAAAAGCAGGCAGGACTGGCTTTAATCAAAGTGTGGCAGGACTCATAGTATACGAGCAGATTATATTGTTTTTATAGGGCAAATTTTACCAATTTCAATAGCACGGCTTTTTTGAGGTGTGAAAAAATATGATCACACGCTATGGCTGAACTCAGCATGAAACCGGCGCAAGCTCAATGAATGCAATAACCTGCGCCAGAATTTTATCAATTATTAAACTGAAAACCTGATATTAGGATTGTTGCTGTTCCAGAAAATCCAGCATGGTTTGGGCATCAGATACTTCAAACGGATCACTGGGACAATTATCAGACATATTAGGCTCAGCAAAGATTTTAATAATTTTCTTGTTATCTACCAGCATGGAATATCGCCATGAACGGTCACCAAAGCCCAGATTATTTTTTTTCACCAGCATGTTCATGCCATTGGTAAAGTCAGCATTGCCATCAGGTAGCATTTTCACTTTTTCAACGTCCAGTTTTTTGCTCCACTGGTACATAACAAAGGCGTCATTAACGGCTACGCAATAGATATCATCAATGCCCTGCTGCTTGAATGCTTCATATTTTTCTTCATAGCCGGGTAAATGTGTGCTGGAACAGGTCGGTGTAAAAGCGCCCGGCAATGCCACCACAATAACCTTACGGCCCTTAAAAACATCATCGGTGCTGACTTCTTCCCAGCGAAACGGGTTTTCTCCGCCAATGCTTTCATCACGCACCCGGGTTTTAAAAATGACATCAGGGACATAATCTGGAAATTGGCGAGTTTCGTTTTGTGATTGCTGGTTATTAACTTGGCTCATAGTGACTATCTTCCTTTGCCTGCATCAAATAAAAACCATTGAAGCAGAAAAATGCTTTTTTTTGATTGTGGTTTAGTATTAAACACGCTTTGTTTTGCATCCTTAATTTTTCATCTTTTTAAGCCTAGGATAAAAATGTTATAAAAAAAACGACCTCATTATGAGATCGTTTTTTGCATCACTTTGCATTTTAACTATTACTAAGAGCGATAATCTGCATTGATCTTAACGTAATCATAGGACAAATCACAGGTCCATACGGTATCGCTTGCGCTACCACGGCCCAGTGCAATGCGGATGGTGATTTCTTCTTGCTGCATCACGCGTGCGCCCTGCTCCTCACGGTAGTCTGGCGCTGCGCCGCCATCACGGCAGATTTGCACATCATCCAGCCAAACCTGAATCTTGGACACATCCAGCTCTGGTACACCTGCTTTGCCAACAGCAGCCAGAATGCGTCCCCAGTTTGGGTCTGAGGCAAAAAAGGCTGTTTTGATGAGTGGGGAATGCGCCACACTGTAAGCAATATCACAGCACTCCTGACTGTTCAGGCCCTGCTCAACGCGCACGCTGATAAACTTGGTTGCACCCTCACCATCGCGGACAATAAGCTGTGCCAGCCGGGTAAATACGCGCTGTAGGGCTGTAAATAGCGCTTCATAGCGGCTATCCTGCGCGCTTTCGATCAATGTACCACCCGCCTTGCCAGTAGCCACCAGCACGCAAGCATCATTGGTTGAAGTATCCCCATCAATAGTAATGCGGTTAAACGATTGCTCAACTACGGCTTTCAGTAATTGTTCAACCAGTGGCTTGGCAATAGGCGCATCGGTGGCCACAAATGCCAGCATGGTTGCCATGTTGGGACGAATCATGCCCGCGCCCTTGCTAATCCCGGTAATGGTATAGCGCTGGCCTTCAACCTCAATGATTTCAGAAGCGCCTTTTGGCAGGGTATCGGTGGTCATGATGCCACTGGCTGCCTCATTCCAGCCATTCACTTTTAAGTCAGCAATAGCATGGGGCAAACCGGCAATCAGGCGGTCGACTGGCAATTGCTCTCCAATGACACCGGTTGAAAATGGCAATACCTGATTGGCAGAAACCGGCTGGGCAGCAGCAGTGGTTAGATTTGCCAGCGCCTGACAGGTTTCAGCCGCAGTTTCCATTCCCTGCAAGCCAGTACCTGCATTGGCATTACCGGTATTAATCACCAGATAACGCGGTGCAGCCACGGCCAGATGATGGCGGGCCAGTTGTACCGGGGCGGCACAAAATGCATTTTTGGTAAATACAGCAGCTACCTGCGCGCCTTCGCAAATTTCAAACACCACCAGATCACGGCGGTTTTTGTAGCGAATATAGCTTTCAGTAATACCAATTCGGATGCCTGCAATGTCATGCATTGTGGGCATGGAAAGATCGCCAACCGCCATGATGTCATTTCCTGTTATCGTCAGTTTGAGAAATTGGGCTTTTTGTGCCGCTAGTATACAAAAAACGGTTGAATAAGCATGGATGAGCGGTAAAAAAACTCAAGCTTTTTGCATTACCTGTTTTAATCAGCTGCGATTGAAAAGACCTTAAATTATACGGGCTGCTGGCAGCGCATTAGCAACTGTTCCTGATCAGGTGTGGCAGTATGGTCAAGTGTCATGCTAACCAGTCTTGCCTCTAAGCCCTGCACATGCCAGCGCATGCCTTGTTCTGGATTAATCCCCCGCTCGGTGGCATACAGGCTGCCAGCCTGCGACGGTACGCTGTATAGCTCGTAACGCTGGCCATTAATATGAAGGGTAATGGTGGACGGCTGTGTTTTACTGTCAGAATAACTGGCTTGAATAGTCTGCTGGTTATCGCACTGGTAACGGGTTAGGACAGGTACCGGAGATAATTTGCCTGCACCGTGCTTGTCAGTACCCTGCTTGCCAGTATTGTCATCTTTGCGCTGCACTGCATCTGTTTCATGATTATCCGCGCCATGACTTGCACTATTGGCCGCGTCAAGGCTTGCCTGCCGCTGATAGGTGATTGATGCAATAAACACACTGCTTGCAATCAACAGCCACGGCAACAGATTTTTACCCACTTTCATTCAATTTTCCAAATCATACATAACAATGTACTGTTAACGCTGAACAGGCTAAACCAGACGACATGATATTGTTTAGCCTGCCTACAATCTCATATAAAAAAACGGGCGAAGTGGCCCGTTTTTTAGTGACGCATAATCAGCAGCGTCGTTAGCTTAAGCTAAACGCCCATGACACTGCTTGAATTTCTTGCCAGAACCACAGGGACATGGCGCATTGCGGCTTACATTGCCATACGGGTTATTGTGCTGTAATGCCCGCTGTTCTTCGGCCTGATTTAGTGCAGCCAGTTCAGGGTCCTGATGCATTTCGCCAGTTAGGCCATCCATTTCACTGTGCTGGAAGGACAGCTTCATGGATTCAGCATCCCGTTGCTGCTGGGCTTCCAGTTCAGCCAGTTCCTCGGCAGTTGGCAGGTGAACACGGGCAAGATCCTGTACCACTTCGGTTTTAATGCCACCCAGCAAGGCCTGAAACAGGCTAAAGGCTTCACGCTTGTATTCCTGCTCCGGATTCTTTTGCGCATAACCACGCAGGTGAATACCCTGACGCAGGTAATCCATGGCGGCCAGATGCTCTTTCCAGTGCTTGTCCAGCGATTGCAACATGAAATGACGTTCCAGCATCGGTGCTGTGTCTTCACCCATCTGCTCGCGGCGAGCCAGATAGCGGTCTGTACCCGCCTGAATGACTTTTTCAAGCAGGGCTTCTTCATCCAGACGGCGGTCTTCATTCAGCCATTGCTGCACTGGCAAATCAAGACTGAGTTCCTGCTGCAAGGCTGCTTCAAGACCCGGTACGTCCCACTGGTCTTCAATACTGCCCGGTGGAATATAGTTACCGACCAGCCCGGCAATAACATCATGGTGCATGTTGATGATGCCATCCTGCAACGAGCTTTCTGCCAAAATGGCATCACGCTGGCCATAGATAATCTTGCGCTGTTCATTGGCAACATCATCATATTTTAGCAGGTTTTTACGGATGTCAAAGTTGCGGGCTTCAACCTTGCGCTGGGCATTTTCAATGGAGCGACTAACCATTTTATGTTCAATGGCTTCATCTTCCTTTAAACCCATGGCACGCATCATGCCAACCACCCGGTCACCAGCAAAAATGCGCATCAGGTCATCTTCAAGTGACAGGTAGAAACGGGAAACGCCCGGATCACCCTGACGGCCTGCACGACCACGTAGCTGATTATCAATCCGTCGCGATTCATGACGCTCGGAACCAATAATATGCAAACCACCAGCTTCCAGTACCTGCTGGTGATTGACTTCCCATTCCTGCTTAAGCTGTTCCAGCTGCTCAGGTGTCGGGTTTTCCAGATGGCCTGCCAGTGCTTTCCAGTTACCACCCAGCAGAATGTCAGTACCACGGCCTGCCATGTTGGTGGCAATGGTAACGGCACCGGGACGGCCGGCCTGTGCAATAATGTCCGCTTCACGCTCGTGCTGCTTGGCATTCAGTACTTCATGCGCGATACCAGCTTCTGTCAGCTTGTGCGACAGGTATTCGCTACCTTCAATGGTGGCAGTACCGACCAGAATAGGCGCATTTTTTTCAGTCTTGATTTGCTTGATTTCTTCAATGATGGCGTTGTATTTGCCTTCACGGGTGAGGAAAATCAGGTCATTCTGGTCATTACGCACCATCGGGCGATGGGTAGGAATAATCACTACATCCAGACTATAAATCTGCTGGAATTCGGTTGCTTCGGTATCGGCTGTACCGGTCATGCCCGACAGCTTGGTATACAGACGGAAATAATTCTGGAATGTGGTAGTGGCCAGTGTCTGGTTTTCAGGCTGGATATTCACGCCTTCTTTGGCTTCAACTGCCTGATGCAGACCTTCTGACCAGCGACGGCCCTGCATGGTACGGCCAGTGTGCTCGTCGACAATCACAATTTCGCCATCATGCACAATATAATGCACGTCGCGCTGGAACAAATAATGGGCACGCACAGCAGCATTGACATGATGCACCAGATTTAAATTGGCTGCTGAATACAGGCTTTCACCTTCAGCCAGCAAACCCATTTCAATCAGTTGCTGCTCAACAAACTCATAACCGGTTTCGGTCATTTCAATGGAGCGCTGTTTTTCATCAATCCAGAAGTGACCGCCATCCGGCACTTTTTCTTCTTTCTGGCGTTGCAGGCGTGGCGCCAACAGATTGATCATGGCATACAGGCGTGAGGAATCTTCACTCTGTCCAGAAATAATCAAAGGCGTACGCGCCTCATCAATCAGGATGGAATCCACTTCGTCGATAATGGCAAAGTTGAGGCCGCGCTGCTTTTTCTCATCCAGCGAGAACACCATGTTGTCGCGCAGATAATCAAAGCCAAATTCGTTGTTGGTGCCGTAAGTAATATCGGCACGGTAAGCGTCATGTTTTTCCGGTGGCGGCTGCATGGAGTAAATCACGCCAATGCTTAAGCCCAAAAACTCAAATAACGGACGGTTCAACTCGGCATCACGCGAGGCCAGATAATCGTTGACTGTAATGACATGCACACCAGCACCACTGATGGCATTGAGGTAGCACGCCAGCGTACCCATCAGGGTTTTACCTTCACCCGTGCGCATTTCAGCAATCTTGCCTTCATGCAGGGTCATACCGCCAATGAGCTGTACATCGTAATGACGCATGCCCAGCACACGTTTTGCCGCTTCACGACATACTGCAAAGGCTTCTGGCAACAGCTTGTCCAGTGTTTCGCCCTGCTGGTAACGCTGCCTGAACTCTACAGTTTTTTGGGATAATTCAGCATCGCTTAACACTGATATCGTCGGTTCTAGTGCATTAATGGCTTCGACATTTTTGCGCATTCTTTTGAGCTCACGCTCATTTTTAGTACCGAAGATACCTCCGATAAGACTTGCTAACATGGACTAAACTCTCAAATACCCTAACTTAAATATGAACAGCGTTATTTTTGCCTGTTGGCTATTATGGTGCCAGCTTAAATAAGTGCAAGTGCTAGATGACAAAGAAACTGCAAAAAGCTGATTTTATTTTGTCGCCCCAAATTTGTCTTGCTGTTAATAGTGCAATTTGAACGGCTATTTAGCTGGCCTGCTTATCTACAAAAATGATATAAAAATGAAGAAACATTGCTTTTCAATTCAATGAGATTGGGTGCATAGTACAGCTTGCTTAAATACTCAACTGAGTAAACAGACAATAAAAGGAGCATGAATATGACCATTCGTTTAGGCGATACCGCCCCTGATTTTGAACAGGATTCCAGCGAAGGCACAATTAAGTTTCATGAATGGCTGGGTGACAGCTGGGGCGTATTATTTTCCCATCCGGCCGACTATACGCCGGTTTGTACGACCGAACTGGGCTTTACCGCCAAACTAAAAGATGAATTTGCCAAACGCAATGTAAAGGCCATTGCCCTGTCTGTAGACGATGTCGAATCGCATAAAGGCTGGATTAACGACATTAATGAAACCCAGGGTTGTCAGGTTAATTTTCCAATTATTGCTGATCAGGACCGCAAGGTATCCGAGCTATATGGCTTTATTCATCCCAATGCCAGTGACACCCTGACTGTACGCTCGCTGGTAATTATTGATCCCAATAAAAAAGTACGTCTGATTATTACCTATCCCGCCAGTACTGGCCGTAATTTCCATGAAGTGCTGCGGGTCATTGATTCGCTACAACTGACCGACAACCATAAAGTAGCTACACCAGCCAACTGGCAGGACGGCGATGATGTGGTAATTGTGCCGTCTATTAAGGATGAAGCAGAAATCAAGCAACGTTTCCCCAAAGGCTACAAGGCGGTTACTCCCTATCTGCGACTGACACCACAGCCCAACAAATAAGAATTTTAAGCTAGCACATGCCCTGTTTTGCACAACAGGGCATTTTTTATTGGCCAGCTATTTTAGTCACCACTACTTTATCCATAACCGAACCAGCTGCTTTAGCAAAGTTTTACCACATCATACTGTTTATTAGAAAAGCATAGCCCTAAAATCACTGTTATTAAAATCGCCTGCACCCTAGTCATCAACATGCCTACATTACTTTATCACCGCTTCTGTGTTTTACTGGTAGGGTTCCTAGCATTTTCCTGCATGGCCAGCACGGTTATTTCTGAACAACGGCCACTGGACTGGGCTACCTCAATTGACCAGACCAGTAATTTTTACAAGGTTACCCCAACTCTGTATCGTAGCGAGCAACCTAACCGGCTGAATGTGTCCGCGCTGGAAAAACTCAACATTCAAACAGTGATTAACCTGCGTGACTGGCATAGTGATGATAAGCTACTGGGCAAAACAGGAATTCGCTTGATTCGTATTCCTATCAAAACGTGGAATATTCATGACTGGCAGATTGCGCAGGCATTGGTGGAAATTGAAAAGGGAAGCCAGTACGGCAATGTCCTGGTGCATTGCCAACATGGCGCAGACCGCACCGGACTTATTATTGCCATGCACCGGATTATTTATCAGCACTGGCCAATTGAAAAGGCAAAACTGGAAATGAAACAGGGTGGTTATGGATTTCATGGAATCTGGAAAAATATTGAACAATTTTTCACTGTTCAGCATGTCGAGGCCATTCGTCATCTAATTGCCAAGCAGACAACCAGCCACGCTGAGGTACAAGGTAGACCAATCAGGCCTTAATTATGGCTAGCCAATTTGCTTAATTTAATGACATTTTAAAAATCAGGCAGTGGGTTATAAGTTATGAGCCTGTTATGGCTTATTGGCGGGATAACACGGTGTTTGTTCATCCAGTGCAAACCACGCTGATTTTGAATCACAGTAAATCTGATATTGTGGTGCTGGAATATGCCCTTCGGTGACCGTGCCCAACCGCAGCCGGATAATTTCTGGCATGTCTGTGCGCTGGCTAAATAGCGGGCTACCGCAATTGCTACAAAAAACCCGGCGTTTATTAGGCGTCGCAAAATAGGATTTTAATAAGTCGTCGCCCTGAGTGACCTGAAATTGCTTCAACTGTAGCGGTGCATTGGTGGCAAATGGTGCGCCCTGTGCCTGTTTGCATTGATGACAATGACAAACCACCACTTCATTAATTTCACCCTGATATTCATATTGAATACCCTGACACAAACAGTGGCCTTTAATCATTGGCATTGCCTCATGCTGATTGCTCAGCTATTTATGTATGCATACAAGCAAGTATTCTGAACAATCGTCTTGGGTTTTTGATGGCGAACTATTTTTACCTCATCGGGATCACTACTTTTCATACTGATCTGATATACGATATTTTAGTTTGGCTCAGGCGGCTGCCAGTCAATTACCCAGGCACTCTTGGCATTCAGGCTGCCATCTTTTGCCACCTGATTGCGCAAGGCATCGGCGGCAGCCCTGCCTTTTTCAGGCCCCACCATGACACGCACGCCTTTGGAAGTCTGGCTGGTTTTTACCTTGTAGCCTTTAGCGCGTAATTTGGCTACCACAGAATCGGCATTGGCCTGACTGGAAGCAATGGACACCTGTACCATCCACGGTTTGGTATCACCTTCCAGAATGGCACGGCCACGTTCCTCTTCCAGTTTTTTACTGGCTACCTGTAAGTCTTTATCATCACCACTGGAATTTTTGCGCTGGGCAGTTTCAGTATCCTGTTTTTTTCGGGCCTCATCCTTCTTCGCTTGCTCTTTTTTAGCGTCTTCCTTTTTGGCTTCATCTTTTTTAAGATCATCTGCTTTACGCTTGGCCGCTAGTTCTGCGTCTTTCTTGCGTTTGGCTTCCTCTTCTGATTTCCGCTTGGCCAGTTGCTGCTCTTCTTCCTTTTTCGCTTTAGCTTCGTCTTCTGCCTTGCGCTTGGCCACCAGTGCTTCTTCTTTTTTACGCTTGGCATCTTCCTCGGCTTTACGTTTAGCTGCAAGCTCAGCTTCTTTTTTCTTGGCTTCAGCGTCTTTCTTTTTGGCTTCAGCTTCGGCCTTACGGTCAGCAATGGCCTGCAGGCGATCTTTTTCCAGCTTTTCAGCCTGTGCCTTTTGCAAGGCTTCCTTTTCACTGCGGGCTTTTTCAGCTCTCTCACGCGCTGCCTGAGCCGCCTGCTCTGCCTGCAAGCTGGCTTTTTGCGCTTCATCGGCACGTACATTGGCCTGTGCAGCAAGGCGCTCTATTTCAGCACGCTGCTCAGCAGTTTTTTTCTGGGTATCATCATCAATCAATTCTGGGGGGATAGAATCGGAGCTTTCCATCTGGGCATCCAGCTTGGCCTGGCGCTTAGCTAGCTGATTGGCATATTCCTCAGCAGCCCGGCGCGCAGCATCTGCTTCAGCTTTTTGTTGCAAGGCCAGATATTCGGCTGTTTTGGCTTCCTGCTCGGCCACGGCTTTTTCGCGTTGTGCACGCTGCTTTTCCAGCAGGCGACGCTCGGTTTCCACGTCAATTGACAGTGGCTGCAACTCGGCATCACTCCAGTTCTGGGCTGGTTGTCCCTGTTGCTGGCTGACAGTCTGGGCAGGCTGATTCATGGTATGACTTAACGCTTGTTCGCCTTGTCCTTTTAATAATAAAACGGCCAGAAGTGCCCCACCACCCAGCAATACAACGCCACCCATCCAACGCTGTTTATTGTTCATTGCCATGTTGCTAAGGACTCCCAAACTGCCTCTAAGGTGTGAAATGATCCACACACCATAATAATATCTTGTGGTTGACTATGATTTAAGGCAGCAATAAATGCTGCCGTGATGCTTTGATGTTCGCTAATATGTTGCGGCTGGACAGGTGGTACATTATCCAAAGCTTGCCGCAACTGGGTCAGGCTGGCGGCACGCTCACCGTCAAGGGCAGCAATGTACCAGTGCTGGACAACCGGCTTGAGCAAAGTGGCAACCCCTGCCATATCTTTATCAGCAAGCATGGAAAAAACCAAGTGAATCTTTGGCTTTTTGCCAGCCGGATGTTGCGCTGGCTGGCTTGCACCTGCCAACTGTTGCTGCAAGTACTTTTGCTGATACGCCTGCAACTGTCCAAGCAAAAACTGTACGCCATGCACGTTGTGGGCAACATCCAGAATCAGGGTACGGTCTTTAAACTGGCGTACTTCAAAGCGTCCGGCAATATAGGCTGTTTCAATACCCTGCACAATAGCGGCATTGCTCAGCTGGGGTGTGCCCAGTAATATCGCACTGATGGCAGCAGCCACATTGACCGCTGCCAGCTTGGGCACAGGCAAGGTGAGCGTACAGGATGGAGTGGCATAATAAAAACTGTCATCTGTGGTTTGCCAGTGATAGTCACGACCAGCCAGATACAATGGGCAATTTAATTGCTGGGCCTGATCAATAATGGCTTGCGGCACCCAATTTGTCTCTGAGTTTTGCATTGCGGGTTCAGCATAAACCACTGGAATAGCAGGACGCATGATTCCGGCTTTTTCAAAGGCAATTTTTTCAATAGTGTTGCCCAGCCATTCCACATGATCAAGCCCGATATTGGTAATCACCGCCACATTGGGATCAATCAGGTTGACGGCATCCAGACGGCCACCCAAACCTACTTCCAGCACCCAGATATCACAGGCTTGCTGCTGAAACACCCAAAAGGCAGCCAGTGTCGTGGCTTCAAAAAATGACAAGGACAACTGGCAGGCAAGCCGCGCCTGCTCCACTGTCACAAATGCAGCAATTAAAGTGGCATCCTCTACTTCAATACTGTTGAGTTTGATGCGTTCATTAAATCGGTAAATATGCGGTGACTGGTATAAGCCTACCTGATAGCCCGCTGCCTGATAAATTGCTGCAATGGTGGTGGTGGTTGAACCTTTGCCATTGGTTCCTGCGACTGTTATTACATGCGCTGATGGTGTCAGCAGGTGCAGGTATTCAGCAACCGGGCGGATGCGCTCCAGCCCCAGATCAATGGCGGTGACGTGGATACTGCTCCAGTAATCCAGCCATTGCTGCAATGACGCGCTGGCCGTGGGTGCTGTTGCGGCGGTATTTTCGGGATTCATAAACTCTTACTTAAGGCAGGTTCATGAGCTTGGCCACCAGACGCTGGATGGTATCCTTGAGCGCATGTCGATGCACAATCTGGTCAATCACGCCATGTTCCAGCAAAAATTCAGCGCGCTGGAATGGCTCTTGCAGCACTTCACGCACAGTTTGTTCAATCACCCGCTTGCCGGCAAAACCGACCATAGCCTTGGGTTCGGCCAGATGAATATCACCCAGCATGGCCAGTGAAGCGGTTACCCCGCCATACACCGGATGGGTGAGCACCACAATATACGGCAATCTTGCCTGCTTGAGGCGCTCAGTCGCTGCGGCAGTACGGGCCATTTGCATCAGGGAAATCATGCCTTCCTGCATGCGTGCGCCACCGGAAGCAGCAAAACAGATGAGAGGCTGTTGCAGGTTAATGGCGGTTTCGGCAGCCAGTACAAAACGGTCACCCACCACTGAGCCCATGGACCCGCCCATGAAGTCAAACTCAAAGGCGCAAGCCACCATGGGAATGGCACCCACCAAACCCTGCATGACCAGCAATGCTTCGGTTTCATTGGTTTGTTTTTGTGCCTTGGCCAGTCGCTCGGGATAAGGCTGGCTATCCACAAAACCCAGCGGATCTTTAGGGGTAAATTCCTGCCCCAGCTCGCACTCTACCTGATCAAAAAACCAGTTGAGGCGGTCACGGGCTTTCATGCGCAAATGCTCATCGCACTGCGGGCACACATAGGCATTAAACGCCATGGCCGTGCGGGTGACTACCGAATGACATTCAGGACATTCAAGGGTCGGTTCGGTATGCAGCGACATCGGGCCTTGCGGGTAATCACGCGGTGCCACACCGGGTACTGGACGCTCAATCCATGGCGTTACATCACCTTTTTCCAGCACGGGCTGCTTGATTTTTGGGGTCATACAATTTCATCGAGCGCAGCCCGAAGCTCCTTGATTTTCTCAACTGCCATACCATGTGCTATGTCAGGAGAATGCTGGCCAAAGGGTTGTACCAGCACTGTGCCTACAATCACACCGTCAGCAACCTGCCCCATTTGCTTGGCTGTAGCTGCATCACGGATGCCAAAACCCACGCCAACCGGCAAGCTGGTTTGTGCCTTGACCTTGGCAATGCGCTCGGCAGCTTCAGTGATATCCAGTGCCGCCGAACCAGTCACGCCTTTGAGTGACACATAATAAATAAAGCCACGCGCCTGTGTCAGCACATGCTTGATCCGGGCATCGGTTGAGGTGGGTGCCAGCAGGAAAATCGGATCAAGGTCATATTGTTTTAGCACGATATCCAGCTCACCGGCTTCTTCGGGCGGCAAATCCACCAGCAGCAGGCCATCGACACCGGATTGACTGGCCCGCTTGGCAAAATTTTCATAGCCAATAATTTCCAGCGGATTTAAATAGCCCATCAGCACAATCGGGGTTTCGGTATCTACCTTGCGAAACTCGGCCACCATGTCCAGTACTTTTAGGGTATTGGTGCCACCTGCCAGCGCACGCTCGGCAGCCAGCGCAATGGCCGGGCCATCAGCCATGGGATCAGAAAACGGCAGGCCCACTTCCAGTACGTCTGCACCTGCTGCCACCAGATCATGCAATAGCGGTACGGTCACATGCGGCGCTGGATCACCTGCCATGACGTAGGATACCAGTGCTTTTCGACCTGTGGTTTTTAAAGAAGCAAAGCGCGCAGCAAGACGTGACATAACTGATTTTTCTGTGTTCCCATAAAGGGTATGATTCTAGCCTGAAATGACGCCATTCAACAATCTGCCCGTGCATTTATCCACGGGTTTATACAATTGCCATAACTGGCAAAAGCCATTTAACAATTTTACATAAGCTTTCAGGCAGAATGACTTTGGTGTTTTAAGCCAAATTGCTTAACATCGTCAGAATTCTTACCCTCTCCAGATTTTTCTTGCCTGTATGACTGCTCCCCTGCCCCGCTTTACGGCACTATTGCCGATTTTGCTATTTCTAGCCCTGTTTTTAGGCAGTGGTATTTATCACACCCTGCAAGGGACTGAGTTTGCTTTTTACCAGCTTAAAGCGCCAGTTGCGGCCCTGCCTGCCATCGTGCTGGCTATTGTGCTAAACAGGCAATCCATCAATACATCCATTGAGCGCTTTCTGGTAGGGGCTGCCCATCCCAATATTATCTTGATGTGCATGGTGTTTATGCTGGCCGGGGCATTTGCCAGCGTAAGCAAAAGCATTGGCAGTGTGGATGCCACCGTGCAGTTCGGCTTGCAGTTTATTCCGGCCAGTCTGGTGTTGCCGGCGCTGTTTGTTATTTCGGCATTTATTGCCACAGCCATGGGCACATCAATGGGCACCATCGCCGCCTGTGCGCCGATTGCAGTAGGTTTTGCCAGTGCAACCGGGATTGCTGCCCCGTTAGCTCTGGGCGCAATCATTAGCGGTGCGATGTTTGGTGACAATTTATCAATGATTTCAGACACCACTATCGCCGCAACCCGGAGTCAGGGTGTAAGCCTGCGTGACAAGTTCCGGGTCAATATCTGGATTGCGCTGCCAGCCGCTGTAATTACATTTATGGTATTTATGCTGCTGAGCAATGGCCAGCACCAGATGACTAGTGAACCCCTGTCACCCATATTTATTATTCCTTATGTAGTAGTGTTTGCGCTGGCATTTACTGGCCTGCATGTACTGGCTATTCTGCTGATTGGTATTGTACTGGCAGGCACACTGGGAATCTGGCTTAGTCCGAACTATAGCCTCACCACCCTGAACACGGCCATTTATGCCGGGTTTGTTGAGCTGTTTGAAATCATGCTGTTGTCGCTTTTCATTAGCGGTTTATCCCTGCTCATGCATGATCAGGGCGGTATGCGCTGGCTGGTCAATGCCATTCTTGCCCTCACCCGCAGCTTAAAAATGACAGGCAAGCGCGCGGGTGAATTTGGCATTGCACTACTGATTGTTATGGCGAATCTGTTTGTCGCCAATAATGTGGTGGCAATTGTGGTTGCCGCCGATGTCGCCAAGGATATTGCCATTGAACAGGCCATGGATTTACGGCGTTCAGCCAGTTATCTGGACATTTTTTCCTGTGTGGTACAGGGCCTGATTCCGTATGGCGCGCAAATCCTGCTGGCTAGTGCCATTGGTAAAATCTCTCCGCTGGCACTCACTGGAACGACTTACTATTGCTGGATTTTAGGAGTTGTTGCCGTGCTGAGTATTATTTTTCAGTATCCCCGTTTAAAACCGCCTGCACCCACAAATTCTGCCCCGAATGCAATACAGAGCTAAAACCTGCCACTCTCTATGACATTAGGCATGGGTTTAATTTTGGGGCTGAAAATGACACAATACGGCGCCTAAATTTTGCAATATGTGGTGTAAGTACAGATGAGCGAACAACTGTGGACAGCCGTGGATGATTACCTGGAAGCGCATTTTATGCCTGCTGATCCGGCGCTTGAGCATGTGCTTCAAACCACACTGGATGCTGGCCTTCCACCGCATCTTGCAGTATCCAGTTTGCAGGGCAAGTTCCTGCAAATGCTGGCGCAAATTCATGGTGCCAAAAAAATACTGGAAATTGGCACACTGGCTGGTTATAGCACTATCTGGCTGGCGCGGGCCTTGCCGCAGGATGGGCGTTTGATTAGCCTTGAAGCCGTGCCTACCAATGTCACGCTGGCACGCAAGAATATTGAATTTGCCGGACTTTCGCATCTGGTAGACATTCATGCGGGTAAGGCACTGGATATTTTTCCGGAAATTGAACAGTCCGGCATTGCCCCGTTTGACTTTATTTTTATTGATGCCGACAAGTCTGGTTATAAGGATTATGTGGACTGGGCACTCAAGCTGTCACGGCCGGGTACGGTTATTATTCTGGACAATGTGATCCGTGGTGGTGGCATTGTGAACTTTGACAACAACACCCGTACCATGACCGGCCTGCGTGAATATTTTGAACACCTGGCCCAGCAGAAAAAACTCACCAGCACCACCCTGCAAACCGTTGGCTGCAAGGGTCATGATGGCTTTACGTTGGCAGTAGTGCTTTAATTATTGGGATGTTGAGATAACTGTTGTAACACCAGACTTGCCAGCCACTTGGGTTGATCGACCTGAACTGAATGTCCACTTTGGGGGCAAATAAAAACCTGAATATCCTTAACGTGTTGTTTAAGCACTTCCAGCGTTTGACTATGAAAAGTTCTTTCTTCCTTACCCCAGACTACAATTTTTTTACCTTTGAATGCTGATAACTCCAAAAGATTCAGGGCTTGAATCCTTTGGTGCGCATCAACAATCTGATTCCAGATGATCTGATAAACAGGTTGGTGATTGAGATAATCAGCCAGCAAAAATGGGGATAATGGCCAAAAATCTGGTGGTAGCTTAAAAACCGCAAAACCAAGCAATTGATTGTAATCCTGCTGAGTGTTGATCCAGAAAGGATTTTTTTGCTGATCCACCGCCTGATAAAACTCGGATGTCTGTGTGACTGCAATGCCTGCGGGACCAATGAACACCAATGATTTTAATTGCTCAGGAAATTTCGCCATATAATGACAGGCAATCCATGCGCCAATTGAAGCGGCAACGAAATGAAATTGGCTGAGCTGGTGCCGGGTTTTGATTGCATCAATCAACTCAATGGATTGATCCAAAAAACTCTTTTTAATGTTAAAACTGCTACTGCCATGCCCCGGTAAATCAATACTGATAATATTAAATTTATGTTTGAGCGGCATCATAAAGCCAAACCAGTATTCCTTAAACCCGGTAAAGCCATGTAATAGCACCAAGGTATCAAGCGCAGGATTAAATTTTTTTGAAATTAGATAATTGTATTGATGATTATTAATATCAATACTCTGTTTCTTTAAGCCAGAGGCTTTAGCCCCAAAAAAGAAATATATCACCCAGATCAACTTACCCAGACGTTGGCTTAATAATTTCATTCTTGCCTCCAGTTAATGCTATTGAATAAATTCGCATCTAATTTTATAAATATAACTTATTATATTTTTAGAATAAAAAATCAATATTTCTTAAGCTATTAGTGAACTTTACAGTCATAAAACTCTATAAATATTTAAAAATATCAAATTTTAAACTGCTGTAAAAATTGTCTGGCCTGCCTTGGTGATTTCAGCCGGACAAACTGAATATGAGCAAATTCAGGATTGGCCATCATTTGCTGATATTTGCGCTGGTTTTTGCCATGGGTTTTGATCATCCACCAGATAATGGACGAATCACCACTTAAAAAAGCCCGCTGAAAGCTCTCAACATTGTTGGTGCCTTCCCAAAGTGCTGTGCCACTGATCAGGCGTTTAATAGTGCGGCTAACCGACTGATACAGATTACGGCCAAACCCATAATCCAGCCAGATCACCAGATCAACCTGCCGCCATTTTAAATGCGTAGTACGGGTGTAGTTGCCATCCAGTACCCAGCTTTTGGCCTGCAAGTGCGGTTCAAGTTTGGCAAAAAACTCTGCATTACTCGATTCCTGCCAATCGGATTTCCAAAACAGGGCATCCATTTCAATATGCGGCACAGCCATTTTTTGTGCCAATGCCTTGCTAAATGTTGTTTTGCCGCTGGCACTGGTGCCGACCACATTAATTCTTTGAGTCATTGTTAAAATACTTATAAAATCCGGCGGCAGATTATACGCCTAATAGCCTGCTGTTACCATTTGGCATAGTGCTGCTCCAGCAGACCCATTTGCGCATCAATGTCGACACGGCTATCCTGACAAGTAATAGTGCCTGATATGGTACTCACCCACTGGTTAAACTGGCTGGCGACTACACCAAAATTCTTGGCTTCATGCCGCCGCCAATGCGTTTGAATGCTCAGTTCAATACCGCCATCGGCACTGTAGATCCGCCACTGGTTTTTGGCCTGCTGCTCAAACAGCACTGCAGGCAGCTCAAAAATTTTGCCATTTAGCCACAGTGAATTTTCACTCACAAAGGTTTCATTAACGCCACTGGCCAAATTAATACCCAAGCGCTGTCCTGTACGATCCATGCCAGAAAGTGACAACCAGTGCCATGCAGTTTCCGGACGCAAAATACCGCAGGTGTCATCAAGGGCTGCGACAAATTGCTGATTTTTCAGGTCAATGGCTTGCTGGTTAAAATACAAACTGCCTGTAACTGATAGCGCGGTTTGCTTATGCGTGTAGGTCCAGCCAGATGCGCCAGTCGGACTACACAGCACCAGTGGTTCTGTATCCTTAATACCAATAGTCGCATCGAGCAACAAGTGCTTGCCACGACGTACTTTTACCAAGCGCCCAGTCGCGGTTTTCTTGATTTCAATTAAAAAGCTGGATTTTTTAAAGGATGAACTACCCACCTGATGATTACACACATGGGTGTGCTTACCAAAAGGCTGTAAAAAGGAATGTTCCAATACCTTGCCAGTTTGCAGGTCATGACAGTAAAAAAAACCATGCCCTACCCAGCCTAAATCGACTACTGCCAAGCCAACCATATACTGGCTGTTGTTCAAGCTAATAAACTGAAAACTTTTAAAGCGCAGGTTTTTTTCAAGGCCGGTAATGTGGCGCTTAAAAGGCGATACATAATGAAAATCATGGATATCAATGCATTGCGGCACCACTTTAAAACGGCCATAACGGGGCTTGCCGTGCTCAAACAAGTTTTTCATGGGTTATTGTCCTTAATATATTTTGTCGCTTTTCCTGTTTTAGCCTAATGATCCTGACAAAAAAAATCACCAGATCACTATTTCTTGGCAAGTTATTAATTCAATACCTTTAATTAACGCTCCTGTCGCAGCACTAATTTTTCAACCGGCGCTGCTGAAATGGCGTACTGCCCGTCCAGCGCTTATAGGCCCGGGTAAAGGCACTCTGATCCGAATAGCCCAGCAACTGTGCAATATCACTTAACGGCACATGCTGATGCAGGTACTGCGTACACAACTGCTGACGCACCTCATCCAGCAATTGCTGAAAACTCACCTCATGCTGCATCAGGCGGCGTTGCAGGGTACGGGTACTTAAATGCAATTGCCGCGCCAGCTGGGCCAGTGTGGGTTCGCCCAACTGGCACAATTCAATCAGTTTGCGCTGTGCCTGTTGCAGAAAAACACCGGTGCTAGGCATACTTTTCAGCGCCTGCTCTGCCTGCTGCTGCAAAATATCCAGCAGTGCCTTGTCCGGTTTTTCAATGGGAATATGCAGGGTATGGGCCGGAAAACTAAATGCCGAATAAGGCTGGTCAAACAGGACCGGACAGCCAAAAAACTGCTCGTAGATTTTCAGTTTTTCCGGCCCACCCTTGAGTGAATGGGCAAAATGCACATGATTGACATTTAAGGGTCGCCCAACCAGTTGCAGGCTAAATTGTTGCAGGATGGCCATGCCCATTTCATGCAGGATGCCATTTATTGGTTTTGGCTGCGGCCAGCGCAACTCAATCTGATGACCTTGCTGGATAATCTGCATTTGCTCCATATCATTATTGATCCACTTGCCATAACGATGCAGGCGCAACAAGGCCTCACCCATATTTTCGCAGGCATGCAGCAAGTAGCCCAGAATTCCAAGATTGGCCGTGTTGATGCCTTGTGCAATCGACAACCCAATGGTGGGTTCCTTCAAATAATCAGCCAGTTGTTCCAGCAGCAACACAAACTGCGAGACGGGCACATGACTGATTTGCTGGCCTGCGCAGGCAGCGCTTACCAGTGCCAGTTGCTCGTTATCGAACACATCAGACAGCGCAATCTGGCGCTGCTGCATAAACTGCACCATGAGCTGTAACTGGTTGCTATTAACGATTGCTGTATTTTGCATGGCGTGATTTGTATAAAATTTGGCGATAGCTGTCAAAACTTTCTACCACAAAAAATCAATACTGTATGCATCAACATGAAAAATGAGAGCATTAGAATGAATGCGCCATTAAACGTACAATACTCTGCTGATATGCAGGTTCGAAAAAATCTGGACTTTCAGCTTGAACAGCACATGCCACGTTTCTGGTTTGGTGGCCATCCGTTTAAAACCCGCGTGTTTGATGCCTTAAGCCTGACCTTTCCAGATGGCGAACGCTATTTTATTAGCAGCGTGCGTCTGTACCGCGACCAGATTACTGATCCGGAATTGCAAGCCAAGGTCAAAGACTTTATTTTGCAGGAAGCGCAACATGGCATTGCCCATGACAAAATGAACCAGATTCTCATTGATCAGGGCATGCCGGTTGATGCCATGATTGGTGAAATGAAATCGCGCTTTGATTACTGGCTCAAGCACAAAAGCCCTGAAATTAATATTGCCATTACAGCCGCCAGTGAGCACTTAACGGCGTTAATGGCAGAATGTTTTTATGCCCAAAAGGAAACGCTGGCCGAGGTTGACCCCTATGTACGCGCCCTGTATGCATGGCATGCCATTGAAGAAATGGAACATCGCGATGTGGCCTTTGATGTGATGCAAAATGTAGCCAAGGTTCCTTATGCCGTACGCGCACGCGCCTTGGCATTAACCAGCGTGATGATGTATGGGTTTACCCTGTATCGCACCAATATCATGTTAAAAGCTGACGGTTTTAATAAGCGCGAACGCATTAAAATGTTTGCTCAAGGCATGCCATGGCTATTTGGCAAAAAGGGCATTTTGTCCTCAATGAAAAAACCCTACATGGACTGGTATAAGCGCGACTTTCACCCTAGCCAGCATCCGGTACTGGCGCAGTATCCGGTTTGGGTAGAAACGCTGGAAAAGACTGGTGACCCAATTCAGGCTGGTGAAGCCTTGTGGCAAGCCGGGAAGTAATCGCCATTTCAATGATAAGGTAATAAAATTCTTGTTACCTTATCTTTATTACACTATTTAAAAATGATGAAACAATCGTTTAATTTTTTGATTACTTTTATAACTTACTTATTAATAAGTTTTTGGCTCATAGCTGGCCTTTTTATACTGTATTTTTCTTTTAAAATTTTCCAATCTACTCGTTTCAATAGTCCAATTTATTACAAGATCTGCAACTCTTACAGAGATTATTCATGCTTTGAACCACAATGGGAATGGACATTATTAATTGCTTGTATCATCATTTTTACTGGTATATTTATAATGATGAATCTCATAAAAAGAACTTTTAGAAATAAACTTGGGGAATTTTAAGTAATCACCAGATAGCAATTCTCAAACTTTACCCCCTGATGGCTACCTTCGACCAGATGCACAAAATGACCTCCTACCTGATCAATCAGTACACAGTCATCCACATCCAGCACGGCATCAACATGCGGCTGTTGCCATTGCTTTAAAGTATATTTACGTGCCCTGCGGCGTGCCTGCATTTTGCTGTGCGCAACAATTAGCACATAGCGATGTGCCTCGCCAAACTCATCCGGTAAATAACCACCCAGATTAATGAAATACAAGCGTAGGGCATCCGGCTGCGGGGCAACCGGACTTAATTGCACCTGATACTGTTCAATACCATCAATCGCCATCCAGGCATCAACATGCAGCCCTTTGGCAAGGCCAAACCATTGCTGCTTAAGCTGTGGATATAAGGCTTGTAGTGAATCCCCAACCGCAAACACCACATCATGCACCTCAATGTGGGCTTTTGGATGTTTACCGCCAAGCATTACGGCATATAGCATTGATTTGGCCCTGTCATTTTATAGTCCGGTCATGGCTACGGATTAAGCACGCCTGACTAAACGATTTCCATGCCATCTATTTTGGCAACCGTCATCAAGTCCTTGTCACCACGGCCAGACAGGCAAACAATAATGCTTTGCTCAGGACTCATTGTTGGCGCCAGCTTAGTTACATAAGCCATGGCATGCGAGCTTTCCAGTGCCGGAATAATGCCTTCAATCCGGGTGAGGTCCCGGAAACCACGCAAGGCTTCATCATCACTAATCGGCTCATACTGCACACGCTTCATGTCTTTTAGGAAGCTGTGCTCAGGGCCTACACCCGGATAATCAAGACCGGCAGAAATACTGTGGGTTTCAATAATCTGGCCTTCGTCATCACTCATCAAATAAGTGCGGTTACCATGCAGCACGCCAACCCGCCCGGCATTGAGTGGTGCAGAATGCTTGCCACTTTCCACCCCAAAACCGGATGCTTCAATGCCGTACATTTTAACGTCTGCATCATTCAGGAATGGATAAAACAGGCCCATGGCATTACTGCCGCCGCCCACGCAAGCCACTAGCGCATCGGGCAGCTTGCCAGTCATGTCCAGAATCTGCTGGCGCGCTTCACGGCCAATAATCGACTGGAAATCACGCACCAGTTGCGGATATGGATGCGGGCCAGCCACGGTGCCAATCACATAATAGGTGTTGTCAACATTGGTCACCCAGTCACGCATGGCTTCATTCATGGCGTCTTTTAAAGTTTTGGAACCACTGGTTACCGGCACGACGGTAGCGCCCAGCAAACGCATGCGATACACATTCATGGCCTGACGTTTTACATCCTCAGCACCCATGTACACCACACATTCCATGCCTAGTCGCGCAGCAATGGTTGCCGTGGCCACGCCGTGCTGCCCTGCACCAGTTTCAGCAATAATGCGGTTTTTACCGGACAGCTTGGCCAGCAATGCCTGACCAATGGTGTTATTAACCTTGTGCGCGCCCGTGTGATTCAGGTCTTCACGCTTTAAATAAATTTGCGCGCCACCCAGCTCCTTAGACCAGCGCGTAGCATGGTACAACGGGCTTGGACGACCCACATAATGCGCCATGTCGTGATCAAATTCGCGCAGGAATTCCGGATCATCCTTCATGCGGTTGTAGAGCTGCTCCAGATCCTGCAATGCAGCCATCAGTGTTTCGGACACAAAACGTCCGCCAAACTTGCCAAAATGACCATTCTGGTCTGGATAATTAAAATAATTAATAGGGGTCGTATCGCCAGACTGGCTGTCGTTTAGATTGCTATTTGAATTGCTGTGTAAATCATTAGCCACGTTGGACTCCTTGCATAAATTGTCGGATCAACTGATGATCTTTAATACCTTTTTCTTGCTCTACCCCACCACTGACATCAACGGCATAAGGATGAGTCTGGGCAATGGCATCCGCGACGTTATCCGGGGTTAACCCCCCTGCCAGAATCAGCGGCACTGTTTGCCCAAGCGCCTGTGGCCAGCTATTCCAGTCAAAAGTCTGACCGGTGCCTCCCTTTAATTGGGGGTGCCATGCATCCAGCAAAATACCGCTGGCACCAGCAGCAACGTAGTGTTCAATGAGTTGGGTCATATTGCTATCAGGCTTAACCGCCAATGCCTTAATCCAGCGGCGGCCAGTGGCCTGACCAATTTCCGCACACTGGATGGGTGTTTCATCACCATGTAATTGCAAAATATCCAGTGATACCTGTGCCAAAACCTGTTGAATCTCTGACACAGTCGCATTCACAAACAAGCCAGCCACCTGAACAAAAGGTGTAACCACAGTCAGCAAAGACCGGGCTTTTTCGATGCTGACTGCACGCGGACTGGGCGCATAAAAAACCAGGCCAATGGCATCTGCACCGGCAGCAACAGCACATTGCACGTCTTTAACACGGGTTAAACCGCAAATTTTTGTGCGTACTGGCAACTTATCAGTCATGCATCACCTGGTGAAAATAATAAAAATACAAACCAGCAAAAATCAGAATTTACCGATGTTGCTATTGTAAAGCAATTTGCCATAAAAGTATGAAGTGGCAAAAATCAAACGCTGTAAAAAATCTGAATGAGCAGGAAATGACTGCCACCTGCGGCGCTTAAACAATAAGGCCTATAGGTTTCTTACGCAGTCATTTTCCAAAGCCATGCCACTATTAAAAAATTGGCTGAGTACAACTGACCGCCATTAAGTAGTAGTCAGTTTGGCATCCATGGTAATTTCAGCATTGAGCAGTTTGGACACCGGACAGTTTTCTTTGGCATTTTGGGCAATGCGGTCAAATGTCGCCTGATCAATGCCGGATGCAACCACCTGCGTATCCAGATGGATTTTGGTAATACTAAACCCTTCGCCTTCTTTTTCCAGTGATACGGCAGCAGTGGTATCAATGGTATCGGGTGGAAAGCCTTCGTTGCCCAGCATCATGGAAAAAGCCATGGAAAAACAGGCGGCATGGGCAGCACCAATAATTTCTTCCGGGTTAGTGCCTTTTCCGCCTTCAAAACGTGCTTTAAAGCCATAAGGGTGTTCTTTTAAGGCACCTGTTTCAGTCGATACCGTGCCTTGTCCTTCTTTAACGGAGCCTTCCCAGTGTGCTGAGCCTTTTTTTACAATTGCCATGTTCAACCTCATTTTGCGGTAGAAAAATATAAGTATGTTGCTGCTACAGCATACCCAGCTTTAAGCCCTAACTTTATTAATGCTGTGTAAAAATAGCCGGTTGTTTTGCAAGGTAATTTTTATAAAAAATGTAAAGTTAAAAATAACACCCAGACCACTGATCTTTTAATAAATTGCAACAAATTCCCAACACTACTATACTGCCCGCGCTTTGAGTGCCTAACAAGCGTTTGTTTTAGTTAAAAAACAAATGGGAAGCTGGTGAAAATCCAGCACTGCCCCCGCAACAGTATGTGTTTAATGTTCAATATGCCACCACTGCAACATGTTGGTGGCAACCACTGCTTAAGGTTTAAGTGGGAAGGTTATTGAAGATAGGTCAGCACCGACCCAACACAAGTCTGGATACCGACTCAAGGCTTTTTATAACCCCTGACACATTCACGTGGGGTGAATGTCCTGGAGCACAGCCATGTCCCGTATTCTTGTACCGTCTGCCCTGACGGCGTCTATTCTATCGGCTTCTTTTGCCTACGCTGATACCACTGTTCTTAATGCAAATACTGCTGCAACACTGCCCGTGATTGTGGTGACTGCCAGCAAGACACCTAAAGCTATTGATCAGGTTCCTGCCCGAATTTCGGTTATTGATGAACAAACCATCCAGCAATCCGCAGTGACCGACCTGCCACACCTGTTGCAGCGTGAAGCAGCCTTAAATATTGTGCAACTTGGAAGTTATGGCCAGCAAACGTCGATCTTTACCCGGGGTACCAACTCCAATCACACCCTGGTTTTAAAAGACGGAATGCGCAGTAATACCGCAACCTCAAGTGCAGCCAACATTAACCTGTTTGACCTGACCGGTGTTTCCCGCATTGAAGTATTAAAAGGCCCTGCTTCTGTACAGTATGGTTCTGATGCCATTGGCGGTGTGATTCAGCTGATTAGCGAAGCACCAAAAACCCAAAAGCTGTTTACCACCTTAGAAGGCGGCGAACTGGATACCTACAAAGCCATTGTAGGTGCTGATCTAGTACAAAATGATGCATATATGCAAATTCGTGGCCAGCGTCTGGAAACTGATGGCTCAGCGGTAACCAATACGCCCGGTGCCAAAGATGCGGGCTACGACCAGACTGGTTATAGCGTTAAAGGTGGAATTGAAAACGCCTTATATGCTGTTTCTGCCCAGTTGGAAGAAAATCAGGGTAATGTTGAATACAACCCCTTTTTAACCGGAAATCAGGATTTTTCCAACCGGCTGCTTAACCTTAAGGGAAGCTACAATATCAATTCTGATATTAAGGCCAATGCCCGTTTTTCCGAATATAAGGATGAGCTGGATCAGACTAATTCCAATGATTATGCCCACACCAAACACCGGGAAACCGACCTCAACCTGGCCTGGAATTTCGTTCAGGGCCAAAATGTGTTGCTGGGTGCCACACATCGCCAAACCGATGCAGACTATCTGACTGAAGCGTCATGGGGCGATACCCGTTACAACGAAAAGTTAAAAACCACCGGCTACTACCTGCAACACCAGTATCAGGCCAATGGCGTAAGTACTCAGGCTGGCATTCGCGTTGAAGATGATGACAAATACGGCACGCATACCGTTGGCCAGCTGGCCGGCCGCATTCAGATTGCACCGCTGACCAGTGTGTATGCCAATATTGGCACGGCATTTCATGCCCCGGATGCTAACCAGCTATATGGTGGTTCAAGTGCCAACCCAGATCTGACCCCGGAAGAAAGTATCTCCTATGAATTGGGCATTGATCAAAATCTGGTCTATGGTTTAAGTACCTATGCCTCTGTTTATCAAACCCGGGTTAAAGACCTGATTGGTTACAACAGCAGCTTCAAACTGGAAAATATTCAAAAAGCCAAACTGACCGGTGGCGAAGTGGGCTTAAATTGGGCACAGGATGGCTGGTTTAGCAAGCTGGAGTATGCCTATGTACAACCCAAAAATGAAACCACCAATAAAGAGTTAACCCGTCGTCCACGCCAGACTGCCACGCTGACATCGGGTTGGGATAATAGCGTATATGGTGTCAGTGCCAGTCTAGTGGCTAAAAGTCGTGCCAAAGACTACAGCCCACAAAACCCGACTCCGGGCTTTGTAACGGCTAACCTGAATGCATTTTATCAATACAATCCCAATGTGCGTGTGTTTGCCAACATTCAAAACATTGGCGATAAAACCTACAAAACCGCACTGTATAATACCAGCGCTACAGGTGCCGAGTATTATATTGCTGCACCACGCCTAGCTACTGCGGGTATTACCTTAAGCTACTAATCAGTTAAGCACACCCCTCTATAAAGCTTCTGCTTGTTCAAGGCAGGAGCTTTATTTTTTGCAATATAGCCTGTTTAATGACTATCATTTTTTCAAACCTTTCTGGCATGTACTTGGGACCTCAATTATGGGACATCGTTTAAGCAAGATTTACACAAAAACAGGTGATGATGGCAGTACCGGCCTTGGCGATGGAAGCCGTGTGCCCAAGGATGACCTACGGGTAGAAGCCTATGGCACCGTAGATGAACTCAACAGTTTTATAGGCGTATTGCGGGCCCAACTGGCGGCCGTGTCTTCCCCTGTTCCACATGATCTGGATAGCAACTTAAGCCGTATTCAGCATGAACTGTTTGATCTGGGTGGCGAACTGTGCATTCCCAATTTTATTCTGGTCAAGGAACACAGCATCCAGAGACTTGAACAGGAGTTGGATCACATGAATGAAGCACTACCCATGCTTAAGGACTTTATTTTGCCTGCCGGTTCACTGGCGGTATCTTATGCGCATGCCGCCCGCAGTATTTGCCGCCGCGCCGAACGCCATGTATATAGCTTAAGCCAGCGTGAGGACAACATTTCGCCGCTAGCGCTGCAATATCTCAATCGCTTGTCAGACTGGCTGTTTGTAGCCGCGCGCCACATCAGCCGTGAAGATGGCGGTACAGAAGTACTATGGGTCAAAAGTGAATAATTTTATGATGCAATCTGCTTTGATTATGGCCCTGCTTTGATTATTTAGCCTGTTTTTCATAATGAACGCTAATTTTTAAGTCACACTGCGGTCATTACACTTATATTGCCATACAGATCTTAAGGATAAATATGCGCTTGATTGGTCATCGCGGGGCACGGAACGAAGCGCCGGAAAACACCCTTGGCGGGTTTAAGCACATTATTGCGCTGGGCCTTAAAGCAGTGGAAT
Organism: Alkanindiges hydrocarboniclasticus; assembly: GCF_001982605.1. Classification (GTDB taxonomy): domain Bacteria; phylum Pseudomonadota; class Gammaproteobacteria; order Pseudomonadales; family Moraxellaceae; genus Alkanindiges; species Alkanindiges hydrocarboniclasticus. The sequence continues at coordinate 120,221 of NZ_MLCN01000008.1, read as the reverse complement.
TTGACGTGCGGCTATTGCAGGATCAGCAACTGGTGGTCATTCATGACGATAACTTTTTGCGAACTACCGGCCTTGACCAAACCATTGCCATGACCAGTAGTTTTCAGCTGGTGCATACCGATAACCGGGTGGGCTGGGATAGCTGGCCACAGGCAGAGCCAACACCGCTTTTAAGTGAAGTGTTGGAGCTGATTAAGCACTTTGAACATATTGAAGTGGAAATCAAGGCAGTCAATGACGAGCGACAGGCACAGTTAATAGCACATCAATTGCATCAGGCACTGGACGGCTGGCAAGGTCGGGTAACCTTTACATCCTTTGACCTAAAAGTGCTGGAAGCTTTTAAAAGCCTGAATTCCAGTTTTCAGCGAGGCTTATTGGTAGAAATCCCGCTGGGTGATGCAATTATTCCTATTGCCAAGCAACTGGGCTGTTGCCGTATTGGCTTGAGGGACAGCTTTGCCACGCAGGATTTAATTGAAAAAATCCATTTTGAACAACTGCGGTGCAGCGTCTGGACTGTCAATAATGTGGCACGTGCCCGGCAACTGGCCAGCTGGAAAATTGATGGACTAATCACTGATGTGCCCAGTCAAATGCTGGCCGCCCGCATTGAAGGCTGTACCTTATAAATCTAAATCAGGCTAAAACCTCATTACTGGCTTGCGCGTGCAGTGAGCAGCAAGCCCCCATTCTGGTCATATAAGTACAGCATATTGTGCTGCAACTGGTAACGGTTTACACGACCCAGCACATCCATAATCTCGGCTTCCTGTGCCAGCGCATCGTCGCAGGTCATATGCCCTGCCAGCGCCTGAATCTTAAGACTTTTTAAATCACCGGATTCATATTTGCCACTTAGGGCATTGCAGCCAGTAGATCCCGAAACTGCTTTGGCTGTGGATTGTAAAAATAAATAAGGCCGATTGATAAACGGCTGGGGATTTTTACTGTTAATAGAAACCAGATCCCATCTCAGGTCAGTCAGGCCAGGAATACCTGCCACCTTAACCGTAAGCGGCCGGTAAGTAGCTGGATTGCCGGTATTTTGGTTGGCCGATGCAGTCTGGGCAGTTGCCGAAGTAGCTACTTTTTGAGTTACAATTTTCTGCGAAGTGGTTGACTGGCAGGCTGTAATTGCTAAGCTACTGCTTAATAACACAAGTTTTAGCCAGCTCAATCTGGTCGGACAATTTAACCAGTGATCTTGTTGTTGTAATGCGCTAGGCATATTGTCTCCTTTTCAATAAATTTCAATTGGTTAAATGCTAAAATCCGACTTGCAGAAAAATCCTGCAAATTGGTATTGTTTGACTAGTGAACATGTGTACGCCATGTTATGATGACTATAAACTGCACACTTAATTGCTTAATTATAGTGAGCTCTCCTTTCCTGCCTTGTATTCCCCTCTTATCTGTTTTGTTGCGGAGCTTTATTGGACATGAATTCCTCTCCTGCTCGTCCTCCCATTAACTGGCCTGCAGTGATTGTGTTGCTGGGTACGCCCTTGGCCGCCTTAATTTTAATTCCATGGTATGCCTGGAATCATGATTTTTCCGTGGCAGCCTGGGTCAGCTTTGTTGTGTTTTTCGCATGGAGCGGCCTTGGCATTACTGCGGGCTACCATCGCCTGTGGGCACACCGTGCCTATGAAGCAGCATGGCCTGTGCGTTTTATACTGATGCTGGGTGGCACGCTGGCCATCCAGAATACCATCCTGTTTTGGGCATCAGGGCACCGTACTCACCACCGCCACGTGGATCATGTTGATAAAGACCCCTACTCTGCCAAGCGTGGGTTCTGGTATTCACACATTGGCTGGATGCTGCGCGATTATTCCAGCGGTACACCCGACTATAAAAATGCCCCAGACCTGCTAAAAGACAAAATGGTGATGTTTCAGGATCGCTATTACATTCCCCTGGTTATTCTTACCAACATTGGCTTTCCGGTTGCACTGGGCCTGATGGTGGGTGACCTGTGGGGCGTGGTGCTGCTGGCTGGCCTGTTGCGCCTGATTGCCAATCACCATGTGACTTTCTTCATTAATTCGCTATGCCATATGTTTGGTAACCAGCCGTATACTGATGAAAATACAGCCCGTGACAATTTCTGGCTGGCCCTGTTTACCTGGGGTGAGGGCTATCATAACTTTCATCATATTTTCCAGTATGACTATCGCAATGGCGTAAAATGGTGGCAGTTTGACCCAACCAAATGGCTGATTTTGGGCTTGTCCAAGGTTGGCCTGACCCGCAACCTGAAACGCATTCCAGCATTTACCATTCGTAAAGCAGAAGTTGCCATGAAGTTCAAGCGGGCTGAAAAGCACCTTGCCACTTACGGCCATGACATGCATGAAGACATCGTACAAATGCGCCAGAAAATTGCACAGGAATATGAAGCCTTTAGCGCCACCCTAAATGACTGGGCCAAACTCAAGGAACAAAGCATTGAAGCCAAAAAAGCGGCTGTTGCCGAAAAAATTCATCAGGCTGACCTACGCCTGAAAACAGAATTCCAACTGGTTGAGCAACGTATGCTTGAGCACAGTGCCCGTATGGAAACCATGATGTTAAACCTCAAGCGTTGCATTCGCCGCCACGCCAATCCGGTTTAATAGCTTGGTCTGGTATTGCAACTTATAAGATTTTAAATTATCCCGCTTCGGCGGGATTTTTGTTGTCTGTTTAGCTTACATCGCCACATATAAGGCAATAAGCGCAATTGCGGCGGGCATGGCCTGAATATACAGAATTTTGCGGCTGGCTGTGAATGCACCAAAAATACCGGCCACCACAATACAGAGTAAAAAGAAGCTTGCCACCTGAAGCAGAAAACTGCCTTGCAGGGTTAAGGCCCAAAATAATCCAGCGGCCAGAAAGCCATTATACAAGCCCTGATTTTGTGCCAGCACTTTGGTTAAGGCGGCTTTTTCAGGTGTATTGCCAAACGCTTTTAAGCCCAGTGGCTTGTCCCACAAAAACATTTCCAGCACCATAAAATAAACATGCAGTAAACCAATTAATCCAATCAGTATTTGTGCCAGCATAAACATAACTTGTGCTCTACGTGGTAATAAGCCTTCATCATGCTGGTTTTTACGCGGCTGACAATGCTGCTGGTCAGATTCAGCCGTTGGTTTTTGAACTGGCTAGCCATTTAAAAAATTGTGGGCAAAAAATTGCAATGAAAAACCCATAGAGTTTTAGCACTTTATTTTCTGGAATCCTTTACACTTATTTTAATTTACTGTTTTCAGAGTCTGATTGTGCAGATCGATAATCGCTATGCCACACTAGATGAAAAGCTGTTTCATCGTCAGCCACCTTCCCCGCTGCAACAGCCCATAGCAGGTCATTTTAATTCACAGGTGGCCCGGCAACTAAACTGGCCGGAAAGTACTGATTGGGTCAGCATTCTGGCAGGCCAATCAGTACCAGAAGGTTTTGATCCGCTGGCCATGGCTTATGCCGGGCACCAGTTTGGGCACTGGGCTGGACAACTGGGTGATGGCCGTGGGCTACTCATGGCACAAGTGATTGACATGAATGGCCAGTTACAGGATTTGCATTTAAAAGGTGCTGGCCTTACGCCCTACTCCCGTATGGGTGATGGTCGTGCTGTTCTACGCTCGGTTATCCGCGAATATCTGGCAGGCCATGCACTCAGCAATTTAGGAGTAGCATCGTCCAATGCACTGGGGTTTGTTAGCTCAAAAATGCCGGTGCAGCGGGAACAACTGGAACGTGGTGCCTGTTTGCTTCGTGTGGCTGATTGCCATGTACGGCTAGGGCATTTTGAATGGATTAACCAGTACCAGCCAGAGTTACTTCAGGAATTTACCAGCAAAATGATTGACTGGTACTACCCGGAATGCAATGCCGAAGCGGAAAGTACTGGCTCCAACCGCGTGCTGTGCTTTGCCAAATCAGTTATTCAGCGCACGGCAAAGACCATTGCAGACTGGCAACTGGTGGGTTTCGCGCATGGCGTGATGAATACTGACAATTTGTCCATTACTGGAAGCACACTGGATTTTGGGCCATTTGGCTTTCTGGAGCGCTTTAACCCGGCATGGATTAACAACCATTCCGACCATGGCGGACGATATACCTACCAGAACCAGCCCAGTATGGCACACTGGAACTTATGGGTTTGGCTGGGCCAACTGTTGCCACTGGGTCTGGACAAGGAAGACTTGCAGGCTGTACTGGGTGAGTTTGAACCGGCATTTTTGCACCACTACAGTGAAGGCATGGCCAAAAAACTGGGCATTGACGCCGAACATCCGCAAGCTTTTGAAACTGGCATGGACTTTTTACGGCTTCTGCAAAACGAAAAACTGGACTACACCACTAGCTTTAGACGTCTGATCGATGACAAAGACTGGCAGGCATTGCGTGATGACTGTATTGATGTGGCAGCCTTTGACCAGTTTATTAAACGCTACCAGCAGGTAATTGGCGAACACCCTGTTGCCAATCGCGCAGCATTAATGCAGGACAATAATCCGGTGTATATTCTGCGCAACCATATGGCGCAGCGGGCCATTGAAAAGGCCGAGCAGGATGACTTTAGCGAAGTCGAACGGCTGTACCAATTACTGGCAACGCCTTTTACACGCCAGCCGGATATTGAACAGGAAAATGACCTATTACCGCCATTTGGTGAAGAAGTCGCGGTGAGTTGTTCTTCTTGATCCGTGCCTGTTGCCATAAAAAAGACAGCTTAAGCTGTCTTTTTTATTCGGTTCAAAGCTTACTGGCTTTCATCATAATCAAAGCGATAGCCCACACCATACACTGAATGAATCCACTCATGCTTGCTGCCGGTATCAGCCGTTTCGCTGATCTTGCGGCGCAGGTTTTTAATATGGCTGTCAATCACACGGTCAGTCACTTCAAAGCTGTCTGGATTGAGATGATCCAGCAACTGGCCACGTGAGAAAATCTGTCCAACATGTTTTAAGAATAAAGCCAATAGGCGAAATTCAGTAGGGGTCAGGTTTAAGGTTTTTTGCTTGTACCAGATGCGTTGCTGGGCTTCGTCAATTTTAAACAGGGCTTTCTGTGCTGGCTGGCTATGGGCACGGCGCAATACCGCCTGTACACGGGCAACCAGTTCCTTGGGGCTAAATGGCTTGCACACATAATCATCAGCACCAAGCTTTAAGCCCAGCAGGCGGTCAATTTCCTCGGTTAAGGCAGTAACCATGATAATCGGCACATTGGACACTTCGCGCACCTTGCGGCATACCCCCAAACCATCCAGACGCGGCAGCATCAGGTCGAGAATAATCAGGTCAGGATTGTCCTGTAAGGCAGCCTGTAAACCCGTCTGGCCATCATTAAAAATTTCAACCTCATAGTTGGATTGAACCAGATAATCACGGACCAGCTCAGCCAGTTCTTTTTCATCTTCAATAATAAATATTTTTGCCATGGTTACTGTTCCTGATTGATAAATCATTAAATTGGGTGCTCAGCTTTTTAAGCAGGCTTGATCGGTAAGCACAAGGTTGCGCGCAGGCCGCCCAAGGGTGAATGATCAAATAAAATCTGGCCATTATGTGCCTCGGCAATCTGCCGTGACAGTGCCAGCCCAAGTCCACTCCCACCCGTTGCCCGGTTACGCGAGCTGTCCACCCGGTAAAAGCGTTCACCCAGACGTTCCAGCTCTTCATCACTAAGGCCGGGCGGACTGTCATCCACATGCAGTTGCCAAGTGTTGTCATTGATTTCCACACTTAAGGCCAGCTCGCCACCATCGTTGGTATAGCGGCGGGTATTTTCCAGAAAATTGGCAATTACCTGCCGAATCCGGTCTGGATCAATGCACAGTTCAATTTCATGGGTAGGTGGTACTAAATTGACATGGAGCTGTTTGGCTGCAAATTTATGTTCAAAGCTTTCAACTTCCTGCAACACAATAATCCACGGATTGCATAATCTAAAGTGACACTGCAATTGTCCAACATCTGCCTTGGCAAGTTCATTTAAATCTTGTACCAATTTCTTTAACGTAAGTACTTGTCTTTGCATGCCTTGTAAATGTGCTGGTGTGGCTTCACGCACGCCATCCAGCATGGCTTCAATCTGCGCCTGCAACACGCTGATGGGGGTTCTCAGTTCATGTGAGGTATCAGCCACCCACTGCCGCCGTGACTGCTCATGCTGGTACAAAATGGTTGATAACTGGTTGATGGACTGTGCCAGATCGCCCAGTTCATCATTACGGCGAATTTCAATGTGCTGCTGATAATTGCCATGCGTGAGTTCAGACGCTGTTTCCAGCAACTCGCCAATGGGACGGCGGAAATTACGGGCCAGCAAGGAAGACACAATAGCACTCACCAGAAAACAGCTCAGGCCAATCCAGATTAAATAGCGGCTCTGGGCCGAGAAAAAATTAACTGACAGTGTATCTTCCGGGTCAAGGGCTGGTTGTAAGCCCAGATAACCAATGGTTTTGCCATTCAGCTTGATACTGCGTTTTGGCAAATCTTCGGCCGCGCGCAAACCTGCCAGATAACTGCCCTCTGCATCATACAATACCAGTCGCTTGCCCAGTTCAAGCCGGTCAAGGCCGGGCATCATGGGCGGTGGCCCGGATTGCTGAAATGGTGGCAAATAGGCGCGCCCTGCGTCCTGATCATCCATTAACAATGGCGCCAGAGACAACGGCGAAACCAGACTGCCATTTTCCAGATATGAACCATGGGCCGGATTGCCCCGTGAATAACGCTCTTCCAGCCGGCGCTTGAGGCTGCGACGCATGGCCAATTCATACTGGTAACGCAGCCAGCGTCTTTTGACCCGGTCATAGGGCACAGCACCCGAACGTACCGAGGCATTCATGGCATCCTGCCAGTTGCCATAGCGCTGGTACTGGTTGGCAAGGCCATCAACCAGCACATCCAGCCGCTGCATCTCAACTTCAGCCACATAGCGTGAAAAGCCCTTTTGCATGGTGAAATGCAGCATTAGCAGCCCGACCAGGCTAATGATCAATGTCGTCATTAACACTGCAATAAACAGACGCGATGCAATGGGTAGACGTAATTTGGTCACAATCAGGCACTCAGATTCATAAGATGCAAACCTTGCCCGTAAATACTCAAATATGCAAGACAGCGCTGCTCCATCATTTCTCCAACTTGTTTTTTTATTTTAAGTTTTAGGGTATTCCCTCCTACTTTTATGCCAGATTTTTTTAAACCCGCCAAGGAGTATTATGATGAAAAAGGTTTCGCTGTTTAACCCTGCACTGGTTGCGCTTTCACTGGCCGGTTTGCTCACAGCCTGCCAGACTGCTCCATCCCATCCTGACGCAGCAGGTGCAATGGCATCCAGAGACGGCAAGCACCATATGCATCGCCCTCACCAGCATGATCGCCACCCAATGAAAGGCTGGCGTAATCCAGAAGTCCGCGCCCAATTGCAACAAGCCTGTACTGGTAAAGCGTCCGGGCAGGAAATTACAATTAAACTACAAAATGGAAAAACCCTACAGGGTCGTTGCGAACTGCGCTTTAAGCCCAATTCACCACGCGCTGCCACCCAGCCCTGAGTGGCCATAACTGAACTGAAAGCCTGTGCTGGCGTTTTGCACACAGGCTTTTAACTTTAAATATTTTTTGTTGCCTAATTTTTGCCTGAACCAATTCAATTTACCGCCCTGCCCTGAAAAAATCATTTATAATGCGGCGATTTTTTACCATGCTTGACTATTCAGTCATAAAATATGGTGGTAGGCCATGCCTGACTGAACCAAACTTGCATCTGTTCAAATTGGCCCAATCTCTATTGGGAATAATGCAGTCCATCAATCCAGATTGCGCTTTCGTGCCACCATTGATGTGATTTATTTAGTGCAATTTTTTGCCGTTTCGAGGAAATAAAATATGCCACAGTACAAAGCACCGTTACGTGACATTCAGTTTGTAATGCACGAGTTGCTCAATGCCGAACAGCATTATGACAAAATCTCTGCCTATGCTGGTACAAACCGCGAACTGATCGATGGCATTATTGAAGCTGCTGCTGATTTTTGTGAAAACGAATTATCCCCAATCAACCATTCTGGCGATCAGGAAGGTTGTCATTATGATGATGGCGTTGTAACCACGCCTAAAGGCTTTAAAGAAGCCTACCAGAAATATATCGAACTGGGCTATCCGTCACTGGCAGTTTCTGCTGAACATGGCGGCCAAGGCTTGCCGGGTTCTATCGGCAATGCTATTTCTGAGCTGGTTGGTACTGCCAACTGGTCTTGGGGCATGTATCCTGGCCTGTCGCATGGTGCAATCCGCACTATCGAGCACCATGGTAACGAGCAGCAAAAAGAAGTCTACCTGACCAAGCTGGTTTCTGGGATCTGGACTGGCACCATGTGTCTGACCGAATCACATGCCGGTTCTGATCTGGGCATTATCCGTACCAAAGCTGAGCCAAATGAAGACGGCAGCTATGCGATTACTGGTGAGAAAATCTTTATTTCTGCCGGTGAACACGACATGGCAGAAAACATCATCCATATCGTACTGGCCCGTCTGCCCGGCGCGCCAAAAGGCACCAAGGGTATTTCCCTGTTTATCGTGCCTAAATTCAATGTGAATGAAGATGGCAGCGTGGGCGAGCGCAACACCGTTCGTTGTGGCTCCATTGAACACAAAATGGGTATCCATGGTAACGCCACTTGCGTCATGAACTTTGATGCTGCCAAGGGCTTCCTGATCGGCCCAGAAAACCGTGGCTTAAACTGCATGTTCACTTTCATGAACACGGCACGTATTGGTACTGCGGTTCAAGGCTTGGCTGCCTCTGAAGGTTCATTCCAGGGCGCGCTGATGTATGCCCGTGAGCGTCTGGCCATGCGTTCTTTAACCGGCCCTAAAAACCCGGAAAAAGAAGCAGATCCAATTATCGTTCACCCTGCAGTACGCAACATGCTGATGACCCAGAAAGCATTTGCTGAAGGTGGTCGTGCACTGGTTTACCTGTTGTCCCAGTTTGCTGATATTGTGGAAGCCGGTGATAACGAAGAAGAGAAAAAATACGCGGACAACATCCTGTCGCTGTTAACCCCTATTGCCAAGGCATTCCTGACTGAAACCGGTTCTGAATCTGCCAAGCATGGTGTTCAGATTTATGGTGGTCACGGCTTTATCAGTGAACACGGTATGGAACAGATTGTGCGTGATACCCGCATTGCCTGCCTGTACGAAGGAACTACTGAAATTCAGGCGCTGGATTTGCTGGGCCGTAAAGTACTGCAAACTCAGGGTGCATTGCTGAAAGACTTCACCAAGATCATTCACAAGTTCTGTGAGGCCAACAAGGACAATGCTGCCATGGCAGAGTTCCTTGAGCCACTGGCTGCGCTGAATAAGGAATGGGGCGACCTGACCATGCAGATTGGTATGAAAGCCATGCAAAACCCGAATGAAGTGGGCGCTGCTGCGGTTGATTACCTGTATTTCTCTGGTTATGTGACCTTTGCTTACCTGTGGGCCCGCATGGCGCTGGTTGCTCAGGAGAAACTGGCCGGTGACACCACCGAAACCGATTTCTACAATGCCAAGATCACCACTGCCCGTTTCTACTTCAAGAAACTTCTGCCACGCACCCGCTCCCATGTGGACGTGATTGCAACTGGTGTAGAGTCCTTAATGGCGCTGGATGCAGAACACTTTGCATTCTAAGTAGTCCTAAACAGAAGCTGGCGTAATGCCAGCTTTTTGTTTTATCCATTATTAGTATTCCTGATGCAGTAAAACATCTGGCACTGTATCCATAAGCAGTAGCGCATCCCTACGTTTTTTGCGCAATTTTGGCTTATAATGCATGCAAATTTTTAACTGGGTTTTTGTTTTAACTTAGTTACTGTTCTAATCCGGTTGCAGTTCTAGTCCGGTTGCTTTTTTTAAGCTGGTTGCTTTTTTAATCCTGTTTCTTTCCCCACTCGTTCCTGTAGGTGAACCATGCCCATTTATAATGCCCCTCTTGCAGACATGCGCTTTATTCTCAATGACGTGTTCCAGGCTGAACAATTCTGGCAAAGCAATGCCGGTCTGGCCCACATTGACAGCGCCACGGTTGATGCCATTCTGGAAGAAATGGCCAAGTTTGCCCAGAACGTGACCCTGCCGCTTAACCGCAGTGGTGATGAAGAAGGCGCGCGCATCGAAAACGGTCAGGTGTACACCCCGGCTGGCTTTAAGGACGCATTCCGCCAGTTTGCGGATGGCGGCTGGATTGGTCTGGGTGCCGATGAACAATGGGGTGGTCAGGGCATGCCAAAAATGCTGACTGTGCTGACTGACGAAATGCTGTTTGCCACCAATCCGTCGTTCCAGTTGTATCCGCTGCTGTCGATTGGTGCAGGTATGGCCTTAAACAGCTATGCCTCGGAAGAACAAAAACAAACCTATCTGCCAAAAATTTACAGTGGCGAATGGGGCGGCACCATGTGCCTGACCGAGCCACATGCCGGTACCGACCTGGGTATTATCAAAACCAAAGCCGTGGCCAACGATGATGGTTCTTACAGCATTACCGGCACCAAGATCTTTATTACCGGTGGTGATAATGACCTGTGCGAAAATATTATTCACTTGGTACTAGCCAAAACCCCGGATGCGCCTGCGGGTTCACGCGGCATTTCCTTATTCATCGTACCGAAATTTCTGGTTAATAAAGATGGCAGCGTGGGCGAGCGTAATCCGGTTGGCCCAGGTTCCATCGAACACAAAATGGGTATCAAGGCTTCTGCCACTTGCGTGATGAACTTTGATGGCGCTAAAGGCTATCTGGTTGGCAAAGAAAATGAAGGTCTGGCTGCCATGTTCGTGATGATGAACTACGAACGCCTGTCCATGGGGATTCAGGGTATTGGTGCGTCTGAATACGCCTACCAGAATGCCGCCCAGTATGCCACTGACCGCCTGCAAGGCCGTAGTGCTACCGGTGCCAAGCAGCCTGAAAAAGTAGCGGACAGCATTCTGGTTCATCCGGATGTACGTCGCATGTTGCTTAACGTACGAGCTACCAACGAAGCCTCACGTGCCTTTGCCGTGTATGTTGGCCAGCAACTGGACATGACCAAGTTCTGTGAAGATCAGGACACCGTAAAAAAAGCCAATGACCGCGTTGCCCTGCTAACACCAGTTGCCAAGGCTTACCTGACTGATGTGGCCCTGACTGCCACCTTAGATGCCCAAATGGTATTTGGCGGCCATGGCTATATTCGTGAATGGGGCATGGAACAGTGCGTTCGTGACCTGCGGATTGCCCAGATTTATGAAGGCACCAATGGCGTACAGGCGCAGGATTTAATGGGCCGTAAAGTGGTGAAGAACGGTGGCGTGTTTGTAGCGGCCTATTTGTCCGAAATCCGTGATTTTGCCAATAGCCTGTCTGCCGATCTGGACTTCATCAAGCAAGCAACCTTGAACTCCGCTGACAAACTGGAACAAGTCACCAAGCTGGTGATTGAAAATGCCCAGGGCAATCCAAATGAAATTAATGCCGCGTCTGTCGATTACCTGCATGCGTTTGGTTTGGTAAGCTATGCGTATATGTTTGCCAAAATCAGTGCGGCAGCCAGCCAGAAATCCGGTGAGTTCTATGAGAACAAGCTGAATCTGGCCAAGTACTTTGTGACCCGTATGCTGCCAGAACTGGATTCCCGCATTGCCAAGATTCAGGCCGGTGGCGAGCTGATGATGCAGTTCAGCCCTGACTATTTCACCACCTATGCCTAAGCCTGCACGGGCCTTATCGCTGGATTGTACTAATTCCATTGTACCAAGCCCAGTGATTCGGCCCTGCGGTTAAAATTGGTATTGAAACAAAAAAGCCTACGTGATGTAGGCTTTTTTGTTGGGTATCCCGTTGTATAAAAATGGCTATTTACCAGATGCGGGAAATACGGTGATTGCCTACAGACACCTGAACAAAACGGCCGTTAATCCGCAACCATTCATGGCCACGCGGCGGCGCACTCAGGCGATAGGCTCGCCAGTTATTTACCACATAACGTGGTGAATGATAGGCTACCGGCAAATACTCTCCACGCCGCCACTGGTGATAGGCAGCATGACGCTGGGCAGCCCGATAGCGGGCCCGTTGCTTTATCTGCTGCTTGACATGCTGCTGATGCGCATAGCGTTCATGCTGGATTCGTTGTTCATAGCGGTTGTGCTGATGGTGATCATGATTACCGTTCCATGCACTGGCAGATACACTGGCCAGCAGCATTGAAGCAGCCATCAGGCTCAAAGCAAGCCATCTGTTTTTATAGCGTGTTTTCATATTCCTAATATCCATGTTGGAAGTTTCCATGATGCTTGAGGTTTCCATGGTTTAATGCTCCTGCCCTGTGCTTCGTGATACGGCTAGCCTTAACGGCCATTGATCATGCGGATAATCCGGTGGTTCACCACATTGACCAGTACATAGTCGCCTTTAATCTTAAACCACTGCTGATTTCTGGCTGGTCTTTGCAGGCCATGTGAACGATAGCGAGCCACCTGATAGGTCTTGGTGCGGTACTGGTTTGGCAGTACATAGCCGGCTTTCCAGCTTGCCTGCGGGTTAAAGTCCCTCTTGTTGTAATGCTTGTTCAGGTCATGATTGTGCAAGTCACGCTGTGATTCATGGCTCACCTGAATGACTTTAACCGGACGATACTCAACAGCATGACCATTTCTGGAATACTGATGAGCATGATCGTCATGGCTAGGGTGGCTGGTATAAGCAAAGGAATGGATTGACACCATGCTTAAGCTAAGCAGCATCAGGGTTTTTAAGGTAAAAGTAGTTGTCATGATTTGTCTAAACGCTCATTCATCATCGCGCGAAACATCGCTATAACTTTAATTTAATCCGCGCTTGGGGAGAAACTGTGAATGAAGTTTTGCGGTTTAAAGCATGTCTCAGCATCTGAGCAGTCAATTTTCTTCATAATTTGTTACAACTGCGAATGAACGAATACTTTATGTGCAAAGCATGAAACTCCATTAAGCTATAACGAGGCACCACACTTAAAACATGGCTTGTATCCAGCGCTGCTTAATCAGGCTTTTTTTGATCAGCAATGCTTGCATAGCCATCTTATTTTTAATGCTCGCTTTCTTTTTTCTATACTTAGCTTTCTATGAATAATTTTTTATGAACCATGATGACAGCCTTGGTCATGCTGACACGCCACATGCCCCCTTTGCCCTGAACAATGTATTTTTTCATCTCAAAAAATCAGTTCAGTTGCAACTGATTGACCATGATGTTGACTCACATCAGACTCAGGCGAGTGGCGCATCGGTGCAAAGTGCCGAATTACACTATGCGCTAAAAACCATGGCGCAAATGGCGCAGCATCAGGGCAACCTTCGTACCGCCAAAGGGATTGAAATACTGCCGGAATACCTGTTTGTTAAACAATTGGTTGAACAGCAGTTTCCAGTCATTTTTTTAACGGGTGGCGCAGGTACCGGCAAAAGCACCTTTATTAAATGGTTATGCCGTGAATATCGTGGTGAAGTGTTGCTGGGCGCGCCCACAGCGATGGCGGCCATTAATGTGGGTGGCCGTACCCTGCATTCCATGTTTCAGTTGCCACCAGCGTGGATTGTTAAACAGGACATCAAGCAAGGCAAAAAACGTGAAATCAAGAAAGCCAAACTGCTGATTATTGATGAAATTTCAATGGTCACCGCCAATCTGCTGGATGGTATTAGTGCCTACCTGCGGCTGAACCGTGGCATCGACAAACCCTTTGGCGGGCTGACGGTGGTAATGGTAGGTGATTTATTTCAATTGCCACCAGTAATTAGTGAAAAAACCCGCGACCTGTTTGAACAGGTTTATGGCAGTCCCAAGTTTTATAATGCCCGCAGCCTGAAAACCACCGATTACTGTGCCATTGAACTTACCCATACCTATCGGCAAACCCAGCAGGATTTTGTACAACTGCTGTGCAATATCAGGGAAGGCCACGATCTTGCCAGCAGCATCGACGTGCTAAACCAGCGTTGCCTGATTACCAGAACTCCGCCACAGGGAGCGGTATGGTTGTCACCCAGAAACGCTGAAGTTGAACACAAGAATCAGGCCGAACTGGGCAAGATTGATGCACCTGATGTTTGTTATAACGGTGAGCTTGAGGGTGAATTCAAGGAAGACCGCCTGCCCTCACCGCTGCACCTGCGCCTTAAAGTGGGTGCGCAGGTTATGTTTACCCAGAATGATCCGCAGCGGCGCTGGCTTAATGGAACAGTTGGTCAGGTTACTGCCCTGCATGATGATGAAATCATCGTTAGCCTGCAAAGCACGGGCGAAAAATTGGCAGTTGAACGGGTGGAATGGCCGGAATATCACTACCAGTGGAATGCGGCCAAACAGGAAATTGAACGCATTGAAGTGGGCAGCTATACCCAGTTTCCGCTGGTGCTGGCATGGGCCATGACGATTCATAAAAGCCAGGGCCGTACCATTGACAAGGTGCATCTGGAGCTGGGTAAAGGGGCATTTGAAACTGGCCAGACCTATGTGGCTTTGAGCCGTTGCCGTACGCTGGAAGGCTTATCTTTTTCGCGTAGCCTTCACCTTAATGACATACTGGTAGATACCGAATCGGTAGACTTCTATCGGCAACTTCGTGAAGGAAATGTGTTAATTTCATCATAATTTATTAAAAATCCGCCTAAGAAATATTGTTAATAATAATAATTATCACTACAATAGCCAACAATTTGTAACAAAGCACTTCTTTGGGTTCTTTTGGAATACATGCAATGACACATATCGTTAGTCGCAAGAAAAATACGGCAAGACACAACAAGACTGTGCTTGTTTCCATGCTATCGCTGGCCGCCTTGCCCGCTTTGGCTACCGCTGCTGAAACTGATGTATTACCTACCATTCAGGTTACTGCTGAAGGTGCTTCAGGCAACGATTCCTACAAAGTTGACAATGTTCAGTCTTCCAAATTTACTGCCCCGCTGCTGGATACTCCAAAATCCGTAGTTGTGATTCCCAAAAAAGTTCTTGAAGACACACAGGCAACTACCCTTAGCGATGCCCTGCGTACCGTTCCCGGCATTACACTGGGTGCAGGTGAAGGCGGCAACCCGAATGGCGACCGTCCGTTTATCCGTGGTTTTACTTCTGAAAGCTCCATTTATGTGGATGGCGTGCGCAATGCCACCTCACAAAACCGTGAAATGTTTGCAGTAGAACAGGTTGATGTCATCAAGGGTTCAAGCTCTACCATTGGTGGTGGTGGCTCAACTGGCGGCAGCATTAACATGGTTTCCAAGGTTGCCCATCAGGGTGATGCACTGGAAGGCACAGTATCCGGTGGCACCGATAACTACGCCCGTATTACCTTAGACGGTAACAAGGATTTTGGTAATGGCGTGGCTGGCCGTGTGGTCGTGCTGGGCCACCAGAATGAAAAGGCGGGTCAGACTGATGGCACTGAATACAAGCGTGCTGGTATTGCCCCTTCCCTTGCCTTGGGTCTGGATACTGAAAACCGCGCTATCCTGAGCTATTACTATTTAAAAACTGACGACATGCCAGACAGCGGTGTGCCTTATAACTTCCCTAACGGCAAGCCGGTTGCTGTGAAACAAGGGATTTATTATGGCTGGAAAGACCGCGACTTCCAGAAGCAGGAAAACCAGATTGGTACATTAAAATTAGAACATGATTTTAATGACAACTTGACCCTTGCCAATACTGCAGTATGGTCAAACTCTAAAAATGACTACCTGTGGACCCAGCCAGACGATAGTAAAGGCAACGTGGTGAATGGTCAGGTGTGGCGTCGGGTAAACTCGCGCATTACCGATACCGATACCTTCAATAACCAGTTGGCGTTAACCGGCAAGTTTAATACAGGTCTGCTCAAGCACAGCTTTAATGTAGGTACTGAATACAGCAAGCAGGAATCTGACCGGGGTAGCTATACCGTGGCAAACTCGGCTGGTGTTGTAGGGCCATTTGGAACCACAAAAGGTTGTCTGGGCCAAACTGGGTTTTCATCCCAATACTGGTGTACCAGCCTGACCAACCCAACCTCCAGCGACCCCTGGTTTGGCAGCCGCATTGCCAACAAAGGTGCGACTTACATCAACACTGAAAATACCGGTGTGTATTTACTGGACAATATTGCCATTACCCCGCAATGGTTGCTGGATCTTGGCGTGCGCTGGGACAAGTTTGAAACCGAAGGCACGGCAACCCTGCGTGGTGCACCTGCCCCCGTACCAGTCAGCCGTGATGATGACTTTGTTACCTATCAGGCAGGCGTCACCTTCAAACCGGTTGAAAACGGCAGCATTTATGCCAGCTATGCCACGTCTGCCAATCCGGTTGGTGTAGATGCCGGTGACGGTTCTGAAGGAATCAGCTCTACCAACCAGAATCTGGAGCCTGAAGAAGTCCGCACCATGGAAATTGGCACCAAGTGGGATTTCCTGAACAACAAATTGAATGCCACGGCTGCCATTTTCCGGACTGAAAAAACCAATACCCGTGCCACCGATGCCAATGGCAATACCCAGAATATTGGTGAGACCCGTGTTGATGGTATTGAGCTTGGCCTGACTGGTAACATTACAGAGCAATGGGCAGTATTTGCTGGCTACAACTATCTGGACAGCGAACTGGTTGATGGCGGTGCGGTGAATGTTGGTACCACAGCAGCACCCAACTATGTTGCAGGCCTCAATAATGGCAAACAGGTACAAAACGTTGCCAAGAACAGTGCATCTGTATGGACAACCTATCAGGTATTGCCACAGGTAAATCTGGGTGCTGGCGTGTTCTATATGGACAAGGTATATGGTGATGCTGCCAATACCAAGTACGTGCCGGCCTACACCCGTTATGATGCCATGGCACAGTATATGGTGAATAAAAACGTCAACCTGCAGCTCAATGTCAATAACCTGTCAGACAAGCGTTATTTCACCAAGGCGTATTCTTCACACTATGCCATTGAAGCAGAAGGCCGTAATGCCATTTTGTCGCTAAACTTCAAGTATTAATCAGTGTTCAAAATCCCATAATCAGTTTATGGGATTGCGCTACACGCTGTTAATAGCCTCCGCTGTGAGGCTATTTTCTATTAAGCCACTTCATTGATGCAGATGTGCTGATCAGTTTTAATTGAGTTTCTTTAATCGGGTATAGTTGAGGGCGCTGTCTTGATTCATCATATTCCTAATGTCTTAACGCCTGATCAGGTTCAGGCATTTCGCCAGCAAATGGATCAGGCCGACTGGACCCATGGCAAAGTTACGGCCGGAACGCTGTCTGCGGCAGTGAAGAAAAACCAGCAATTGCCGGAAGACTTACCGCTTACCCATGCCTTAAGTGAACAGGTCATGGCGGCAGTATGGAATCATCCATTGTTTGTGTCGGCGGCCCTGCCACACCAGATGATTCCCCCACTGTTCAACCGTTACCAAGCCAGTGAATCGTTTGGTTTTCATGTAGACAATGCCATTCGGCTGATTCGTGGCAGCAATCAGCATATCCGTACCGATGTTTCCTGCACGCTGTTTTTAAGCGATCCCGAAGAATACGACGGTGGAGAACTGGTTGTAGAAGACACCTATGGTTTTCATGAAATCAAGCTGCCTGCTGGTGACCTGATTTTATATCCATCTACCAGCCTGCATCAGGTCACGCCCATTACCCGTGGCTGCCGTGTGGCCTCGTTTTTCTGGGTACAAAGCATGATTCGTGATGACAGCCAGCGCCATCTGCTGTTTAATCTGGATGAAAGCATTCAAAGCCTGCGCGCCCAGCATGGGGACCTGTATCCCGAAGTGATCAAGCTGACCAGCCTGTACCATAACCTGATCCGCATGTGGGCCGAGGTTTAAATACTCAGCTAGGAATCTAAACATTGGCTATTGACAGCTTTATTAAAACGCTTATTATCAGGGTTATGACAAATAACGCTGTATCTTTTGCCCCTTCTTTTTCAGGCCTGCTTAACCGCAATCTTGGCCTGCTGCTACTGCTGCGCCTTGCGCGCATATAATATTTTACCTCGCCCCCTGTGTCGTCCAGACACCATTTAAAAATCAGTGCAGCGCTTTCTGATTATCAATTTTGTTTTTATCCAGCTTGATTGATGATTAAAATTTTAGCCTGATGATTTTAAAGCCAGCGCTTTTAGCCAAGAATTTTTAAATATTTTTTTGAACTTACACTGTTTTTATAAAATTTATTTGACCCAATTTAAGTAATCAGTCAGCCATGCACTGATACGGAGAATGATCATGTTAGCCAATCCAGCCAGCAAATATCGCCGCATGTACCAGCAGGTCAACTTGCCGGATCGCCAGTGGCCCAATAACCAGATTGACAAGGCCCCAATCTGGATGAGTACCGATTTACGCGATGGTAATCAGGCGTTGTTTGAGCCCATGAATCCTGAACAAAAATTAAAAATGTTTTTAATGCTGGTGAAAATCGGCTTTAAGCAAATTGAGGTCGCCTTTCCATCGGCCTCACAAACCGATTTTGATTTTGTCCGCAAGCTGATTGAGGAAAACTATATTCCTGATGATGTGACCATTGAAGTCTTAACCCAAGCCCGTGACCACCTGATTGAACGTACCTTTGAATCCTTAAAAGGTGCCAGGCAGGCCATTGTGCATATTTACAATGCCACATCGCCAACCTTTCGTGAAAAAGTGCTGAAAGTAGATCGTAACGGCAACAGGCAGCTAGCGATTAATGCGGCGCAAAAGGTAAAGGAATTGGCCGCCTTACAGCCAGAAACTCAGTGGACATTTCAATACAGCCCGGAAACCTTTACCGCAACCGAACTGGATTTTGCCAAGGAAGTCTGTGATGCCGTATGTGAAGTCTGGCAGCCAACCCCAGATAACAAGATTATTTTAAACCTGCCAGCTACCGTGGAAGTGGCATCTCCCAATGTGTATGCCGACCAGATTGAATGGATGCACCGTAATCTGGCCATGCGTGACAGCGTCATTATCAGCGTACACCCGCACAATGACCGGGGCTGTGGCGTGGCCGCAGCAGAACTGGCACTGATGGCCGGTGCTGACCGGGTCGAAGGCTGTGTGTTTGGCAATGGCGAACGCACCGGCAATGTGGATGTTGCCACGGTTGCGCTGAATATGTACACGCAAGGGATTAGCCCAAACCTTGATTTTTCCAATATCAATGAAATTATCAGCACTGTGGAAGAATGTACCGGCCTGCCTGTACATCCGCGTCACCCCTATGCTGGTGACCTGGTGTTTACCGCGTTTTCCGGTAGCCATCAGGATGCCATTAAAAAAGGCTTTGAACAGCAAGACCCCAATGGCTACTGGGACATGCCTTATTTGCCGGTTGATCCCAAAGACCTTGGCCGTAGCTATGATGCAGTAATCCGGGTAAACAGCCAGTCTGGCAAAGGTGGCATTGCCTATTTGCTGGAAGCGCATTATGGCGTGGTGTTGCCGCGCCGTCTGCAAATTGAGTTTAGCCAGGTGGTACAGGATTACAGCGATACGCACGGCAGCGAAGTGACTGCACAAGTGTTGTGGACTCTGCTAAACCAGGCCTATATTCAGGTGCATAAGCCATACCAGCACATTAACTATGAACTGACCGACAAAAACGGCAAGCAGCACATCAAGCTGTTTATTGAACACAATGGTGGTGACCATGTGTTTGAAGGAGCTGGTAACGGTCCGATTTCAGCAGTCATCGATGCACTGGGCTTGCCGCTTGACGTGCTCAGCTATGAAGAACGCAGCCTTTCACATCAAGGGGGCACAGGGGCCAATGCACAGGCGCTGGCGATTGTAGAACTCAATGATACCGAGCAACAGTACAGTACTTTTGGGCTTGGCGTGCATGACAATATTGTCACGGCATCCATTCAGGCAATCCTGTCCTGCACCAACCGCTTGCAACAGCGCAAGACTGCGGCCAGAACCACGACTTAAGGTTTTGATTTGCCAATAAGACATTGATCAGTGCAGCATCAATTGCTGTGCTGATTTGCACAGCAAACGGGCATTCTCCTCTTGCCCTCCCTGTCCTGCCCCCGTACACTCGGGGGTTTGGTTTAACTGCTATCAGGATAAATTTTTATCGTGGGTTTATCGTCTGACTCGTCTACTGTTAACGGGTTTCCTGCCGACTCTGTGGGTGTTGTTACACCCCGCTGCGAGCATTTTGAGCAACCCTTATTGCTGGAATGTGGCCGCACCCTGCCACGCTTTGAACTGATGGTTGAAACCTATGGCAGCTTAAATCGTGATGCATCCAATGCCATTCTGATTTGCCATGCGCTGTCTGGCCATCATCATGCAGCAGGTTATCACAGCACGCAGGACAGCAAGCCCGGCTGGTGGGACAGCTGTATTGGCCCCGGCAAGGCGATAGATACCAACCAGTTTTTTGTGGTGGCACTCAATAATATTGGTGGCTGCCATGGTTCTACTGGCCCGACGTCGCCTAACCCCGACAATGAAAACCGGCCATATGGCCCGGATTTTCCACTGGTGACTGTACGCGACTGGGTGAATACACAGGCCCTGCTGGCTGACCGGCTGGGGATTAGTATCTGGCATGCCGTGATTGGTGGCTCGCTGGGCGGCATGCAGGCGCTGCAATGGGCCGTTGATTACCCCGATCGTCTCAAAAACTGTGCGGTGATTGCCAGCACACCCAAACTGTCTGCCCAGAATATTGCCTTTAATGAAGTGGCACGCCAGTCCATCCTGTCAGACCCGGACTTTCATGGCGGCCGTTATCTGGAGCAGGATACCTTTCCAAAACGTGGCCTGATTCTGGCCCGTATGGTGGGACACATTACCTATTTGTCTGATGATGCCATGAAGCAAAAATTTGGCCGCGACCTTAAATCCGGTAAATTTTTATATGGCTATGATGTTGAGTTTCAGGTGGAAAGCTACCTGCGCTATCAGGGTGAACAGTTTAGCCGCAACTTTGACGCCAATACTTACCTGATTATGACCAAGGCACTGGATTACTTTGATCCGGCACGCGACCACAACGAAAACCTGACACAAGCCCTTAGCCGTGCACAATGCCGTTTTTTGATTATTTCCTTTACCACTGACTGGCGCTTTGCCCCTAGCCGTTCGCAGGAAATTGTCGATGCCTTAATCAAAAATCGCCAGCCGGTAAGCTATCTGGATATTGATGCACCACAGGGCCATGACTCATTCCTGTTTCCAATTCCGCGCTATGTAAATAGCCTGAAAGCCTTTTTAAGTGCCCCGCTCTACCCCCAAAATACACATTCTTTTACACATTCTTCAATAAAAAATTCCGATGTTGCGGGAGGCAATACCCATGCGTCTTGATCAGCAACTGGCAGAAAAATGGATTAAGCCACATTCCCGCGTACTGGATCTGGGCTGTGGCGATGGTGAGCTTCTGGCCCACATGCAACGCAAATTGCACATTAATGGCTATGGTCTGGAAATTGATGAAGACAAGATTACGTCAGCACTGGGCCGTGGTTTAAACATTATTCAACAAGACCTTAACGAGGGTTTGGGCCGCTTTGATGACCAGAGTTTTGACTTTGTGGTTATGGCACAAGCCTTGCAAGCTGTAGAAGCACCTGACCAGTTATTGCTGGACATGGTTCGGGTTGGCAAGCAGGCCATTATCACTTTTCCCAATTTTGCCCACTGGAAAACCAGAAGCTATTTAGGTATAAAGGGGAAAATGCCTGTATCTGACGCATTGCCATATATGTGGTACGATACGCCAAATATCCATTTGTGTACGTTTCGTGATTTTGAAGCCTTATGCGCTGCAAATCACATACACATAATTAACCGTCTTGCGGTCAATGGTGATCAGCAAGGAAGCTTTCTAATGAAGCATATTCCCAATTTATTTGGGGAAATTGCAATTTATCGAGTGAGCCGAACATGAAAAAACAAATTGCTATTCTCATGCTAAGCCTTGGCATTACAGCAGGTGCTGCCCATGCCGAACTCATTATGAACCCGGCGAGTGTCAACGCATCAACCAATTATGCGACTATGGCCGTGCCCTCACTACAGGCTGCTGCCAAAGCAGGTAGTGCCCCTGCCCAGTTTTATCTGGCAACCCGCTACAAGCTGGGTCAGGGCGTTAATGCTGATCTTGCTCAGGCATTTTCATGGTACAAAAAAGCAGCGGATCAGGGTGTATCGGCTGCGCAACTGAACGTTGGGCAAATGTATGCTGAAGGCCGTGGCGTGAAACAGGATATTAATAATGCCAAGGTTTGGTTACAAAAAGCGGCCAAACAGGGTGACAATCGTGCCAGCTATAATCTGGCGCTGATTGAAGAACGTAACCAGAACCTGTCTTCTGCCTATCAATGGTATGAGTTGGCTTCCCGTGATGGCATGCTGGACAAGAATGTCAGCAAACAGGCACAGGGTAAAATCCTGAAACTGGCTGCCAACCTGACCCAGCAGGATATTCAGGCTGCCCGTGACCGTGCTGACCGCTGGTTCCAGACTGCTGAATAACAGGCCAGTCTGGCAAACCATTTAAATAAAAGGCACTCTGGCAAAGAGTGCTTTTTTATGCCTATAAAGTTTTAAAGTAAAACCCAAAGCCATCCAAGCAGCCGCAGGAAAACCTATGCAACACGACTGGTTAACGCAAGATCAGCTGGTTCTGGCCAGTAACAATGCAGGCAAGATTGCCGAACTTCAGCAGATTTTTTCAACGCTAAACCTACCTATTCAGGTAGTGCCGCAAAAGCAGTTTGAGATTCCGGATGCCGTAGAAGATGGCTTAAGTTTTATTGAAAATGCCATTTTAAAGGCCCGTCATGCTGCGCAACTGTCCGGCAAACCGGCGCTGGCCGATGATTCCGGCTTATGCGTGCCAATTTTAAATGGCGCGCCCGGCATTTATTCTGCCCGTTATGCTGGTGAACATGGCAATGATGCCCTGAATAACCAGAAGCTACTTGATGATTTAAAACCATATCGCAGTGGCACCCCAACTATTCAGGGTTATTTTGTTTGCGTACTGGCACTGGTGCGCCATCAGGATGATCCATTGCCACTGGTTTATCAGGGCATCTGGCAAGGTGAAATTTTGGAACAACCGCGTGGTAGTGCTGGTTTTGGCTATGACCCACTGTTCTGGCTGCCGGAGCTTGGCAAAAGCAGCGCTGAGCTGGACAAGGCTGAGAAAAACAAAATCAGCCATCGCGGTCAGGCCATGCAGTTGTTTAAACAAAGCTTGATTTAACTCTAATCGTTTATTTTTCTAGATAAAATGGGAGAACTCTGCAATGAAATCATTCATGATATTCATTTTAGCGGCCTTATACTTTAGCCCAAGCTATGCGGCCTTTAATAATTTAACACCAGAAAAACTGGCATTAGCCCAGCAGATTGTTACGCTGGACAACTCCAGAAAAATGCTTCAGGCCACTATTAAATCAGTGATGGAGCAAACCCGCAGTAAACTTCCACCCGATACCCCAGAAACGTTTTTTTCTAACCTTGAGCAAAATATTGATCAGGAAAAAATGCTGAATGATCTGGTTCAGGCTTATGGTTCAATTTATTCTGAGCAGGATATGAAAGCGCTAATTGCCTTTTATCAAAGTGCTGAGGGACAACAGGTTGCTACTAAATTTCCTGATATTGTGATTAAGCTCGCTGAGTTATCCAGTAATGTTTTTAGTGAGGCACTCCATAAAACCTTGCAGCAGTCGCAACCCAGCCCTGCCCCATAATGCGGCTATATATGCCAGTAGCCTATTTTTTTAGCAATAGGATTTCCCATGTCAGGCACATGGGTTTTTTCGACAAACTCATAGCCTTCTCTGTCCAGTGTTAACAGGCTGGAAACCCGCGTGCCATACATCGGGGTTTGAATAAAAATGGACGACAGCAGTTTTTCCCAATCCGGACTAATACCAGTTATCGGCAGTGCCTCATCTTCAGCCTGAATACGATCACTTAATATCTGCCATACGGTATTAACCACATCATCTGAAACCGGTTGCCCGGCTTTGCTGGCCAGCATTATAGGCAGGACTTCCTGTGTTACCCTCAAGCGCAGGCGTTCCATTTTGGGCCATGGCTCACTAATCAGGCCATTGGATAACGTGTACAACCCACTGGCTAGAGGAGTTGGCGGCGTACCGCGATTACTGAACACCACTGCTTGTGATAAATCACCTACGATCAGGTTAAAACCGGCATAGCTATGCTGGGCAGCCAGCTTTTGTGCAAAGGCCATGGGCGACACATTACTGTTTAAATAATCGGTTACCAGCAGCCCCCGCGAGCGATCATGTGGTGTTAGCTGCTGTGATGATAGAGGTTCACGATAATTGGTCAGCACGGCCCATTTACCCTGCTTGGTCATACCCAGCCATGTACCATGCGACACAGAGTCCTGCCCTGCAATAATGCAGCTATCTACCCATTCACCTAATGGTGCTGCCGGACGGGCATAAAACTCATCGCGGTTACTGACCAGAAAAACAGGACGATCCGGCAGTATTTGCCATGCCAATGCGGTAATACACATAAATTTCAAATAAAAACAGTCACAAATTGAGCTATAGAATGCGCTAGAATGCGGTTAATTTGCAATTTAACTTTGCTAAACCAAGTTGTCATCGTACTGGAATAATTATGCTTGTCTTCCCGGAATTTGATCCTATTGCGCTATCGCTAGGCCCTATCGAGGTGCACTGGTATGGCCTGATGTATGTGCTGGCTTTCCTGACGGCTTATGCGCTGGCCACTTACCGGGCAAAATCCCGTGATGGCTGGACGGCAGAAATGGTGTCCGATCTGGTGTTTTATGGTGCCATTGGCGTTATTCTGGGTGGGCGCATTGGTTATGTGCTGTTTTATGAATTTAATAAATTTTTAAGTGATCCGGTGTGGCTGTTTAAAGTCTGGACTGGCGGCATGAGCTTTCATGGCGGCTTTATTGGCGTGATGATTGCCATGCTATTTTTTGCCCGCAAGTACCAGAAGACAGCCTTTCAAACGCTGGATTTTATTGCGCCCTGCGTGCCAACTGGCCTGTTTTTTGGCCGCATTGGTAACTTTATTGGCGGTGAACTGGTGGGCCGTCCGGTGGAAAATCTGAACTATCCACTGGCCATGATTTTCCCGCATGTCGACAATATTCCACGTCATCCCTCGCAGTTGTATCAGGCGCTGGGCGAAGGCATTTTACTGTTCATCCTGCTGTGGTGGTTTAGTGCCAAGCCACGTCCGCGCATGGCGGTATCTGCCGTATTTTTGATGGGCTATGGTCTGGCCCGTTTTTTTGTGGAATTTTTTCGCGAGCCGGATGCCGATCAGGGTTTTATTCTGCTGGGCTGGGTCACCAAAGGCCAGTTGCTCAGTTTCCCAATGATTATTATTGGTATGTGGATGCTGTGGTATGCCTACCGTCGCCGGATTTATGACTGGGGTCCGCAGAAAAACACCTAAAACAACACTAAATTCAGCCATAAGCCACCATGTTTTTCAGGTGGCTTTTTTATGCCACATGAATTTAGGCGGGTACTCGTCTTAAGTGCGTTTTGCGCTATACTTGTGCATTCTGATTAATCGCAAAACCGGCTGGCCTGCTATGCAACAATATCTTGATTTATTAAAACTGGTGCTTGAACACGGTGGCAAAAAGTCAGATCGCACCGGCACCGGCACCACCTCGGTTTTTGGTCACCAGATGCGCTTTGACCTGTCCAAGGGCTTTCCTATTGTTACCACCAAACGGGTACACTTCCGCTCGGTGGCGATTGAACTGTTATGGTTTGTACGTGGCGATACCAACGTGCAGTATTTGCAGGACAATAAGGTGACAATCTGGGATGAATGGGCAACTGCCGAGCAAACGGCGCGTTTTGGCCGCCCGGCAGGAGAACTGGGGCCGGTCTATGGTCATCAATGGCGCAATTTTGGGGCTACCCAACAAGCGGATGGCAGCTATAACACCGATGGATTTGACCAGCTCCAGTGGCTGGTGAATGAAATCAAGACCAATCCCAATTCACGCCGCCTGATTGTCTCTGGCTGGAACCCCCGTGAGGCCAATGAAGTCGCGCTACCACCCTGCCACACCCTGTTTCAGTTTTTTGTGCAGGATGGCAAACTGTCCTGCCAGCTTTATCAGCGCAGTGCCGATATTTTTCTGGGTGTGCCGTTTAATATTGCCAGCTATGCCCTGCTTACCCACATGATTGCGCAAGTCTGCAACTTGCAGGTGGGTGATTTTGTCTGGACCGGTGGTGATTGCCATTTGTATAGCAATCACATTGAACAGGCCGAACTGCAACTGAGCCGTGATCCGCTACCCCTGCCCCAGCTAAAACTTAATCCGGCAGTCACCGATCTGTTTGACTTTAAGTTTGAAGATATAGAACTCATAGACTATGCGCATCATCCAGCCATTAAGGCACCCGTAGCAGTTTAAAAGTAGCCTTGGTGTGCTGCAAAGTAAAAAATGATGCCTTGCATTCGTAAAACTGCATAAGGCTTTAGCTACCCACGATTGAACGAAAAGAGACATGAATATGGCCTGCAACGGACTCGAAATTGTACATGTGGTTGCCATGGATGAGCAGCATTGCATTGGCGTCGATAACCAGTTGCCATGGCACCTCACAGAAGACCTCAAACACTTTAAACGCATTACCCAGGGCGGGGTAATTGTCATGGGCCGTAAAACCTATGACTCCATGGGCCGCGCATTGCCTAACCGCATTAACTGGGTGCTGACCCGTGATAAAAGCTGGCAGGCAGATCAGGTTAAAGTTGCGCATACACTGGATGACATCCTCAATCAGGCCAGTGCCGATATTAAACAACTGGAGCAGCAATCCCTTTTTATTATTGGTGGCGCTGAAATTTTTCGGCAAACGCTGGACATTGCCGACCGGCTGGAACTCACCCATGTTAATTTAAATGTCAAAGGCGATACCTTTTATCCAGCTATTCCTGAATCATTTCAGGCTGTAAGCCGTCAGCCCGTGCAGGACGAAAAAACCGGGGTAGCCTTTGAATTTGTGCGTTATCAGCGCCTGCCATAATCCTACATATTTGCCAGTTGCTCTGCTTTTGGCAACATTGTCTTACTGTTGCGCTATATAAGCCCTATACATGTTTTAGCTGCTTTCTGTTTTGATAACTGTAAATCAATTAAAACCATGGACATCATATGGCCCTGCAATTTTTTAGCATGTTTCTTCATCCATCACGTGCACTTTACCTGACGCTAACCTGTGCCGTGCTGGGTGTTGCTGCCTGTAGCAGTACACCGGCGCTAAATCAGGCTGGTGAGCTTCAATTAGAGGCTAATGTTGCCACGTCCAATTCCTTAAAGATATTAACTGGTTCACGCTGGGAACAAGTTCAGCCTATGGATGGTTCCACCGATGGCATCAATCCGGAAATGCGGCCAGCCCTTCAGCTTGATGAAAATACCGGGCGTTTTTCTGGTAATGATGGTTGTAACCGGGTTATGGGCAGCTATCAGGCTGACATGACCAGCTTGAAATTCGGCCAGATGGCCAGTACCAAAATGGCCTGTATTCCCGGCAATGACAGCGTGTCGCGTAACTTTGCCGATGCTTTAAGTCGTACTACAGCTTATCGCCTTGAAAGTAATTATCTGATTTTGCTAGATGCTGCTGGCGATAAACTGCTGACCTTACGCAAGGCAGGCAGCTCAGCGCCCAAATAACCCTTATGCATAGCAGCGCAGGCATTTTAATTTGATTATGTACTGCAATTAAGGCAACTTTTTATTTAGGCATTGCTCAGGAGATTTATTCATGGCGCAGCAACGTGCAATATTTGGCGGCGGTTGTTTCTGGTGTACCGAAGCCGTTTTTCGTCAGGTCAAAGGGGTAAGTCAGGTTATCAGTGGTTACGCCGGTGGTGCGCGGCCTAACCCCAACTATGAACAGGTGTGCTCTGGTGCAACAGGCCATGCCGAAGTCATTGCAGTGGATTTTGATGACACTACGATCAGTTTTGACACCTTGCTGGATATTTTCTTTGCTACCCATGATCCCACGACATTAAACCGTCAGGGCAATGATATCGGTAGCCAGTACCGTTCGGTCATTTATTACCAGAATGAGCAGCAACAACAAATTGCCCAAGCCAAGATTGAACAGCTTAAACAGCAAGGCATTAATGCAGTGACAGAACTCAGTGCAGCCGTGCCCTTCTATGAGGCCGAAAGCTATCATCAGGATTTTTATACCAAAAACCCTACCCAAGGTTACTGTAATTTTTCTATTCCACCCAAGCTATCCAAGTTAAAACAGTACTTTGCTGACCAATTGGTGTAAGCCTTAGGCCATTAAATTTTACAGCATTGTAAACCCTCTTGCAGATTGCAGGCTTATGCAGGGTAACGGGAAACAACCATACCAATCATGAAAGTGATCAAACAGTGAGTATTAAACGACGGTTGATTGAAGTGGTGGCGGCGACGTACTAAAAAATGGCAGGCAGCGTTCAAGAGCGCGGCAATCCTGCCCTAGACTGCGCTGGACAAAAAAATCCTGTACCATTTGTGCCTGCTGCTCAATGCCGTACTGAAAAAAGCTTTTGCCTTCTTTAAGCAAATATTGGTAACGGCGATCCAGTATGGCACGCCGGATTACTTTCATACCCTGCTGTACCTGCCACACATGCGTCATTTCATGAATAAACCAGGCCTGCTTGCCCAGTGGGGCCATAGAAAAATCATTCAGGCAATCAGCCGGGTTAAAATAAATATGGCCATTAGGGCTAATGGCGTAGCCCGGCACTACCCAGCCACTGGCAACAATCAGAGGTTTATCCAGATCAAGCTGGTCGTGAAAAACAGAATACGCCAGACTTTTTTCACCCAGCGTTAAAGGGCGATATTTTTTGAGGCGCAGGATCTGATTTAGCAAACTATGGCTCATAAAAAAATGTCAGTAGGAATCGCATAAAGCGCTATTATTGGTGTTCGCTGCCCTTGATAGCAAGCCGTTGATAAAACCCGCGTTGTAAAACAAGTCTTAAAGAACAGGCCATATTATAAGCGTACTACATCACTTCTTTACATTAATTTACCGTTAAAAATAGTATGGTGACTTTAGGACGCTGTTTTTTAAAATGCCGGAAATTAGGATATTTAGCTGCATTTATGTGCTTCTTTCGTCGAAACTTTTTCTAAAGGCAACATAAATGCTTTACAATATCTGCTAATTTTAATTACTTTTTTGCACTATAAGCCTTTGTTGTCGCAATGCAATTTATAACAGTCATATCGCATTCGCCCATCAACAATGCAGTGCAAAGCTTGCCCTGATAATGGTCAGGGTACTAAGGAAATCGGATTATTATGAGTGTGTTAACCTTTGCCCTGGCGCAATTTTCTCCCCGTGTTGGTGATCTGCTGGCAAACGCAAAACAAATGGTGCAGCTTGCTGAACAAGCCAAACAAAAAGGTGCTGATGTCATTGTTTTCCCCGAACTGGCAGTCACCGGCTATCCTCCTGAAGACCTGTTGCTACGGGCCAGCATGAACAAGCGCGTCCGTAATGCGCTGGATGTGCTAAAGCAGGTCAATGGCATTACCATGGTAGTAGGCTACCCCCATCAGGATGACCATCCTACACAGCCACAGCCGCGCTACAACTCCGCTGCGGTATTGTGTGATGGCAAGATTCTGGGTGTTTATCACAAGCAATACCTGCCTAACTATAGCGTTTTTGATGAACGCCGCTATTTTACTACCGGATCACAGCATGTGATTCTGGAAATAAAGGGCCAGAAAGTAGGCCTGCTGGTATGCGAAGATATTTGGCAGGAAAAACCCATTTGCCAGTTAAAGAAACTGGGGGCCGATCTGGCGGTGGTGCTTAATGCCTCACCATTTGAAACCGGCAAGCATGACCGCCGCAAGCAGCTCCTGCAAACCCAAACTAAAGCCAATGCAATTCCGCTGGCGTATGTCAACTGCGTGGGTGGACAGGATGATCTGGTGTTTGATGGTGGCTCCATGGCAGTGAATGCCGATGGCAGCATTGCTGCTGAAGCCAACCGCTTTAGCGAACAGATTTTACTGACTGAATTTGACTGCGAAACGCACGCCTTTAAACAGCAGCCAGCCGTTGCCGCGCTGTCACCGTTGGCCGAAACTTACCAGACACTGGTGGTTGGCGTGCGTGACTATGTGAACCGCTCCGGTTTTCCCGGGGTGATTCTGGGCCTGTCAGGTGGTGTGGATTCAGCCTTAAGCCTTGCCATTGCTGTGGATGCACTGGGGCCAGAACGGGTCAATGCCGTGATGATGCCTTTTGCCTATACCGCCCAGATTAGTCTGGACGATGCTGCAGCACAGGCCAAACGCCTAAATGTGGCTTATCATGTGGCCGAAATTCATAATATTGTGAATAGCTTTGTCAGTACCCTGCATCCGTTCTTTGGCGACAGTGACGTGGGCGTAACAGAAGAAAACCTGCAAGCCCGTACCCGGGGTATGTTGTTAATGGCGTTGTCCAACAAGTTTGGCCACTTGGTACTGACTACAGGCAACAAGTCAGAAATGGCGGTGGGCTATGCTACCCTGTATGGCGACATGGCCGGTGGCTATGATGTGCTAAAAGATGTATACAAAACCCAAGTGTTTGAGCTGTGTCGCTACCGTAACTCACTGGAAGAAACCCCGGTTATTCCAGAACGCGTGATTAGCCGTCCGCCATCTGCCGAGCTACGTCCAGATCAGGTGGATCAGGACTCCCTGCCGCCGTATGAAATTCTGGATGCCATTTTGCAGGGCTACATAGAGCATGACCTGAGCCAGACGGCACTGGTTGAACAAGGCTTTGACTGCGATGTGGTCAACCGTATCATTAACATGGT
Source organism: Alkanindiges hydrocarboniclasticus (assembly GCF_001982605.1). Lineage (GTDB taxonomy): Bacteria > Pseudomonadota > Gammaproteobacteria > Pseudomonadales > Moraxellaceae > Alkanindiges > Alkanindiges hydrocarboniclasticus. The sequence continues at coordinate 89,292 of NZ_MLCN01000008.1, read as the reverse complement.
AGACCGTAATGAATACAAGCGCCGCCAGTCTGCCATTGGCCCGCGTGTGACCAGTCGTGCCTTTGGCCGTGAACGCCGCTATCCACTGGTCAATGGCTGGCAGGCCGGAGATTAATCCTTAATGACCCAGTTATCAGATCAGTCATCAGGTCAGGCACCGGATCATACCGTTCAGTCAGTAGACCCTGCATCACAAGCCCGCTTGCTGGCTGAGCAGTTACTGGAAGCACAGGTGGCGTTTGTCAAAGCACGCCTGAACAGTGCCGAACTTAGTGATCAGGCCAGCAGCCTGATCAACTTTTGTCTGGAACAGGGCAAGGATATTACGCTTGAAGAAGTCGTGAGTGCCGAGAGCATTCGCGAAGTGGTTCAGGTGTATGCCTTTGACCTGAATCTGGGCGCTGGCATGATTGAACTGATTGGGGCCATGGCCCAGCGTCTGTATAGCGAGGCCAATCATCTGGCCCCTACCCTGCAAACGCTGATTTCCAGCCAGCAACTGGAACAATGGATTGACAAGATTCTGGAACTGGATCAGGTTCGGCATCATCTGGTACAGGCGGTATTGCAAAGTCCTGCTGCCCATGAAGTTATTGGCCAGATTATTTCCAGCTTGCTTAAAAAACAGCTGCCCAACTGGCGTGAACAGATTTCCCTGCAACTGGGTGAAGGCTGGCTGGCCAAAACGCCCCTGCTGCCGCGCCTGATGAAACTGCTGTTACAACAGGAAGAAAAGCTGCTGGCAATTGCCGAACAGCATTTAAGCCAGTTTATCCAGAATCAGGGCACTCAGTTGCTTGGTCTGGATGCTGCTGAATTAAAGGATATTGCATGGCAGGTTTGGCTTAATATTAAAGACCTTCCGCTCAATGAGCTGTCCAGTGGCATTGAAGCACTGGATATTGAAGAATTTTTTGTGCTGATTTATGAACTATGGCGTGAGCTGCGCCAGACTGAATATTTGCAACGGCTAATTTTTACCGGTATTGATGTATTTTTTGAAGTGTATGGCGACTATCCGGTATCTGAACTGCTAGAAGAAATTGGCATTAGCAAACAGCACCTGATTAATGATGCCAACCGCTTCCTGCCGCAGGCCATTGCCGCATTAAACCAGCATCAGGTGCTTGATCAGCTGATTCGCTTGCAACTCAGCGATTTTTATCTCAGTCCGTCTACCCTGAATTTAATTCAGCAAGGTTTGTTGACAGCCACCGCGATCCAGCCGGCCTCGCCTGAATAAATAGTCGATCCCTCTTTATAGGCTGTACAGCGGCAATGGGGCTGGTTACTGGTTTTTATCCTGCTCCAGCTCATTAATTAGCTGCTTCATCCGGATAATTTCTTCTTTTTGCGTTTGAATAATCCCATCTGCCAGTTCCCGCACCCGTGGGTCTTGAATACTGGCGCGCTCACTGGTAAGGATGGCAATGGAATGATGCGGAATCATGGCTTTCATCCATGAAATCTGGTCCACCGTGGCCTGACTGCGCACTAGCCATAACGACAAGGTGGCAATCACCACACTGGCAGCATAAATCATCAGGTTATATGTTTTGTTGTGATACATGCCCTGCATAAAGCTCAGCATGACAATGGCCATGACTGCACCCATAAAAATAGCCATATAAGCCCGGGTTTCACTAAAGAAAATATGCTCGGCCTGATAGACGTTGCTGTACATCATCACAAACATGGCCAGTGTAGAGGCCAGAATCATCAGGCCAAACTTCAGGTAAGGATTCATTGAGCGTCCTCATTTTTTACACAATGATCCCTACCCTAGCCAGCTTTTTCCCGATTTTAAGTTATGATTTGGTAGGCAAATGTTTATTGTGTTTTGATTAAGGAACTTATGCGACGGCAGTGTTTTGAGGTATGGCCAAATTAGGCGAATACCTGTTTAAAAGCCTACCCGCATGGACTATTGCTTAGCGGATTGTAATAACTTCACAGAAGCCGATTTCATCGAGTAACGTATGATGTTGCAGGTCATATAAATACACTTTGCTCAAGGTGTGCTGAAAAGTTTTTTTAAGTGCCACATGCATAAATTTTTGCAGCTTGAGTTCCTGCCACATTTTTTCATAGCCAGTCGTAATGCGGTGTACATACAAGTCATCCACCATATAGGCCGGTTCGCCATCAATGGAGAAGGATATATTGGGATTATCCTGAACCAGTAAATCAATAATCATGCTGTCCTCCCTTTACCTTTATTGCCGATCAATCCATGTTAAAACGAGAAAAAATGCATGCCATACCTGTTTGGTTAAGCAATATCATCTGATCTTCATAAAGCGGCGCTAAAACATGAAAAAACCGGAAGTACCCGGTACTAGGGTAACAATTAGATACAATGGTAGCAGCGCCAGTAGGATCCATGCGGCCACCATGCCCATATCCCAGACACTCATGACATAACCACTCTGGCTGGCTTCCAGTGCCATTAACGCCTGATTTGGCTGACCGGGATGATTACGGGCATCGTTGTATAAAGTATCCAGAAACGGATGAATCAGGGTGGTATTGAGTAAATAGGGATTGAACACCGCCAAGTGGTTCTGGCTAAAAAAATGCTCTACGGGTGCCTCAAAATGCACATAACGCAGCCCCCATTGGTCGAACCTTAGTTGCTCCCTGCTTTCATAAGACAGCAGCGTGATATCTTGATGGCGCGAATCCTTGAGCAAATGCTGATACAAGTCATCAACCTGGTGCTTTTGCCCTTCAATGCACTGGAAAAAATAGCCGTTACCATACAGTAGCACCCCGGTAAGCTGATGGTTAGAATTATAACCGGTAGCAGAATCAAGAATCTGGAGCAAGTCATTGCGGATATGGGCCGGATTGGCAGTTGCCGTACTGGCGTAGGCCAGTCGAACATAAGGTATCATTATTATCTTCTATATAAGCGGAGCCATCTTGGCTTCTCAAGAGCCCATTGTACGCCTAAAAAATGGTCAAATCTATTATTTTTAAAAATTACTTAATATAGGCTAAAATTTTTCTTATCAATTATAAAGCTAAGGCTAATCAGTGCCTGTAGCTTATTTAACCGCACCAATAGTCATACAAGTAGTTATAAATATGACCCATAAAAAAAGTCCAGTCGGTGAGACTGGACTATAAAACTTGTTTTTCAGAAATCTTTACCATTGTCTAAATAAACAATGGTAGCGGGGGCTGGATTTGAACCAACGACCTTCGGGTTATGAGCCCGACGAGCTACCAGACTGCTCCACCCCGCAGCAGAGGTGGCATTTATACGCGCCTATTGTTGCCACGTCAACAAAAAAATCAATTAGTTTTATACATTGCACATTTTTTAGCTCATTTGCGCTGTTATTGGTTAAATAGTGTCTTAATGATAGGTCACTAGCGAAGTACTAAGCAGCATATAGGTTGTAATTAAAAATAATGGTAAAAAAACGGAAATCAGGATGATCTGGTTCAGTTTCATGGCAGGGTTCTCATTCGCCAAACAAGGAAACCGATAGACTACTGAACAGATATTTAAAACCCATTACAGCCAGATTACAGCTTGCTTTATAGTTCAGGCATCCATTCGCCCATGCTGCAAGCTGACAAGGTTAATAGGCATCACTGAATAACTGGCCAACACAAGCCGCCTGCCCTATTGCAACTATTGGTTTAGCTGGCGGTATAGCGCATGAGTTCCTGTGGGTCATGCGCACAAAACAGGGAAACCTCATCACCATGATGCAGGGCCAGTTGTTGCAGGCGCGCCAGATTGGCTATCCGTGGCTTGGCATAGGTTTGTACCAGCTTTTCAAAGAATTTTAATCCCGGCGGCATACGTGGTTGCGCGCTAATCTGGCTGTGGTGAAAATAAGCGTCGCCACAGTGCAACAGCCATTTTTTACCCTGCCGCACCGCCACACCAACATGGCCTTTGGTATGGCCAATCAGCGGAACCAGCAGCAGGTCATTTGCCAGTGCGGTAATGGGTGCAATGGCATCAAAACCAAACCATGGCTGCTGTGCCTGGCTCTGGCTTAGAGAATGCACCACCCATTGCGGCTGGTGCTCAAATTGAACCGAACGGAAACGCAACAGGTCACGCATGTCCGGCTGCACAATTTGCAGTAATTCCGCCTCAAGCACGTGTACTTTGGCATGGGGGAAATCGCTTAAGCCACCAGCGTGATCCAGATCCAGATGCGTGGGAATAATATGGCTAACAGCTTCCGGGGCATAGCCCAGTGCCTGAATCTGGTACAGCGCAGTTTCGCTTATATCCAGTGTGGGTCTGGCCAGTTTTAAAAAGGTATCTCCCAGCCGTCCCCGTGGATTCTGGACATCACGACTGCCAAAGCCACAATCCACCAGAATCAAACCCAGCGTGGTTTCAAGCAGCAGACAATGACAAACCAGCCGCGCCGGTTTTTTCCAGCTGCCATAACCATTGATCAGCTTCTGGCAAGCCGGGCACATGGTGCCGCAGTTTAGGTGATGGATACGCAAAATCTGCCCAGTCTTGCGCTGGTTCACACTGTGAGTGCTGTTACTGTGTTTACTGTTACCGGGATTACCCTTATTCGTGCTCTGGTCATCTGGATTATTAATGTCTGTACTGCCGCTATCCCGATCCCTGATTATCGGCATAACGGATTTAGACACAGTGGTTTGAGACGGACTCATTGTAGATAAACTGGTTTTCACTATAGCCGTTGCTGAGCGTCTGCTTATGGGGGTATGTGCTTTAAAACTACTGGGTTTAGCATTGCTGGTTTCACTATTGTTGTTTTCAGTCATGGCGTTTCACTTCCTGTTGGCCGATTGGATGGCATATGGCTTGCTGTCCCACTGGCAGTATTATTTTTTTTAAGTTAAAAGTGTTGACAGCTTCTACCAGCTTTTATACAAAATGCGCCAGTCACTCAGCCAAACTGACGTAATTGGTATAAAAGGCAATAAATTTTAATAATTTATAATTTTTAAAATAGCCTTAAAGTGGTTAAAAAGTATATTGAGCCGTTTTAAAAGATCTCATGCTGAATTGTAATGTCTACTCATCTGCAAGTTCTAAAACCAGAACCCGGCCGCATTACACCGCCGGACTTTTTGATAAAAAATTTTTATTTACTTGCGTAGGCCAACTAAACCAGCCGGTAAAAACGCTTGGCATTGTCACGAAAAATGGCTTGCATGGCCGCATCCCCATGCGGCTGAATCATGCGGGCATAAGCATCCAACAAATTGGTCAGGCTGGTGTTGACCTTATCCATTGGAAAGTTAGAGGCATAAATAATGCGCTGAACCCCAAACACAGCAATGGCATGCTCAATCAGCGGTGACAGTAAATCAACCATTTGTTCTGGACTGGCCAACTGGCGGTTTTTATAAAATGCATGACCCAATACCGGCATCATCAGGCCAGAAATTTTGGCATGGACATTGGGCTGTTCAGCCAGTTGCGCAATATCCTCTTTCCAGTGATGAAAAATATCCTGACGGGCAGCGGTGGTTACACCCGTGTAGTTGCCTACCGGCCCAAACAGGCCAACGGGTGTGCCCAGATGATCCAGCACAATTGGTGTTTGGGGAAAACGACTGGCAAGCTGTGTGACATCAGGAATCTGGTTGGAATACACCCAGGCATCAAAGCTAAGCCCGGTTTTGGCAAATTGCTCAAAGCCCGCCAGAAATTTGCGGTTTGTATATAAATGTGGCGCTTCACTCCACCGCTGTATACCCCAGTCAGGATGATGCGATGCCATACGCCGTAAACCGCGCAGTAAGGGAGTCTGTGCCTGATGCAATTGCAGGATCTTTTTAAACCTGTAGTCTGTAAAATCTGCCGTAGCGACAATACCGCCCAAGCGAATGCCATGCTGCTCAAACGGCAATTGTTTAACCCAGCGGGTTTCGCCCACTACACCGCTGCCTTTGTGGTCGTGCCAGCCGGCTTCAATATGCACCACCTGCTCGACCTGATAGCCGAACTGCTGGTGCTCAGCCTGTAGAGCATCAGCCAACCCATTATTGCCCAGATCAGCAGCATAATCGGCTGGCAAATAGGGTGCCAGTGCATAATCAGTCAGGCCCAGCATATCCATTAATGGTTTTGGCATGGCTTTTCGGGCAACCTGATCCATAAGATACGGATCTTTGCCCAGCAATTTGACCAGCAATGCAGCCCGATGTGGTGTGGTGTAGGGATTCCACTGATGAATATGTGGATCAACAATTGGAAAATCAATCAAACTCATGCCCTGCTCCCTGCTGAACTTATGCGTTTTAAATACGATGGATACTATACCAATAACTAGCTGAGTTTATTCACCAGTCGTAACGGCAGGTTGCGCATCAAAAAGCCCAGTGGCTTCCATGGCCAGTCGGGGACATAAGCCTTCACCGGCTGCTTTTCAATGGCCTTGACCAACGCTTTGCTACCGACTTTTTCGCTCACTTCAAACGGCAGTTTTTTGGCGCCTTCATTGAGTTCAGTACGGATATAGCCGGGGAAAATGGTCGATACTTTAATGGGTGTATCAATCAGCTCGGCGCGGATACCTTCGGTTAAGTGCGCCAGAGCTGCCTTGCTGGCGGCATAGGTAGACAAATGCTTGGGCAATCCCCGCATGGCTGACATGGAGGACATGGTCACCAGATGGCCATAGTTTTGCTTGCGGAAAATCTCAACCGCAGCTTCGCATTGGGCCAGTGCGGAAATAAAGTTGGTTTCAGCCGTTTTGCGGTTAATCTCAAAATGACCCTTGCCAATGCGGCGGCCTTCACCCACCCCAGCGTTAACAATAATCCGGTCTAGCGTGCCACACTGCGCCGCAAACTTGCGAAACACACTAAATACCTGATCATAGTCATTCACATCAAGGCTTTGAATGGCCACTGTAATACCATACTGCTGTTCAAGCTCGGCTTTTAGCTGTTGCAGCCGCTCCAGCCTGCGTGCGCACAAGGCCAGATTATAACCCAGTGCTGCAAACTCACGCGCCATGCCTGCACCCAAGCCCGAGCTGGCACCCGTAATTAAAATCACCTTGCCATTGCTGTTTAACACTTGAGGATTTGTTGCCATATTCTTGTTCCTGCCGTATCAGAATAAAAAAAACCAGACCGCGACCACATCACAAATAGTTGGGATTAATGCCCAATTTTATTGCCCAATCCTAATGCCAAGTCAGCAAGTCACTGGCCTGTCCGCGAAAATGATTATGTTCATTAATGCTTAGTACCGTATGTTTGCGGCCATCACTGCGAATCTGGGTCAGGCCACAATTGACCAGTGCCCAGTTCAGCTCAAAGGTAACCTGATCACTTAAGCCCATGAGCGCCTGCACAATGACGGAAATTACCCCGCCTGAGCTAAACACCACGCTATGTTCACCATTGCTTTGCGCCACAATGTCATTAAACGCAGCATGGCTACGGGCCTGAAACTGCTGCCATGTTTCCGTATAATCGCAATCATACTCACCGCATTGCCAGCGCTGCATGGCAGCACCAAACAGTTTGCCCAGCGTTTTTTTGGGATGCTCAGTGGCCGCAATGGCCTGCATTAGCGCCTGCTTGGTGGGATAGCGTGCGCTGTCCAGATTCATTAGCACCTGTTCATGGTCAAACTCGTTTAGGCCCTTGTGCACTAGCGGATTGAGTACAAAACTGGCCGCACTCAGGCAGCGTTCTGCGGTTTGCTGATGGCGTGCCATTTCACCCATCCACGCCTGATCAAACTGTTGCTGCTGGCTGGCAAACAGCTCACCCAGATGGCGGGCCTGCACAAAGCCCTTGGGCGAAAGCTGGTCATAATTGGCCGCACCAAATGAGGCCTGCCCGTGCCGGATCAAGGTAATGAGTGCCATAATTGCTTATTGTCCTTTGCGTTGGCTGTTTAGTTTTGACAACAGGCTTGAATGTGACAGGACGCTTGAAGCGGTGTGCTGCGCCATGAGTTTTAGGCAGCGCACATGCAGGGCATGCACAATCAGCCAGAAATTTTTAAAGGCCGGGTTACGGGTTTGTTTGTGGTAATAGCGGTAATAAATCTGCTGGGCAATCACCGCCAGCCTGAACATGCCAAACACCTCATAAAAGGTCCAGTTGCTGGTGTGCATGCCGGTTTTATCAAGGTAATATTGCACCACTTCCTTGCGGCTAAACATGCCGGGCAAGTGAGTGGGCTGGCGACGCATAGCTCGCAGGATCATGTTGTCATCCGGCTGCACCCAGTAAGCCAGCGCACTGCCCAGATCCATTAGTGGATCACCCAAGGTCGCCATTTCCCAGTCCAGCACGCCAATTACGCGGGTGGGTTCTTGCGGGTCTAAAATCACATTGTCAAAGCGCCAGTCATTGTGGATGACGCAGGTTTTGCTATCCGCTGGAAGATTGCTTTTGAGCCAGCGCCGCACCAGCTTAAAACTGGGGACATTAAGGGTGCGGGCTTTTTCATAGCGCTTGTCCCAGCCTTCGACCTGCCGCTGGCAATAGCCCGGTTGATTTGGGTCAGTCTTGCCGGTATTTTTACTTAAGCTTGCAAGCTCAGTGCCGTGGTAATCCACCTGATGCAAATCAATTAAGGCATCCAGCACATTGATACACAGCTGCCTGACCTCAGTTTTACCAAAGTTAATTTCCCGAGGCAAATTGGCACGTGGAATAATGCCTTCTACCCGCTGCATTACATAAAAATCACACCCCAGCACTGCCTCATCGGTACACAGTGCCACCATGTCCGGCACCAGTGGATAGGCCGGTTTTAAGGCTTTTTGTACGGTGTATTCACGTACCATGTCATGCGCCGACTTGGCCTTGGTGCCTGCGGGTGGACGGCGCAGAATCAAATCCTGATTGTCATATTCAATGCGGTAGGTCCAGTTGGATGCACCACCGGAATACTGGGTTACACGCGCATTGCCCTGCAAATCCATTCCTTGTGATTTAAGCCACTGCTCCACGGCAGCAATATCCAGCTCCTCGCCACTACGAACCGTGCCGCCAATATCAATCACTGACATATTGTTATTCCCTCAGCTTAATTCTCTATTACTTATCTGGAACGTCTGGAATAGCCGCGTTTGGCCAGTTCAATGCGGGCAATCACACCCTTATGCACCTCATCCGGCCCATCCGCCAGCCGCAAGCTACGCGCCTGTGCAAAAAACCCGGTCAGTGGCGTGTCGCGTGACATGCCTGCCCCACCATGAATTTGCATGGCCATGTCTACTACTTTTTCCAGCACATTTGGCGCAACCACTTTAATGGATGAAATTTCAGTCATGGCCGCCATATTGCCAAAATTGTCCATTTTCCATGCCGCATATAAGGTGAGTAAACGCGCCTGATCAATGGCAATGCGGGCTTCCGCCACTTTTTCACGGTTGCCACCCAGATTTAAAATCGGCTTGCCAAACGCCACCCGGTTCATGCCACGGTCAATCATCAGTTCCAGTGATTTTTCCGCAGCGCCAATGCAGCGCATGCAATGGTGAATCCGGCCTGGCCCAAGGCGGCCCTGTGCAATGGCAAAGCCTTCGCCCGGCCCACCGATAAAATTGGCCACTGGCACACGCACATTGTCAAAACTCACTTCGCCATGGCCATGCGGTGCATCGTAGTCGCCAAATACCGGCAGCATGCGCTCAATGGTCACGCCCGCTGTGTTCACGGGTACCAGTACCATCGAATGCTGGTGGTGGCGATCCTTGCTGTCATCAGGCGTGTGTGCCATAAAAATAATAATCCGCGCATTAGGGTCACCCAGTCCTGATGACCACCACTTGCGACCATTCAGCACAATTTCATCACCGTCAACCACAGCAGTGGCCTGCATATTGGTGGCATCACTGGACGCCACTGCCGGTTCGGTCATACAAAATACCGAACGGATTTCGCCAGCCAGCAGCGGCATTAGCCATTGCTGCTGTTGTGCTTCAGAGCCATAGCGCCATAGCACTTCCATGTTACCGGTATCCGGTGCATTGCAGTTAAACACGGTGGGCGCAATCAGGCTGCGTCCGGTTTGCTCGGCAATATGCGCATACTCCTGAATCGTCAAGCCTGCACCCAGCGTCTCATCCGGCAAAAACATATTCCACAGACCTGCTGCTTTAGCCTTGGCTTTAAGTTCTTCCAGTACGCTTGGCCATTGCCATGTGGTCCAGTCACCACCAATATTGGTGCGGTGGACTTCATGCCAGAAATCTGCCTCAATGGGTTCGATGTGCTGCTGAATAAATTGTCTGGTTTTTTCCAGATACTGCTGCCCGCGCTGGCTGAGTTCAAAATTCATGTAAGCTGTCCTTTCTATACGGTAACGTTGTTTGTTCTAATCGACTGGCTTAAATCTAATTGGTTTTATACAATGAATAAAATGAATTATTTTAATTTTATAGTATGAATCCTGTGCATGATGGCAATTCTCAAGATCGCAACTCATCAAATAACAGCTTAGCAGACAGCAACCCGCTAAGCCGCAATACCCTAGGCCGAATGGATTTAAACCTGTTCCGAGTTTTTGCCGTGGTCTATCGGGAGCGTAACCTAACCCGTGCCGCCGAACAGTTGTTTTTAAGTCAGTCTGCGGTCAGCCATGCCTTAAGCCGGATGCGTGAGCAACTGGATGACCCGTTGTTTGTGCGTGAAGGTCACGGTGTATGTCCCTCGCCGCTGGCCAACCGGTTATGGCCAGATATTGAACAGGCACTCTTGTTGTTTCAGCAAGCCATGCAACGCTCTACCTCATTTGAGGCCAGCCGTGACATCAAGCAACTCACCATCGCCATGAATGATGAAATTGAGCCGGTATTTTTACCACAAATTGTGCAATGGTTTCAGCAACTAGTACCGCATATGCAGCTCAGCAGTGTACGGATTGACCGGCAAACCCTGCGCAGCGATTTAAGCAGCGGACGGATTGATCTGGCCATTGATATTGCCCAGCCCAGTGAACGCGGTATTGCCCACCAGTTGCTGCTGCGTGATGAATTTGTGGTACTTAGTCACCCTGACCATCCTCTGGCACAGGCCAAGCTAGGTGCTGAAGCAAGGATCAGTCATTATATGCAGGCGGAACATATTGCAGTGTCTGCCCGGCGCACTGGACGTGCGGTTGAAGATTTTTTATTTGCCAAACAGGGCATTGACCGAAAGATTAAAATTCGCTGCCAGCAATATGAATCCGCTGGCCGCATTGTGCGCAATGGTCCGTTGTTACTGACCATGCCGCGTAGTCTGGCGCATCAGGTGGCTGAGCATCTGGACATTCAGATTTTGCCGCTGCCCATTGCCATTGAAGACCTTGAATTGCACCTGTACTGGGACATGGACAAAAATCTGGAACAACAAACTGTATGGTTTCGCCAGCAGCTTATGGCCCTGCTAAATACGCAGCTTGATGCACAATAGCTCACTGGTTTGAGCTTGTTTCACTGTGCCATCTTAAACACTGATTTTGGGTTTAGGCATGCTTTGCATGATCTGGCTATGCGGTGGTATATCATGGGTCAGCCACACATTGCCGCCAATCACCGACCCCTTGCCAATGGTGACCCGGCCCAGAATGGTTGCTCCGGCATAAATCACCACGTCGTCTTCAACCACCGGATGACGGGCATAATCCTTTTGCAGGTTGCCGGCATCGTCCACTTCAAAGCGCTTGGCTCCCAACGTCACGGCCTGATAAATTCGTACCCGCGCGCCAATAATGCAGGTTTCACCAATCACCACCCCAGTACCATGATCAATAAAAAAACTTTTGCCAATTTGTGCGCCCGGATGAATATCAATGCCGGTTGCCGAATGGGCCAGTTCGGCAATCATGCGTGCCAGCAGCGGGACATTGTTCTGGTACAGCACATGCGCCAACCGGTGATAGGTAATGGCCAGCATGCCCGGATAACACAGCAGCACTTCATCCACACTGCGCGCAGCAGGGTCGCCTTCATAGGCAGCCTGCACATCACTGTCCAGCAGGCGGCGAATATCCGGCAAGGCATTGGCAAAAGTTTGTACCATACTGCTGGCCTGTTGCTGGATCATGGCGGCATCGGGCTGGTGGTTACTATCACGGATGGTGGCTGAAATCCGGTAGCGGGCTTCATACGCCAGTGTGAGGCGTACCTGCTCATATAGCGCAGACAGCACCTTATCCAGCGTAAACGCAATATACACATCCTCACCTTCCTGCCGCAGGTCGGCCGGGCCAAGCCGCATGGGAAACAAGATACCGCACAGGTCATCCACAATGGCTTTTAGGGCTTCTTTTGACGGCAGCTCACGACCGCCAAACTCTTTGGGCCGATGCTGTGACTCGCGCCAGTCATGACGCGCCTGTTGCAGGCCATGCACAATATTGTCAATTTTCCAGTTTGCCACCGCCATCACCTCAAAAAATCTGCACCCGAAATCTGGTCTTTAACACTTAAAAAAAATCAGGCTTTGTTTATTTCATTCATAGTCTATTAAACCGCGTCCAGCCCCTAGTACCGCAAGTTCATTTGTGTTGCAAAGCTGATGCAAAACAGCACATTGTGTAATTTTCCTATAGCGCAAGCCATCTAAACAGATGTATTAAAAATTTGGCCAAAGCACGGGGAGATCAATAACCGATTTAAAACCTTGTGGTCATGAGTGTAAAAGCTGGCCATCAGCACCGGAAATCATAAAAACTGCCAAGCATATTCAGTTTCTAGCTGAACATGCTGCTGGGTGCAATTCAGGCTATTGTAGCTGTGGGCATAGATGGTGAAGTAACCTGCCCAGTTGCGTTAACTCATTTACAGTTAATTTTTTATATAACAGGGTTGGCCGGATTAAACCAATTGATGAAACCGGATTTATAAGATTGATGTTGTGAGACTACTGTTATAACACTAATGCTATACGCTGTTTGGCATAAACCAGTCTTTACAGTCGAATATCACTGCTCAGCCTGAGTTTTCTCATATTCTGCTACAGAGTCAGTGGATGCAATGGCAGCAGCCTCTCTGGCTTTGGCTTCAGCTTGCAATGCCATATTGGTAATGGCCGCATGATCCGGGCCAGCAACTGGTGTGGCAGACGTGACAGCCGGATTTTGTACCGTCGCTGGTGCAGCGTCCTGCTTAAAATTTTTTGAAAATAAAAAGCCCAACCCGGCAATAATGAATACAATAATAATCAGTCTGCGCATTGCTGTTTTTTTCCGTGTTACTGGCTACCGTGATACCAGTAATTATGCGCTTTTTTGATTAAAAAGATATAAAGCCCAAGTGCTTTTTATGAATAAGGCAAACAATAAGCCTTTTATATTGCTTAGGAAAATCAGGAAAAATTTATTCCATTGAAAACCAATACAGTCTTGCGTTACTAATTTTAAAAATACATTTCCAATTGCAGCGCTACCTCTAAAATGACATGGGTAACGCTGCTAATAATGCCAGTTAGAACCTTAAAAGCCTAACAATTAACAGACTCACATTGAAAGCAGTTTAGTTCTTAAACGGATTGAGGCGATTGCCCAAGTGATATTGCAGGCTAATCGGTAAAGGACGCATACTGCTGGCAATCAGCTTGTTAACCTTACCAGGCACACACACTGGCTTGCCTTTCATTACTGCGGCCCAGCCTTCGCGCACCACATCTTCCGGTTGCTGCCATAAAATATCCGGCAGTTTATTGGCCTGATTGCGTGTACCCATAATGTCGTGAAACTCGCTGTGGGTAAAGCCGGGACATAATGCAGTCACATGAATACCCTGTGGTTTGAGTTCCATATCCAGCGACTGTGAAATATCCAGCACATAACTTTTAATACCGGTATACAACAGGCTGGCACCCGGTGGTGAAAACGCAGCAACGGATGACAGGTTGATAATTCGGCCCCAGCCTTTGCTACGCATGTGCGGGATTACCCGATGGCACAACTCGGTCACTGCGGTTACCATCAGCTGTATTTCACCAGCCAGTGCAGACCATGGCGTAGCGGCAAAGGCATCCTTACCGGACAGGCCGGCATTGTTAATTAGCACATCAATGCTTAGTCCCTGCGCCGTGGCATAGGCCATGATGTCAGCAGGTGCTGTGGTTTGCGTGAGGTCAGCAGCAAATACCTCACAGCGAATCCCATGCTGGCTGGTCAGTTCTACGCCCAATGCCTCAAGGCGTTCGACCCGGCGGGCCACCAGCAGCAGGTCATAGCCTTCACTGGCCAGAAAACGGGCAAAAGTCGCGCCAATGCCTGCTGAAGCGCCTGTAATTAATGCGGTGCGGTTTTGTTTTTTCATGGTGAACTCACTGATATGATGAAGTTAAAGCTGGAATTTGTGCGCTGCTGGCCTGAAAGCCATGGCGGACACGGCCAATATCGCCACGGTAATCATGCTGTGGGCCTTGCAATAAAAACGGATACGGAATCTGGCGCTGCTTCTTGTTAAACCCCCAGGTGCCAATGCCCAGATAACGTCCATCATCCAGTTTGCGGATTTCATCGACCATGTTGATGGCACCGCATAGCGAATGAAAATAGCGATACACCAACTGATAGGCAGGCTGCCCGTCATAGCGCGATGGCGCAATCAGGGTTTGCATCGGATAAAGCTGGATCGTCTTGCGCCCCAGCAAAAACGTGTTGTAGCCCCGACCTGTGTGCTGGTCTACCGGACGAAATGCCTTGGATTGCCACGGCAATAATGGATTACTGAGGCTTAGGCCTGCAAGAGTGGCCAGAGGATTCGGCTGGCTGAGCATACTGGCGGCATATTCACCGTGCATTTCTTCAATGGTGGGTGCCTGCAAGGTAGAAAACAAAACCACCAGTTGTTCGGTGGAAAGCGACTGTACGTCAATTAATTCGGCATGGTTCTTCATGGATTGCTCAATGGGTTATTTATCTTGAACGTCATTCAAGATATAATACTAGCCAGCATCCTGTAGGGCTGTCAAGCTGCTTTAGATCGCTGCCTGTATTTGTATAGCATTTTTTGTATTGCAGTTGCAGCGTGATGCGCTTCTTTAAAATTTGGGTTTTGTTGGATTTGGTTGGGTTTTATTTAGTTTCAAGCTGTATTGAATGACAGGAGTATTTTATGCCGCGTAACCACCGCACGCAGGATCGGGAAGAAAAACGCAACCTGATTATTGACGCGGCACAGCACTTGTTCTTACGCGCAGGCTATGAGGCCACGGCCATGACCCGATTGGCCAGTGCAGCTGGCATCGCGCCCAATACCATTTACTGGTATTTCAAGGACAAGGATGATGTGCTGATTGCCGTACTGGATCGGGAGCTGTCGGCGCGGATGGCAGATTACCTCAAACAGTCATTTGACAACATGACCGCGCGTTTGCTGTGGGTGGTGAATCAGCTGGAACTGGTCAGTCCGCTGGTGAGTACCGTGCATGCGCGTGCCCAGCTTGCCCCGGCGATCCATGGTTGGCATGAGCAGTTTCATCGCCTGATCGAAGCCTTGCTGCGCGTGGAGCTGGAAGCCGCAGGCATCCCGGCAGAACATATTGAGGCAGTCATGAATATCTGGGTGTTTACCATTGAAGGCCTGCTTACCCATACAATGACAGCCAGCCAGAAGCAGCAGATTTGCCAGACCTTGAGCCTTGGCATTCCCCAGCAGGCCAGTGCTTAAACGCCTAGCCAAGCTATTAACAAACTTTTCCACAAAAATAAGGCCTATCAATAGATAGGCCTTATGGATTAATTACGTTGATGACTGACTATGAATAAGTCAGATCAGGAGGCTTCTTTAGCCGTATTAGGGTTTGCATCGCTATTGGCTGCTGCACCATATTGCAGGTTGTAATCCTCAAGATTCAGGGCGCTTAGGCGAGCTTTCAGGGTTTTCAACGACCATGGCCATGCAGCAAAGTTGCGGCCATTGGCATCCAGATAATAGCTCTGGCAGCCACCACTGTTAAACACGGTGGTTTTCAGGTGCTTCTGAACTTTTTCATTATGTGCTTTGAGTACCTGTGGCTTGATAGACAACTTGCTAATACCCTGCGCTTTAATTTTAAGCAGGCCATCAACAATATAGTCCAGCTGGGCTTCAGCCAGCCCAATGAAAGAATCATACACCAGTACGTTTGGCCCTAGCACCAAAAAGGCATTCGGTACGTTTTCAATGCTGGTGCCCAGATAGGCTTCTGGTGAAGTGTTTTTCCACAATTCAGCCAGCACCTGCCCTTTTTCATTCTTAACGCGCTTGCCAATGGGCGGATGAGACACCTCAAAGCCAGTGCCCCAGATAATCACATCCACTTCATGGCGCTCGCCATTGGCTGCCACCACGGTATTGCCTTCCACTTTCACCAGACCATGCGGGATCAGCTTGGTATTGGGTTGTTGCAAGGCCGGGTAATAGTTGTTGGCAAACAGTAGGCGCTTACAGCCAATGGTAAAGTTAGGCGTCACGTTTTTCAGCAGTTCCGGGTCTTTGACCTGCGCCTTGAGTACCTGCTTAAAGACTTCGCCTACCGGTTTTAACACGGCTGGATTTCTCAAGCCAAAGTTAATGGCATTTAGTGACAATGCCACCGCTTTACGCCAGTTTTTCTGAATGGCTGGATATTTGGCAATAACTGATTTGCTAAACTCGCTTAGATCGGTGTCCGGTTTTGGCACTACCCATGGCGCAGTCCGCTGGAATACATATAAATCTTTGGCCAGTGGCTGGATTTGTGGCACAAACTGAATGGCTGATGCCCCAGTACCAATCACGGCAATACGCTTGCCAGTCAGGTCATAGTCATGGTTCCAGCGTGCTGAATGGAACATCTCACCGGTAAAGGTTTCAATGCCATCCAGCTTTGGAATTTGTGCCTCTGTAATCGGGCCAGTGGCAAAAATGACCGTTCTGGACAAATACAGGCCATTGGTGGTTTGCAGTTCCCACAGGTGCTGGGCTTCATTCCATTCGGCGTTGAGCAGCTCATTGTTAAATTCAATCAGCGAGGTAATATTGAACTGGTTGCTGGTTTCTTCCAGATAATTCAGGATTTCCGGCTGGCGTGCAAACAGATGGCTCCACTTGGCACTCGGCGCAAAAGAGTATGAATACAGGCTTGATGGCACATCACAGCCACAGCCGGGATAGGTGTTTTCACGCCATGTACCACCCACACGGCTGGCTTTTTCAATAATCTTGAAGTTGGTATAGCCTTCCTTGTTGAGGCGAATGGCTGCTGCAATCCCGGAAATGCCTGCACCCACAATAAAGGTGTCATAAATATGCGCGGGGGTTGCCGTTTTTTTGGCACGGCTATTTGTTTTTACTGATGTCGTCATGAAAAAATCTACCTATAAACGATGTATTGAACCAGCCTGTTTATTTGAACAGTCTGTAGCCAGTGCCCAGAAACTTGGCATATAAACTGGGCGATGCACGTTTCATCAGCCAGAACAGCTTGGCATCAATTTGCGGGATGGTATAAAGCGCATTGCTGTCCAGCCGGTTCAGGGTCAGACGGGCCACGTCATCACTGGTGGTCATGGCATAGTTCATCAGCGCATGGTCGGCCAGCTTGGAATAACGACCGGGAATGCGGCCATTTTTGATGATATTGGTCGGCACCAGTGTCGGGCACAGTACATTGACTTTAATATCAAACTTGGCCAGCTCGGCAGACAGCGTTTCAGATAAAGCGCGCACGCCTGCCTTGGTCACGTTATAGGCGGTCATTTCGGGTGCAGCAGTATAAGACGCAGCAGATGCCACGTTAATGATGGCGCCATAACCCAGTTGCTTGAACTTAGGCACAAAATAATGACAGCCATGAATCACGCCCCACAGGTTGACATGCATACACCACTGCCAGTCATCCAGTGTTAGCTCATCAAACTTGCCACCTAGTCCTACACCGGCATTGTTAATTACCAGTGTTGGCAAATGCTGCATCAGCACTTCAGCCTGATCGGCCAGTTGCTGTACCTGTGCTTTGTCGCCTACATCGCATTGCACTGCAAATCCTTTTGCACCAGCCTGTGCCATCAGGGCTACAGTTTCTTCTGCGGCAGCCAGATTAATATCTGCACACACCACCATACCGCCACGGCGCGCCAGTTCCAGTGCAAAGCTGCGGCCAATGCCACTGCCTGCCCCGGTCACCACTGCATAGGCGTTCTGGCTAGGCTTCTGCTTTTTCTTGCCAAATAAACTCATAATTAATCCAAAACCACTATTAATCCAAAACCATTCGGGAAAACCAGCCCTCACTCAAACGATGGCTGGATATGGGTTAATGCTTAAGCTGCGCGAATCGGGGGAAAGAATTCCTTGGTCATATAACGGGCCAGCAAGCCAGTATCCTGATTTAGCAGTTTGTCCTTGTAGTAAGCCAGATACTCACTGGTATCGTGGTCATTCGGGTGAAAATCCGGCCGCATATAATCAAACACATGCTGGAAAGTACTGCCATACACCCCATCTTTGGGACTAAAAATAACTTTGGCACTGTAAAGCGCATCTTTCCAAAACGTAGGGCTGATCATATTGGAAGGCTTGCGCAGGAAAGGAATTAAAAAGCCACCCAGCGACACCAGTCCGATAATGGTAAAGGTTGCCAAGGCAAAACCCGCCATGCGCAAGGCATAACTGCCATTTAATAATTGATAGACATCATAGGCGATATCCTTGTGCTCGGATTCTTCCAGCATGTGCCACTGCCATAAGGCCTTGGTTTTTTCATCATCAATAATTTCGTCAAAAATATATTCATGCTTCATGGCATATTCGGCAATCACCGCAGTGAAGTGTTCAATCCCGGCCATTAAGGACAGCTTGAGCGGCTGAGGAAACTTTAAGAATCCATAATCAAACACGTTTTTGGCCAGAAAGCGGTAGAACTCAACCGGGAAATCGTGTTTTTTCAGGATTTCATTCCATTCATTATGTACCTTGGAATGAATAGCTTCCTGACCAATTAAGGCAGTCACACGCTGCTTTAAGATGGGATCCTGCACAAAGTCACGATGATAACGTGCGGTTTCAATCACCAGATCCTCACCAAAGGTCAGGAAAATTGATAAGGCTTCAAAATACGCAGACGCCAGTTCAGTATTGCGAAAAAAGCGGTGATTCAGTTCTTTGGCATCAAATTTAAAATTAAAGTGGCGAATTGGAATGGGTTCTTTGCTGGCAAAATCAGGGAGCTGAATTTCACGATAGAACTTGAGCTTTTTGAGTGATTTCCGAACAGCTGTGGCAACCATGGCAATACCTATTTAAATAAAAGAATTAACGTCACGTTAAGAACCACTTGCCAACTAAAGCCCTGATTTAAGCATTTTCAGAGATTGAGCAAGCGCTTGCTTGGTTAAGTCTGATCATTTCAGCACAATGTTTACAGCTTGCAAATGAGAAAAACTTGCCAGTTTCCTGATAGTTTTAGCTACCCACCCTGCATGCAGATGAATAGCTAAAAACCGGTATAAGTTAAAACCGTATCCGTTAGGCCGCCTGTTGTACCTTGGGGGTAAATTCCTTGGTGAAGAATGGATGCAAGGCTCCACCCTCGGTCAGCAGCTTGTTCTTGTAATATTCCAGATACTCAGTGGTGTCATGGTCATTCGGGTGAAAATCCGGACGCAAATAATCAAAAATCTGGCCCTGGGTGCTGCCAAATACGCCTTCTGTTGGACTAAACAGCAGGTTAATGCCACGGCGCATGTCTTTCCAGAATTTACCAGTCAGCATTTCCTGTGGCCTGCGCAAGACAGGAACCATAAAGGCAGCAAATGGCACTAGACCCAAAATGGTGATATACGCCAGCAAGAAGCCACCAGCACGTAGCTTATAGTTGCCATTGAGCAGTTGATAGACATCATAGGCAATATCTTTATGCTCGGATTCTTCCAGCATATGCCACATCCACAACGCACGGGTTTTGGCATCATCAGAATGATAAAAATTCTGCTCATGCTTCATCATGTACTCAGCCAGCACAGCGGTAAAGTGCTCAATCCCGGCCATCATCGACAGTTTTAGGGGCTGTGGAAAACGCAGGAAAATATGCTCAAAAAACTGCTCGCCCAGAAAGCGATACAACCTGACCGGATATTGTGCATCAATAATGGCATCATTGAATTCGTTATGCAGTTTGGAATGAATGGCTTCCTGACCAATCAGCGAGGTCACACGCTGCTTCAAGATAGGGTCTTGAATAAAATCGCGGTGATGACGTGCAGTATCAATGACCAGATCTTCGCCATAGGTCAAAAAAACTGATAGCGTGGCAAAAAACAGGGTGGCAAACTGATTGTTCATATAAAACGACAAATCAATTTCCTTACCCTTAAAACCAATGGCTAAATGGCGGATAGGAATGGACGCTTTAGCGGCAAAATCTGGCAGTTGTGCTTGAGGCTTCGCCTTGAATGTACGGGAAACTGTTTTCCGAATCGCTGTCGTAATCATTACAAATACCTCATACTAAAATGGTTCAACCGAAATTGCCAAAGCACCCTTTACCGGGGTCACTTTTGCATACGAATGCTGATCAAGCCAAAAAAGAAACTGTTGCCTGATGTGCAGTACAACAACCTGCAATCCAAAAAATGAAGATCCTCTGGTCGCAAAAGCAGTTGCTGGTTTGCATGACTTTTGCCATGCTCTATAAACCGGTTAAACTTAGCTTTTGCATGAGTTAAGCTTGATCTCACCTTACCCTATAGTAGAACGACTATTTGTTCGGATTCAATTCGGGTGTTTTATTCATAGCCAAGCGACATCAAACCAGCCTTTAGCACCCTATAAATAGCAGTTTTTTAGACCAGAGACACGAGGGTTTATTTGAAAATTATTATTTTAAATCAATAGATTAATTTGAATTAAGAACAACTTGGACACCATCAAATAGCACTCAATTGAATGACTCAAAGTAAAAGTCCACTAGCCTGCTAAAACCAAGTCTTAAAAGCAGTTTCAGGACAAGATTCAGGTTCTGTGCAAGTTATGCCATGCTATGTGTGGCTTGTTTCACAGTTTAGCGCGCTGATTGCGGGGTTTTTATCCATTCCAGCAACCCCTCAAAAAAGCCTGCTATGGCTTAAATAACAGGCTTTTTTGAGGGGTTGCTCAGGCTTGTGTTGCAGATGAATCGACAGGCCATTTGATTGTAATTTTATCCAGTGCTCGTCATGCGGCAGTTCATATGCTGGCTTAAATCAGGCCATATTGCAGGGCAACCATGACTGCTTCTGCCCGCGAGCAGATATTAAGCTTGCGATAAATTTCTTTGACATAACTGGATACGGTATGCACCGAAATGCCAAGCTGTTCAGCCGTTTCACTCACCTGAAGGCCACGGCCAAGGCAAGCCAGCACTTGTTTTTCCCGCCGCGTTAATGGCAAAACAATGGGCAGCGATTTCGCAGCACTGTTCTGGCCAATTTGCCGCATATACTGCATGATTTTTTTAACAAATAAAGGTGACAACGCGGCCTCGCCCTGCGCAATTTGCAGCAGGTGCTGCGCAAAAATATCGGCTTCCATGTCCTTTAGCAAATAACCCTGCGCGCCTTGCTGTATGGCTTTAAACAAGTGCTGGTCATCTTCAAAAATAGTGACTACGACAGTCAGCACCTGTGGACAATGCCGGGTACAATGTTCAATCAGCTCAAGGCCATTACCATCCGGCAGGCCTAAATCAATCAGGGCAATATCGTAAGCTGTATTGGCCCTAAAAAGCTGGCAGGCTTGCCTGAGGTTAAAGGCCTGATCCACCTGAATAGCCGGAAATGCCTCGCGCAAGCGGTCACGCATCCAGTGATTACTGCTTTCAATATCCTCAACCACCAGTGCTTTTTGAAATACCTGCGTTTGCGGGTTTTCCGGGCTTTCCTGTATTTGCTGCATTATTCACGTCCCTGCTGATCAGGCATTTTCAGGTTAAACCGGGTTAGGAACAGGCTAGCGGAATCTGGATACACAGACTGGTGCCTCCCTGTTCCGGTGGTGGCTGCACCTCAAGCTGGGCATTTAACACCTGCATGCGCTGTTTAAGGTTATTTAAACCATGGCCCGAACCTGTCCCCATTGAGCCTGCTGTTGTCACAATATGTGCCTGATGTTCCAGATTAAAGCCAGTGCCATCATCCTGAAGCGCTGTTAGCAGCACACCATCCTGATGGCTAATCCGAACGGTTACACTGGAAGCCTGCGCGTACTTGATGATATTGCTGAGCAACTCACGCATGATAGAAATGTAATTTTTGTAGGTCTGGTAGTTCAACGGAACAGTGTCATCCTCAAGCTTGACTGTCCAGTCCAGTGCAATACCGGACTCCTGCAAACGCTGGGCTGTTTCCTGATGCAGGGCATCCAGTACCATATTTAATGCCAGGCCTGTCCCGGTCATGCCACTAATAATGGTGCGCATGTCCGCAATGGATTGCCGGATGACCTGTTTGGTCTGATGCAGATCCTGCTGGTGTAAGCCGGATAACAGGCGCGAACCAATGTCATCATGCAAATCACGCGCAATGCGGCTGCGTTCTTCACTGGCACCACGGTCATAGGCAAAGCGGCTGTCATCGGCACGCTGGATCAGGGTAATCAAATGACGAGTCAGGTTACAGTCCTGCCCGGAAAACAGGCCCCGCCCCTGCCGCGGATACTGCACCCGCAAGGCGGGAATATCACCAATGGCAGGTAACAACAATGCCAGTCCATCGGCATTTAAAGCAGGCTGGTTGCCTGAAAATGGCAGGACAAGTAACTCACCATGCGGGATTTCATCAATTTCAAGCGGCTGAAACAAGCGGTGCAGCAATTGCTGCCATTGCTGCCGCCGATTTTGTTCGGTATTGGCAAAGGAAATATCCAGTACAGCCTGAAACAGCTCTTCCTGTTTTAAGCCTTCCTTTACCAAAAAGCGCCGCTGTAACATGCCACGTACCGGTAGCCACAGCAGGCCACAAATCAGCAGCGCCAGCCCAAAAGACACTGTCGGGCTTAATACCATAATCAGTAGCGCGTCCAGCAGGATCAGCACAATGGCACCGCCCAGCCAGAACAAAATGCCAAATGCCCACTGGTCAAGGGCAAACAGCCGGTAGCGCTTGAGGCCCACGGCAATGCCAATGGTCACCAATAAAAAGAATCCAAAGGCATAACCTTGCGATAAGCTGGTTTCAATACCCAGTAACTGAATACTTTGCACCAGAAATACAAACAACCCGCAACTAACTAAAATACAGGTCGCAAACCAGCGCAGGGCTGCCCGTGCACGCGGGTCATTGCGGTTAATTCGCCATTGCCAGATGGCCAGCATTATGGCACCCAGCATTTGCAGGGTTACTGGCAGGTCACCGCCCATGCTGGGTTCTGGTAGCAGGTACAAACTATCCGCCACCAGCCAGAGTATAAAAAAAGCCGGAATCAGCCATAGTTTTGCAGGGCGCACCAACACTTTGGGATATACCAGAAACAGGCTTAGCAGCGCACTGCCATACAGCAATGCACCAGCCGTATTAACAATTACCAGCGCATGCAGTAACTGGCCATTGAGTGCCAGATCGCGCGTACTATAAATAGCAGCAGCAAATGCAAACACCGGATACATGGCGTTCAGCCCGGCAAATACCTGTGCGGCAATATCCTGCGGACGCAAGGCCCAGATCCAGCAGCCCAGTAAAAAACCCAGTGCGCTTACCGCCAGCTGGAACCAGAATACCACTGGCAAACTGGCCAATGGACGGCTGGCAGCAACTGGAATTTCAGTATAAGTTACGGGCTGCTCAGGTTTAAGCTGCCAGCCAATACGAATAAATTGCTGCTGTTTTAGCTGTGCATGCAAGGCCGTTTGTCGCTCAAACAACTGCTGCATGGCTGCATAGCTTTCCAGAAAATGCGGGTCTTCGGTCAGGTCGTCCGCAGTCAATGACCACGGTGAATTGCTGCCGGCCTGTAAGCTAACCAGTCTGGCACCAACAGGGATTTGCGGGTGAATAGTACCCGTGACCACAATATGGTTTTCAGGCTGTTGAAGCTTGGAATGATTAGCTTGCTCAGCAACTGCAAGCCTTAATCCGCTATAGGGCTGGTGCAGCGCACAGGCAATAGTGACCAGCAAACAGGCAACAATAAAGCTGGTAGCAAAAATTAAACGCGTTCCCGGCGTTAACGCAAGCTTTGGCATGATTTGCTACCCTAGTATGTAAGTATTATGAATTTTTATGTACCGTTATGTATCATTCCTATTTATGCAGTATTTTTCAATAGCTTTAAAAAGATTATTTAATAAATTGAATCAATCTGGCAATTTTTCTAAATAAAAGCTGCCAAAAAATTTAGGCTACGATTTGCCAAAATGGCCAGAAGTACCGGTTTGATTAAAAAATTTGTACGTTATTCCAGCTTTGCAGCGTGGTTATGCAGATCAGCCAGCACTTTTTCCAAAGGTGCATCCAGTGGCAAGCCCGTGGTATTGAGTACTCCTGCCAACCCCTCATAGAATCCAATCAGCATGAGCAATTCCAGGAAAAGATGCGAATTAAAATAGCTGCTTAATGCCTGCCATGTTGGTTCGGATACCATGCGGTCCTTATGAAATTCATCACAGGCTTTGAGCAATGATACCTGTTTGGCGCTCCAGCCTGTAGCATCCGGGCCTTGGGTTACCCGAGCTATTTCCTCAGCCGTCAAGCCTGCACGCAAGCCAATATCCACATGCTGGCCCCATTCATAGCGCGCCCGGCAATTCCAGCCAACCCGCAGGATTACCAGCTCTGTATCACGGCGTTCCAGCTCACCAAAAGGCATCAGGTTGGGCGCAAACATCAGTACGCCACGCAACATGCGGCCATTATGCATCAGCATGCGCCACAGGTTGGCTGCATTCAGTTTCCCTACCCGCTCAATCGTACCCAATAGCAAGCGTTGCTTTAGGCTTGCCTGCTTCGTGTCCAGTGGCGGAATGCGCACACGCCCCGGATTTTGCCAGCCACCCGGTGGAATTAATGCTTGTTTAAATGATGTTGACATCAATCATATCCTGCTTGGCCTACCATGCGTTCAAGCATATAACTGCGCTGTCACTCATCCAGTATCAAAGGGTAAGCTATGGGCTTGGTATGTATTAAATGCTTTATCATAAGCAGCAGTTTGGCTCAATGAGGTATTGCTTATTTCAGCAATCAATCCCACTGATTTTGCTTTAGACAGATTTAGCACTGAAGGTCATTTTTTAGATTCTTTTGGTTCAAGACTTATTTATTTAAATTATTCTTTTTTGAATTTTTGAGTAAAATTGAAGCGCTGGCTAATCAGAAACTAACCATGCGCTTCAATCCGGCTGCTTATTAAGTCATATCAACCTATCTGAAATTTTGATCATTAAAACTTATAACGCACACCCAAGGTCGCATTGCGTGGTGCACCATAGTTCATGCTATTGGCACCAATGCCTTCGTAGTATTCCTTGTCAAACAGGTTTTCAAGGTTGAGCTGAACACTGATATTGGGATCAACTTGATAGCCCAACATTGCGCTGGCCAGAAATAATTCACTTTGATCAATACGAGCCTCGCCTGTACCTAAATAAATTTTACTTCTGTAGTTTAAACCCGCACCGGCACGCCATTTGTCCATTTTGTATTTGACAAACAGGTTAGAGGTAGTGCGTGAGTTATTTGTATTGACCTTAACATCTTGAGCATCTTTGGCTTCAAAATTGGCAATACCAAAGTTAATGCCCCAGTTGTCATTAATTTCGCCATCCATTTCAAACTCAACGCCTTCACTCACTACGCCATCAGCGGCGCGATAGGCCTGTTCAAAAGTATTTGTAGCGCCATTTACAGGTACAGAAACGCCTGAAATTTCTTGAGCATAGTTATCCTGTTCGATTCTAAAGATCGATAAGGCAGTATTTAACCGGCTATCAAACCATTCACTTTTAACCCCGGTTTCATAGTTACGGCCAACTATAGGGCCTAGATAGTTGGCATTTTCATCCCGACGATTTTGCGGCTTAAAGATATCGGTATAACTGGCATACAGCGAGTGATCACGGGCTACATCATAAATTACACCAAAATATGGCGTTAGCTCATTAGTAAACTCTCGGTTGCCCTTACCGTCTTCTGCTGTAAATTCCCAGTCGGATAAGCGAGCGCCAGCCACCACTTTTAAGGCATCCAGCACTTGAAACTTACCTGCAAGATAAACACCTGTCTGAGTGGTTTCATTTAGCGCAATTTTATTTGGATTGGTAATTGGCGTTAGCAACTGGGTATTCATGTGGGAAAAATCCAGATAATTGGGCGTATTAATATCCAGATCATTTGTTCCTTCTTTCTTTCCTTGAATGGTGCCGAAATTATCTTTTAGCGATTCATTTTTATTCCAGGAGCCACCAACTATAATTTCCTGCTCACGCCCTGCAATACTAAACGGCGCAGAAACATACACATCAATATTGTTTTCATCATTACGCTTTTCGGAAGAATAAACCGATACCGCGCCCAAGCTTCTATTGGTTGCCTTATCGACCTTGCCTGCAATGTATAACAATGCCGATTCCTTATCATCACGGCGATAGGAATAGTTAAGGTTTAAATTAATATCACCATAGAGCTTTTGTTTAAGGCCAGCAAATAACGCCGTGGTATCTACATTCCAGTAAGTCCAGTCCGAGCTAACAGTCAGGGAACGATCAAATTTGGTACGGCTGCCATCGTTATAAAATGCTGGCAAGCCACCCCAGCGAATGCCATCCCGGTTTAATTCCTGATAGGTTGCTGCCAGCGATAAACTGGTGCTGTCCGTAAGGTCATAATCAATGGCACCATAGGCCACGTTGCGCTCTCTGGCATAAAAATCCATATAGGAATCTTCATCCGAATGCTTGACAAATACCCG
The DNA here is from genome assembly GCF_001982605.1 of Alkanindiges hydrocarboniclasticus. GTDB lineage: Bacteria > Pseudomonadota > Gammaproteobacteria > Pseudomonadales > Moraxellaceae > Alkanindiges > Alkanindiges hydrocarboniclasticus. The sequence continues at coordinate 62,452 of NZ_MLCN01000008.1, read as the reverse complement.
CCCACGCAGCGAACCATCAGCATTTAAGGGCGCTGAAATATCGGCTGAACTGGAATAGTTGTTCCATGAGCCTACACTTGCATTCACGCTACCGGTTAACTCTCTGGCATTGGCATGCTTGCGAATCATATTTAAGCCAATGGCCGGATTGCCTGCCCCGGTCATTAAGCCATTGGCGCCTTTTACCACTTCTACCCGGTCAAAAATACTTAAGTCCATGTCGCCTTCGGACAGGTTTAGCGTGCTGGGCATACCATCAATTAAGGTATAGTCGACCTGAAAACCACGCGCATAATAGTTCTGACGCTCATCAGTGCGTGAGGCGGTAACCCCGGTTACAGTGCTCATCAGCTCCTGCAAAGAGTCAATATTGCGGTCATCCAGATACTCACGGGTATAGACTTTTACCGCTTGCGGTGTATCGCGTAAGGAAAGATTCAGCTTGGTGGCGGTACTGGCTGAGCTGGCGGTATAGCTTTCTGACCCTTCTGTTACCGCAGTTTTGTTAGCAGTGACTACAATTGTTGATAGCTCTGTGTTTTGACCATTACCTGCATTATCAGTCGTAGTTTCTGCGGCGATAACCGTTTCGCCCAGCAGACAACCCGAGGTCAGAAATACCATTTGCATGGCCACATACAACGGCTTCATGGTGGAATGAGAAGATTTAAACATATAAGCACGCCCTTTAAATACACTTGCTTTCAACAAATAGCCAGTTAACCAAACTGCTGTATTTCAGCTCGCTGTACGCTTGAACAGTAAGACAAGAGAATCTCAATATCTGGGTCCCACATACCATTCAAATGCAAGTCACTGGATAGCAACTCAACTACCGGCACGCTCAGGCATAAAGATGCCCAACCCATCTGATTAAAGATCGAAAATACAGTAACTTAATTTTGGCGGAACTTTAACATAACAAAAACATAAATGATACTAATTATCATTACTAGTCAATCTTTTCTTAAGAATATTTATCGATCTTGTAGAAAAATTAGAAAGTGAGGCTAAAAACAAGCAGAAAAACCAAGAGCCAAGCTGTGCCATTAACAAGTGATGGCCACTAAAACCAATGGCTTAAGTCGGGAAAGATAAGGTAATAGGTTCTATAACAGCCTAAAAAAGGCCTCTACGATAGCTCAATAGATAGGGCCAAACCATGGCATTCATGGATCTATAGCACAGGTGTTTAATCGGCTAAGGCAATATAGGTGAGTTTTAAATCGCTGAGTGGTGCAGGCCGTGCATAAAAATAACCCTGCACAAGGTCACAGCCCTGCTGATGCAGAAAACTGGCCTGCTTTAAGGTTTCGACACCTTCAGCCACAACCTCCAGATCCAGTTGATGGGCCAGATGGATAATGGACTGCACAATCGCGGCATCCTGATCATTTTCTGTCAAATGCTCAATAAAACTACGGTCTAGCTTGATTTGATTAATGGGTAAACGGCGCAGGTAACTCAAACTTGAATAACCTGTGCCAAAGTCATCAATGGCCACCTGTACGCCCAGATTCCGAATTGATTTTAAAATTTCTATGGCCCGGTCTGCCCCGATAATAACCATGCCTTCTGTAATTTCAATTTTTAGTAGCTCAGCAGGCAGTTCGCTGATTGTTAAGGCATATTCCAGCTCCTGCAAAAAGCCTGTCCTGCGGAACTGTAGCGGAGAGATATTTACCGAAACCGTTAGCTGGCTTTGATGAGTGCGGTTCCATTCGGCAATATCCCGACAGGCTTTTTTGAGTACCCATTGGCCAATGGCAATAATCTGCCCTGTTCTTTCAGCCAGAGGAATAAACACATCAGGAAAAATATAGCCACGCTCGGGATGAAACCAGCGAATCAGTGCCTCTACACCCTTGACCAGCCCGGTTACTGGATCAATCAGCGGTTGATAAAACAGGCTGAACTGCTCTTCCCGCAATGCTTCCATGAGCTCCAGACGTAAATAGCTATAGTCCATTTCTGGTGCCATTTTTTTACTGGTTTCTTCATACCAGTGCCAGGTATTGCGCCCCTGATTTTTGGCTTCCTTCATTGCCATAATCGCCTGATTTAACAGTTCGGAAGACCGCTGTATGCTGCTGTTATTGGCCACAATGCCAATGCTGACACTTAAATGTATCTTGTGACTGTTAATCTGGAATGGTTGTGAAAAAATGTTCAGGATTTTTTCAGCGACAGCAATGCCACTTTTCTGGTCGTGTAGTCCTATCATCAGTAATACAAATTCATCACCGTTAAAACGACTTAGCACATCTGCCTGCTGTAACAGCCCCTGCAAACGCTCACTAACACTTTTTATAATCTGGTCGCCAATTACATGGCCCAGACTGTCATTCATCGATTGAAAATCATCGAGGTCTATATAAAACAAAGTTAATGGCTGTAGGCTATCAGGCTGGGCTTCATACGCCTGCTGCAAAAGACCTTCAAACGTCTGCCGGTTTGGCAAGTCGGTTAGCTGGTCATGGGTATGCTGATGCGCAATATAGTCCTCATGAATACGCTGCTGGGTAATATCCTCCTGAATTCCCAGAAAATGAGTGCAATTGCCCTCTTTATCAAAAACAGGCCCCAGCATTAAACGGCTCCAGAACCAGCTACCATCTTTACGGTAATTCTTGATGCTGATCTGAAATTCTTTTTGTTCTCTGACGGCCTGATTGATCAATGCAATCTTATGCAGCTCTGTTTCAGGGACTTGTAAAAAACGGCAGGGTTGCCCAATGACCTCTTCCCGGCTATAGCCAGTCATGGTTAAAAAAGCAGGATTAACATAAACAATTAATAATTCCTCAGAGGCATCAGTAATGATAATCCCGTTGGAACTGGCACTCACCCCACGCTCCAATAGCCGTAGGTTTTCCTGATTTTTGCGGCGTAGCGTAATGTCGCGCGCGATCCCAAATACCCCGGTAACCTGCTGATTTTGCTTGATAGGCAAGTTGGTTAGATCAAACCACATAATCTCGCCAGAAGCATGATAGCCGGGCATTTCATAATGCTGCGCATGTCCCTGAAGAACCTGCTCAAAGACTGAATCAGCAAGGGCATGATATTCAGCCGGTAAAAAATCGTTGAAATGCCGGCCCTGAATCTGCTCTTCGGAATACCCGGTGATCTTGCGGGCAGTAATATTGGTACTGACAATATATCCCTGCTGGTCAAGCTCAAAAATCACATCGGGATGATAGGTATAAAAGGAGCTATATTTTTCAGTCATGGCCAGTCTGCGCTGGCGTTCATAATCTAGCTCAATGGCCAAAGCCACCCATACCGCAGCCTGTTGTAGCAGCCTGATATGCTGTTCATCCGGTTTTTGTGGTGTGCGGTAGTACGCGGCAAAAGTGCCATACAAAACCCCGCCTGCACTGATAATGGGGGTAGACCAGCAGGTAGATAATCCTTCTGTCTTCAGCAGATCCTGATAAGGCTGCCAGTTAGGGTCTTGCCTCAGGTTTTCACTAATGACCAGCGTGCGCAAAAATGCTGCGGCACCACAGGTTCCTTGATGAGGACCAATTTTTAACTGATCGATTGCTGTGCAGTACTGTTCAGAAAAATGCTGTTTTCCTGTAGTCAGCCTTAATGTCTGGTCGTGTTCGGAATACAGCATGATGGTAACCAGAGCGTCTGGAATACGCGATTCAAGCCATCTGGAAACTGTGTCCAAAATCAGTTTGAGTTCAGTATGTTGACCAATGAGATTAAAAATGTGGTAAGTATCCTGATCATCATAACGATTCATTTAAAATCCCTGACTTCCTTGGCTTTTTTACAGTTTAGTCCTATTTTTAGTCGATTTATTAGAGAAATTACGATTAAAAAACGTAATAGCCAACGCCAATAACATAATTAGCCACAGTAAAAATAATAGCTTTAAACACCACAGATTGCATTTAAGGTTTCATTGGAATGCTGACTGGATCAGTAAACTGGTCTTTATTTGTCAGGACATGAATGATCCGGCAATGGCGGACGCAGGCCTTAACGCACTGGTTACCCCAGCCATAGGCAAGCCTGATGCCCTTATCATCAGCGGTATCAAAAAACGCTTGACCTTCAACCACACTTTAAACTTAGCATTTCATCAGGACAAATGATGAGAAACCCGAAATGTTTAACCGTAAGAATTTCAGACCCTGGTGGTCAGCTACAGCAATTGTTGTTTTGATGGCTACCCATGCGCATGCAATTGACTCAACAGTGACCGTTAAGGCCAGCCCATCCAGTCAACCAGCGAATAAAACCTCCCAGCAATTTGTTGAAATTGAATATGGCAACCAGAAAGTCAAAGTGCCAAAAGGGGGCTATTACGACCGTTTCCGCATGAATCCTGACCTCAATGAAGTGGCCAAAGATCCCGCTGCCGGTAATATTGACTTTTTCCGTACTATCCCTAAAAAACTGGTGAATAGCCGGGTTGGTCCAGTCTGGACACCCAATTTCTTTTATCGCACCAGCAATGTTCAAGTATTGATGCTGGCACCTGTGTCACGCCTACGGAAAAAACTACCGGCGCCGCTTGAACCATTACAGGCATTGCCCGGCTACGGCTTGGTGTCACTCACCTTTTTTTCCTATAACGTCGCTGATAACGACCCCTACGATGAGGTGTCGGTGGCTGTGGTGGTGCGCAAGCCAAATGCCAAGGGACTGAATGCAGCGGAACTGTTCGGTGCCATGCGTAATCGTCATTTTTATGGCCATGTGCTGGCTTTACCGGTCGATACCGAAATTGCCCGGGTCCGTGGTGTCTATGGTTATCAGCTCCCCAAATGGCTCACCAGTATTGATGTCAATATTGGCACACAAGTCAATGCAAGCCTAAACGATACCCACGGCAAAACCGACTTAAGCCTGACTGCCCCGCTGCCTGCCATGAAAAATGTGAAACCGCAATCGCATCTGGAAACCAAAACCATGCTCAACCAGATTGATGGCGTATGGCATCAGGCTTCGGTGCAGTCCAACACGCTGTCATATGGGCAACAGCTTTTCCCCAGAAATGTGAAACTGGTACGTCACGGCGGCCCACTGAGCCGCTTACTGGATGAACTGGGTGCCAACAAAATCTTGCGTCTTGATGTGGTTAAGGATGCACAACTGGCTCTCCATATGCCAGTGCCATTAAAAGCCCTTAATGCTCCTGAAGGGAAAAAGTAAGAGTCATTAAATCCCACCTGTTGATGCAACCGCATGTGGGATTTTTCCATTAATAGCTCACCCATCAAAACCTAGCGTTAAAAGTCAAAGTAACCTGTCTTTTATTACTCTGGATTTTGATGATCTAACATTATAAATTTTCAGGGATTGATCATGAATATTAAAGTTCTAACAAACAGCTTGCTTGTCATGGCAGCATTGTTTTACTCACCCGCGCTGTTTGCCAGCAATGCCATTGTGGGTAAATGGAAAGTGGTTGATTCCAAAAGCGGTGTGGTGAAGTCAATTAGTGAAGTAACTGAAGAACCGGATGGCACCTTCTCAGTAAAAATTGACCGGTTTGTTAACAGCCTGCGTAAAGAGAATCCGTATTGCACCAAGTGCCCACCACCTTTTCACAATAAACCCTTGTTAGGTCTTAAACTGGTGTGGGGCTTAAAGCCCGGTAGCAAGCCTAATGAATATATTAATGGCTATGCATTAGATATCGATTCCGGAAAAATATATCGCGGTAAAGCTAAGCTGTCTGATGATGGCCGCCGCCTGAAGATGCGTGGTTATGTGGGCACCAGTGTGCTGGGAAGAACAGAAGTCTGGATCAGGGCGGATGAGTAAAGTAAGCAGGCTACAGGAAAGTAGTCATTTTTCAGTGTCATCCCGCGACCAATCATTTTGGCCTAAAAAACTTTTTTATGGCGCAAAATATCAAGCATTCTGGCAGCAAGCGTCAAGCTGTCTGGTCGGCATTGCCTGAAAATCCCATCATCAACCGCCTGATGGAATTTTTACCATGAACAAAAAAGTAGCCAATCCGTTGCAACCTGCTAATGTCCAGTTTGCCTCAGGCGGTATTCAATGTAGTGCTTATCTTTACCGTCCGGCCGCAGCTCAGCCTTCTCCCATTATTGTGATGGCGCATGGTCTGGGCGGTACGCGAAAAATGCGCCTGACCGCCTTTGCCGAACGATTTGTGGCACAAGGGTATGCCTGTCTGGTGTTTGATTACCGTTATTTTGGCGATAGTGAAGGCCAACCCCGTCAGCTACTCGACATTCAGTGCCAGCTTGACGACTGGAAAGCCGCGCTTAACTATGCACGCAGCCTGCCTGATATAGACCCCAAAAGAGTCATTCTGTGGGGGTCGTCTTTCTCGGGTGGGCATGTGCTGGCAACAGCCGCTTCCGAACCAGAACTGGCGGCGGTACTGTCACAGTGTCCATTTACCGATGGTTTGGCTTCCACTCTAGTGATGAACCCAGTCACCTCAGTCAAGCTTACTGCACTGGCACTGCGAGACCGGATTGGTGCTGCCCTAGGTAAACAGCCCATTATGGTGCCTGTGTCGGGTTTGCCCAGTGAAACAGCCCTGATGAATTCTGCTGATACCATTGCAGGGGTAACAGCATTGACCCAGTGTGACCCAGATTATAAGAACCATGTGGCCGCCCGTTTTGCGCTGGATATTATTCGCTACTATCCGGGTCGCAATACACCAAAAATCAAGGCACCGGTGTTGTTCTGTATTTGCGATCCCGATACGGTTGCCCCTGCCAAAGCCACCTTACGCCATGCCAAACGCACCCCGCGCAAGGAAATTAAACACTATGACTATGGTCATTTTGATATTTATGTCGGTGATGCATTTGAGCAAGTGGTGCAAGACCAGCTTAATTTTCTTAAAAAAACCGTTCCTGTTTATTAAGCTATTAACCGAACAGAAGAACACACCATGAAAAAATATCAACTCAAAGACCGGGTGATTGTAATTACCGGCTCAACCGGTGGACTTGGACAGGCTGCTGCACAGGCGTTGCATGCCAAGGGCGCAAAGCTGGCCTTGCTGGACCTGGATCTTGATACAGTTAAGGCACAAGCCAATGCACTGGGTAGTGATGATATGATCAAAGGCTGGGCTGCTGATGTCTGCTCACTGGAAAATCTGGAAAACGCACTGGCACAGGTCGCACAGCATTTTGGCAAAATTGATGTAGTGATTGCCAATGCGGGTATTGGTAAACCAGAAGCCATGCAATATATAGATCCCAAAACTTTTGAACGGACCATTGATATTAACCTTGTCGGGGTATTTCGCACCTTTAGGGCGGCCCTGCCTTATGTGACCACTAGCCGCGGCTATCTGCTGGCTGTGTCTTCCATGGCAGCCTTTGTCCACTCGCCGCTTAATACCCACTATACCGCCAGCAAGGCCGGGGTCTGGGCCTTGTGTGATAGTCTACGTTTAGAACTCAAGCATTTGGAAATTGGCGTGGGCAGTTTGCATCCCACTTTCTTCCAAACGCCCATGAGGGATGCCGTTCAGACTGATCCTGCCGCCAATGCACTATGGAAAGGCAATACCGGTATCTGGAAATATGTGCCTATTGAAGACGTGGTGGCCGGGCTGGTTAATGCCATTGAACAGCGCCGTGATATGGTGATTGTGCCCAAAGCCAATACCTTGGTTGCCCGTGCGCCGGGGTTACTTCGCAACCTCATTGAGTTGATTGGCTTTAGCCGTAAAGGACTGGCACAAACTATGCAAATTGCTAAAAAACAGCAGGATTAATTATTTTTTTAGCGCAGATTAGCCATGATCGACGGTAATGCTTATCTGCGCTGGCGTGGCCTGTATTGACTGTAATTCACGTTCCTGCTGTGGCGTATGGCCTGTCCATTCCTTATAGGCACGGGTGAAGGCACTATGTTCGGAATAGCCCAGCAATAAGGCAATATCAACAATTTGCAATCTGGGGTCCTGCAAATAAAACCGGGCCAGCTCGTGCCGTACCATGTTTAATTCACGGCGAAAACTGGTTCCTGCTTCTGTCAGCCGTCGCTGCAAGGTGCGCCGTGAGCAACACAGCAAATCTGCCAGTTGTGCAATATCAGGTTCACCCTGACGCAGTAAATAGGCAATCTGCTTGCGCACCTGCTCAACAATTTCCTGTACCTGTGGCAATCTGGCCAGCAACTGATCGGCATGCTGATCCAGCACGGCAATCAATGCAGGATCAGGGCTTTTTAAGGGCAAGCTCAGCATATTCAGGCCAAAACGCAACAGGGGTTTGGGCTGCTCAAACAGCACCGGACAACCAAAATAGTCCTCATAAGGCTTAATGTCAGCGGGCTGCTCATGAATAAAATGCACGGCCAGCAATGAAGTAGTACCCCGAATCAAGCTACGGCAAAACTGCACCATCACCGTACGCCCGGTTTCATCCACCAAGCCCCCAGCTTGATAGTCCTGAATATCCCAGGTTAATTCAATGTACGCTGGCCCAATATCAATGCTTGCAGGCACAACATCAAAAATCAGTCGCTGATAACGCTCAAAACGCTGCATAAGTGCGCCAAAATTATCACAGGCCAGCAGCACCGAACCCAGAATGCCCAGATGCCGGGCAGTAATGGTTTGCCCCACATGCAAGCCAATGAGGGGATCATTCAAATGCTGTTTTGCAGTTTGTAACAGTTGATCCCAATGCGCTACAGGCATACCACCAAGGCCTTGCACATCAGGCACAGGCCATGGTTCACCCAGTACGCTTTCAGGGTCATGGCCCTGAGCTTCCAGATACTCAAATAGCAATTGCACATAAGTCTCTGGAATCATCTTGCGGTGTAGTGGTTTGCCCAAGCAGCCAATCTCTTAACAGACACGGTTGGCGCAAAGTATCAAATGATTCATTAAAAATTGTCAAGCCTATATCCGCACGGGCTTATCGACTGTCTATAGAATGCTGGGGCTGGGTGCAGTACAGAAGCAAAAGCCAATCCAGCCGTAAAATCACAGCAGAAACACTCAAGCATGAACATTTGAATGGATATTGAAGGTGTCAGCACACCTGTGTTTGCCACCCTGCAAATGTCATCAGCCACGCAGGATTTTATTCGACAACGACCTATTACCTTGAAGCTGCACCACTACCCCTTCCCTTACAGCCAAGCGCCATCATTAAAAACCGTTACCATTGAAATAAACTTCGAGCGGGCTGATAAAGAGCCATGTCTGGATATTTACCCTACCAAGAAATTCTCAATGTGCTGGTCTACCTATAAGAAAAATTTAAGGCTACCCAGCATATTACTGCTACCCCGTTGCTTCACTGGGTAGCAGTAATACGCCAAGCTTCAAGGCAGGCAGTTGTTTTCCGGTTAATTTCGCTTAAGGGATATTTGCTCATAGGTTTGCACACGAAGCTGCTGCTCTGGGGTATTAAACATGCTGGCCCTTAATGAATCAATTTCCCGTTGACGCGCTTGAGGATCTGCGACTGACACATTAATTTGTTCACGCGCGGCCAAATAACTGTTTACTTGTTTCTGCCATATTGCATTATTGGCATCCAGAACGGCCAGACGGTCTGCGGCTGCCTCACCCACCAAATTGACACGCATCTTACGTAATTCTTCTGGAGAGCCACCCTGCGCCTGAATTTGCTTGGTTAACTTTTGAATCTCTGCATACTGCATGAGAGACTTCATACTCTTGGCTAATTCTGGCGGCTGCCGGGCAATGAGGTCAGCAATTTGTTCTGCTTTTTGAGCAGCACTTAAACTTGAGTCAGCATTAATTTTCATCTCTGCAATCGTATACTGCGTGTACGCATCTTCATTGCCAAAAAAAGCTTCTTCTTCTGGCGGCGTAAAAAACTGCTGCCGTAAGTTTTTTACCCTATATAAAATACCCTCTAACACCTCAGGAGTTATTTTTTCAATTTTTGTAAATTTTAGACTTTGTTGCTGACTCGCATGCCGATATGCCATGTACTTATCAAGCAATTGCAATGCATAAGGGGACGCAGTGGGAGGCAGTACAGTGTTTAAATACAGATCAATATCAGCTACGAGTTGCGATTCGGTTTTTTCACCCAGACTGGATAAGAAATAATCAAAACAGTTACGAATGCCAGTCGTTAAAATCAATTGTTTTTCCTGGTCGATTGCCAAGGAACAATCAACTTCCGTACCACGCAAGGAGGGTGCCAGCGTTGGCAATTGAGCAACTGGCTTTGGATTTAATGACATCTGGACAGCCGTTGGTATATTTATGGCCGCACTGGCTTTCTGTAATGTCCCAACATTTTGACTTACCAGTATTTCAGTAGATTTTGGCTTAAGTTGCCAAATCATCAAAAGGACCACAAGGCAAAAAATAGTGATACCAATGACCAAGCCACCTTTTTCCAAGATTTTTTTCATCGCTAATTTCCTTTTAGCTTGCCTGCTTGTATTAAGCGTTCTTGATCGGGAAAGATACGAGAGGCTATTTTTCCCGATCAAGGCTGAGTTAAAAATCAATCAATTATAAATCAATTACTTAACAACTATTATAATCCGGCAACCTTCAGGCGATTGGCATGTTGACGATACAGTGTCACTGGGCTGACTTCAAAAGGACTGACCAACCCTGCAACCTGATTGACTTCATCTAAATGATTTTGAAAATAATTATCACGAATGACCATACCAAGGTGGCTAGAGCATTTCGGCACCAAGCCATCACTGGGTTCACTGATTAATAGGCCAGTCGCTGTCAATAATGGCGTCGCAGGATTGAGAGGATTGGTTAATTTACCTGTCCCACTCCATGAATAATAACGGATACCATTTACCATAGCGGCACCCTGGCCGCACTTTGTAGTTGGTATGCCTTGAGGAAATTTTTTATTAAATTCAGCTGCTCCTGTTGAGGTAAGTGCGTAAAGACTGGCTTGCGTATCTTGTGAATAATATTGTCCCGCTGAGACATTGATTAATGTAAAAAACGAATCCATTGCCGTTGATACCACTGTCGATACGATACGGCCTAATACCGGGGTCTTAAGCAGTGTATAAATATTATCTGCAACTGGTGATCCAAGATTTGGGCCGGCAACACCTGTGACTGAGGCAACCTGATCAGGAATCACGCCTGCGACATAACGAATAGATTGACTCCCATGACTATGGCCGATCAGGTTTACTTTACTGTCACCCGTAATGGCCAGAATCTGCTGCACCTGATCCAGCAGTTGCTCACCCCGGTTCTCGGAGGAATCAAGAGAAGCTTCATGGGTGATAAAAACATTACCGCCATTGGTGGTCAGATTTTGTGGAATCCCATACCAATAGTTAAATTCACCAATTGAAGAAAATCCAGCCGCGCCATTTGCAAAAACCAGAGGATATTTTGTTTTGGCATAACTGGAGGACACTGTTTGACTACCACCTGCATTGGCATGACAACCAGAAATATTGCATAACTGAAAAGTTGAAGTTTCTGCAATGCTTAATGTCGATACACTCAGGCCAGCAGTTACCAATAAAGGCAATAATGCTAATTTCATAATAGATCCCTTTAAATTTAATTAATATTTTGTTCCCCTGATATCCAGATCTATGACAATTACGCCTTCCCGGCCAATTCCCTACTCCACCATGAGTACTAAATCTTGATTTCAGGTTGAGAGATTATGTTTTTTCCATCAATCAGGCAGTGAGATGTAAAAGAGTCAATATGATTATCATTTGCGGCCAAATTTTAATCACCACTTTAAAAAAGACTTTTATTTTATAAAGTTAAGGGCTGAGATAAGCCGATCAGTAGTATTTTTTTAGTGAGTATGGCCTGAATTGATAAGCAATATGACCGCCCAACGGCTCATGGCATGCCAGGATTTAAGAAATAATAATCAAAGCAGTGTCTTATTTTGTACATGACTATTTATCTGGCAGGAATCCAATGGAAAAAAAAGCTGTTTTTATTACTGGCGCAGGTGCAGGAATTGGCCGCGCTACGGCACTTTTATTTGCGCAGCAAGGCTGGTTCGTAGGGCTTTATGATCGTGATGAAGGCGCTGTACAGGCTTTAGCAGCACAACTGGGCCATGAGAATGCAATAGCAGGAAAACTTGATGTTACTGAGGTTGAAGATTGGCAAAATACGCTTGCCATGTTCTTTGGGCATACGGGGCGGCTGGATGTGCTCATCAATAATGCCGGAATTCTTTACTCCGCACGATTTGAAGATCTGAGTATTCAAAAGCATAAACAACTCATTGATATAAACCTGCTGGGTGCATTAAATGGCTGTCATAGTGCCTTACCTTATCTCAGGCAATCGCCCACTTCTCGCGTCATTAATATGTCTTCTGCTTCTGCCATGCATGGTCAAGTTAATCTATCCAGCTATTCTGCCAGTAAATTTGCAATTCGGGGTTTAACTGAAGCACTGGATAATGAATGGCGGGAATATGGTATTCGCGTTGTTGATGTCATGCCATTATTTGTACAAACTGCAATGGTAGCCAATGTGACTATAGGCAGTGTAAGCAAACTTGGTGTACACCTCAGCCCGCGTGATGTTGCTAAAGCAATCCTGCAAGTGGCCACCAGTCACCCGTTATTTACTGCCCTGCATAATCCGGTTGGGCTACCTTCTCGGCTGCTGTACACGGCTACAGGCTTTACGCCAGACCGCTTGAATCACTGGTTCAATCATATTCTGGGAAAATAATAGATGTGGTTGAAGCTCAAGTCGCTGTATTCACTTTATAATTCTTAACGTTTAATCAGCACCCGGTATTCACTGGGTGTAATGCCCATCCACTTACGAAATGCGCGGGTAAAATTTGCAGGATTAATATAACCCATGAGTTCTGCCACTGTGCTGATATCCAGTGAAAGGTTGTCCAGTAGTTTTAAAGCATCAGCCTTTTGTGTATTTTCCAGTAATAACTGATAACTCGCACCCTGACTGATTAATCGCCTTCTTAAGGTGCGAACCGACATATGCAACTTTTCAGCCAGCTCATGCTGTGTTGGATAATGATTATGGCTTAATACCATGTGCTCAAGCACGCGGCTGATGAAATCCTTGGCTGTATCTTCCAGAACAATCCTTTCCCGCTCACATTGAGCAATACAATGTTTTAAAACATCCGGATTATAGGTTAAAAGCTGACGATCTAGAATTTCTACGGGAAAACGGCACTGGGTTGTAGGCATGTTATAGCGAATTGGCGGCAGCTGGTTCCGGTAAGCCTGATAATATTCAGGCTCTGCATAATCTAGCCATATCTCAGCATTGATCTGCGTATCACACAATAAAATCTGAATAATGCGATAAAACATAGCGACCAGTGCATCAAAATGCAGGATGCGCACTTCATCAGGATAAGCCGCATTTACATAGAGGCTCACAATGCCATACTTATCCTGTTCAAGAAATTGACAGCGAATCGTACGCTCTCTTATATGCCAATACCGCTCTGCCAACTTTACGGCTTCACGCAATGTTCGACAACACAGCAATGCAATACCCAGACTACCATGGGCAGTAGGTGTCAGCCGCAATCCAATTTCAAAGCCTAAGCCCTTATTACCGGTAAGCTCAACAATAAGCGCAATTAACCAGAAATGATTAATCGGTGGTACCACGCCTAGGGTATCGTGCAATATATTTTCGCTAAGCCCAACTTTGTGGATTAAGTCCAGCTCATTGAGACCCCGCTCTGTGGCAATCTGTAGCAAGGTCTGAAGATAGATAACAGGGATACGCGGCTTATATATCCACTCCAAGTTGTTGTTTTCTGAGCTCATTCCATTTGGCCGCAATTGATTGGTAACTTGTCCTTATAGCATCTCACAACTATCTTGGTTTTAGCAAATACTTACCCCGGTATCGCTATGCGCATCAAAACGTAAGCATGATTGCCTTATATCTGCGAGCTTACGAATGTTTGATGACACATAAAAAGCATAGCTCGCTCAACAGTAGCCTTTGCAAGACTGACCTTGGATCAAGAGTAAAAAAGATCATTTACTCTTTAACCTATCCGCTGTCTGTGTGGGAATCGCTGAAAAAACATAGGAAGTACAATGAAATTCTTTTCGACACACACAATTCAGGTTCCTCAAGATATCAGCAGTGTAACCAGAACTGGTTCAAATGAAGTACTCCCAGAAAAGGCCGGAATGACTCAGGTGCAGGTAGCGCGTATCTGGAGCGCAATGGAGAAGTTATATCTAACTGGCAATCATCCCATGCTCGCTATCTGTTTACGTCGGTATGGCCAGATAGTGCTTAATCGCAGTATTGGTCATGCCCAAGGTAACAGCCCTACCGATTCCGCTACAACGCCAAAACTAATTGCTACCCCGGATACACCCCTATGCTTATTTTCAGCGTCTAAAACCTTTACAGCAGTATTAATTCATCTCTTGAATGAACGCGGTTTAATAAACTTGCTAGACCCTGTTAGTTATTATATTCCTGAATATGCTGTTCACGGTAAGCAGGAAACCACGATATTACATTTGCTGACCCACCGTGGAGGCATCCCGCAACTCGCAAATGAGTCAGATCCTGAGTTACTATTTGATCACAGGAGCTGTGTTAAAAAGATCTGTGCGGCCAAGGCTATCTTCCCAGCAGGACATCACCCAGCCTATCATGCCATTACCGCAGGCTACATCTTAGGAGAGATCATTGAACGTGTAACGCAGCAAACGATCAAGGAATTCCTGCAAGAAAATATTTCTGTTCCCATGGACATGCCTTACTTAAACTATGGTCTGGCCAGTGAATATCGATCTATTGTTGCGCAAAATTGCATCACTGGCCTTAACCCGGCGCTTGGTACAAATGCTTTTTTTAAGCGCATGCTAGGCGGTGACTTACAGTCCATCGTCAATGTCACAAACGATCCTCGCTTTATGGATGCCGCTTGCCCAGCTGGTAATATTTATACCACTGCTGAACAGTCTGGTCGCTTTTTTGAGATGTTACTAAATGGCGGAATATATAAGGGAAAGCAGATTTTAGCGCGGACTACTGTTCGTAGGGCGACCATGGAAAATGCGCGGACTTCGTTTGACCGGACATTAGGGATGCCCATGCGTTATAGTGCAGGCTTCCAATTAGGATCATATCCATTTGGCATTTATGGGCCAGCAACCCGACAGGCTTTTGGTCATCTGGGTCTATCCAATAATTTTTGCTGGGCTGATCCTGAACGTGATATTAGTGTATCCATATTGTCTAGTGGCAAATCCATTATTGGCTCTCATCTCTTTGCTCTGGTGAATTTGCTGTGTCAAATTTCAACGCAGTGTCACGCTGATCCACATTCAACATTTAAGAAAAAGATGAGTGAGCTCTACACGGTATAAACAGGAGAATAATTTGTTTTTTACAGTAAGGCTTGCTATAGGATGTATAAGTGATCACTCGTTGATAATCACTTTAAAACTCAATATTAAAAACTTGTTCCTGCCCATATGGCTTATTCATCTACGCGATGGCAAACGCATCATTAAGGCCTTTTGTGTACTACTGCATCGTCTAAACTGGGTGTCATAGGTTGTACCTCGACAATAAACTAAGCATAAAAAAGCCCTAGCAGGAACAACCCACTAGGGCTTTTTTATGGGATGCTTTGGTAGTAGCTGGAGTGACGTTTAAAGGGTTTATAGACAAATAAGATTTATATTATATAACCCATACCATTAAAAAAATGAGCTGTGTTGAGATTTATTGAGCCTGAATAAAACAGTCAAAATTGTTTTAGTTAAAATTTTGATACCATGATTATTTTAATGAAACGCTTTAATGACAAGGGTTTTGATGCTATTTGAGAATGCTTGAAACGCAGATAAAAAAAAGTCACTCGGGTGAGTGACCTATAAAATGGTGGCTATGGCGAGACTCGAACTTGCGACCCCAGCATTATGAGTGCTGTGCTCTAACCAACTGAGCTACATAGCCTTAAACTGTGCGCGCATTATCATTATTTCTTTACCTGCCGTCAAGCCTATTTTCAGCTTGGGCGCCTAAAAAGCAGGCAAATCAATCAAATTATTTTCAGTAATCAGGCTTGAAGTGAGTCTATAAGCCGGGTTCTGTCGAGGACGATCATTCCTCTAGGCGTATCGTCACCAATACGCTCAAGCAACCTACCCGAATCCAACGCGGGCCACGCCAAGGGATTCCTATTTGGTCTTGCTTCTGGTGGGGTTTACCATGCCGTGACCTGTTACCAGACACGCGGTGCGCTCTTACCGCACCCTTTCACCCTTACCAACCTGCCTAAGCAAGCTGGCGGTCTGCTCTCTGTTGCACTTTCCGTCGGCTTTCACCGCCCAGGCGTTACCTGGCACCATGCCCTATGAAGCCCGGACTTTCCTCCCCTGCTTTAGTCACGAAGACCTCCACAGCAGCGACCGTCCAACTCACTTCAAGGCGCGCATAGTAGCAAAAAAAACAATGCCGTGCTGTTAATTTTCAGCCGTTTTTTTCACTACCGGTCTGTACTGCCTGCAACCGTTCATATTTTTGCATCAGGTCCTGGGGGCTTTCTACATGCTCAGAATCGTGCGGAATGCAGTCTACCGGACAAAAAAGCTGGCATTGTGGCGTATCAAAATGTCCGACGCATTCCGTACATAGGTCAGGATCAATCTGGTAGATTTCCTCACCCATGTAAATGGCCTGATTGGGGCAAACCGGCTCGCACACATCACAATTAATGCATTCCAGCGTAATTTTTAAAGCCATGGTTTATCCCGGTTTTATCACTAAATCTACCAGTCGTTTTTACCAGCCACCTTGCGCATGTTTTTGGGCAAAAGCCTCAGACACCACCTTGGGTACAAACTTGGTGACATCACCTTTTAGGCGGGCAATTTCACGCACCAGCGTAGATGACACAAATGATAAATGCTCAGATGGGGTTAAAAACACCGATTCAAACTGGCTATCCAGTTGGCGGTTCATATTGGCCAACTGAAACTCATATTCAAAGTCAGATACAGCACGTAAACCACGCAGCACTGCGGTGGCCTGCTGCTCCTGAAACAAATTCACCAGCAAGCCACTAAACCCAATCACCTTAATATTTTTAAGATCACTTAAGGATTGCTCGGCCAGTGCAACCCGCTGTTCCAGACTAAACACCGGATTTTTATGATGGCCTGCTGCAATGGCCACGACCACTTCATCAAACATTTTTGAGGCACGCACTACAAGGTCAACATGACCATTGGTAATAGGGTCAAAAGTGCCCGGATAAAGTACTTTAGTGGCCATTGCTTCTGCTCGGTTGCTAATAAATTTGCCCTAGTTTAGCAAAAATCAGAGGCCAAAAACCTGTTTTTAATCTCAGGGCAACCACCGGACAAATGCTATAACCAAAATTAACTAAATCCGCTGGCCAAAATTAGGTAAACTAGTGTTCTTATTGGATTCTTGATGAATATGAATAAAACCACTGTCAAAAAACTGCATCAGGGCGGTACGATTGCCCAGAATCGCCGGGCCCGTCACGACTATTTTATTGAAGAAAAATTTGAAGCCGGCATGTCGCTACTGGGCTGGGAAGTCAAATCCCTGCGTGCTGGCAAGATGAACCTGTCCGAAAGCTATGTCATTTTTAAAAATGGCGAGGCGTTTTTGTTTGGCAGCCAGATCATGCCGCTATTGTCTGCATCGACGCATGTGGTTCCAGAGGCCAATCGCACGCGAAAGCTATTATTATCGCGCCGTGAAATTGAAAAACTGATGGGTGCAGTGAATCAAAAAGGCTATTCCTGCGTGCCTTTGGCTTGCTACTGGAAAGGTGCATTGGTAAAATGCGAAATTGCGCTGGTCAAAGGCAAGCAAATGCATGACAAGCGTGCCACTGAGAAAGACCGTGACTGGTCGCGTGAAAAACAGCGTGTGTTTAGGACTGCCTAAGCACCGCTTTTACTATATAACGATGAATTGCTTAAAACTTAACTGTTGATTTAATCCATTTAACTCCCAATCACTTTATTTTTCTGTGCTGCCTGCTGACTTTAATCCTTCCAGACATCAGTTTAACCCTGCACTCAGCATTCTTTTAATTAAAATTAATAACTATCAGTATGTTCAAAAGTTTTATTAATATAGCTTATCAGCCTATCTGAGCGTGATTCCTGTAAAAGCAGCCGTAGCCCAAGGCAAAACGTGTTACAATACTGCGTTTAAAATTTAGTCCTTGCTGGGTAAATAAATGACTGAGGAAAGACTCACACATCTGAAACAGCTTGAAGCTGAAAGCATTCACATCATTCGTGAAGTTGCAGCCGAATTTGATAATCCGGTGATGCTGTATTCCATTGGCAAGGATTCTGCGGTCATGCTGCATCTGGCCATGAAAGCATTTTACCCTGCCAAGCCACCGTTCCCCCTAATGCATGTGGATACCGGCTGGAAATTTAAGGACATGATTACCTTCCGTGATCAAATGGCTAGCAAACTGGGGCTGGAGCTGATTGTTCACCAGAACAAGGAAGGTCGTGAAGCCGGGATCAATCCTTTCACGCACGGTAGCTCCAAATATACCGACATCATGAAAACACAGGCACTCAAGCAGGCACTGGACAAATACCAGTTTGATGCGGCTTTTGGTGGCGCGCGCCGTGATGAGGAAAAATCCCGTGCCAAGGAACGTGTGTACTCCTTCCGCGATTCAAAGCACCGCTGGGATCCCAAAAACCAGCGTCCTGAGCTGTGGAATATTTACAACGGTAAGGTGAACAAGGGCGAAAGCATTCGGGTGTTCCCGCTGTCCAACTGGACTGAGCTGGACATCTGGCAATATATCTACCTTGAGCAAATTCCACTGGTTCCACTGTATTATGCTGCCGAGCGTCCGGTGGTTGAGCGCAATGGCACCCTGATTATGGTGGACGATGAGCGCATGCCACTCCGCGCAGGTGAAGTACCGCAAATGAAGTCGGTGCGTTTCCGTACGCTGGGTTGCTATCCATTAACTGGTGCAGTTGAATCTGCCGCAGATACGCTACCTGAAATTATTCAGGAAATGCTGCTGACCACCAGTTCCGAGCGTCAGGGCCGCATGATTGACCATGATGAAGCCGGCTCAATGGAAAAGAAAAAGCAGGAAGGTTATTTCTAATGAAAACACTGGCGCGGATATCGCATTGCCTAGTATTGCATTGAGTGCCACGCCACTGTTTTTCCTGATTGCGCTATAGCCATTGTATAGAAGCCACCGTATAGAATTTTTGGAGTTATTCGAATGTCTCATCAGTCCGAGCTGATTAGCCAGGATATTTTGGCCTATTTAAAGCAGCATGAACAAAAAGACCTGCTCCGCTTTTTAACCTGCGGCAACGTGGATGACGGTAAAAGTACCCTCATTGGCCGCCTGCTGTATGATTCAAAGCTGATCTACGAAGATCACCTACAAGCGGTAACCCGTGACAGCAAAAAAGTGGGCACCACGGGCGATGCACCTGATCTGGCATTGCTGGTTGATGGCCTGCAAGCCGAGCGCGAGCAAGGCATTACCATTGATGTGGCTTACCGTTATTTCTCAACTGAAAAACGCAAGTTCATCATTGCCGACACCCCGGGACATGAGCAATATACCCGTAACATGGCCACCGGTGCCTCAACCTGTGACCTTGCCATTATCCTGATTGATGCGCGATATGGCGTACAAACCCAGACCCGGCGACACAGCTATATTGCTGGCCTGCTGGGCATTAAGCACATCATTGTTGCTGTCAATAAAATGGACTTGCTGGAATATTCGCAAGCCCGTTTTGATGAAATCAAGCAGGATTACCTGAATTTTATTGACCAGCTTGGCAACCGCAAGCCTACTGAAATTCACTTTGTACCGATGTCTGCCTTAAATGGCGACAATGTGGTAAATCCGTCAGAACATACGCCATGGTACCAAAACAATGGTAATCAGGGCCAAACCCTGATGCAGATTCTGGAAACCGTGCAGATTAACCGTGATACCAGTAAGCGTGATTTCCGCTTTCCAGTGCAGTATGTCAATCGCCCAAATCTGGACTTCCGTGGCTTTGCGGGAACAGTGGCGTTGGGTTCGGTGCGTGTGGGCGACGAAATTGTGGCGCTACCTTCCGGTAAGCGTAGCACAGTCAAGGAAATCGTCACTTTTGATGGCAATCTGGAACAGGCATCTGCTGGTCAGGCGGTCACCCTTACCCTTAATGATGAAATTGATATCAGTCGCGGCAATATGCTCACCCATGCTGATAGCGCGCCACTGATTTCACGTGCGGTGCGTGCTACCGTGGTATGGATGACCGAACAGCCACTGGTTAAAGGCAAGCTGTACAATATTAAGGTTGGTTCACAAAATGTACCAGCCGTGGTTAGCCAGATTAACTATCGGGTTGATGTGAATACGCTTAAGCAAAATACTGCTGAGCACGTTGAACTCAATGGCATTGCCGATGTCGTGGTAGAGTTTGATACCCCAATTGCATTTGATCGCTATGCAGATAGTCGCTACACCGGCGCGTTTATCTTTATAGACCGCCTGAGCAACGTCACTATTGGCGCAGGCATGATTGAAGATTCAGTTCAATTGTCTGATCAGCAGCGTCCCGTTAGTTCAGAAGAGCGTGCAGCACGTCTTGGTCAAAAACCTGCGGTACTGGGTTTATCTGCCGGGTTGCTGGTGCAGGGTGAAACCCTGGAACGTTTGTTATTACAGCGCGGCATTGTATCTATTGCCAATGCTGAACTGAATGACCATGAGGCTGCCCTGCTTCGTAATACAGGTATTACGATACTGGTAAGTGAACAGCTTAAAGCTGACTCAACAGTGACAGCAACAACACTTGAAGAAGCCGTTGAGCAAATTGTTGAGTTTGTTAGGTTGTAAATTTAGTGAAAATAAAAAAGCGGCCTAGGCCGCTTTTTTATTGCAGCAAATATCAGCAGAAAGTTAAACTTCCATAACAGTTAGGTACAGGTTTTTGATTACCATCAAGTAACAAATTCTCTAAAACCATTACAGCTCGAGCATCATTGGCTAATTGAATATTACCAATCCCTTTATAAATTGGTGCTCCAACTGCTGCACCTAAAGCTTCACCAAAACCTAAGTCAATATTATTTTGAGATAAATAGTCTGTAACATAAGTAGCAATTTGAGGCAATACATCCTGCATTGGAATTCCACTGGTAGGATTTAAGGCTCCAAAGTCTAAAGGATCTTTAAAAGATAACCACCATCCAGGTTGAGCAATATCCGCACTATCACTACCAGGCCATTTCATTGCTTCTTTTTGCAAAGATAAATAGCCTCCACTGCTGATTGGCAAATTATGTATTAAATTAAAATTTTGCTTAACAGTTACATTTGCTTTCAAGTTAGTAATATAGGAGCAATTTGAAGTATTATAGTTGGCTGCACAACTAGCACTTGATGTACCTTCGGCTCCCATAAAAAATAGAGGATCATTTGCTAATCCTAGAATACTTTGATCCAAGCGCATACGTAATGCACCATCAGCAGCTCCAATTGCGATTGTAGGAATAGGAACATCTTTAACAACTAAATTTAATTGTGACATCCTATTTCCAGTCACAATAGTTTCTGGAAAATTAAAGTTCACATTTTGCTTTGCAACATTAATACCCCAAACTTTCTGGCCAGTTACAGGATCTACATATGCTGCTATATCATTCCCAGGCGTTTCATAACTTCCTGAGCCTGGAGTCATGGCATTAGGATTGGTAGTTACTGAACGATCAATACCCAAAGCTGTAATTTTAGCATATATCATTTGATCCTTTGTCGTACCAAACATAGCAGGATTGGTAAAAGCATTTACAGGGGTCTGTGCAACCTTAATGAACCCACTAAAAGTTTTAATCCCATCTGTTGGATTTGCAACGTTTGCAGTTCCTGCTGATAAATAGCCTAATACATCTTCAGCACTTAAGCGAAAACCCATTACTTCACGCGTTGAAGCACTTGTTGGATTTTTAATAGCAAACTCAATAAAGGGATTGGTCATTACTGCGCTTGTACTTGGTCTTCCAGTACTCCATGCAGGTGTACCATTCTCAGCGATATTAGCACTATTAACTTTTCCATCAGCTGGCCCACTTAAAGATACATTGGACATATCAATATCACATACGCCTGGTCCATTCCTGCCACCACAGCCTAACTGCAAATTTTTAATATTAAGATTCATCTCTACTTTTGCTTCCATACCTAACTTATAGTATCCATAATCAGTCAGGCCACCTGTAGTGCCGGAAGGAGCAGTATATCCCAATGATAACAATGCCTGCCCTGTTTCAGCAGCCATTTCATCATCGGATAAACTTATCAGATTTGAACTTGCAAATGACGAAGTAGTCATCGCGACTATTACACTAAAAGCAAGTAATTTCACCACATGATTTCCCATCACTATCTCCGCTTGATCCTTAGCTTAATTGCGAGGTACTAAGGTCATGTTAGCATTTAAACGTCCGCCAGTAATAACCATTTCGCCCAAGCGTTGTCCTCTATTATTCACAGAATTTACAGGAGGATAGAAGTTAATATCTTTTACTCTAAATACATCACCTGCTATCTGATTAGGGTTAAAAGTAAGACCAAAATTAAAGCTTACATTACCCTGCTGATCACTAGGAGCAGAATTGTCTTTACTAATAACAATGGCATTATTAAATCGAATTAGCCCAGACATCCTATCAAAGCCTATCATTGACTCATCTATAGGATCACTAATCTGTACTGTACCATCTATCATTTTATAATCACCAATAATAGATAAACGATTGCCATCTGCGATTGAGTTATTAGGTACAAGGGCAAAATTCATATCACCTAGTAATTTAATCTTTAACCCAAATAACACATCTTTATTTAGGGCAAAATTATTAGTGGGGGCAAAATATGAAGATCCAAGGGTTTTGGCTTTCGCACCTGGTAAATAACCCGCAGCAACCTCAGCAGCCATAACAATTAATAGATTTGGCAATGTGACATTAAAGTTACTATTCTCAACACCAATTGTGCCATAACCGCTAAGTAACATATCTATATTGCGCAGACCAAAATAATAATCCGTAGGCTTACCAGAGTTATTAGGATTATCTGCTCCATCAATGACAAGTATAGATGTAGTTTTACTGCCTGTAGAATCTCGTCCTTGTGTACTTAAGGCCATAGCAAAGCCTAAGCGCTGAGAGTTTGAAACTGTTGACTTAGTTACCTCATTGGTAAGGTTATTTAAGGTATAAACGTCGCCATTATAAGTAGTGCCGTAGGTTGCAATATTGGCATTTAAATTATAAATAGGTAAACCTAAACCCCATTTATTATTTAAGCCAGCGCTAGGTGAAAAAGCGTTTCCAACTGATACTCCACTGCTTGAAGTAAATCTTCCTCGTTTGGAAAGAGCCTGAAAATCCATGCCACGAATTGCCATAGTCAAGCTATAAGGATTATCACTTAAGTTGTGAATTTGTTGTTTGTAATCTTCTGCCGATGTTAAAAACGTATTAGTAGTACCACCGAAACGTGAAGTCCTTAGTACTGCATTTTCCGGCATTTGCAAATACTTAGTATTTGCAAGATTTAAATAGATATTTCCACTATCAAAATATGCTCTTTCGGTACTGCCAGATACTAATGGACTTAAATTACCAAACTCAAAGCCAAAAGTATTTAAGCCAGCCCCACCGATTTCAAGCGTAGTAGCCTTACCATCAGCACCCAACATACTATCGTTTTCTTTAGTAAAATCACCTTTCATTCGAAAAGCTAAGCCTGTAGAACCCATAACGCTGGCGTTAGTTCCAATAACAGATGGCGTAGTTGATACAGCTGTGGCAGCGGCGGCATAACCTAAAATATTATTTGTTGTATCACGAGCATCAATCCCCCTTACTTGTAGATATCCGTTAACAATACGCCCACTTGCTCCAACTCGTATAAGGCCTTTAGCGTTATCTAAACTATAAGGATTGCCTAACGACATATCTACATTAGCTTTAGTCATAAACTCCAGATTCAAACCAGCATTTGTACCTTCATAGCTTCCATTCGTTAAGATTGCTTTATCTGGATCATTTACTCGTGCAAGATCAACATATCCTAATGTCTCAGAAGGAGTACTAGTACTTGTAGCAATGGCAGCACCAGTATTTGTTTGGAGTTTTAAACCCTCTATATCACTAACAAACATGTGCCCCTTACCAGTAAAATTAAAATTAAAATTCTTTAAAATTAACTGATTCTGCGTATTAACATTAATGTTCTGCTTTTGCCCAAGATAAATATTAATATTATTTAAGCCTAAATTAAGTTGCGCCTGTGCAGTTTCGCTAAATAATCCATTAGATGTTTTTAAACCTAAAGTAAGAGGTGAACTAGTCTGAATAGCCATGCTACCTAAAGATTTACCACATATAGATGTATTGGCAGTGTCACAAATATTAAAGTCATCAATAGAAATAGTTGAAGGGCTAGAAGTTATCTGAAAATCTAGTCCAGCTCCACCATTCTTGCTACCAGCATCAATCTTTATATTAGTCCCCAGGCTATATATATCTGCTGGATCGGTATCGCGGATTTTTACTCCATTGGCGGTAGCACGTAAAGTCTGCTCACTATTGCCAGCAGTTCCTGTTTTATCTTCCCAATATAACTGATCAATATCAGCCTGAGTATATTCAGTACTAATATTTATGCCATCTTGTCCATCAACTTTTCTTAAGTCGCGGTCATCTAATACCTGCATAGCATAGGTATTACTGCTGAATTGGAGCATACTGGCTGCCAATGCTGTTAATGCAAACTGGCGAGTTTTATAATGATTCCGTATCATTGATTATGTCCTTAAACAATCACTAACAACGAGGATGTCCACCTGAACCACCTTCACAGCTGAACATCTTAATTGTTCCACCAACAGCAAGATTTCCATTCATATTAATACCTAAAAATCCCTTTTCCCTACCTGTATTAGTTAAAGGGTTATTCCCATCAAAAGCATTACCGCCTAAACATGATGATGTTCCAGTAGATGAAGAGCAATATTTATCACTTTTTAAATATCCCGGTCCTACTTCATTTGCACCATCATCAGTTTCAATTGCCAATGATTGAAATCCTAAATTTCTTATTAAAATAGGTTTTGCTGCATCAAATGATAATTGAATAGCAGGCTTAAGAATATTAGTTGTCCCATTATTATATTGTAGATCAACGCCATCCAGACCAATCTTTTGGATATTAATAGTTCCTTGAATCCCCTTAAAAACCAACCATTGCTTACGCCCGGTGGTTGATGGAATTCGATTTCCACTCGCATCATATGTATCCTGTGAACCATCGTGATAGCGGTTGCTTAAAGAAAAAGCCAGCCGACAATACTCAAGATTATTCGCTGGGCAAACAGAAGTGTCAAAAACATTGGCAGTAGTATGGTTTAATTTTAGTTCAAGGCTGATGTCAGCTCCAGCCTGACCATCAACTTGCTGTAGCTGATCATTATTTAGTCCCTCTAGAGCTGCAAATGATGGCATGCAAGGCAGAAGGACAAGTAGAACTAAATAAGAGCATCTTTTTTTCACTTTGTAACCCTCTCCTTAGTTCAAACCTGTGGTTGTAAATTTAAAATGCTGAATAAGCAATCCATCAATTACTGCAGAGCCAAAATTATTTGCTACTGTAGCTCCCGGTGGGTTCAAATTATTTACATAGGGATTAGGTACAGTAGTTTGGATACCCAAGATTTGACCATTCGTATTCTGGTTGAATTCGGTTTCATAAGGATTAGGATTTGCTATAGTACCTAATTTTGGTGCAACCGGTGACCAAGCACTCCAACTACCCCAACTGCCATCTCCGCATATTCCCAAAAAACAACTGGTATTTCCCACTCTTGTTCTTCTAAAAACTTGCGTATAATCAACTTTGTTTTCGCTATATAAAGCAGTACCTGCTTTCAACTCACCTATAGAAATACCTATGGCTTCGATACCTTTATAAGCGGTTAAACGATTCTTCACGCTATCATACTCCGTAGAACCAATGGTAATACTGCTATGAGTAGCTTTTGAATCTTGATAGCTAGTTCCCCCTAAATTTACGGTACTACCACAACTATGAACATTACATGTACGCCCTAAATACTCAGTAGAGTTAGGGTTATCGTAGTCCTGATAAATTTTCTTATAAATTGCTGCATTATCAGGAATACGAGCAAGTTCCATAGAAAAGTTTCCACCATCGGTACTAAACATTAATGGTTGATATAGATTGCCCAAAACAATATTAATATTTGGATTGTATAAAAAAACTCCCTCAGCATTACTATTAGGCCCAAAATTCGGAATATTTCCCTTGGCTCCTGCTCCGCCAAGTGCTGGCGTACCATCGCCAAATACACTACCTAGAAGCTCCTGAGTATTAATACGAATAACACTTTTAGCAGCTGGAGGGGTCCAATTGTTGGTGCCAGAAGCAGTATGAGTTAAAGTCTTGTAGCCTTCTTGAGTAAGACATTGACCTGCATGAGAGGAACTATTACCCACTGTATTTGGTCTAGGATAAGTACACATACCGCCGTTTGGAAAGCTACCTGGTACGTCAGCATTTGTAGGAGGTTGATAAGTTATCGTTATACCAGTTGTATCATTTACTGGCGTCGTCCGATTTATCGTTTGACCGCTTACAGTAGCTCTAGAATCATGTCCATTAGTAGGGCCACTATTTAGCCTTACTACCCCTGCAATACCCAACGTTTCGTTATAAGATGTATTTAAACCGTAATTAAAAGTTTTTGAAGTAATAACATTATTAATTTTTAAATTGGCTGTATATGTACCCCCCATGCCAGCAGTTACGCCGTCCAGAGTACGGAATACTTTTAAATTCGAACCATTAACACTAAACCCATCCCAGACAAAGTTAAGTCGCAATCGATTGCTTAAACCTGCATATTTATCTCCGCCTGCATTTTCAACAATAGTCTTATCCCGCATAAAGGCATCTGCCCAAAAGCCCATTTTCAGGTTATAAGCCGATGCCTCAGGTCCAGTAGTTGGTATCGTTGTATGCATTAAGGGTGCTTCAAAACTCAGATAAGGCACATCTTTTGAAACACCGGCAAAATTTGGTGCACTATCAGTAATTGTTTTGAATATCCAAGGATTAGTCGCAGAGCCCCATGAGGTAATGGGACGACCAAAGTCTGTGGCCGAAGGGGTAGCACCAATAGCGCTAACATTACCAAAACCAGTTCCCCAATCAGAGTTTGTCCGTTCTATCCCATAGTCTTTTTTAGATTGTGCTAGAGATAATCCATATAGATAAATATCAGCCTTTTGATAGCCTTTATCTTCTACAGCAGTACTTAACGGACCTACAGGAATCAAACGAATACTACCTGCCCCTGCAACGTTGTTTTCATCCTTAAATTGCATGCTGAAATTCTCTGGCAAGAACGCAATACCTTCACCAGTAGAGTCGGCCAAGCCCTCATCATCCAGTGCTTCAAGTGCAAAACCATGAGACGACGCTAAAGAAAGGCCGATGGATAGTGCCAACGTACTGAGTCTAAAACCAGATTTAACGCGTAAACGTAGATGAGACATGCTACCTAGCCTTCCTTCTTAATTGCCATACTGCATTAAAGCAGTTCAATCCTCTTGGTCCTCATACATCAAAGGTATTATTATTGTGCCTTTTGATGTCTATAGTACGGTATACAGTACTACACTTTATATTATGAGGCTTATTTGGCAAAATGCAAAAATGTTTTGCTGATCGCTTTAATTTAAACAGTTTTTTATTTTTACTTTCAAAATTAATATCATTAAAAACAATAGCTTAATTAGAATAACCGCTCGTCGGGTTATTTTTCCATCTATCCCTGATACTAATATAGAAAGAGTTTTCTTAAAACTCCCTTAAAATAAGGGGGTGAATGTATGCTATCACCACCCTTAAGTCTTATTACTACATTGGCTAGGGATTAGGCTTTAGGTAAAGTTACCCCAACCTGCCCCTGATACTTGCCGCCACGGTCTTTATAGCTGGTTTCACATACTTCGTCACTTTCGAAGAATAGCATTTGTGCAACCCCTTCCCCAGCATAAATACGCGCAGGTAAATTGGTGGTATTGGAAAATTCCAGCGTCACATGGCCTTCCCATTCAGGTTCCAAGGGCGTGACATTCACAATAATGCCACAGCGTGCATAGGTGGACTTGCCCAGACAAATCGTGAGCACATTGCGTGGAATGCGGAAATACTCCACCGTACGCGCCAGGGCAAATGAGTTTGGTGGAATGATGCAGACATCAGATTCGATATCAATAAAGCTTTTTTCATCAAAATTCTTGGGGTCGACAATGGCCGAATGCACATTGGTAAATACCTTGAATTCACGCGCACAGCGTACATCGTAGCCATAGCTGGACACGCCATAGGAAATCAGCTTTTGGCCATTGTCATCCAGACGCACCTGATTTTCGGCATAGGGTTCAATCATGCCGTGGTTTTTACTCATTTCACGAATCCAGCGATCCGATTTAATGCTCATTGATTTTCCCAAATACTGTTTAAAAAATTGTGCTTACTTTACCTTAAAACTTGGCTTTCAAAAAAGCGGCCAATTAAAAAGCCGCAATTAAAAAATACGGTTGCTGTCCCGCTCGCGGCTTGGAATTTTGGCCAGTTGCACCAGCATGGCCAGCGCAATGTCCTTGTAATGGATAGCAGCTGCATCGTTGGCAATCACACTAGGCTTACCCTGATCAGCATTGTGGCGGATGCTGGCATTGAGGGGCAAGCGGCCCAATAAAGGTACCTGATAGGCAGCACTTAATTTATCGCCACCGCCCGTACCAAAGATTTCATCAGTATGACCGCAGTTGGAGCAGACATGCGTAGACATGTTTTCGACCACACCCAGCACAGGAATATTTACCTTGTTAAATAGTTCAATACCTTTTTGGGCATCCATTAACGCCACATGCTGCGGGGTAGTGACAATCACTGCACCTGTGACCGGAATGCGCTGCGCCAGCGTGAGTTGAATATCACCCGTACCCGGCGGCATATCAATCAGCAAATAATCCAGATCAGGCCATGCAGTCTGGTTAAACAACTGCATGAGTGCGCCGGTTGCTTTTGGCCCACGCCAGACGACAGGTGTATTGTCATCACCCGTTAAATTACCAATGGATAGCACGGCCATGCCGTAAGCTTCCAGTGGAATAAACTGTTCGTTTTCAATTAAAGGTGTCTTGCCTGCTGTACCCAGCATGGTTGGTACGCTAGGGCCATAAATATCAGCATCCAGCACGCCCACTTTTGCGCCGGTTTGCTGTAGCGCCAAAGCCAAATTTACGGTGGTGGTAGATTTGCCAACGCCGCCTTTGCCGGAAGCCACCACAATGACATTTTTAATGCGTGGATGGGCTTTAAGCTGGCTTTGGGTGGACGGCGCAGGACGCTTTGATGTCAGCTCATCTTCACGTTGCACGGCTTCACTTTTTATAGGTTGCGCTTGTGCCTGAGCATCAATGACAGGCGGTAATTCTCCCCTTGTTAAGGGGGAGTTAGAGGGCGCTTCTTGTGCATCGATTACCGGGGGCAGGTTGCTTTGCGCTCTTCTTACGGAATTATATCCCTCAGGGCGAAGTTCTTGCGCAGCAGTGCTGCTCACGCTTTTTCCCCGCTCATGTTGAGTGCCACTGGCCTTTTGGGTCACAAAATGCAGATTCAGCTCGCGAATGCCCACTTTTTCCAAGGCACTGGCCAGACTGTTGTGTAGCTGCTCAAAATCAGCTTCCGAATTCACCTGATAGCCTGCCGGGAGCTTAAGGGTTAAGCCCAGTACATCATTTTGCTGCTGACGCTGAGTGACAAGCGACAAAATAGGATGTTGAGTATTTGGCAAATAATGTGCTTGCAGAATTTCATCAACTTGCGGATTTCCAAATTCAGCAAATGGGGCAAATTCCATTTTAAATGGTTTAAACCATGACATAAGCGATACTCCAACGGGATAACAGCGGGCAATTTTACAGGGGAAGCATGTTATATTAACCTGTATTGCAAAATTACAAAGAGAGTATTTGTCCGTGCCACATTCTGTACGTCGCATTTTAGTCACCAATGCACTTCCCTATGCCAACGGCCCGATTCATTTGGGTCATTTGTTGGGCTATATTCAGGCTGATATCTGGGTACGTGCAATGCGCGCCATGGGTCATCAGGTGACTTATGTGTGTGCCGATGATGCGCATGGTACTGCAATCATGCTCAAAGCCGAGGCCAACGGCGTGACGCCTGAACAACAAATTGCGCAGGTACAGCGCGAGCATGAGCGCGATTTTGCCGGATTTGATATCAGCTTTGATCATTACCACTCCACACACAGTGAAGAAAACCGCCTGCGCTCACAGGAAATTTATATCAAGAACCGCGATGCCGGACATATCAGTACCCGCCCGGTTAAGCAGCTGTTTGACCCGGAAAAAGGCTTATTTTTAGCAGATCGCTTTATTAAGGGGGAATGCCCCAAATGTAGCGCGCCGGATCAATATGGTGATTCCTGCGAAGTGTGCGGTACGACTTATAATGCGACCGAGCTAAAAAACCCTTATTCCACCTTAAGTGGTGCAACCCCTATTGAAAAAGAATCGATTCATTACTTTTTCAAGCTGCCTGATTTTGAGCAGTATTTGCAAGACTGGACGCGCACACCAAATCGCTTGCCGGTGAGCATTGCCAACAAGCTCAATGAATGGTTTGAAGCGGGTTTAAACGACTGGGATATTTCGCGGGATGCGCCATATTTTGGCTTTGAAATTCCCGATGCACCGGGCAAGTATTTTTATGTGTGGGTAGATGCACCTATTGGCTATATGTCCAGCTTTGAGAATTATGTTAGCACTCATGCAGGCAAACAGGCTGGCCTCACCTTTATGGATTACTGGGGCAAGGACAGTAACGCAGAGCTGTATCATTTTATTGGCAAGGATATTGTGTATTTCCATGCGCTGTTCTGGCCTGCCATGCTGGAAGGGGCCGGCTATCGTACGCCCACCGGGGTGTTTGTGAATGGCTTTTTGACTGTGAATGGCCAGAAGATGAGCAAGTCACGTGGCACATTCATTAAGGCCGAAACCTATCTGGAACATTTAAACCCGGAATACCTGCGTTATTACTTTGCCAGCAAGCTGTCGGATAAAGTGGAAGACAGTGACCTGAACCTTGATGATTTTATCTTAAAGGTAAATAGCGATCTGGTGGGTAAAGTGGTGAATATTGCCAGCCGCTGTGCCAAGTTTATCAATACCAAATTTGATAATAAAATGTCTGCACTATGCAGCGAGCCAGAACTGGTGCAAAGCTTTATTGATGCAGGCGATGACATTGGTAAAGCCTATGAGGCGCGTGAATTTAGTACGGCAATCCGTGACATCATGAGTCTTGCTGATAAAGCCAACCAGTACATTGACGAGAAAAAACCGTGGGCGCTGGCCAAAATTGATGGCATGGACAATGAAGTGCAGGATGTTTGTTCAGTCGGCCTCAACCTGTTCCGTCAGCTGGTGGTTTATCTAGTCCCGGTATTGCCCAGTCTTGCCAAACAGGTGCAACTGTTCTTTAAACTGGACAGCATGGATTTTGCTTCGCGTCAGCAGGTTTTGCTGGATCATGAGGTGTATACATTCCAGCCGCTGATGCAGCGTGTAGACAAAGCCAAAGTAGAGCTGATGGTTGAAGCGTCCAAAGAATCCCTTACCACTACAGCTACGCCTGCTACACCGCCCAAGACTGCTAAAAACGCGGCACAAGCGGCAGCCAAACCTGATAGCAAATCGACTGTCGCCAAGCCGGACACAAGCGCTAGCGAAACCATTAAGATTGATGATTTCTTAAAAGTCGACTTGCGGGTGGCTAAAATCATTAATGCGCAAACCGTAGAAGGCTCGGACAAGTTGCTGCAACTTACGCTGGATGTGGGTGAGGCTGAACCGCGCAATGTGTTTAGTGGCATTCGTGGGGCTTACGAAGCAGACAGTCTTGTGGGCCGTTTAACTGTGCTGGTGGCCAATCTGGCGCCACGCAAAATGCGCTTTGGTGTATCCAATGGCATGGTGCTGGCTGCTGGTAATGGCGAAGGGATTTTCCTGCTCTCACCAGATACAGGTGCCAAACCAGGTGACAAGGTGAGTTAAGGTGATCACTTTAGGGGGTCGATAATAAAATACGTCTAAATAAAAAGACGTTGACTCATAATTCCCGTTACTCATTAGGCAGTCATGATCATGGCTGCTTTTTTTCGCACTAATTTTTTGTATTAGGTTTCGTACGGAATTTTTGCGCTGATCAAACGCAGCAGTTGCAAGAAACTACAGTTTATCCTTTGTTTTTCTTTGATGGTTCCCTATGTTGGCAGAGCATATGTCGGCAGCACATACTTTGCAAGAGTATGCATTAAGCGCACCATTTTTTCCGATTTATTAAGGAATTTATATGTTTCAGTTTTCTTTCCCATTTATCGGCTTGGTCAAAACAAGAATAGCACTTGCCAGTATAGTGATTTTTTCAATTACTCCTCCTGCTCTTGCAGCGCTTTCATTACAACAAAAGCAATTGCATGTACTTAACCGTTTAGGCTATGGCGTCAATGCCATTGAACTGGCAAAAATTCGCAAGCTGGGTATCGAGGCCTACATTGACC
The DNA here is from genome assembly GCF_001982605.1 of Alkanindiges hydrocarboniclasticus. Classification (GTDB taxonomy): domain Bacteria; phylum Pseudomonadota; class Gammaproteobacteria; order Pseudomonadales; family Moraxellaceae; genus Alkanindiges; species Alkanindiges hydrocarboniclasticus. Next base: position 29,746 of record NZ_MLCN01000008.1, on the reverse strand, counting down.
AGCAATTAAATACCAAGCCTCAGCCGTTGCCACCGTTCTTGGTGGAGCAACTTGAGCAAACAGCAGTGATTCCATCACTCACTATAATTGCTACTCAGGAACTAAGTTTACAACAGCAAGGTAAAGCCGCCAAAGCCAGCAATAATCAAGATGAAATCAAAGCTATTGATATACAGCGCCGGGAGCTATACAAACAACTGGATATTGCAATCAAAAACCAGCGAATTTTGCTGGCGACCTACAGCCCCAATCAGCTTGAAGAAGTGATGGTAGATTTCTGGTACAACCATTTTAATGTATATGCTGCTAAATCTTCCGCTACGCGCCTGTTTTATTCGGACTATGAAAAAACAGCCATTCGTCCTCACGTTTTAGGTCATTTTAGTGATTTATTAAATGCCACTGCACATCACCCTGCCATGCTGGATTATTTGGATAACAGGCTGTCAGCCGCTGAACGTACCAGCACTAAAAACAATAAAAAAATCGTTAAAGGTGGCATTAACGAGAATTATGCACGCGAAGTTATGGAATTGCACACACTGGGTGTAAATGGCGGCTATAGTCAGGCTGATGTTACTGCACTAGCTCGAATGCTAACTGGATGGACTTATAACTTTAAAGATCTGGCAGCAGGCAAATTTTTTAGCTACAACCCCAAGTTGCACGATAGCACTCAAAAACAATGGCTACGACAAACCATTGTCAGTGGACAGCAACAGGAAGAGGGCGAAAAAGCCCTGCAAATACTGGCAAACTCACCTGCCACTGCCAACCATATTGCTTATGAGCTGGCCAGCTATTTTGTAGCCGATCAGCCACCGCAAGCCTTGGTCAATACCCTCAGTCACACCTTTATCAAAACTCATGGTGATATTCGGCAAGTATTGCGTAGCTTATTCAATAGTCGGGAATTCTGGGAGGAACGCAATGTACAGCAAAAGTTCAAGCCGCCTTTTCGTTATCTGATTTCTAGTCTTCGAGCCAGTAATATCAACCCCATTAATCCTATTATTATTAACCAGAAAAATACAGCTATGGGTATGCCCTTATATGGTGCATTTAGTCCGGATGGTTATGACTGGAAAGAAATAACATGGCTAACGCCTAATGCGCTTAAAACCCGGATTGACTATGCCACTCAATTAGGACGTGGCAATTTATTCAAGCAAAGTAAAAATCCTGAAGCCAATATTAATTACACAGTTGACCCTGATCAGGTCTTTGGTCAGCTTTCTGCTCTGCTCTCACCGCAAACCATAACGCACTATCAGCAACTGACTGATCCTGCGCAAAAGTTAACCCTGTTAATGGGTAGCCCCGATTTTATGCGTTATTAAAATGCAACCGATAAAAGTTATCAGGACAATAGACAATGAATCGTAGAGAACTGATCCGACATAGTTTGTTATTAGCCAGCACACCCTTGCTGTTTAATAATACCTGGGCAGCCAGTACACCTATTGCTCAAAAAAAGCTAATTATTGTAATGCTGCGAGGCGCAGTAGATGGCTTAAATGTGGTGGTGCCGTATCAGGATGAGCATTACTATCAATTGCGCCCTAACATTGCCCTGAGCAAACCAAGCGCCAATCAACCGGATAGTGTGCTTGATCTGGATGGTTATTTTGGTCTAAATCCGGTACTAGCCCCACTTATGCCATTATGGCACAGTAGAGAGCTGGCTTTTATTCATGCAGCAGGCTCACCCAGTGCAACGCGCTCACATTTTGATGCGCAGGATTATATGGAAACTGCCACACCTGATATCAAAACCACGCGCAACGGTTGGCTAAACCGCCTCTTACTGCAACTTGATGCAAAAAAATCCAGTAGCTTACAGGGTATTTCAATCAGCACAACCATTCCACGAATTTTTGCTGGCCAGCATCCGATTACTGTCGTATCGCCTGGGCAATCTGTCAAAAAAAGCAGCACTATCAGCAGTGCCTCTTCACGTCGTTTGTTCGATGGTCTATACAAGAATAGTGGAACACTGGGAGAAGCTTACCAGTCTGCTCAGGTTGCTGACAAAGCCCTGCAACGCGCTTTGAGTGAACAGCAGCCCGAGCAGGAAAAAGCAGCTAACGGCGGTCAACCGGTACGGGGCTTTGCCGCCGATGCCAGACAACTGGCCAGCCTAATGCATGCACGTGATGATATTGGCTTTGGTTTTTTTGGCATTAGTGGCTGGGACACCCATGCAGCTCAGGGTAAAGAAAAGGGCAAACTCGCCAACTCACTGACCTTGCTAATGAATGGCCTAACAGAGCTTAAACAAGGACTCAGCGACAAATGGCCAGACACAGTAGTGGTGGTGATGAGTGAATTTGGGCGTACCGTCAAGGAAAATGGCAATCAGGGCACTGATCACGGCCATGGGAATGTGATGTGGCTGCTAGGGGGCGCAATTAAAGGAAAAAAAGTGTATGGCGAGTGGCCAACCCTTCAGCCACAACGACTATTTGAAAACCGGGATCTAGCCGTTATGACTGACTTTCGTACTGTCCTATGTGAGGTTATTACCAACCAGTTTCATTTAAATCCTGAACAGCTCAATCAAATTTTTCCAAATTTTCAAACTTCAACACATGCATTAGGGTTATTCACCTAAAAATGATTGATGAAGTACCTAGCAAATAAACTTTTTCCTATGCGCCTAAATGGCGTAATTTAGCAAAAGTATTCAATCTGAATTTGCATTAGTAAAGAATTTTGCTCAAATCCTGTAAGGTCTGTTTGTACTTCAGAGCAAGTTATGGTGAAACCATGTTATTCAATTGCATTGACTTGCCCCTTTATAAAATTAAACAACTTAAAAATTAGCGATACAGGCTCAATTCCTGACTCCACGCTGAACGGGGTTGCTGATAAATGTGCCAGCAGGTTTGTGCAATGGCCTGCGCCGTTTGCATATTTTCAGTGCTCCAGCCTGATAACGCCATATAACAACACTGTATTCCCTGCGGCTGAAACTCGCGGGCTAGTGACTGAAATAACGCCCGGTTACCCGCCTGTAGCGCTCCATCTGCCAGCCAGCCTGAGTCTGGTTCACTGGCATGCATTGAACCGAGGGCAATAAACTTTCCCTGCTGACGGGGCAGCATAGATTTAATGGCATGTTGCGCAATAGTAATGGCACTTAAACCAATGTCCTGCCAGCGTTGCTGGATGTATTCCGGAGTTAAATCAGTACTGGCAATTTCAATAGGTGTCGCAGGCTGGAATACCACCAACTCAACCACATGGCCAGCTTGTTTAATTTTTTTAAATAACTGTACCATGGCTTTAGGGTCAATCAAATTTGCATTCACACTGGTGAGTTGGTTCAAAGCCTCATGGTGCAGCGTGTTATATTGCTGGCTATGGCTCACTTGATACAGCGCCAGTTTTTGACTTTGTGCCTGTGGCAGCAATGCCTGGGATAAGGCCTCAACATGAGTGCCGATAACTACTATACAACCCTGTGATGATTTTTTTCTTCTGAAGATATTCATTAAAATTTCTCACTATAAGGCCGTAAATCCAGCTCGTGCGTCCACAATGGTTTAGCCTGCTGATGCAGCATCCAGTAGTTTTCGGCAATGGCTTCAATATTCAAGCCGCCCCCGCCTCGCGTTTGACGCAGCATACGGCCCAAACCAAACACAGCTTGATTAATACGCTCTCCATCCACCATGCCATCAACCACCACATGCGCAATATGAATATTCTGCGGATTTAATTCTTTTGCCAGTCCTTGCGCATACGCTCTTAGTGCAGCCTTGCCTGTGGTAAATGCCGCAAAATAGGGCTTGCCGCGAATTGAGGCACTGGCCCCGGTAAAAATGAGGGTTCCCTGTCCCTGCTGTTGCATGGTTTTAACCGCTTGCTGGCCCACCAAAAAGCCTGATAAAAATGTCAAACGCCACATGCTGTCAAAAAAGCTCAGGCTACTTTTTAAAAACCGCGATGGCATATTACTGCCTACATTATGGACTACCAGAGCAATGGCCTGCTGACGGGCGTGAATATGGCTGAATAATGCCTCTACCTGACTGACTTTAGTGGCATCCAGAATATAACTTTCTGCCTGCCCACCAGCCTGCTGAACTTCGGCAACCACCCGATCCAGCTTTTCCTGCGTGCGCCCTACCACATAAACCAGCAGGCCTTCTCGGCCAATACGGCGGCTCACTGCAGCGCCAATCCCCTGTGATGCACCTACGCCAATTACGACTGCACAACGCTGGCGGATTACCGCTTGTGTTAACGTTTTAGTATTCATCATTTATCTATCCATACTGCTAGACCTGACCCGCTTCAACATTTGTGATGTGCGGTTTTACTGCGATCAGCAACTGGGTGAGTCAAGCCGATTATTAAGTACTTTTAGTTCCAAAAAGGAACTTATAGCAGAGTTTTCGAGCAAACAATATGTATTATTGTCAGGGCCGGATTAATACACCTGATGCCACATAAGCGAGACTTTGCTGATGATGAAAAAATGGCCGTTTAGGCACACGTGATTAAACTTGATATTCAAAAAGCGACGCGCTATATCTTTAACGATAGAAAATACTCTGGTATCAACATGACAACAGGCACGCAAGCACCTATCCAGCTTTTTTATTTTCCTACGCCCAATGGCCATAAAATCACCATTGCACTGGAAGAAATGCAGCTTCCCTATGAAATACAACTGGTTGATATCCGCAAGGGTGACCAGTTCAAGCCAGCGTTTCTGGATATTTCACCCAACAACCGGATGCCTGCCATTATTGACCCCAATGGGCCGGATGACCAGCCGATTTCCATTTTTGAATCTGGTGCAATCTTGCAATATCTGGGTCGTAAAACTGGTTTATTTTATCCGCAGGATGAACGCCAGCGGATTGAAGTCGAACAATGGCTGATGTGGCAAATGGGCGGCTTTGGCCCCATGCTGGGACAAAACCATCACTTCAACCGCTTTGCCCCGGAAAAAATCCCCTATGCCATTAACCGTTATGTGGATGAAACCAAGCGCCTGTATGGCGTGCTAAACCAGCGACTGGCAGACCGTGATTATGTGGCTGGTGAGTACTCCATTGCTGACATGGCCATGATTGGCTGGGCCTTAAGCTGGGAATGGCAGGATATTAGTATTGCTGAATATCCGCATGTAAACGACTGGATTGAGCGTCTAAAAGCACGTCCTGCGGTGCAGCGTGCTTTAGCGCAAAAAGACAAAATTATGGATTTATAAAAGCATGAATTCAGCTGTATAAATACACCGCAGCCGTATATAAATTACTGCTGCGGGCAAGTAAAACCAGTAGCTGCTTAGCGCTGTCCCTGTACCACATTAATCAAGGCATCCAGCAAAGCCTGCTGATGCTCAATACATTGGGGCACCAGTTTTTTATAGGCCTGATCCAGTTGCACCATGGCAAAGCCTTCCTTCCAGTACGGAAATTTATCTGCCAATGCTTCGGTCACCAGCCCTTCATAATGTGAGGCATTCACAATCAGCGACAAGGTGTTCATCGCATCAGCACCAGCCAGTGCATTAAAATCAATACCATGCTTTTTAAACAGGCGCACACGATCTTTTTTATACAGTATTTTTTTCGCCTGAAAGTCATTTAAGCCAAATGCAGCAATAGTGGCTTGTTGCAGCATTTCTTCATAATGCTGGTATAACAGACTAAATGCCGTGGTATAAGTGCTGGCCTCGTTGGACTTATTCAGGTTATTACGGATAAAGGACTGCGCCTCTTCATCCAGCGCGGTTTGCTTTAAACTGTTTAAGTAAGTAATGGCCTGCTCTGGCGAGTTGTTGGATAAATCAGATGTCATGCGCTTTGTTTTCCTCGCCCCGGGCTTTGGTTAGCACGAGAAGCTCTACAGAATAAATAATATAAAGATGGCCCATTGTCGCACATTTACTCCGTCATCAATAAAAAAGCCTCAAAACATTTCTGTCTTGAGGCTTACTGATGACATCAATACGTTCTTAGTTGGAACGGATAATACCCAGCAGGCGCAGGAATGAAATATACATCCATACCAGAGTCGCCAGTAGCGCAACGCCACAAAACCACTCCATGTATTTAGGCGCTTGGTATTCAGCAGAGCGCTCAACCAGATCAAAATCCAGAATCAGGTTTAATGAAGCAATTACCGCCACAAAGGCCGCAAAGCCCAAACCAATCATGCCGTTTTCAAACAGGAATGGAATGCTGTTTCCAAATGCCAGTACCATGATCCACTGCACCACATATAAAATTACAATGGCCAGCGTGGCAGACAGCACCACGGCCTTGAATTTTTCAGTGGCCTGAATAATTTTAGCCTTGTATAAGCCGAGCAAACCAAAGGTGGTCACAAAGGTCGCAGCCACAGCAATCAGTGGCAAGCCCGGAAAACGGTATTCATAGGCTGCCGAAATACCGCCCAGAAACAACCCTTCCAGTACCGCATACGGCAATGCCAGACTACTACTGGTTTGTGGCTTAAATGCCATAATCAATGCCAGCACCAGACCGCCAATTGCCCCAACAATGGCACCCAGCATGGCAGGACTATTGGTATAGCCAAGGTTTAAACAGTAAAAATAAAACACCAGTGCAATAGCTGTGGCCACGCCTGTCATCAGGACCGCTTTGTTGACTGCCCCGGCAACCGTCATCGGTTCGGTGTAGGCCGCATCAAACGTGACCTTTTTAAACATGGGATTATTACTTTGCATCTTCATTCTCTTTATTCAGTTGCATCACAGATTTTACAGATTACAGCATGGATTCATCATCATTATATGAAGAGTTAAGTGCGAATTGTATTTAAAATTGAAACCACTTGGTTGCGGCCCTGATGCTTGGCCTCATACAGGTATTTATCAGCCTGACGTACAATTTTATCCAGCTGATAACCACACTGCTCGCTGCAACTCACCCCAAAACTTGCAGTCACCTGCAAACGCTGGTCATGCTCATCACTCACATAGGCATTGCTAATGGCAACCCGGCAGCGCTCTGCAATAATTACCGCCTGTTCCAGTTCAGTCTGGCTCAGCACAATCAGGAACTCCTCGCCCCCATAGCGCCCGACCTGATCGGCTTTACGCAAGGTGCTTTGCAACGTGGCTGCTACCACTTGCAGGGCTTTATCACCAATTGCATGGCCATGCGCATCATTGATTCTTTTAAACAAGTCAACATCCAGCAATACCACAGACACCGGAAAGGCCAGATCAGCGTTTTGCTCGAGCGAGGCTTCCAGACAATTTGTAATGGCACGACGGTTGTATAAATTGGTCAGGCTGTCAGTAATACTGATATGGTGAATATTGCGCTCACGCTGCCGCCAGCGAATGAAGAACAAGTCACAAAACCCGAAGATAGTAATAAAATGCGGCAGGGCAAAATAAATCATGCACAGCAAATAAAACGGACGCGCCTTAAACTCATAAAAAAATTCAGGCTTGAACAACGGACCATACGGAATATGACCGTAGGCACTTAATGCCGATAGTGCAATGATCAGCACGGCCGCGGTGCCAAAAGCAGCATAGACAATATGACGCTGGAACAGCACAAAGCCAAACAGTGGTGCGCCTGCCATGACCAGGCCGGTAGTAATATTGGACAGGCCAATGGTATAGCCCAGAATCACCAGAGAAATTGCATAGTAAAACGTGCTGATACAGGCAAATAATTGCTGTGCCCATTCCTTGTCCTTTACCTGCTTGCCAACATAGATCAGCACACTGGTTAAAAAAATCAGGAACGGCAAGCCCCATTGCAGCGTCATTAAGATGTCGTAATTAATATATTTGCTGGGAAAATAAGTCTGGTACACCTGAAATAACCAGTAGTGCACTAAAATGACCGTTAAAATAATTAGAACCAGCAATGACTTGCGTACCGGCGTCCAGTCCAGCACATCGTCAAAATACCTTACAATGCTATTGTTAAATCCCATAACACTGTCCTCATTAGCGTGGGACAACTAAATGGTTAAACTTGCCAGACTGTTTTTAATACAGTTTAACTGGCATAAAATTAACCGCTACTTCCATGTAGCCTTGACAATAGCGTTCTGATGAAATTTTGTCTACTAAATCATTAGACTTACGACAAACTGTGATAAAAGTCAGATAACATACGCATAAATGCCAATATGCTATCTGCCTAGTTTTAGTGATTAATTGATTCTAAAAAAATACTCACGGTAGTATTTGAGTTCGCGAATCGAATCACGAATATCATCCAGTGCCAGATGGGTTGCCTGCTTTTTCAGACCCGACATAATCTCGGGACGCCAGCGGCGGGCCAGTTCTTTAACTGATGACACATCCAGATTGCGATAATGGAAATATTGCTCAAGTGCCGGCATTTCGCGATGCATAAAGCGGCGATCCTGACAAATGGAATTGCCACACATTGGTGATTTTTTGGGGTCAACCCATTTTTTCAGGAAAGCAATGGTTTGCGCTTCGGCATCCTGACTGGTCAGGGTACTACGGCGTACCCGTTCAACCAGACCAGACTGCCCATGCTGACGGGTGTTCCACTCATCCATGCCGTTAAGTACCTGATCGCTCTGATGCACAGTCAGCACCGGCCCTTCTGCCAAAATATTCAAATGCTCATCAGTAACAATGGTAGCAATTTCAATAATATGATCACGGTCGGTATCCAGGCCGGTCATTTCCAGGTCAATCCATATTAAGCGCTGATCGCTGCTACTCATCGTTGTTGCATCCACACTGTCTTGCTGTAAAGACGCTATATTAGCAAACTCACAGGTCTTGCTAAATCAATAAAAAAACTTCACAACAATTCATTGATTTAAATTACTTTATTTAAACACTTGCAGCGTTATTAAAACTTTTGACTTACTTTTTCAGTAGCACCCGTCTTTTTCAATAATGTTGGCAAAAGATCAGAATGTGCAGTTATTGACCGAACTGACCAATGAAATGAATTTTTCGGCCAATTCATTGTGGTTTATATGCGCTATACTTAAAATGGCTATAAATTTATCAAAATAACTATTTTTTAAAACGTCAAGTGCTTATTTCTTATTGTAGACAAACTGTCCAGTCACTCCCTGCTACTTTGCAGTGCTAAATTTTCGGCTATATTAATGGTCCCTGTTCTGTTGCCTGCTCTTAGCGGTGGGCAATTGAAGGACCCCGCGCCGAAAGGTGCGGGGTTTTTAGTTTTAGGCCATTGCATTTTTTGTCCTGATAAAAATCAGTTTTGACCATCAATACTATAAAAATAATTGAACCAGACTTGCATGTCATCCCAGCCATTTACCTTCTTCGCCGATAAATCTTACCTGCTCGATTAATTAGAACGTATACTAATAAACACTTTTTCACAGTAATCCCCAACGGGACTGGATACTTATAATGGAGCTTTTTTAGGCTTATGGCTTTAATCCGCAAACGTCGCCTGACTGAACAACAGGAACGCCGCATGCAGGCACAGCAGGAACGCCGCCAGCATGACCTTGATGACAGCCAGCAGCTCGAAGGTCTGGTTGTCGCGCATTATGGCCGCCAGCTTGAAGTGCAGGCTTTATCAGTCCCCGAACAACAAATACCGCCTGTCGTCAATGATGGTGAACCTGAGCCATTCTGGCGTCCGGTGGTGGAAGGCGAAGTCTGGCGCTGTCACACCCGTACCAATCTGGAATTGCTTGTGACCGGTGACCGGGTACGCTGGCAGGCTGACAGCAACACTGGCCTTGGCGTGATCAATGCCATGCATCCACGTTCTTCCCTGCTTACCCGCCCGGATCGTTACCACAAGGTGAAACCGGTCGCAGCCAACGTTAGCCTGATTGTGATTGTATTTGCGCCGTTGCCTGTGCCTTCGCCCTTATTAATTGACCGTTATCTGGTGGCTTGTGAGCAGGCAGGCATCAAGCCGTTGCTGGTGCTGCACAAATCTGACCTGTTAAAAGAAAATGATGAGCTATACCAGTTGCTTGATGAATATCAGGCCTTGGGCTATGAAACCCTGATTACCAGTAAAACCCATGGACTGGACAACCTGAAAGCCCGGCTGGCAAACCAGACGGTGGTTTTTGTAGGTCAATCCGGCGTTGGTAAGAGTTCGCTGATTAATATTCTGGCACCCAATGCACTGCAAAAAACCAATATTATTTCCGAAAATTCGGCGCTGGGCCAGCATACCACCACCACCACCAAGCTGATCCCCTTACCTGAGGGTGGCGCACTGATTGATTCACCCGGTATCCGTGAGTTTGGGGTATGGCATCTGGATGTGGATGCCATTCGGTCTGGTTTTGTTGAAATGCAGGATTATTATGGCACCTGCAAGTTTCGCAATTGCCTGCACCGACAGGAACCGGGCTGTGCACTGCTGGCGGCCAGTCAGCGCGGTGAAATTCTGGAACGCCGCTTGAAAAGCCTGAATCGGCTGGAAGCTGAAGTTCGCGACAACGAAGGCTAACTGGTCTGATTAATCCGTGTCTGATCCTGTAATTTAAAATAGTCCCTGTTTTTATGATCAGGTCTGCATTCATGCGGTAGGCCTAAAACAAAGCAATCATATAAAACCCTGCAAAAAAGCAGCAGATTATCGGTATACTGTGTGCAATTTTAGATGTAATCAGGTGCACTGTGGAACGCTGGCTAGAGTTTATGCAAAATCATCCCTTTCTATTTGGAATTCTGGGGGTGTTGATTGTTTTGTTTTTTATCCTTGAAAACCGTCGTAGCGGCCACAAGATATCTCCTCAGTCCCTTGGCGTTTTAATTCAGCGTGAAAATGCTTTATTAGTTGACTTGCGTGATGCAAAGGACTTCAAGGCCGGACACATTAGTGGAAGCCGTAATATTCCATTCAGCCAGCTTAAAAATCATGTTGAAGAGCTGCGCGAGAGTGACCGTCCAATTGTCATGATTTGCAACATGGGTCAGGTGGCAGGTTCTGCTGTACAAATGATTGCCAATGCCAAATGCTATCGTCTGGACGGTGGCATCAGTAACTGGAAGGCTCAGGGCTTACCGCTGGTCAAGGCACGCTAACCGTTTTTGACGGCTGCTGGTTTTGACAACATAGAAATTAAATAGAAATTGACTGGAGTACGATCATGAGTGCCAATGTTCTTGTTTATACCACAACAGTTTGTCCGTACTGTGTCCGTGCAAAACAGTTACTACAGCGCAAGAATATTGCGTATGAAGAAATTGACCTGAACAAGGAACCCAGCGAAGTACGTTCCGAACTGATGGCACGCACCAAGCATCGTACTGTACCGCAAATTTTTATTAATGATCAGTTTATTGGGGGCTTCGACCAGCTCTATGCGCTAGATAAACAGGGCAAGCTGGATGAAATGTTGAACGCCAATAATGGCTAATCGGCTTAGACCGATTTTTTACTGCAACACGTTTAACGAAACTAGATTAGGGATATTTTTATGAGTGAACAACAAGCTCAACCACAACTGGCACTTGAGCGTATTTACGCCAAAGATATTTCATTTGAAGTACCAAGCGCTAAAGTATTTACCAAGGAATGGCAACCTGAATTAAATATCAACCTGTCGTCCAGTGCTGAACAAATTGATACCACCCATTATGAAGTGGTTTTAAAAGTCACCGTCAGCGCTGAAAACCAGCAGGAAACTGCGTTTATTGCAGAAATCCAGCAAGCCGGTATTTTCCTGATGGAAAATATTGATCAGGAACAACTGCCACAACTGCTTGGTGCCTATTGCCCAAGTATTTTGTTTCCATTTGCCCGTGAAGCCATCAATGATATCGTGACCAAAGGCAGCTTCCCGCAATTGCTGCTGGCACCCATCAACTTTGATGCAGCCTTTGCTGAAAATCTGGCGCGCGCCCAGCAGGAACAACAGCAGGCTGCCACTGGTAATGCTTAAGCAGTATGATTAGGGCTGATCTTAAAGCCACTAAAAGCCACAGTTTTGCTGTGGCTTTTTTATATCAGCAAGATTAGAACCTATGAGGAAATGTCTAGGTAATCTTTAATCCATGCTAATGACTTTAACAAGTTGATGCTAAAAAAAATGATTCTAAAAAAGAAATTTATGACAAATGATAGTGCCTACAGCCGTTTACTGCCCAGAGCGTTATTGCTGATTTTAGGCACAGTATTGCTTCTGGACAGCTTATATTTACTCATCCAGAAAAAACTGCATATTGGTATTGTCTTGCCACTACTCATTGGTACTGGCTTTATTACTTATGCCGTTCTGTGGGACAAAATTCATCATTGGCTGAATCAGCATATCCGGATCAAACGGTTATGGAAAACTGGCTGGTGCCTGTTTTTAGTATGGTGTGTGAGCTTGGGCTGGTTTGCCCTGAAAATTCATGAAAATATGAACCACGTCATTGATAGCACACCTGTCAAAGCAATCATTGTGCTGGGCAGTGGGGTTGAAAATGGCAAGCCATCCGCAGCCTTGGCAAAGCGACTTGATGCTGCTGTACCAGTAGCAAAAATTTCGCCGCATGCCTTGGTAATCTTAAGTGGCGGGCTTGATTTTGGCGAACAGGAAACTGAAGCTGTGATTATGGCACGCTATCTTGGGCAGCATTATGCAATTCCCGTGTCACGCATGGCGCTGGAAGATCAAAGCACCAGCACCGAACTTAACCTGAAAAACAGCAAGCGCCTACTGGCACAGCACCATATTGCCCTGACCGATCCAGTGGCGATTGTCACCAGTGATTTTCATACCATTCGTGCAGCAGCCATTGCCAGAAAACAGGGCTATACGAATGTCACCATGATTAGCGCCCCAACGCCATTATTGATCCGTTATAACGCGTGGTTACGCGAGTATTTTGCTTTTCTCAGTGGCTGGGTTTTTAATGAATATTAAAAGTAAATCAGGCCTAAGCAGTAAACCCTGACATTTACCTTATCGAGTGCTTAGTATAAGGGTCAGCGCAAGGCAAAAACGTGCTAATGCGCTGACTGCGCCTTAGCAATACATTCCACCAGTTGCCATGCAATTTTTGATTTGGATGCCTTGTCCAGATGTTGTTGCGATAGATGATAGTGTTCAGCAAAAAATACCGTCATGGCATTCTGGTCACTGCCAAAGCCAATGTCGGAACGGGACACGTCATTCACCGCAATCATGTCCAGCTTTTTGCTGACCAGTTTACTGCTGGCATATTGTTCCATGTGCTGGGTTTCGGCCGCAAATCCCACCATAAACGGACGTTTTTCCTGCTGGGCCACTGTTGCCACAATATCCGGGTTTTTGACCAGTTGAATAGTCAGCTCGTCACCCGCTTTCTTGATTTTATGGGGTGACACTTCGGCTGCGCGATAATCAGCCACCGCAGCCGTTGCAATAAAAATATCACAGCCCTGATTGACTACTTTCAAGCACACGGCCAGCAATTCCTGCGCCGAACTAATATCAATACGCTCAATGCCTTGCGGCGTTGGTAAAGTCACCGGGCCTGCAATCAGGGTAACCTTGGCCCCTGCGTCACGGCAGGCCTCAGCCAGTGCAAAGCCCATTTTTCCCGTGCTGTGATTGCTCACATAACGCACCGGGTCAATGGCTTCGCGCGTGGGTCCAGCGGTAATCACCACATGCTGGCCTGCCAAAATTTGTGACTGATGTGTTGATTGACCTAAAGGCTGGCTGTTTATAGCTTGAAAATAATCTGCAACCTGTGCAGCCAGTGCCTCAGGTTCCGGCATACGGCCTAGCCCGACATCACCGCAAGCTTGCTCACCAGCATCCGGCTGGATCATCTGCATGCCATAGTCAGTTAAGGTTTGCAGGTTACGCTGGGTTAGCGCATTAGCCCACATTTGCTGATTCATGGCTGGGGCCAGCCAGACTGGTGCCTTGGTCGCTAGCACCAGTGTGGCTAACAAATCATCAGACATGCCGGCGGCCAGTCGCGCGACAGTATTGGCACTGGCCGGTGCAATTAAAATCAGGTCGGCCCAGCGCGCCAGTTCAATATGGCCCATGCCTGCCTCGGCAGCCGGGTCAAGCAAGCTGGTATGTACTGCATTACCGGACAGGGCCTGAAAGGTCAACGGCGTAATAAACGCCTGAGCACCCTGAGTCATCACCACGCGCACATCAAACCCGGCTTCCTTGAGGCGGCGTACCAGTATGGCGCTTTTATAGGCAGCAATTCCGCCCGTCACACCCAATACAATTCGGCCAGTAGTCTGGCTTGCCTTAGGGGTGGTGGCGTTCTGGCTTAATGTCATGCTCATGCTGTTTTCCCGTAGCTGTTTTTCGCACCTGCAACATGGCGCACACAATAGCATTAAAGTATTTTTTACCCAAATAAAACCTTGGCCCTATGGCCAGCATTCATATTAAAATCCCTGCGCCTTTAAAAAGCGGCAATAGACAGAAATCAAAGATTTTTATAAACAGAATGACAAAGAACTTCATCGCCATGATGATAACAAGCCAATGGAATAAACATGAGTATTAAATGCTGGCCTGCCTCTGAACGCCCACGGGAACGACTGCTAAAACAAGGGGCAGCAGCTCTGTCAGATGCCGAACTGCTGGCTATTTTTCTGCGCACCGGTAGCGCCAGAGCCTCTGCCATTGAAATGGCCCGCACCATGATTGGCGAATTTGGCAGCCTGTTTGACCTGCTGAATGCCAGTCAGGAGCAATTGCTGGCCTGTCATGGTATGGGTGATGCCAAGGTCGCGCACCTGATGGCCGCACTTGAGATGGGCCGGCGTTATGTTGGTCACCAGTTGCAGCAACATCACCAGTTAAATGAACCAGCACTGGTCAAACAGTATTTTTCCCAACAGTTACGGCATGAACCCCGTGAGGTATTTGCAGCCATGTTTCTGGATAGCCAGCTGCGCCTGATCCAGTTTGAAAAAATCTTTTATGGCTCTATTACCCAGTGTAGTGTGCATATTCGGGAAATCATGCGGCTGGCGCTCACGCATCGCGCTGTTAACCTGATTGTGGCGCATAATCATCCGGATGCACCAGCGCAGCCTTCCCCGGCTGACCGTCAACTCACCCTGCAACTGATGCAGGCCTGCCAGCTACTGGATATCAGGCTGGTGGATCATGTTATTGTGGGGCAGGATATGGTTTTATCCTTTGCTGAACAGGGCTATATGCCGGTTTAATTTTTACAGGACAGGTTTTTAATCGCATGATTGTTCGTGAACGCCCCAATTCGCTGAGGCTGCTGCTGGCCATGCAGGGCTCAATATTGCCACAAATCATGCCGCAGCTTTTGACAGTGATCGGCTTGTCTGCGCTGCTGTTGGGACTCAACCACTGGGCGATTCACCCACTGGCTGATGTGCCAATTGCTGCGTTCTCACTGATTGGCCTGACCTTGTCCATTTTTTTGGTGTTTCGCAACAATGCCTGCTATGAACGCTGGTGGGAAGCCCGCAAGCTGTGGGGTCACCTAATTGCACAGGTCCGTCATCTGGATCGTAATAGTCAGTTGTTACCCGCCATACCGCGTCAACAGCTAATGCAGTATGTACTGGTATTCAATTATGCCTTGCTGGCCAGACTGCGCAACATACCGCTGTCTTCCCGCACTCAACAATGGCTTAGCCCTGCCCAATATCAGCTTATACAGCAGCACAACAACGCGCCCCAATATGCCTTGGTGCTGGCACATGATGTACTGATGCAAAGCCTGCATCAGGGTAAACTGAGCGATATTTGCTATGTGCAACTCAATAATCATATCAGCGAATGTGCCAGTGTGCAGGCTGCCTGTGACCGGATTGTGTCCACACCCTTGCCCTTTGCCTATTCACTGTTGTTGCACCGCACTGCCTACCTGTTTTGCCTGCTATTACCGTTTGGTTTGGCGCATAGTCTTGGTTTTTTTACCCCATTGGTGGTTGGTCTGCTGGCCTATACCTTCTTTGGGCTGGATGCCCTGGGCAGTGAGTTAGAGGAACCGTTTGGACTGGAAAAAAACGACCTGCCACTGGATGCGCTGCTGCGTACCATGGAAATTGATATTTTAACGGGCTTAAATGCCATTGATATTCCTGCGCCGCTACAACCCGTCGATCATGTGCTAACCTGATGAAGGCCTGACCCAGGCAGGCTAAAACTGCTCCCAGACCCCACGCTGGTTTTCCTTCACCGCAGGTACATGACCCAGTTTTAGCCATGGCATATTATTGCCATGAAAATCACTGGCAACCGATACCGCAAGGTCATGCTGGGCAATCAGGTAATCTATCATGGCGCGGGTAGCTGGTGGCTCAACAGCTGATGGTAGCTCAATGGCATGCCCACCCAGACTTTTAAACAAACCTGCCAGATAACGAATATGCGTGGCCGACAAGCCATAGCGCGTGGGATGTGCCAGTACAGCCTGTCCGCCACTGGCATTAATTACCTCAAGCACCTGTTTTAGGTCTGCCCATGCCAGTGGGATAAACGCACTTTTGCCTTCCTTTAAATAATGGTCAAAGGCCTGTTGCTGGCGTGCCACAATGCCTTTTTGTACCAGCCAGCTGGCAATATGCGAGCGGGTCACACCTTCTGCCCGGCCATCAGCCAGTGCCAGCACTTCAGGCCATGGATCAGTCTTGGTTACTTTTTCCAGTTTTTGACAAATTTGCTGCGCCCGTACGGCCCGAATCTGCTGCTGCCCGGCCAGTAGCTCCTGCAAGGGTGCCAGATTTTTTGGGGCCAGCGCCACAATATGTACGCCAAACGGATTTTTTTTATTGGGCTTGTACCACTGGCTGGAAACTTCCACCCCCTCAACCAGCGTGATGCCATGTTCCGTGGCAGCCAGCCGTGCTTCAGGCAGGCCATCCAGTGTGTCATGGTCAGTCAGTGCCAGCATGTCCACATGACTGCACCTTGCATGCTCCATGAGTGCCGCCGGTGACAAAGTTCCATCAGAAAAATGGCTGTGGGTATGTAAATCCATGCGTTGCATATTCTATACTTTCGGCACTTTAACCTTGACTTGGCTGACACTGTAGCATGAAAGCCCTATTGGACTATGTTCCATTAATTATATTCTTTTACTTCTACAAAACCACAGATCCGGCGGATCGCACTCACCCCCTGTTGCAGCTTGTTGGCAGTACCGGCGCGCCTGATAACAACAACATTCTGGTGGCCACCTGTGCCCTGCTGATTTCAACATTGGTGGTATACGGTACGCTGCTGGTGTTTCAGAAATTCCGTCTGGAAAAATCGCAATGGTTTGTGCTGGCCATGACGGTAGTTTTTGGCGGTATCACCCTGATGCTGAGTGATGATTTTTATATTCGACTTAAAGCCGTCATCATTAACGTGGTATTTGGTTTTGGCTTCCTGCTCAGTCCGATGCTGATGAAAGACCGTAAGCCTCTTATCCAGCGCCTGTTTGGGCCAGTGTTTGAGCTTGATGACCGCAACTGGAAAAAGTTAAATCTGGCATGGGGCCTGTTTTTCTTTTTCATGGCATCACTGCATATTTTCTTTGCTTTTATCCTTTTTAATGGCAAATACTGGGGCGAATTTACTGCATTCGGCGATATAATTGTCATGTTTAGCTTCCTGATTGCCCAGATGGTCATCCTGAGAAAATACATCAAGATTTCCAGCAACGGATCTTAGTCACGCCACTGATTGAATACCTGAGAAACCACATGCCTTTATTTGCCATTCACTGCACTGATGCCCCTGACCAGCTGGCCAAGCGTCTGGAAGTTCGCCCGCGTCATCTGGAACGTCTCAAAGCCCTTCATGAACAGGGCCGGGTGGTTCTGGCAGGGCCATGTCCCAAAAATGCAGCAGATACCGCGCAGGGTTTCTACGGTAGCCTGCTGGTGCTGGATTTTCCGGATCGTGCCAGTCTGGATGCATGGCTGGCCGAGGAGCCGTATTTGCTGGAAGGTGTGTATAGCCAGATTGACGTTAAGCCCTTTATCAAGGCTTTACCCTAATGCCATTACGCAATCTTACTAAGGTGCTGGCTAGCTGGCTGCTGTTATTGGGATTATTGCTCAGTACGTATACCAGCGCGGCGCCTGCGTCTAGCGGTATTGTCATTAATCAGCAACTGCACCAGCAAATCCAGCAAAACACTGCCCGTCTGGCCCAGCTGGAACAGGCCAATCAGAATGCGCTAGCCCGTAATCAGGAGCTGCAACTGATGAACGATAACCTGACCGTTCAGGTACAGGTGTTGCAAAGTGAACGTAGCGCACAAATGTTTTTGTATGGCGCGGTCACACTGGCTGTTGGCGCTTTTATTGGCTTTATTCTGGCCAACTATATTTTAAGCAAACGCACTCGCCGCTGGTGATAGGAACGAGAATAGGTTAAGCGAGGCGTAAGTGAAGGTACAAGAGGATACATCGAGCATCGCTCAATCTGTGCGCAAAGCAGGTATCCGTAAAATGACTGCACCTTCGCTTGGCCCACTCTGGTTTTAAACTGTTTAGCCTTTCTTTTTTAGGATGTTATGCCCGTGCCCTCCAGCCTGACTGCTCCAATCCTGTATGCTGACCTCGACTGGATTGTAGAGGATGGTGTTGAAATCCCGGTCTCCCGGCAATTTGGCGACGTGTATTTTTCCAAAGCCAATGGACTGGCTGAAACTCGTCATGTCTTCCTGCAAGGCAATGAACTATCTGGACGGCTGGCACAGCTTCAATCGCATCAGTATTTTTGTGTTGGCGAAACCGGCTTTGGCACGGGCCTGAACATTCTGGCACTGTGGCAACTCTGGCAACAGTGCCGACCCAATAACCATAGTCGCCTGCATGTCATTACGGTAGAAAAATTTCCACTATCACATAATGACTTACAGCGCGCTTTAGCTGCATGGCCTGATCTTGCTCATTTATCCAGTCAGCTCATTGCCCAATATCCACCCGCCCTGCCCGGCTGTCACCGGCTGGTATTTGCCGATGAACGATTTTCCATTGACCTGTGGCTGGGTGATGCAACGGACTGCCTACCGGTTATTCAAAGCAGTCATGCGGTTGATGCCTGGTTTATGGATGGCTTTGCGCCCAAGTGCAATCCAGAACTCTGGCAGGAAAATATCCTAAAACACCTGATCCGGCTTTCTGGCCCTGGCACCACCTTTGCCTCATTTAGTGTGGCAGGTGTGGTTAAACAGGGTTTACGCCAGTTTGGCATTAAAGTGACCCGGCCAGCCGGTTTTGGCCGCAAACGTGAAATGCTCAAAGCATGGTGGCCTGCACTCGGAAAAAATCAAGCATTGCTTGATCCGAGTGCAAGGCCGAAAGCTATGCTTGAGGTACAAGAAATAGAAACGATTAATAATCTTTTCCCGAGTGCAAGCCCGAAGGCTATGCCTGAGGTGCAAGGATTAGAAATCCGAGACCAACAGGTCATATTGAAACCAACAAAAACCCTGCCTAAAATTGCCATTATTGGGGCTGGCATTGCCGGGTTATCTATGGCGCATGCCCTGGCAAGCCGGGGCTATGCCTGTGATTTGTATGATCAGGAACAGCCGCTGGCCGGCGCATCCGGCAATCCACGCGCCCTGCTTGCACCCAAGCTGGTTTCCCTGTCAAAATTTGCTGGCAACCTGCTTAATCTCGGTTGTTTATTTAGCCTGCGCTACTGGCAGCAATTTGCCCATGTGGTTGAGAAAACCGGCATGTTGCATATGCTGGACAAGCGTGCTGAGCAGGAACTGGAGAAAGCCAGCGCTTACCATCACGACATCATTGAAGGCTTATCAGCGTCACAAAGCAGTGCACACCTGCCAAGTGAAACTTCCGGTACTTGGTCTGGTATCTGGTTTAAACAGGCCGGATTACTAAACCCGCATGCGCTGGCTCAAGTAATTTTAAAAAATCCGGCCATTCAGTACTCTCAGGCAGAAATTGTCCAAATAAAAGCAGTAGAAGAAAGTTTAGGCGAAACATCAGTCATTGCACCGCCATTAACAGCCTCGCAATGGCAGCTTATCAATAGCCAGCAGGAAATTTTGGGACGGTATGATCACGTGGTGATTTGCAGTGCACTCAATAGTTCGCTGCTATGTGACAGTTTGCCTATATTAAAGCCAATCCGTGGGCAAGTGTCATGGTTTATTAAACCCGGCAACCTAGCTGCTTTGCCTATGCCCATGACTTATGGTGGCTACATGGCTCAACTGAACCAGCCCGAACACGAGGCGACTGTGTTGCTGGGCGCCTCATTTATCCGGCAGGATGCCAAAACTGATATCAGACTTGCCGACCATCAGCACAACCTTGATTTAATCACGGCCATTGCACCAGCGCTCGCCGATAGATTTCCGGCAATTACCACGTGGCAAGGGCGAGCCGCCATTCGTGCCCAGTCTCCTGATTACTTACCGCTTGCAGGCCAGATTGCAGGGTATGCTGGCTTATGGACACTAACCGGACTGGGTTCCAAGGGCTTTAGCTTTGCACCATTGTGTGCAGAACTACTCTGTGCCCAGTTGCTGGGTGAAGCCTGGCCATTGTCAGCACACATTGCTACGGGCATTGATCCAAATCGCTTTGTTCAAGCCCGTAAATAGAATGTCCCTTAATAATCCTTAATGAATTATTACTGGCTTTGCTCAAGCTGCATACCAGCAGCCTTGGCAGCACGAGTACCACCCATCAGTACCACGATATCGCGGTTTTCATCAAAAGAATGCAGTAGCTCCGCTGCACGGGGTGCCTTACTGCCACCACCACACAACACATAAATTGGCTGACCAGTATCAATCTGGCTTAACTGATCCGCAGATAAATCATTAATAGGCTGGTTGACCGCACCCTTAACGTGCCCTTCTGCAAAAGCCTTGGCATCCCTTACATCCCAGATCACAGCATTTTCCGGGAAATCAAAGGTCGTAATTTCAAGCTTGCGAATCATTTATACACTCCTTGACTACAATCAGCACTTGGCAAAAACTTCAATACCACCTAGCATTCTTACAATAATTTTCCACTCAATGTAAAGGATAAATCATGCCGTCATTTGATATTGTATCGGAATTGGAAATTTTTGAAGTCAACCACGCGGTTCAGAACACCCAAAAAGAAATCCAGACCCGCTTTGACTTCCGTGGTTCTGAAGTCACTATTGAGCTTAATGAAAAAGCCAAAGAAATCAAGATCAGTGCCGAAAGCGACTTTCAGGTTGAACAGGTTTACACCATGCTGGAAAACCATTTTCACAAGCGCAAAATAGACCTGCAAAGTCTGGATCCGCAAAAAATGACTGCTTCAGGCAAGCACACCATTCAGGTGATCAAGCTCAAAGATGGCCTTGATTCTGATACTGCCAAGAAAATCAACAAAGCAATTAAGGAAAGTGGTATCAAGGCACAGTCTTCCATTCAGGGCGACAAAATCCGGGTGACTGATAAAAAACGTGATACCCTTCAACAGGTCATGGCATTTCTAAAAGAACAGCAATTTGGCCTGCCACTGCAATTTAACAATTTTAAAGACTGATTTTAACTTCACAATTCCGGGGAAATTTTATGAGCAAACCTAACCGTATGATGAAAGTGGTCAATGCCACTGCCAAGCTGCCAGAACCTGTTCGCACTTTTGCCATTTCCAAAGCATTTGGCACGATTGTACCCATGGTAGGGACTGCCGGCATTCGCTATGAGCATGTGACCCCGGATAAAGTCGTGGTCAGCATTAAAAACAAGCGTCCGATGCAAAACCATATTAAAGGCCTGCATGCTGCTGCCATGGCCTTGCTGGCCGAAACAGCCACTGGTTTTGTGGTTGGCCTGAATGTCCCGGACAACCGCATCATGCTGATCAAATCCCTGCATGTGGACTATAAACGTATTGCCAAGGGCGACATGACAGCCACCGCCACCCTAAGCGACGAACAGCGCCAGTATATTGCCGATAATGAAAAGGGTGACCTGATTGTGCCCATTACCGTAGTCGATGAATCTGGCCAGTCACCAATTCAATGCAGTATGAACTGGGCCTGGCTTCCCAAGAAAAAGAAACAGGCTTAAGCTTTACAGCTTCAGTAAAAAAAGCTGCCAGATCATAATATGACTGGCAGCTTTTTTATTAGCACTTTTGCAGTCCCTCTTGGACTTTACTGCGGAATGGCCCGTTTTTTACCAGACTCATCAATCGCTACATAAGTAAATACACCGTTTGTCACCAGTACCGGATTGTCAATATCATTGGTTTCCCATACTTCAACCATAATTTGCATTGAAGTCGTGCCAGTTTTGATCACTTGCGTATAACAGCCCAGCACCTGCCCAACCTTTACCCGCACATGAAACACCATGTTATTAATGGAAATCGTAGCTACCCTGCCCTTGGAAACCTGATGCGCATGCACTGCACCAGCCAAATCCATTTGCGATACTAACCAGCCACCAAACACATCACCATTCCAGTTGGTATCGGCTGGCATGGCAATCACTTTTAAAGACAGCTCACCAATTGGTTTTATTGCTGTCTTTTCTGTTACAGCCTGCTGTTGGCCTATTGGGGTTTGCTGCATTGCACCTTTCCTTTACTTAAATTCTGCCAGCCACTGCTGGATTTGTGCTGAAGTCATGGCTCCTGCCTGCCGTGCGATTTCCCTACCCTGCCTGAATACAACCAGCGTCGGAATACTGCGAATGGCAAACTGCTGGGCTGTGATAGTGGCTTGCTCGGTATTCACCTTAACAAACTGAATATCACTTACCTGTCCAGCTGCATGCTCAAAATGCGGTGCCATCATCTTGCAGGGGCCACACCATGACGCCCAGAAGTCTACCAGTACCGGTAATTCAGTAGAACTGGTAAATTGCTGAAATGTTTGGTCATTTAACTCTACCGGTTTGCCATTTAACAAGTATTCATGGCAGCGGCCACATTTTGGAGCCTCAGTTAGACGGTTTTTTTCCAGCCGGTTTTTTGCCAGACAATATGGACAGCTAACAATCATGATCTTATCCTGTTCATAAACCAGTTAACCAATATGTTTCTTTAAAAAAGCCAGTTGCACCCGAATGCCTTCCTCAAACCAGCGCCCCTGCAACAAATCAAAATGCCCAATGGGCCATTCCAGATATTCAACCTGCTTAATCTTTGCTGCTGCCTTACGAGTTGCAGATAGTGGAATCAGGCTATCCTCTTGCGCAGCAAAAATTAGCGCTGGACATGGTACCCTGGCTGCTTCCTTGGTCGGCCGGTACTGATTAATTGTAATAATAATGCGTGCTGGCACCAAACCGACCCAGCTACTGCCTTTGGGCACCATCTGCATGTAACCTTCATAACAGTCATCGCCAGTCAGGCAGCGTACACCCTGCTCAGCTACTACTGGAATACGAACCGGATCACGGCCAATCTTGGAACCTGCCAAATCCTGCAAGGCCAAAGCTGTGGCGCGCGGCAGCAAATGCTTGGGATACATCATGGCGCTGGCAAATCCATCCACATGCGGCACCAATCCAATAATGGCAGCAATACCTTTCTCCCGCGCTGCAGTAGTAATCACATGCCCGCCACTCATGGACATACCCCACAGTACAATGCGTGAAGTATCCACATCCTTACGCTTTTTAACCTGCCCTAGCACGGCTTTCCAGTCTGCCACATGGTTGGGTGCTGACACCAACTCACGGGGCTTTCCAGTACTGCCGCCAAAACCCCGGTAATCAAACAATATCACTGCATAACCGGCCTCAGCAAATGCTGTTGCAGTATCCGGTAAACTAAACTTGCGTTCTCCTGCAAATCCATGCGCCATAATAATCACCGCAGGTTTGCGTACCTTGGCAGGTCGATAAAAATCTGCTCCCAGTGTTTCCCCGCTGCTTTTTAAAAATAATGGCTCTATGCTGTACTGGCCCATTTATTATCCCTCTGTCCTAGAAGTGTATGCCTAAAAATCGATGGCTCATGGTTTTTAGTCCCTGTTTTCCAGTTACAGTATAGAATAGAAGATTCATCATTTAACCAGTTACAAACATTTTTTTGCTGAAAATTATTTGTTGATATTGTCTTAACTTAGGTACAGTTTAGCTATCTTATTTTTAAATCAATGGAGAATAAACCATGACAGAGCAAGTGGGTTTTGCAGGACAGCTTTATCCAGAACATATGCCCGAAGTCACCCAAAAAGGCTTTAAATCTTTAATCAATAACCGACCAGATTTTGAAGGGGGTAATGACCAGCCCACCAGCGCCCAGCTTGAAGAAGCTGCACGCAATGCCGGAATTGACTATGTATTTCAGCCCATAGTAGCTGGACAAATCAGTCAATTGGATATCGAAGCCTTTGCCCGCCATTATAATGAACTACCCAAACCCATACTGATGTTTTGCCGTACTGGAAACCGCTCCAGCAATTTATATCAACTAGCTAAGCAAATGGATTTACTGGATGATTAGATTTGGCTTTGTTTTATTGATTGCGTTTACAAGTTTAACTGCTTGTCAGAATATGCAGGTTCGACCTACGGCAACAGTTAGTGTTGGCACAGGTTTATAAATTTCAGGCAATAAAAAACGGCTCACTGGGAGCCGTTTTTTATTGCTCAAGGATTAAGGACAACCATTCGTTGTGCCATATGGACTATTCAGGTTAGGACCAAACGTACCATCAGTGCTGTAATCACCAGCAAGCGATGGTAACCCTAAGTCATAAACTGTTCTATTTGGCAAAGAGGCCACTGTAGAAGTTGCCCCAATGCGAACATTTAACCATTGTGCATAGATTTTTGGATAGCGAATAGTAAAATCAAACTTACCTTCTGCATCTGTAGTATAGGTAGCTGTAGAACCTTGACCAAGGAAAGTTGGTACTTTCACAGGAATATTCGTTACCTCTCCATTTGTTACAGCAGTACCTGCTGCGTTTGCAAAACATAGGTTTGCATTGTTTGATGTAGTCGTTGCTGGGAAGTCATCACTAATATTAGCTGGAGTACCGTTATTATTCATTGGTACAGTGCTACCTGCAGGAAGGTAAACATTAGCATTGCTAAAATCATAGTACTGATCGCCAGGACCTACCCACTTAGCTGCGTTATCCCCACCCACTACTGGTGCAAGTGCCCAAATGTAGCGACCCTTAATATATGCTAAAGGTGTAATATCAAGTGATACTTCCTGCTTAGCCAATGGCCGACCATCAAAATCGACCACACTTGCAGACATATTACGTGTGTAATAAACCCCATCACTTGATGCACCAATCTCAGTCGGATTAACACCAATGACAATAGAAGCAACAGGCTGCTGAATAACTGATTGAACAACATTGACTTGAGAAACTTGAGATATAGCAGCATATCCCTCTTCACTCAGTCTAGCTGTTAAGGTTAAATCATCAGCCGCAAATTGCGTGGCAGTGTAAGTTTGACTACGTGTGGTTTCATCCACTTTGACTCTAAATGTCGCTCTACCGTTTTCATCAGTCGTTAGGCCAGAAGGCCCTACAATAATAGCGCCATTACGCACAAAATCATCAATGCCAAGGGTTACGTATTTTCCTGCAACACCACCACCATTACTATCAATGACAGTTACAGTCACATCACTAATATCATCACGCACATTGAGCGTTGGCTTAGCTGGCGAAAGGCGTAGGCTATAGCGTGATGGTAACTGATTTCCAGCTCCCCCCGTATTAGAAACGACGTTCAAGCGACTAATTTGTGTCGTTTCTACGCCATCGCCATCAATATTGCTTGCATCGAGTAAAATACCGCTTGCAACCAGCAAATCTTGATCAAATCCTGATGAAGGAATACGTACCTTATAGAAACCACGACCAAGCTCATCAGTCGTCACAGTTTGTGGCTCCGTTGCAATAACTGAACCATTGGCAGTGACAATTACAGTGCCTGCTGTATTACGAGCCGTTAAAGTAATCTTTTTATTTTTTACAGGCTGATTGTTTCTATCTAGCAGAGAAACAACTACTAATGTTTCATCTCCCTCAACATTTAAAGTGGTTTTGGTAGGGCTAATATCAAAATGATATACGCTCACTTTATCCTCAACTGCTAGCTTCAAATCAGGACTATAACGCTTATTACCATTAGGTAGCGTTACCGAGGTCTTAATCGTTAAGCCATTATTCAACAACTCATCAATTTGAGCCTGATTTGTCTTGGCAGGCAGTGTAATCTTAAAGCTGACATTACCACTTGCATCGGTAACTGCATTGAATCCGCCTTCAACATTAACACCGCCATTAACCGCTACATTATTAACCACTAATGTTACTGGCTGAGATTTTAAAGGCGCACCTTTGTTATCAACCAGTTTAGAAGTAATGGTTACCGTATCCCCAGCAATCAACAATGAAGGCTTGGATGGTGTTAAAGGTAAAAGGTTATAAGTTCCAGCAGGCACCCTCACGTTAATTTTGCCCACTTGATTTACTGAGTTACCATCGTTTTGATTAATAGTATTTACTGCATAGGTTAGCCCATCTTTGATCAAATCATTGTCTAGCTCACCATTAGCAATACTCACAGTAAAGTACACATACCCTTGACTATTGGTGGCAGCTGAAGATTTATCCACACTCACCCGAGCATTTGTAGCATTTACTCCCCCTAAAGCAAAACTAATATCTTGATTAACGACAGGATTACCTGCAGCGTCAACCGCACGAACTGCAACAACTGTGCTACCTCCTGTACTGTCAATACTTTCAGCCGATGGTGTTGCTATTAGAGATTTTACTGCTAACGTTTGAGGGGCTTTTGCCATTACTTGCGTAGTTTGTTTAATCTCTGCACCGTTAGATTGCACCACAGAAGCAGTTAAACCAATGCCATTAGCAACTAGGTTATCAATCGCCTGCTGGCTTGCACCCCGGACATTAATCGTAAAGGTAACATTACCACTCGCATCAGTTTTTTGCTGGTAGACACCAGCAATAGTTACTCCATTTTGTGCGGCTGCTGCATCTAAACTCAGGCTAACAAACCGGTTCTCTGCTGGATTCCCACTTCTATCAATTACTTTAGTGGTGAGCGTAAAGCTGTCACTGTTGGCAATTACTTCACCTTTAGAGGTACTCACCTCTAAACGCTGTGCATCTGTAGCAATTGCTGCACTATTCGCGTAAAACTGAATTTTCGTACTTTGAGTGATTACTTTTCCACCTTCGGTATAACTCGCTGTTGCCTTAACACCCGCCAATAAAGCTTTAATTTGAACAGGTGTGAGGTTAGCATCAGCTGGCGCAGTATAGGTTATGGTAAATTTAGCTTCACCATTCACATCAGTGATATCAGATATATTCGTGCTCGGCGTTGCACTAATCGTCAAGCCTGCTGGAATATCGGCTAGCTCAAGCGAAATACCCTTACCAGCAAGTATTTCTCCTTTAGCATTGAAAGCTTTAACCTTAATCTCAGTACTGCCATTAACAGTCGTGGCTAGAGATTGTGAACTAACAGTTGTCAAGTAACTTACCGCAGTTGCGGCCACTTCTTCAGCAGCTTCCGATACCACACGAACGTTAGTGGTTTGGTTGATCGCTGTAGAACCATCACCTTGTACTGCTGAGGCTGAAATGGCGATGCCTGACGCAAGCAAAGCATCAAGGTCAGCTTGGTTTTGTACCAAAGCTTCTACTGTAACTTCTGCCTGACCATTTGAATCCGTTGTGACAACCGTCAAACCACCGGTCACATCTTTAAAATTGACTAGTCTAAATAAGATGTTATTGTCCACCGCAATGTTATCTAACGATAAAATCACTTGGCGATTAGCCACAGGTTTGCCATCTCTATCTTTAAGTGTCACTGTTGTTTTAAATGACTGTTTAGCGTTTAGCCTCAAAGAGAGAGCACCACCATTTTGAGTAGGTGATTGGCTCATTGCAGTCACCAGATCCATACGCTGGATATTTTGTTCATTTACATAAAACTGAACAATAGTACTTTGCGAGATTTTTTCATTAGTTGACTGTACTGTATAGCTAGCAGTTGCCTGAATGCCTGCAAGTAGCAACTTAATCTGCTCAGCAGTCAAATTAGATTTTGCTGTGTAAAGGATAGTAAATTTAGCTTCGCCTTTCGCATCAGTACTAACAATAACACCTTCTTGAGGTTTGATATTTCCATTGATTTTAATATCTAGACCACTAGGTAGGCCGGCTAAGTTTAAAGCTAATTTGATCTGTTGATTTGCTGCTGCAATACCTTTGCCACTCATTGTTTTAACAGTGACTACAGCTTCTCCGCCTGTAGTAGCAATAATCGCATTGGTGCTCATAGTTAAAGCAGTGGCTTCTTGAGAGAATACGTTCACTTTGGTGCTTTGGCTAATTGTGCCACTACCATCACCTTGCACCGCTGATGCACCAATGCCAATCCCTGATGCAATTAAGGCATCCAGTGTAGTTTGATTAGCGGCATTCACATTCAAGTTAACAACTGCCTGACCATTTGCATTAGTGCTAACAACGGTTGAGCCGCCTTTAGCACCAGCAATGCTCACACCATTTTGTAGTGCCGCTGGATCTAATGCAACGGTCACTTGACGATTAGCAATTGCAGCACCTTTGGCATCTTTGATGGTCACTGTGGTTTTAATAGTTTCAGCAACACCAATTTTGGCAGTCAGCGCAGCTTTATCCACAACCAAGTCCATGCGCTGGATGTTAACCTGATCCACATAGAATTGAATCACAGTACTTTGGCTAACAGGCTTGCCTGAGTTCGAGGTATATGTCGCTGTAGCTTGAATACCACCAAGTAAAGCGGTGATTTGATCAGCAGTTAAGTTAGTTGCTGCTGCATAAGTAACAGTAAATATAGCATTACCTGAGGCATCAGTCACTTTACTTGCTGCATCGGCAGTGATGTTTAAGCCAGCAGGTATTTTAGCAAGGTTTAACTTCACGGTCTTACCTGCAACTGCAACACCTTTGGCATTAAATGCTTTGACGGTAATGGTTGAGGTACCACCTGTAGTGGCAATTACGCTGCCGCTGTCAGTGGTCATATAACCCACTTCATTCTCAGCCGCTTCGGACAAAACGTTGATTTTGGTGCTTTGGCTAATCGTGCCACCATCACCTTGTACTGCTAATGAAGAAATGGTGATGCCATTAGTAAGCAGGTTATCAAAAGAGGCGGCATTGGCAGCATTCACGTTCAGTTTGATACTTGCCTGACCTTTGCTGTTAGTATAAACCAGTGCAGTACCACTCAAGTTATTGGCAAAGCGTACCCCCGCTTGGAATGCGGTATCGTTGAGTGCTAGTGCCACTTGACGGTTAACAATCGGTTGACCTTGCTCATCCCGCAATGTGACGGTAGTTTGAACCACTTGAGCCACGCCCACGTTGGCAACCAGTGCAGGCTTGTCAACCATCAGATCCATACGCTGGATGTTCTGCTGATTCACATAGAACTGTACGGTCGTGCCTTGAGTAATGGTCTTGCCTGCACTGTTGGTATAGCTGGCAGTCGCCGAGATCCCTGCAAGTAATACCTTGATTTGATCAGCAGTTAGACTCGATGCAGCAGTATAAGTAACAGTAAATATAGCATTACCTGAGGCATCAGTCACTTTACTTGCTGCATCGGCAGTGATGTTTAAGCCAGCAGGTATTTTAGCAAGGTTTAACTTCACGGTCTTACCTGCAACTGCAACACCTTTGGCATTAAATGCTTTGACGGTAATGGTTGAGGTACCACCTGTAGTGGCAATTACGCTGCCGCTGTCAGTGGTCATATAACCCACTTCATTCTCAGCCGCTTCGGACAAAACGTTGATTTTGGTGCTTTGGCTAATCGTGCCAC
>NZ_MLCN01000079.1 GCF_001982605.1 Alkanindiges hydrocarboniclasticus | reverse complement strand
CATTTTCAAGTCACTTAGATGTTCAGTGCTTCACTTTATTGTAGTAGCAAGAAATTAACTTTTAGAGAAACTTATGGAAACTGTAGTGCGTCGTAGTCTAACAATTTTAATGTGTGCTGGAACTTTAATTGCTGGTACTCAATCTTGGGCAAAAGATGTATCAACCTCAAGTGCCACTAAAACGGTAAAAGCACAGGAACCTTGTACAAAACCTTGTAAAATGGAAAAAGATGACAAGACTCAGCAAGATCATAGTCAACATCAGTCTCCTAACTCATCTGACATGTCAAAAATGGATCATTCTATGATGAATATGGACCATTCTAAAATGGATCATTCAAAGATGAATATGCCTGGTAGCAATAAATAATTTTATAAATAGCGAGAAAGAAGTATTAAAGTTTATACTAAATATTTGCTTTATTACTTCAATCTTGACCTTTCTAAAGGTGAGATAGAATGTCAAAAAAGTTAAGTCATATACTCTTAATTGGAGTTGGTTTATTTTCATCAACTTGGGTAATGGCGGCAGTTAAAGAATATGATTTAACAATCGCTGAACAAACTGTAAATATCACAGGAAAACCAGTTGAGAGAATTACTGTAAATGGTAAATTCGTTGCACCACTTCTTGAATTTGAAGAAGGTGATGAGGCCGTTATCCGTGTTCACAATAAGTTAAAAAATCAGGACTCTTCAATCCATTGGCATGGCTTATTATTACCTGGAATTATGGATGGTGTACCTGGATTTAACAAATTTCATGGCATTGCCCCTAATAAAACTTATGAATATAAGTTTAAAGTCCGCCAAAATGGTACTTATTGGTATCATTCACATAGTAAAGGACAAGAACAAGACGGTTTATATGGTGCTTTTGTTATTTATCCTAAAGATAAAACTCCACTAACAGCTGCTGAAAAAACCGATAAAGATTACGTTGTTTTGCTTTCTGATTTTCATAATTCAACAAGTGATCAAATTATGAAAAATATTAAAAAAGAAGCAGACTACTATCAGAACCGCCGCGAAACAGTATTCGATGTATTAAAACAAGTTAAACGTGATGGGCTAAAAGCGACTTGGCAAGACCGTTCTATGTGGAATCAGATGCGAATGCTGAAAACAGATATGTCCGATGTCACAGGTTATACATTTTTAATGAATGGCAAGACACCTCAGCAAAATTGGACGGGCAACTTCAAAGCTGGTGAAAAAGTTCGCCTTCGTTTTATTAATGCTTCCGCTATGTCATTCTTTGATGTACGCATTCCAAACCTAAAAATGACTGTAGTCAGTGCTGATGGTCAACCTGTAAAGCCCGTTCCTGTAGATGAGTTCCGTATTGGTACTGCTGAAACTTATGATGTCATTGTTGAACCGAAACAAGCCCATTATCAAATCGAAGCTGAATCTATTGATCGTACTGGATTTTCGGTTGGAACCTTACATGAAGAAAGCAGACCAGCAGTCAAACAAATTGAGATGCCTAAGCCTCGTCCTCGTTCTTTATTGACTATGGAGGATATGGGGATGGATCATGGCTCTTCATCTGGTATGAACCATGATATGTCTTCAATGCCAAATAAGACATCTGAAGACCATTCGATGCATGGTATGAATCACGATATGTCTTCTATGAAAGGTATGGATCATGATATGTCTTCAATGAAAGATATGAATCATGATATGTCTTCTATGAAAGGCATGAATCACGATATGTCTTCTATGAAAGGCATGAATCACGATATGTCTTCTATGAAAGGTATGGATCATGATATGTCTTCTATGAAAGGTATGGATCATGATATGCCGATGAATAGCGCTACTGTTAAGGCGGCTTCAGACAAGAATGATAATACCGTATTTGGATGGGCAAATGCTTCAACACCTGAAGGTAATAAAGCATTGCAATATAGTGATTTGCAATCGTTAGATCCTCAAAAAGACACTCGTGCAGCTGAACGTGAAATAGAGATCCGTCTTGGTGGAAACATGGAGCGTTATATTTGGACAATAAATGGTAAAAAATTTAATGAAGCCGACCCACTAGTGGTGAAGTATGGTGAACGTATTCGCTTAAAATTTGTCAATGACAGTATGATGGCTCACCCAATGCACTTACATGGCATGTTTATGCAGCTTGAGAATGGTCAGGATCCAAGCAATATGCCAAACAAACATACGGTAATTGTTCCACCTGGGAAAACGATAACCACTCTACTCACAGCTGATGAGTTAGGTGAGTGGGCTATTCATTGTCACCTGCTTTACCATATGAGTGCAGGAATGATGAATAAACTCATTGTAGCTCAAGTGGAAGATGGTAATTCTACAAAGACTGTTCCTCAGTCCCAAGTAAATGAGAAGGGAGTAAATCCACATGCACATCACTAATAATTTGTTTTCAAAAACAACTTTGATGATTGCGCTATTTGGATTATCAAATCTAACGTTCGCTCAAAATGAAACGCCTGTACAAGACAGTAATATTACAAAAAATATGAAAATTCTTTTACAGGAGTCTGGTGGCTTAAGATATAGCCCCCAAGAATTGTATCCAGAATATTATTCAATGGAAAATGCAAATGGGGGAGATAATATTATTCTGACCGCAAGAAAGAGATCAGCCCCATCTAATGATGATCATCTTAAAGAACATGGCGGACAAATTTATCAAGTAACAAGACTTGAAAATGCATGGATAGTTGATGAAGACGGTAAGGGCAAACTAGGAACAAAGTTTGATACTTTAATTGGGACAGATGAAAATCGTCTATTTATTGAAGCCAATTCGGAAAAGTCAGAAAGCAGTGATATTAATTATGATATATCTGCACTCTATAGTCGTAATGTAGCCCCATTTTGGGATGTACAAGCTGGTGTAAGATATAGCGAAGATAAAAATAGCAGCAACAGTGATCGAGTTGATGGTGTTATTGGTGTATTAGGTCTAGCTCCTTATTTCTTTGAAACACAAGCATATCTTTATGGCGGTGAGAATAATTTTTGGGGAGCAAGTTTTGAATTAGAACGTGATTTGCTTTTAACTCAGAAACTTATTACTCAACCTTATATCGAAGCAGATGTAATATTTAGCGATGATTCTAACTATGCTGCAAAATCAGGTTTATCAGAACTAAAAACTGGTATCAAAACCCGATATGAGATTACTAAGCGAATTAAACCTTTTATTGATATTGCTTATCAGTATGAAAAAGGACAGCAAGATACTTTTATGCAAGAGGCTACTAATTCCGAAAAAGGGTGGAAATATGGTGCAGGCATCGAATTAGTTTTTTAAAATAGTATGATTTGGATTCATGAATGGTAGCTTCGGCTACTATTCATGAATTATTACTAGGGTGTGTTGACACTTTTAGCTTAAAAAATAGCGAAGTAGTAAAATCAAATCTTTACTATTCGCTATGCCTCGTACCATGCTGACTGTAATGGTCAAGTAAAATCAGACACAGGCATAGAGATATTGTCTACTTTTTGCTCATAATTATTTGGCGATAAATATCCTAATGTTGAATGCAATCGAATTTGATTGTAAAACACCGTGATGTAGTGGCTGACATCTTTAATCGCCTCTTGATGATTTGCATAATGTTTCTGCCACACACGTTCCATCTTCAAACTTAAGAAGAAACGCTCCATAACGGCATTGTCATAACACAGCCCTTTGTGGCTCATGCTACAATGAACCCCATACTGGCTAAGTAAATCTTGATACTGTACAGAACAATACTGGCTGCCTCTGTCTGTATGCATTATCAATCCCTCAGGCGGTTGTCGAGTATGAATTGCAACTTGTAATGCTGTACATACCAAATCCGCTGTCATACGATGAGACAGGCTATAACCTACGATTTTACGTGAGTTTAGATCGATTACGGCTGCTAAATACAACCAACCTCTTGCCGTCCAGATATATGTAATGTCAGCTACCCATACTTTATTGGGTTCAGTAGGGTTAAACTTTTGATTTAATATATTTTCAGCAACTTTCATATTGTGTTTAGAGTTTGTGGTTTTGATAAATTTACGTCGCCATGTCGTCACCAAACCTTGCTTACGCATAATGCGACGGACTTTGTATCGACCCACGCAAATTCCCTCAGCAAGTAAAGCACGTTGAATTCGACGACTGCCATAGTTCTTACCACTCAAATTAAATAGGCCACAAATACGCTCAATTAAAGTCTGATCAGAATCTGACGTCTTCGAAGCCTTTGATTGTTTATGACGATAAAGACTTGAACGATTGAGCATTAAAAGTTCGCAAACACGTTGAATTGAATGTTGAGTACATTGTTGAATTAACTTGGATTTATCTACACTGTTGGCTTGATAAAGCAAGTCATAGCCTTTTTTAGAATATCGACGTCACCTCGCAGACGCTTATTCTCTAATTCAAGTTCACGAATCCGTCTTTGCTCAGGTGTGATAGGTAATCCAATACCAGCTTTGCCCTGTAACTCAGCATCGTATTGGTTTAACCAGCGATGTACGGTGCTTTGCCCTAGATTATTATCGTTACAGACTTGGGTAATCGTCAGCCCTTGTTTACGAATCAGCTCACAAATGTGTAGTTTGTAATTTGCATCAAATTTGCGTTTAGCTTTGGTCATGTTGAGATCCTCAGTTCAGTGAAATTATATCTCTATCACACTGTCTGATTTCATTAGACCATTACAGACTTAACGGCTAAAGAATTTGCATTGCTGGAGTTATTTATGCGCAGGCGTGGAGAAGTATTGCCTCGTTCGCTTATTGCCTCTCAGGTCTGGGATATGAATTTTGATAGCGACACAAATGTAGTTGAGGTGGCCATTAAGCGGCTACGTAGCAAGATTGACAATAATTTTGATACCCGGCTTATTCAAAATATACGTGGCATGGGTTATGTGCTGGAGGTTAAGGATGACCCCGTTACTTAACGCAATTAGCTTAAGAATAAGTCTTATTTTTTCACTGTTCACTATCGTTATTTTGCTGATTATGGGCATAGTGATTCATCAATTAGTCATGCACCACTTTGAACAGCAGGATCATACGCAACTTGAGGGTAAAGTAGAACTTATCGAGAATTTGTTAAAGCAGTACCCCAATAATGATTTATTCCTGACCACACAACTTAAAGATGCGTTAGTTGGCCATCACGGGCTTATGGTACAGATCGAACGGCCGATCGGACACTTGTTGCTCAGCTCGCACCCTCCCCTCATCTCCAGTAAATTGCGCTTACAAGATGCAAAGAATCCATTGACCGAATGGCAGACTAATGGACACAATTTTCGTGGCCTGATCGTTACCAGTCCTCACACAAAATTAGCGGATAGTCATCAAATTATCCTAGGAATAGACACCACCGAACACCAACTTTTTCTAGATGATTTTCGCCAGCAGCTGTTAATTATTGGTAGTGCTGGCACCTTAACGCTTATGCTTTTAGGATGGGTTGCCGCCCGGCGAGGACTTCGCCCAGCGCATACTATGGCCAGAGTCGCTGAGGGTATTTCCGCTCAGGACTTAACAGGTCGGCTCGAAGTTAATCACATCCCGGTAGAATTAAGATCTCTGGCGATTGCCTTTAATGAAATGTTGGATCGACTGGAGTCTGCAGTAGCCAGGCTTTCTGATTTTTCTTCTGATCTAACTCATGAGCTAAGAACACCTATCAATAATTTAATGACCCAAACTCAGGTCTGCCTTTGTCGGCCAGTTGCTGATTACCTTCAGGTACTATTTTTAAGCCATGTGGTAAAACATCTTTTTCCTGTAAGTAACGATGGGTAATGCACGGTTCGGCAAAATCCATAATCAGTTCGGCTTTTTCTGCAACCTGCTCATATAAATGTTCTTGCTGGGTCGCATTATTCTGGCGATGCTGGGCAGCTTCTTTATGAAGATTACTTAAATTTAGACGGCACAAAGTCTTCTGGGTTTTCTGGGGCATTGAGCAATGCTTCTTTTAATAATGTTCCCAAGAGATTAGCCTCCTGATATCGCTGAAACTTACGGGCATACGTAGGGTTGGTCTTTAGATTAGCACTGATCTTAAAATGAATGCGATGCTGCTCATGCCGTAACTCAGCATTGCGTTGGGCTTCGGTACGTTTGGTTTTCTCATTTTCTGGCCGATCCGTCATGGCGAACCTACTCCTTTGCGATCAGATGCCGATACGTGTATTGTGCCATATCTATAGGCAATGCGGACAAGGTGCAGGGCTTAAATGATGAGGCCTGTTCAGCAGGTAGCGCAAACACCCCAAAAGCCCTGCCAGAATCGGCATGGCGCTGAATCACCAGGATGGTAGGTAAAAACTGGTTGTTCTGATAAAGCTTTAAAGGGCCTTTTTGCGGATTACTGGACAGCAGGCTGCGAATTTTGTAGGGACCAAACAAGATGGTACGAACAGCGATTAAACGCACCGTGAGTTGCTGCTCTTTAAAACGTCGATACAGCTGGCGTAAGGACGCTAAATAATCAGTGGCCTGACTTGAAAATTGTGATGCATTAACCGGATGGCCACAGAAAATATTCAAGATGATTCGGGCAATATCACGCGAGATATTAAATTCTGTATTGGTCTTGGTCACAAGGCCATTAAAATAATAGTTTAGCGTTTCTTCTGCTGACACCGCCTGTAAAACCGAGAGCGCTTGCCCTTGAGGGTCAGTATGGGTTACTGACTTACGATGCTGAAAAATCTTGATTTCACTTTGCAACTGATCCTGCTCATACACCTGTAATATCGCATAGCCTTCCCGGGGTCGATGCTGTTCATCCGTGGGGCTTAAGGCAGCTATGAGACTTTGATGATTAGAACTTTGCTG
>NZ_MLCN01000078.1 GCF_001982605.1 Alkanindiges hydrocarboniclasticus | reverse complement strand
CTCTTTTTTCAAGTCAATTCCTTATCCGCGATTCAGGTTAAATAAAAAGAAAGTTTTTAAATCAATGGGATTGAATGCTAAAAATCCAAACTGGATGGCTACTGGTGAGTGTGAAAAAGTAAAGCATGAGGAAAGTATCTATTTAATCTACAGAACTTATCATAAATTAGATCGGAGAGACGTATGGATGATCTACAGTAATAAAGATAATTTTTCTTATTTAAGGGAAATAGATAAAAGTAAACTAATGAATGAAACTTTTTCAGTTGATGAAACAGTAGACGCTAAAGTAAATTGTGGAAAGATTGGTTTGGATAAATACATAATATCGGTTCTAAACAGCTATTTAAAACATAACACTTCTATTGAAAGTATAAATAAATATAAAATAAATGATTGGTACAAAGAGAGATAAAATGAAAAAAAATATAAAATTTGAGAAAGATACTAAAGTATTCGAGCTAAATCTAGCAGGCTTTATCAATGCAGTAAGTTTTAAAGAGTCATCTTCTAATTTATCTTTGAGCCTGAAAAATCCTACTAATATAGAAGCTGCGAAAGCCTCAAATAAGCAAGGATTTCTTGGCCTATTCCAGCTTGGTGAAGAAGCTTTATATGACTTAGGTTATTATGCCGGTGATTACGGTATATCATATAAAGATAAGAGTAATGATCCTGCTCTACAACAAAAATGGGACAGTCAATTCGATAGAAATAATTGGTCAGGGAAGTGGACTGGTAAAAGAAATATACACTCTAAATCTGACTTCTTAAATAATTCACAAGCACAATACGAAATCATAAAAGAGTGGATAGCTTATTTATGTAAGCAGCTTAGAAGTAATTGCATTAATGAATATTACGGTAAAACTATAGATGGAGTAGAAATAACAGAATCAGGTGCTATAGCTGGTGCTCACCTTGTTGGTTTAGTAGGGTTAGGTGCATTCTTAGGGATTCCTAAAAAAAAATATATGGGGAAAAAGCAAACGGATGGTAATGGAACTCATATTAAACAATATATTAAAGATTTTGGTGGTTTTGATTTAGAAAATTGCTGTAATAGAAAAATTTATATTGAGCTAATGGATAAAAATAATAATCCTTTAGTCAGTAAAGAGGTAACCATTATTTCAACTTACAATGGTAAATATGCAACGGGAGAAGCACGGATTAAGGCCAGAAGTGATGAAAATGGAAAGCTTCCTGTTATTGTTAGACATCCTAATAGTGAAATAAGAATTTTAGCGGATGGTAAAGAATCTAATACTATAGTTCAGAAGGCAAATGAAAAACAAAAAGCAGTGTTAAGTGACTTTTCAATTACTAAATATTCTGCTGCCTTGGCAGAAAATAGCATACCTCAACCTGCACCACAGCCAGATAAAACTCCGCAAGAAATAAGAAACGAGCAGGCTTCGGGCACTATGAATGAAAAAACACCCAGTGAAGTAAAGCAAGATGTTCAATTTAATATCTCACTTATTGAAGGCGATTCAGGCCGTGTGATCACCAGCCTTAGATTTTACGTAACCTACAAGGGTAATATAAAAGAGCATCGCACAGATCAACAAGGCATTAAGCAAGGCATCGTGGCAGAGGAAGGCCAAGACATTGAAGTAAGTGTGGCTGGTGAAGGTAGGTATCAAGCAATACATCATTTTCAAGTGACTTCAGCCATGAGTAACCAGACAATAAAAATTAAATTACCAGTGCAGAATTTTGAAATATTGGTCAGAAAAGATGGTAAGCCAGCTCCTAATACTTTGTTTAGTGTGTTTTATCGAAACCGTGAAATTGCTAAGCGAACTAACTCACAAGGTATAATAAAAGTGAAAATGCTGGTAGGCTTTGTTTATGGTTTTGGTATTCATGAGCGCGCGCTAACTCATGTTCGAGTAATTAAAGGCAATGCTCGGCGAGAATTTACAGTGAATGAAAGCACAGTTAAAGCATCCAAATTATTTGAAGTAGCTGCAGAAAAGCAAAAGAAAGCAAACCAACTAAATGCGCAGCAGCGACAAGCACAAGATAAAGTGGCTGCGGACAAAGCTGCTGCAGAGGCCAAAAAAGCACAAGATGCTGCAAAAAAAGCGAAAGCAGATCAAGAAAAGGCAGCAAGCAATCAGCAAGATACTCATACTCAAAATACTGGAAAACCTTTAACTATAATAGGAGAGCAGGCACCTCCTACAAGTGATACAACTAATTATTATATTTATTCTAATGGAACTATAGACAGAATAAATAAGGCGGCTACAGGTTATGCTGCTTACTATTATATGGAAGATAATAAACCGATATATATTGGTAAAAGTAAAATTTATATTGCAGATAGATGGCAATCTAAAGGTGTGAAAGGTTCAGGTAAAAGCTATTTAGTGAATATTCGTGATATTTTTAACGATGTTGAAAAAAAACCATTAAAAAAATGGGAAAAGAATATAGGGGATTTGAAAATTTCAATAGCCAACGACTCAACGGAGCAAAGTAGATATTGGCTTTCGACAAGCGCATTTGCAGCTTATATTGGAGCAGTATCTAAATTTGGAGAGAAAACAAGGTTTAGCGGATTCAGCGATAAAAATGGTGGTCCAGGGAAAAGTTCATCTCATATTAATGGGGAGATAGGAGATATAGGCTATATTCGGAAAGATAGAAATCACTTAACGGGAGTCAATTTTGATATGGAGCAGTATGATCATGAGACCACCTTAAAATTTGTAAATATATTAATATCTTTTGGGTGGGGTAAAAACAAAAATATGTTAAGTGAAAAATATCCACTTGTATTAGCTAATAGATATACTTTAAAAGTAAACTATCTCTTACCTAAAACAACGCACTATAGTAAAGTAAGACATAATAATCATTTACACTTACAAGGTCTATCTAATAATTACAACAAGGATGAGTGAAATGAATATTATATTATTAC
>NZ_MLCN01000077.1 GCF_001982605.1 Alkanindiges hydrocarboniclasticus | reverse complement strand
AGATAATGGATCAGAAGTAAAAGAAGTAGCCGGTGTTACCCTTGTTTTAAGTAAAAGTGAATTAAATGTAAAGGGTGATAATCTTACTGTTACGGCGAAGGCAGTCGACAAAGACGGAGGTGGAATCGCGAATCAAAAAATTAGCCTCAATATTAAAGATGCTTTAAAAAATGGTGCAACTGCCGATGTTTCAGAGGTTTCTACTGATGAAAAAGGTAATGCAACCTTTACCGTTAATTTAAGCGGCACAAATATAGCAGTTACTGAACTGGTGCTTACTGCTACTGTAGTTGGAACTACTATTAACAATATTAAAAAAGTAGCGGTAACTGGAGCTGGTACAGTTACTCAAAGTCAGTACGAACTGAAGTTTGATAATATTTCACCTCTGATGGTTTCGGGTGGAGAAAGTACTGTTCGTGTACGGGCGCTTGATGCCAATGGTGGAGGTGTTCCCAATGAGAATGTGGTTTTAAAAGTTAAAGATTTTGAGAAAAATGGGGTAAGTATTAAAGGGTTATCTAGTGCAGTGACTGATAACCAAGGCTATGCTGAGTTTACGCTGAGCTTACCAGCAGGTAAGGAAGGTGATCGTCTTGCTTTAATGCAAGAAGGGATTAGCCTTGAAGCAGTATTGACTGAAGCGAGCGGCGCTTCCAAAACTCAAGTCTATAAAGTTGGCGTAAGCTCGGTTGCTAACGTGGTAACCAAGTTGGACATTTCTACAAGTAATAATAATAAAATTGAGGCTATTGGTGGATTAATTAATGTCGTCGTAAAAGCGACTAATCCTGAAGGCGCCAGTATTGCAAATAAAAATGTTCAATTGGTATTGGATGCTCAGGCAGTGCAGTATGGGGCTAAGCTTGCTAATGCGGTTGTAAAAACAAATAATAAAGGCGAGGCTGTTTTTACCATTCAAACAGAAGCCAATGCTGATAATCCTGATGGAAAATTATTGGTGCAAAATGGAATTAGTGTCAAAGCTATTTTGCAAGATAATGCATCTATCTTCACCCAAGATTCTAAAATTACGGTATCGTCTCCCGTTGCAGAGGATGTGGCTAGTCTAAATCTTGCAGTAGCAGGAGCAATTAAGACATCGGGTGGGGAAGCAAATGTTACTGTTATTGCAAAAGATAAAAATGGTGGAGCTATTGCGAATAGGACAATCAAACTAACTATTCCTCAAGTCGCTGGATTAAGTATAAAAAATGGATCCACTGCCACCACTGATAGCAATGGGCGGGCAGAATTTACTTTGAGCTTTAATGCAGCGGGCGTAGATCAGGCCGTAATTAATAGTTTGATCAGTAAAGGGGTTACCATTACTGCGCAGTATACAGCTGTTAATAACAAAACAGTCACTCAGACAGGACTGGTTAATTTTTATCAGACTGTTCAAGAAGTACAGCGCATAGAGTTAACCGCTACCAAAGGCATAGTTAATTCTACGAATGATACTTTTCAAGTTAAAGCGCGAGCTTTGGATAATGATGGTGATCCTGCAGTTAATAAACCCATTAGTTTAGGTCTATCCGCTAATGTGATGGAAAATGGTGTTTCATTTGAAGGTAAAGTCACTAAAAATACGGATAAAGATGGTTATGTTTCATTCACTGTGCATACCAATGCTTTAAATGAACAGGCTATTGAAAAATTGGTTTCTTCGGGAATTGTGGTAGCCGTCAGTACTAAACTTGCTGATGGTAGTATAGTTACACAAAACACTACGGTTATGGTGGCACCTTCTGCGTTGTCTGCCGTTGAGGTTGCTTATCTGGATATTATTGATCCGGCAACCTTGGATATTAGCAAGCCTAATAAAGACACTTCAATCGTCGTACAGGCTTATAAAAGTAATGGTGATGTTTCTGCCAATAAAGACATTATTGTAAGTTTAGATAAGAAATATGCAGGAATTTCAATTGATAATCGTGCGCCCACCACAAACAGTACTGGGCAGGCTTCTTTTGGTTTAAGGTATGATCCAGAACAGCTGTCTAGTGCTGACCAGCTTGAAATTCTTCAAAAAGGTTTAAGCATTACTGCACGTTTTGGAAATATCACACAAAAAACCAAAATTTCTTTTTATAGTTTAGCTGCCAATATTCAGCGTATGGATCTGGTGGTTGACAAGCCAGCACTGGTTGCTACTGTTGGTACGGCACAGAAAGCCATTGCTACGGTAACCTTAAAAGACAGTGCTGGTGCAGCTATTAAAGATCGCCAAGTGATCATTGCACTTGACCCTGCTGCTCTACAGCAAGGTGCACGTTTTACCGGAGTAACAGGTGGCTCAACAGCTGTAACCACTGATGCAACTGGTCAGGCTACTGTTGAGTTAACTGTGAATGCAGCCAATCAGGCAATGCTTGATGCCTTAATTATATCAGGGATTGGCATTGGTGCATCAGCGGTGCAAGGTGATGGCAGTGGCACGATTAGCCAAAGCACCAAAATCAACGTTTTGTCCGAA
>NZ_MLCN01000076.1 GCF_001982605.1 Alkanindiges hydrocarboniclasticus | reverse complement strand
ATTGAATCGATTTTAAACGCATTGGAATTTGCTTAAAACAGTAGCATACGTTACTACAAAAAATTAAAACGATTCCAACCATGGAATAAGTTCTCAGAATCATCTGGCCAAAAGCTGTATCCGGCGTTTGGATCATGAAATAAGCTATAACACTTATGATTAGGCCAGCAACAAAATATCTGCTAAACCATATATTTGATTTCTGTATTAAATTCACTTAACTAGTCCTGCTTCTCGATTTTATTGGTAATAAACCACCATATTCCTAGTCCTGATCCTATGCCAAATAAAAGTAATATAATGATATTAACAAATGGCATGTATGAGTCAT
Source organism: Alkanindiges hydrocarboniclasticus (assembly GCF_001982605.1). GTDB lineage: Bacteria > Pseudomonadota > Gammaproteobacteria > Pseudomonadales > Moraxellaceae > Alkanindiges > Alkanindiges hydrocarboniclasticus. The sequence goes on along the minus strand of NZ_MLCN01000076.1, from coordinate 610 downwards.
GAGTTGGATCAAGGCTGGGTGAACTGCGGGTTACATCACAATAGTTTGATTGTGATAATGGCCTATAGCTGCGTTTTGGGTTTGTAATCTCAAAGCCACTAGCCCACATCCCAAGCTTACGTAATTTTGCCCCATTCATTTCAGGCTCATATTGCGGTGAGTCCGACCAAGCAAGTCCGTGAGCCACTAGACTATGATTAAGGTTCTGGCCATTCAGGTACACATCAGCAATTACACAAGACGTGTTAATGGATTGCTTTGTCTGCACGATCACTGTTTTTAAAAGTAACTGGTCTTTTAGTTGTAGGTTAATTAGGGAACCTTCGGGATGTTCAATTGAAGGAATTACAACATTAGAAAGTTTAACGGGGACTGCCCGTTGTGACGTTTGGACTGTCAAAATCCCTCTGGGGCTGACTTCAATAATAATCCCTTTAAAATCTGCATAGCTAGCGGATGGAATACAAAAAAGGGAAAGTCCGGATAATGCCAGTGCCAAATTATGCTGTCTAAACACATCCTTAAACATAAATTCTTATCAGTAAAATAAAATAAATATTATCATATCTATTGAATTATTGCATTTAATAATTAATTTTATATTTAATAC
>NZ_MLCN01000075.1 GCF_001982605.1 Alkanindiges hydrocarboniclasticus | reverse complement strand
AACTCCCAATCTCTCAAGAGTCACAACACCTCGTCAGTGTTGTTTAAATCAGAGCGCGTATTTTACGCTATTTTTCAGGACTGTCAACTTATTTTTTCAAACTTTTTAATTTCAGTTTTTAAAAATAGGCTTATCGTCCCGAGGAAGACTATAATAACTGATTGTTATATTTTTGCAAGCCCAATTCGACTTTAAATCATAAAAATGTGACATATGCTTATTTTTAATACAACTTTCAGGATTTATCTTTTTATAGTTCTGCTTATAGGTATTTAGGCTTAATAAAAGAATGATGTTATTCGAAACCGTAAAATTGAAGTGATGTTCTTTTTAGCAATTCGCTTAATTAAATAGTTATTTAGACCTATAAATTGAAAAAGCCCTACTCTAACGAGCAGGGCTTTTTCTGAATTGATTCGGTGTATTAGTGACCGAACTGGTTCATGGTGTTTTTGCTGTCATCACCAGCTTTCAGTGCATTGTCGCCAGCAAAGATTTCTTTGTGATCGTCGCCAATGTCAGAACCAGCCATTGCCTGGTGCTTAACACATGCGATACCACCACGGATTTCTTTACGCTGTACGCCAGCCACATAAGCCAACATGCCTTCGCTACCGAAGTAACCTTGAGCAAGTTCATGGGTAGACAATGCAGCAGTGTGGTAAGTCGGCAGGGTGATCAGGTGATGGAATACACCAGCTTCACGCGCAGCATCAGCCTGGAAAGTGCGGATCTTGTCATCAGCATCAGCAGCCAATTCAGTATTGTCGTATTCAGCGCTCATTAATTTAGCGCGGTCGTACGCAGATACGTCCTTACCTTCAGAAACCCAACGATCATAAGCCTGTTGACGGAAGTTCAGTGTCCAGTTGAATGATGGGCTGTTGTTATAAACCAGCTTGGCATTAGGAACTGTTTCACGTACACGGTTAACCATGTGAGCGATTTCAGCAACGTTTGGTGTTGCAGTTTCGATCCACAGCAGGTCAGCACCGTTTTGCAGGCTAGATACGCAGTCCAGTACTACACGGTCGATTTGTGTGTCAGCACGGAACTGATACAGGCCAGAAGCTAAACGCTTAGGACGCTGTAACTTGCCATTACGCTTGATCAGGATTTCATCTTCCTGAGCTTCAGAAATATCAATTTCAGTTGTTTCCAGGTAGCTGATGTACTGGGAAGCAATGTCACCTGGCTCTTTAACAACCGGGATTTTCTGGGTCAGGTCAGCGCCTTCAGAGTCAGTACGTGCAACAATGATGCCGTCTTCTACGCCCATTTCCAGGAATGCATAACGCAGTGCATGGATTTTGGCAATGAAGTCTTCATGCGGAACAGTTACTTTACCAGCCTGGTGGCCACACTGTTTAGCATCAGAAACCTGGTTTTCGATTTGCAGGGCACAAGCACCTGCTTCGATCATTTTCTTGGCCAGCAGGTAAGTGGCTTCTTCGTTACCGAAACCAGCATCGATGTCCGCAATGATGGGCACAACGTGAGTCTGGAAACCGTCGATCTGTGCAGTGATTTCAGCTGCTTTAGCAGTGTCACCAGCTTCGTTTGCTTTGTTCAGCGCACGGAACAGGTCGTTCATTTCTTTGGCATCAGCCTGACGCAAGAAAGTATAGATTTCTTCGATCAGTGCAGGTACAGAGGTTTTTTCGTGCATGGACTGGTCAGGTAATGGACCAAACTCTGAACGCAGTGCAGCAACCATCCAGCCAGACAGGTAGATATAGCGACGGTCAGTTGTACCGAAGTATTTTTTGTTGGCAATCATTTTTTGCTGTGCAATGAAACCATGCCAGCAACCCAGAGACTGGGTGTATTTGCTAGAATCAGCATCATACGCAGCCATGTCTTTACGCATGATGTCAGCAGTATACTTGGCAATGTCTAAACCAGTTTTGAAACGGTTTTGCATTTGCATACGCGCAGCATCTTCAGGGCTAATGTCACGCCATGTGCTGCCGAACTTTGCCTTTAATTCGCGGATTGCATCAACCGCTGTTTGGTATTGAGTCATGACATTGTCCTGTCTTGATGTTGGAAGTGATAAAGCCCTCATTCTAAAAAATAGATAAATAGAGGGTTTTACTGATGTGCTGAGTCTACTTTTTATGCCATAATTTAGCTAATTTATCATTTTAATCTTCGGTATTTATTTTATGAATCTTGAGCGCGTCGATTTAAATTTATTAATCTATCTCGATGTTTTACTTAGGGAAAAAAATGTGACGCGTGCCGCCGAACAATTAGGGGTTACTCAGCCAGCCATGAGTAACATTTTAAGGCGCTTGCGTACCCTGTTTAATGATCCCCTACTGATTCGCTCCTCTGAAGGGATGACACCCACTGAACGTGCGCTGGAATTACAGCCGCGTATTCGTGATGCACTGTCTGATTTGTCGATGATTCTGGAGCCGCGTACCGAGTTTAGGCCTTTTAGCAGCTCGCGGGTATTCCGGATTATGACTTCGGATTATGCCGAAGCCACACTCGTGCCCAAGCTGGTGAAAGCCATGCGTAGTGAAGCACCCAATGTGGTACTGGACTTTTTGACTCCCAGTGATGTGTCCTATCGTGACATGGAACAGGGCAAGGTGGATCTGGCGATTAACCGTTTTAATGAAATTCCACAAAGCTTCCATCAGGTGCTGGTATGGCGCGACAGTTTTAGCTGCCTGCTGAGTGCCAGCCATCCGGCGGTGGATCATTTAAGCCTGAAAAGCTATCTGGAAGCGCAACATATCTGGGTGTCCAAAACCGGCATGGGAGTTGGTTTTGGTGTTAACCCGGAAAAGTCCGGTGGCCTGGGCTGGATTGATCAGGCACTGGAACGGATTGGCCAAAAGCGCAAGATTAGTGTGTTTACCCGTCACTATCAGATGCCTGCTCTGCTGGCCTCCAATGTGGACTTGATTGCGACCTTACCCACCCGCATTGCGACCTTACAAGCTGAAAACCTGAATCTGGTTATTAAGGAGCCACCGTTCTATATACCGGAATTTGAGCTGAAAATGGCTTGGTGTCCACTGTTGCACCACCATCCGGCGCATCGCTGGTTGCGTCAGCTGATTATGTTTGTGGCACGCCAGATTATTGATGAAGAACAACGTGAGCTGTTAGCGCTACATCCACGCGCTGAACCTTGAGATTCTTTGGGTATTCTGAACTGTGGGCAGGTTTATCCTGCCCTTTTAATATGTCCATTTTTATTTATATCCTAAAAAATATTAGATCAGTTTGGCCTGTTCAAGCTCACTTTTGAGATAAGCATAATAGATGGGTGCTGCTACTAGCCCTGCAACCCCAAAAGCGCCCTGAAATACCAGCATAGCAATGAGCACTTCCCATGAATTGGCCCTGATTTTGGCCCCTACAATTTTGGCATTTAAGAAGTATTCAAACTTGTGAATCAGGATCAGATAAATCAGGGTAATTACGGCAACCGATAGCGACACAGTAAGGCCCGCAATAAACACCAGCGTATTGGAAACCAGATTTCCTACCACTGGCAACAATCCCAATAGAAAAGTTAAAATCACCAGTGTCTTGGCAAATGGCAGGTGAAGGCCAAAAATGGGTAACAACACCAGAATAAACAGGCCGGATAAAATGGTATTAATGGTTGAAATTTTAAGCTGGGCAAACACAATATTGCGGAATGCATTGGATAAGGTGGTAATCCGGTTGATCAGTTCAGTCTTGAATACAGGTGGCTCATCGCGAGGCATGACCTGATGCAGGGACACAATTGCCCCTAGCACCATACCAATCAGCATGGTAATAAAGCCATGCAACACGTATTTACCCGTATATTGCAACAAGCCAATATTGCGTTGTACCCATTGCATGATCTGGTTTTTTAGCTCTTCCACACTGTTGGGTAGATACCCCGGCAAATATACTGCAAGCTGGGTTTGCAAGTCTTGTAGTACCAGCGTAATCCGATGGCTAAGTGCTGAAGCCCCACGTACATCCTGAATAATAAAACCAATCAGGCTACCTACACTGCCAATCAGAAAAGCCACCACAATAACACTGAGCATCGCCACGACGGCCAGCCGTGCCCGGCGCCCGTGAATGAATTTTTCAAAATAAGGAGTTAGTGCATTGACCATTTCATGAACCAGAAACCCGGCAATAAAACAGGGCAACAAATGCAGTGGGATCAGCAGTAACAGCCCGGAGGCAACAATAATATAACTGGCAATCAAGGCCTGCTTTTGGTTTAACAGTGGCATTGCGTGTTTAGCCCTCAAGGAGTTTTTCAAAAGAATTTTTCTTATTGGATAGGCACAGAATGTAGCGTATTTGCCGATAAAAAACTGGGGTTTTTACGCACAAAACACTACAAATATTGGAATATACAAGCCCCCCGGCGTTTGGGGTATGATACGGTAAGTGGAATCAAAGAGTTACGCAGGTTTTAATAACCGTTCGCTATAATAACCGGGTGTATTCGTGAGCTTATTGCAAAACTTTACCGTTATTGCCGTGCTGGTGCTGGCATCAGCATTTTTATCAATCTCCGAGATTGCTTTTGCGGCTGCCCGAAAAATCAAGCTCAAGCTCATGGCTGAAAGTGGCGATATCAAGGCGCTTAAGGTTCTGGCGCTACAGGAACAGCCAGGTAATTTTTTTGCAGCCACTCAAATTGGCCTTAATGCGGTTGCTATTTTGGGTGGGATACTGGGTGAATCAGCTTTTCGCCCTTATCTTGTAGACATGGTTGGCTTTGTTTATCGCGGCCCTTTTACCCAGACCATTGGCTTTACGTTGTCCTTTGTGTTTGTAACTTCTATTTTTGTGCTATTTGCAGACCTTATTCCCAAGCGCTTAGCCATGATTGCGCCAGAACGGGTAGCACTGGCAGTCATTAACCCGATTAATGTATTTATCCGCATTTGTAAGCCGCTGGCATTTTTTATCAATATGCTGGCCAATATCCTGTTCCGGCTTTTTAAGGTGAATACCACCCGTGACGATAACCTGACCTTTGATGATATTTCTGCGATTGTCGATGCAGGGGCACAGGCCGGGGTATTGCAACAACAGGAACATCATTTTATTGAAAACGTCTTTGAGCTGGAATCACGTACCGTTCCTTCCTCAATGACCACCCGTGAAAATGTGGTATTTTTTTCCATTAAGGAAAATGAAGACAGTATTCGCAAGAAAATTGCTGAATACCCACACTCCAAGTTTCTGGTCTGCAATGACGATATTGATCATGTCATCGGCTACATCGACACCAAGGATATTTTAATCCGCATGTTAAATAACCAGTCGCTGCTACAACTCAATGAAACTACCATTCGTAGTATATTGACCATTCCAGACACCCTGACCTTATCGGAGCTGCTAGATCGGTTCCGCTCCACCAAGGAAAAGCTGGCCGTAGTAATTAATGAATATGCACTGGTGGTTGGCATTATTACCTTAAGTGATGTGATGAGCACGGTAATGGGCGACTGGGTTAGCCCGATGCAGGAAGAACAGCAAGTGGTGAAGCGCGATGATCATTCCTGGCTGATTGATGGTGGCACCCCGATTGAAGACTTAAAACGTGCCTTGGATCTGGATATGTTGCCAGAAGAAGGCAACTACGAAACTGCTGCGGGTTTTATCATGTTTATGCTGCGCAAGATTCCCAAGCGCACCGATTTTGTTGAATATGACGGCTACAAGTTTGAAGTGGTTGATATTGACCATTACAAGATTGACCAGTTGCTGGTAACCCAAGTGGTTGAACCGATGTCTTAAATATTCAGTTTAAATAAATATAAATTAATTTTTTGATTTTTAAAAAATATTGGTAATAACAACTGATTCCTGCCTAACACAGGAATCAGTTTTTAAACAAACAACTTACTCACCAGCTTCATGTTATAAGCCAAGCCAATGAAAATAGCTTGTTATAAATTGATCTCATTAGCCTGATATAATCTTGTAACCTAGCCCTATCGCACGACATCCGTATGGGTGGTGCGAAGCTTGGTTGCAGTGTAAATCAGATAAATTGCAGAAATACCCACCAGCACATAAATGATTCGTGACAGCGCACTTTGTTCACCAAAAATTGCCGCTACCAGATTAAAATCAAATGCGCCAACCAGACCCCAGTTTAAGCCGCCAACAATTGTTAAAACGTATGCTATCCAGTCAATCGTATTAAGTCTCATGGATTTCTCCTGTTCAGTTGAGCATTGAGTATGCTGATAACTAAAACTGACTTATGTTGAGTTGATGATAATACGAAGTTTATTGTGTGAAGTTTGTGTGGCATTTCAGCTATAAAACTTTAATTATATTACTGTTCTTTTAAGTATGACTCTAAATCGTTAATCTAAATACTATTTTATGCTTACGCATTCAACCCTGCTATTCATGGTTACAACTTGATTAATAGCTATAGCTTTTGCTTGATTTTCATAATCAATAGATAAAAATTAAAAAGGCTCTTATCGCGTAAGAGGAAATATTTATTTGAATAATGAAAGTTCATACCTAGGAAAAGATAGGCTAAGTAAAATACCTAGCCTAGTCATTCATCCATAATTAAAGTTAAAGCATCTCTATATTACATCCATTGTAATTTATCCCTTAATTTTACCACTTCACCAATAATGGTTAAGGTAGGTGCAGCAATTTCACTGCCCTCTACCTTGGATGAAATGTCAGCCAGTGTACCCACCACTACGGTTTGCTCAGGAGTTGTACCTTTGGAAACCAAAGCCACCGGCATATCGGGACGCTGGCCATGCGCAATCAGCTGCTGGCAGATTTTTTCCAGCCCAACCAGCCCCATATACAATACCAGTGTCTGGTTTTCATAAACCAGTTCACGCCACGGTAACTCAGGTGAGCCTTCCTTTAGATGGCCCGTCAGGAAACGGACACTTTGGGCATAATCACGGTGGGTGAGTGGAATACCAGCATAAGCGGAACAGCCCGATGCCGCAGTAATGCCCGGCACCACCTGAAACTTGACCTTGGCAGCAAACAGCTCTTCAATTTCTTCGCCGCCCCGACCAAAGATGAAAGGATCACCGCCTTTAAGACGGCAGACACGCTTACCTTCCTGCGCCAGACGCACCAGCAACGCATTGATGCCTTCCTGCGGCACTGCATGGTTAGAGCGTGCCTTGCCCACATAAATCCGGTCTGCATCACGACGACACAGGTTCAGGATGGGTTCGGACACCAGACGGTCATACACAATAACGTCAGCTTGCTGCATCAGGCGCAGGGCTTTGAAGGTTAGCAAATCCGGATCACCCGGCCCGGCACCAATGAGATACACTTCACCTTGCGGATTTTGCCAGCTTTCAATAAATTCAGGCATGGCAGCGCTGGCCTGCTTTATATTTCCAGCCAGTACCTGCTCGGCAACCGGACTGGTATACAGTTTTTCCCAAAACACACGGCGCTGGTCAGGATTGGCAATTTTCTGTTTAACTGCCGGACGCCACTGCCCTGAAAAAGCCACCAGTTCACCCAGACGTGCAGGCAAAATCCCCTCTATTTGGGTACGCAGCTGACGCGCCAATACCGGCGATGCACCACCCGTGGCAATGGAAATCAGCAAGGGTGAGCGATCAATAATGGCCGGCATCATAAAGCGGCAATGTGGTGGATCATCGACTGAATTCACCAGAATATTTCTGGCTTCGCAGTCGGTAAAAATCTGTGCATTAACCCGTGCATCATTGGTTGCCGCAATCACCAGACGGTATTGGTTAAGCGCAGGATTTTCTGAATAAGCAGCAGATAGATATTGCCCTTGGGTTTTCTCAACCAGTGCCTGTAACTGTGGTTCAATGACTGGCGCCAGCACATCAATGCAGGCATCGGCATCAGCCAGCAGTTGTGCCTTGCGCCATGCAATATTGCCACCTCCCACAATTAAACAGCGCTGCCGGGAAAGTTTTAAGGTAATTGGCAATAAATCCATGACGCACTCACTATCGGGTTGGCACTAAAAGGTCAATTGATAAGCGGTTAGTCAATACGTTGTAAGCCACCCATATAAGGTTGCAAAACTTTAGGCACTGTAATACTGCCATCGGCCTGCTGATAGTTTTCCATAATGGCGAGCAGCGTACGTCCTACCGCAAGACCAGAACCATTCAAAGTATGTACCAACTCTGTCTTTTTCTCACCACTACGATAGCGTGCACTCATGCGACGTGCCTGAAAATCACCCATATTAGAGCAACTGGAGATTTCACGATAGGTATGCTGGCTAGGAATCCACACTTCTAAATCATAAGTTTTGGTTGCCCCAAAGCCCATGTCGCCACCACACAGCAAAATTTTCCGGTAAGGCAGCTCAAGCAGTTGTAAAACGCGCTCTGCATGAGCAGTCAGTTCTTCCAGTGCATCAAAAGAGTGCTCTGGCTTGACAATCTGCACCATTTCGACCTTTTCAAACTGATGCTGACGAATCAGGCCACGGGTATCACGGCCATAGGAACCAGCCTCACTCCGAAAACATGGGGTATGTGCTGCATACTTTAAGGGCAAACGGTCTGCATCTATGATTTCATCACGCACAAAATTGGTGACAGGCACTTCAGCCGTAGGAATTAGATAAAATTCTTTTTCACCTTGCAGTTTAAACAGGTCTTCTTCAAATTTGGGCAACTGCCCTGTTCCACGCAAGCTGTCGCTATTGACCAGAAAAGGCACATATGCTTCAGTATAGCCATGCTCAGTGGTGTGTAAGTCCAGCATAAACTGGGTCACTGCCCTTTGCAGACGTGCCAGCGGGCCTTTTAATACACTAAAGCGGGAACCGGTGAGCTTGGTAGCAGTTTCAAATTCAAGCCCACCCATCATCTCGCCAATATCGGTATGATCCTTGATCTCAAAATCAAACTGCCGTGTTGTACCCCAACGCAGCACTTCGACGTTATCGCTTTCATCCTTGCCTTCCGGTACAGACTCATGCGGCAGATTCGGAATATTTAAGGCTTTTTGTTCAATGTCCTGCTGCAAGCTGGCCAGTTCAGCCTCGGCAGCTTTCATTTCCTCCCCCACTGCCTGCATACGTGCCATTAATTCAGAAGCGTCACCACCTGATTTTTTAATCTGGCCAACTTGCTTGGCACCCTGATTGCGTTCAGCTTGCAGGTTTTCAGTTTTTTGCTGGATATTTTTGCGGTGACTTTCCAGCGCATTCCACTCGGCAACATCCAGTTGAACGCCGCGTTTGGCTAGCGCAGCATTAACGACATCAATATTGTTTCTTAATAATTTCGGATCAATCATGATTCATGGATAACAACAAAAAGATTGCCGATAGTGTAAAGGCTAGACAATTGAAAATATAGTCTATTGCCTAGCTTTAATAGCGAGTCATGAAAGGTGAAATATTCTGCTTTTATTGCTATATCACTTGGTATTCTTTTAAAATATTTATAATTTGCGGCCATGTATATTTTTCACCAGGATCAACTGAAACAGCATCTTTGGAGCGACGATACTCACCATCATCAAATGCAAGAAAAATTGAATAAGCAGGTTCTAACATATCATGGGATAGGCTAAAGTCTATTAAGCATGCAAAAATACCATTCATAGCAATGTCGCAATCCTCATAATCACGTTTTTTTAAATAATAATCTAAAGCCACAGTCCTTGAAAATTCATTGAGGAACTCTGCTATTGATAAGTCATGAATGCGACAGATTTCTTTAATTGCGGCCTCCTGTAAGCCTTCCTGCTGAATTGTATAATTAATATAAAAGTGATAATCCATACTATTTTTCATTGATGAATCTCCCTGTTTTAATTGTCTAGGATATTAGATCTTTTGCGAAAGTCTGGTTTTGACAAGCTCAACCAACGCTGCCTGAGCCTGTCGAAGGCGAGTTGGTACAACTTATGAAAGAAGTCTATTGAATATATTTTAAAATTTATAGAACCAGTTGTTTCAATATCCGCGTTGCCTATAAAAAAGCCTGCTGTTTAAAGCAGGCTTTTTTTATACTTAGATTCTCAAATGAAGTGCAACAGAGATTAATTTATTGG
>NZ_MLCN01000074.1 GCF_001982605.1 Alkanindiges hydrocarboniclasticus | reverse complement strand
AGCATTTTTCTTGTCATTAAGGCAGAACTTCCGTCATCTGTTTCAATACTTGCCTTGTTATCAGCGTATAGTTTATCTGATTAATTCACATCAATTGGCACTACATGCGCTGCACTTTGCCTTAACGAAAGATTGTCACAGCAGTCACTTATGGATTGATTCAACCACACTGCCTGTCTGTAAAAATCAGCGTATCGGGCGGCATAAGTCCATAAAGGCTATTGCAACGCGTGGTAAAAGCTCGATGGGCTGGTTCTTCGGCTGTAAGCTGCATTTAATTATGAATCAGTCAGGAGATGTGGTCAGTACTGCTTTATCAAATGGTCATACAGCAGATATTAAAATGGTTGAACAACTGGTGAAAGGATTAAAAGCGAAGCTGTATGCAGATCGCGGATACATCAGTCAGAATTTAAGGCAAAGTATTAAAGAACAGGGGGTTGATTTAATTACCTATCACCGTAAAAACATGCAAGCGGTGAACTTGTCAAAAGCAGATACGTACAATTTAAGGCAGCGCAATCAAATAGAAACTTTATTCAGCTTACTAAAGGGAAAGTATAATTTGGTGACAAGTAAAGCGAGAAGTATTGAGGGCTATTTAGCTGGCATTTATGCAAGTTTGTGTGCTTACCAGATTTATCATGAAAATAAGCCAACGATTCAAATCCATGAAGCATTGGCTTAAACAGGATTCGGGTTAGTTAACCAAGTGGCCCACATCCAATATTCAGAAATCATTATTTTTGTCCATTCTAGAACAACATGCCAGCACCTCACTGACATGTTGAAAGGTAATCAATTCTTATTTAGTTGATTTGATAGTGAAACTATATTCACCATTCATGTTGTGACCATCTTTCCCCATTGTTGTCCAGACAACGGTATATTTACCTTTTTTCAGTTTCGGAAGAGCGACATCAAAGGATTTCTTTAAGTCATGAGTAACTTTATATTTTAAAGGAACATCTCTTCGCTGAGCATCCAGTAACTTAATATTCATCAACATAACCTCTGCACCAAAGTTAAGGGTCAAGTTCTTTGGTTGACTAAGGATAGATGCATTTTCCGCAGGAATCGCACTCACTAAACTCACATGAGCGAACGTAGTTGTAGTAGCCACAATCATCGTTGCAGCTACTACAACATTACGTAGAGCAGTCATTTTATTTTGAAATAATTTCATTTAAGTTTCCTCTTGATTCGTTAGTTCATTAGAGATGACTTTATAAAATCTATATTTAATGAGACCACATCATCTCCTCTTATATTTCAATTATTAGTGAGAGACAGAAACATAGCGATGACTTCAAAATTACATTTTTGTCATTTTTAAAATTTAAAATCTTTAACTATTAAAATAATCTTATTGAAAAATAATGATCATTTAACAAACAAATTATGTAGGTGGTTGATTTATGAAATGTAGTAATCATTTTGTCTAAGAAAATAGTAGCTATTTAATTTTTTATATTTTAGTTTAAATATAAACATGTTATGTTTAATTTGATCTAATATAAATTTGTGGGCTAAGCACATGACTCAAACACGTCCAAGAATGACCAAATTATTTGAACAGCTTGGTTTAGCTTCTAGTGAAGAAGCAATTGCAAAATTCATAGAGAGCCATCAGCTAGCTGGAGATGTTTTTTTAACACAAGCAATTTTTTGGACTGATGCTCAACGTCATTTTTTAGAAGAAAAACTACACTCTGATGGTGAATGGACGACAGTGATTGATCAATTAAATGAGTCTTTACATGAAAATTCAGTAAAATAATTTTCCGTTAGTATTAAGGATCTACATTCTTCCCTGCATTGAATACAACTCATTCATACAGTAGTACTGTTTTGGAGATGGAATCTCTATTATATAAGTAGTAGATTCCTTACTCTGAAATTTGGATTATAAACCCTAATATTAAAAATAATCTTCTTTACCTTCTATCTAATAAATATACCAATAAGTTTAATAATTAAATTATCCACCCTTTTTTCTATAAAAAACTATTTTGATCAACTGTATTTTTTCTTTAAAGGAATAACAGTGTAAATTACATTAAGAATGTGTCTCTAACTAGCCTTGGAGTCATCTAATCATTTCATT
>NZ_MLCN01000073.1 GCF_001982605.1 Alkanindiges hydrocarboniclasticus | reverse complement strand
AGCATTTTTCTTGTCATTAAGGCAGAACTTCCGTCATCTGTTTCGATACTTGCCTTGTTATCAGCGTATAGTTTATCTGATTAATTCACATCAATTGGCACTACATGCGCTGCACTTTGCCTTAATGAAAGATTGTCACAGCAGTCACTTATGGATTGATTCAACCACACTGCCTGTCTGTAAAAATCAGCGTATCGGGCGGCATAAGTCCATAAAGGCTATTGCAACGCGTGGTAAAAGCTCGATGGGCTGGTTCTTCGGCTGTAAGCTGCATTTAATTATGAATCAGTCAGGAGATGTGGTCAGTACTGCTTTATCAAATGGTCATACAGCAGATATTAAAATGGTTGAACAACTGGTGAAAGGATTAAAAGCGAAGCTGTATGCAGATCGCGGCTACATCAGTCAGAATTTAAAGCAAAATCTTAAAGAGCAAGGCATTGAATTAATGACCTATCACCGTAAAAACATGCAAGCGGTGAACTTGTCAAAAGCAGATACGTACAATTTAAGGCAGCGCAATCAAATAGAAACTTTATTCAGCTTACTAAAGGGAAAGTATAATTTGGTGACAAGTAAAGCGAGAAGTATTGAGGGCTATTTAGCTGGCATTTATGCAAGTTTGTGTGCTTACCAGATTTGTCATGACAATAAG
>NZ_MLCN01000072.1 GCF_001982605.1 Alkanindiges hydrocarboniclasticus | reverse complement strand
TTTAGTCGCTTTAAACCTTGATAACCTTTATCAGTCAATAAAAAAACCTGTTGCTTTAGCTTGTTTCTATACTTTTTAAATAACTGAAAATCATGTACCTTGCCCTGACAAAAGGCGGTAGACAGTATTTGTGAGCTAGCGTAGTGAATGATAAGTTGCGCTTTTATGGTGTGGCGTTTCTTTTTGCCACTATAAAATCTCTTTTGTTTTTTTTGGCCGTTCAATGGTCATTTCAGTGGCATCAACCACAACCACCTCCCAGTCTGTACCTGTCCCACGTGGTAATTTCTTAGGCAGATGAAATAAATCAGATGTTATGAGTATATTTTCTATTTTTTGAATAATGCGACAGGCACTCGATTCATGAATACCGAAACCCGTTGCCGTATGAAAGAGGGTTCGATACTCACGCCAATAACTTAAAGTCAGTAATAGTTG
>NZ_MLCN01000071.1 GCF_001982605.1 Alkanindiges hydrocarboniclasticus | reverse complement strand
TAAATGTAACATTACTTGCGGCAGCTACCTTGGGTGTGACCGTTTCAGCAAACGCTGCACGGAACAATATTCAAATTGCCGGTTCATCAACCGTATTGCCTTTTGCAAGTATTGTGGCAGAAGAGTTTGGCAATACCTATCCGCAGTTTAAAGCGCCTGTTGTCGGTTCTGGCGGTTCTGGCGCTGGCTTAAAGCAGTTTTGCCAGGGTGTTGGCGAAAACACCATTGATATTGCCAATGCTTCGCGTCCAATCAAGTCAGCTGAAATTGAAGCCTGTAAAAAAGCAGGTGTAAACAAGATTATTGAAGTGAAAGTGGGTTATGACGGCATTGTATTTGCCTCTAATTCTGGCAAAAAACCTTTTGCGTTAAAGCCATCCCATATTTATGCTGCACTGGCCGCTCAAGTGCCGTCAAAAAACAACAAACTGATGGCCAATCCGTTTACACGCTGGAGCCAGATTGATAAATCCCTGCCGGATCAGGAAATTGTACTGGTCATTCCGGCATCCAACCACGGCACCCGTGAAGTGTTTGAAGAAAAAGTGGTGCATCCGGGTTGCAACGTGTATGAATACAACCGTGGCCTGTCAGAAGCAGACAATAAAAAAGTCTGTTCCAGCTTCCGTAAGGATGGCCGGGTGATTGAAGTATCGGGTGATTACACTGAAACACTGGCACGCCTGAAAACCTCTCCAAATGCAGTGGGCGTTTTTGGCTTAAGCTTCTACGACCAGAACCGTGACCGTTTGCGTGTAGCAACCGTAAATGGCGTAACGCCCAGTGAAGCCACTATTGCCAGCGGCAAATATCCCGTGTCACGTCCACTTTACTTCTATGTGAAAGGCGAGCACATTGGTGTAATTCCAGGTTTACAGGAATTTGCTGAATTCTTCATGAATGAAAAAATTTCAGGTGCTGGTAGCCAGTTGCAGGAAGAAGGCCTGATTCCATTGCCTAAAGCAGAGCGTGCAAAAGTTCTGGCCACGATCAAGGCGCGTAAAACAATCAAATAATAAGCAGGCTGGAAGTGAACAATACATTTCCAGCCTTTGTTTTTTTGCTGTCACAAGACAGGCCCAATGTTAGTCATTTTTTAACATTGCTGGAGAAACTATGAATTTAATGCTGATTGGCATTTTGCTCGCTTTAACGGCAGTTGCGTATCAGGTGGGACTGGTACGCAGCAGATCCATTGCTGCCAAGGGGGAAAAGCAGGGCATATTACATTCAAGACCGGGCTATTACGGTACGCTGGTCGCATTGTGGTGTGGACTGCCTGCATTGCTGGTGCTCATTGTGTGGAGTCTGGTTGAGCCCGGCATTATCCGGCATATCGTGTTAAATGGTTTACCATCCAATATTGCTGCAACACTTAACGGCGCACAACTGGATGTGCTCATTGACCGCCTGAAAAATATTGCTTCGGGCTATGGGGTTAAGGATACACCAGCTCCTTATGAGTTGATGCTGGCACAACAATTAAAACAAGTCACACTAATTAACCTGTTCGCCAAAATTGCTGTGGTTTTTTCATTGGCGATTGTCGGGCTGGCTTATGCACGCCGCAAAATTTCTGCCCAGTTACGTGCCCGTAATAGTGTGGAAAAAGCCATTAAAGTGGCGTTGGCCTTATGTTCGGCCATTGCCATTTTAACCACGCTTGGCATTGTACTGTCCATGCTGGGTGAGGCGCTGCGTTTCTTTAAGTTTGTGAGTCCGGCTGATTTTTTCTTTGGCACAACATGGAACCCCGGCTTTAGCTCTACTGGCGGTAGTCAGGGTGAATATGGCCTGTTGCCGCTGTTGTGGGGCACATTAATGGTGAGTTGTATTGCCCTGTTGGTGGCAGTACCCATTGGCCTGATGGCAGCCATTTATATGGCTGAATATGCAACACCGCGGTTTCGTGCAGTTGCCAAGCCCATACTGGAGATTTTGGCAGGAATACCTACCATTGTGTACGGTGTGTTTGCCATGATGGTGATTGGCCCATTCTTTTCCATGCTGGGTGCGCTGGTTGGCGTGCATATTAATGCCACCAGTGCACTGACGGCTGGATTTGTCATGGGCATCATGATTATTCCGTTTGTGTCTTCGCTATCAGATGACATCATTATTCAGGTACCACGATCCTTGCGTGATGGTTCACTGGGCCTTGGTGCCACCAAATCGGAAACCATTCGTCAGGTGGTGCTGCCCGCTGCATTGCCGGGCATTATGGGCGCATTTTTGTTAGCTGCCAGCCGCGCCATTGGGGAAACCATGATTGTGGTGCTGGCTGCGGGCAATAGCCCCCAACTGCATGCCAACCCATTTGAAGCAGTATCTACAGTAACCGTCACCATTGTAAACCAGTTAACCGGTGATACCGACTTTGCCAGTCCACAGTCGCTGGTTGCGTTTGCCTTAGGTCTAACCCTGTTTGTCATTACGCTGGGTTTAAATGTCATTGCACTTTATATCGTGCGTAAATACCGTGAGCAATACGAGTGAATACCTCAGATACTTTATCCAGTAATGGCGGGCTGAATGAAGCCCAGCAAAAAGCAGATGAGCAGCGCCAGTTAGAACAACAGTTACGTCGCCGCCGTATTGCAAGCTCCTTGAGTCGTCGCCATCGCCGTGAAAAAATCTTTCGCCTGATGGGTATTGGTGCAGTACTGGCTGGTTTGTTCTTTGTGGCCTTGCTGTTTACCAGTATTTTGGCGCGTGGCTTGCCTGCATTTTGGCAATCCACTATTCATAGTAGCGTGTTTTTTGATCCGGCCTTAATTGATGTTCCGGCAAAACCACAAAAGCAGGCAGGTGAAAGTCCGGCCGCTTTTCAGGAACGCGAATTTGCATGGCAGACTGAACTGGGGATGGTCAACTGGAACCGCATTCTGGAAAACAGTATTGTGGCCAAAAAGCCGGAACTGGAAGAGTCCCGCCGCGATATCCGCAAACTGTTTAATAGCGATGAGCGCTATCACTTACGTGATATGGTCGTGGCTGATCCTGGCCTGATTGGCAAGACAGTGTCTCTGGAGTTTCTGGCTGATGCCAATGTGGATGTGTGGTTGACTGGCAAGATTGACCGTGACCTGCCAGATGACCAGCAGCAGCTTAGCCCGGAAGTGCGCCGCATTGCCGATCAGCTTAAGGAAGATGGCATTATCAAGCGTGAATTCAGTACCGCGCTGTTTTTAAACCCGGATTCACGCAGTGCACCTGCATCCAGTGGTCTGGCTGGCGCTTTTATTGGCTCGCTATACATGATGCTGATTGTAATTGTTATTTCAATCCCCATTGGTGTTGCCAGTGCCATCTATCTGGAAGAATTTGCACCAAAGAATTACATCACCGACCTGATTGAAGTCAACATTAACAATCTGGCCGCTGTACCATCCATTGTGTTTGGTTTGCTGGGTGCTGCCATCTTTATTAACTGGTTTCACCTGCCAATTTCCGCACCTCTGGTTGGCGGTCTGGTACTCAGTTTAATGACACTACCCACAGTGATTATTGCAACCCGTGCTTCATTAAAAGCAGTGCCTCCTTCCATTCGGCAGGCAGCGCTGGGGCTTGGTGCATCCAAAATGCAAAGCGTGTTTCACCATGTTCTGCCGCTGGCCATACCGGGTATATTAACCGGGGCCATTATTGGTGTGGCGCATGCACTGGGTGAAACTGCACCGCTGTTACTGATTGGCATGAAAGCATTTGTGGCCGATATTCCATCCACACCCCTAGATCAAGCCACCGCCTTGCCTGTACAGATTTACCTGTGGCAAGGTAACGAACTAAGAAACTTTTTTGAACCCAGAACTGCCGCAGCCATTATTGTGTTGCTGGTACTGCTCATTGGCCTCAATGGCTTTGCAATCTGGTTACGCAAAAAATTTGAAACGAGATGGTAATACGACATGATAAAAACCAACCAAATGGATAACGCCACCTATTCGGCCAAGAATGCGGCTGGGGCAGGCTACAGTGACTCATCCAGCACGCCGCAAATTCATATTTCGGTATCTGAACACGCCTCAAAGCCCAAAGCTGGCCAGCAGGATGTCAAGATTTCCACGCAGGGTGTGCATGTTTATTATGGGCAAACCGAAGCGATTAAAGGCATTGATTTAAATATCTACAAAAATGAAGTCATTGCTTTTATCGGGCCATCCGGTTGTGGCAAATCAACATTTCTGCGTACCCTGAACCGCATGAATGACACCATTGATAGTTGCCGTGTTACCGGTACTGTCAAAATGGACAATCAGGACATTTATGACCCCTCACTGGACGTTGTGTTGCTGCGCGCGCAGGTCGGAATGGTATTCCAGAAGCCTAACCCGTTTCCAAAATCCATTTTTGATAACGTGGCCTATGGCCCTAAATTGCACGGGCTGGCCAAGGATCGCTACGAGCTGGATGAAATTGTTGAAAACAGCTTGCGCCGGGCCGGTTTATGGGAAGAAGTGAAAGACCGTCTCACCCAGCCGGGTACAGGTTTATCTGGTGGTCAGCAGCAGCGCCTGTGCATTGCACGCACCATTGCCGTAAGCCCGGAAGTGATTTTAATGGATGAGCCGTGTTCTGCACTGGACCCGATTGCTACTGCAAAAGTGGAAGAACTGATTAGTGAATTATCCAGTCAGTACACTATCGCCATCGTAACGCACTCCATGCAACAGGCTGCGCGTGTGTCGCATCGCACGGCATATTTCCATCTGGGTGAGCTCATTGAAGTCAATGCCACCGAAAAAGTATTTACCCAGCCCGACCATCAACTGACCGAAGCGTACATCACAGGCCGTTTTGGTTAAGCAGTTAATGAGGCGTTAAGGTACTACTTCTGGCCTAAAGCATTACTTTGTCATTGCAATAAGATGACAAAATTAATCTTAGCGAGGAGCAGCCCAGGCTTTAAAGTCATCTGGACTAAACGAAGCCGCTGCTCCCAGTTCTTTTAGCATGTCTCTTGCAGTTTGCTGATCTGCTGTTAACCATTCCATGCGTAAGTACGGTGGAATAACGACCACTGTGCGTTTTTCATCATCGGGTGCATGGAACTGCTTCATCAGGGGATGCTGATCTGCATTGACCGTCAGCATGGTCATGGAGCGTACCAGTTCATTGTCCTGCTGCGCCAACTCATACAGTGCTGCAATGGTGAATGGTTGCTCATCCTCACGCTGAATGGCCCAGCGCTGTGCTTTACCCTGCAAATAACGTGGTTCATAGATACTTTCTACCGCAACCAGTGCAAACTGGTGATTACGCCAAGCCTGCCGGAAACTGGGTTTATCGGCTACGGTTTCCAGTCGTGCATTGTAGGTGTGCCGACTGATTTTGGTATCTTCTGCCCACTTTGGAATTAAGCCAAAAATCGCTTCACGCCATTCCATGTGATTTTTATGATTTACCAGAACTGGACTGCTGTAACCGGGATAGATCTCATTTTTATAGTCAAACGTGGGCGGAAACAAGTCCAGAATTGGGGAAAGCTCGGGGCGTAGCGGTTTAAAATTGGCACACATAAGCGCAAAGAATTTAACTATAATTTTTAAGTGTGACACAGCTTAAACTGGGCTACCATTTTAGTTTGGTTGTGCAGTAGTTTGAGGCTGGTGAAAAATAAGCCAACCTCATAAAAACTTTGTGTTTTGCCTTTGCAGCTTGAAAGACATGGTGTATTATCTGCCCGCAATGTAATTGATCTACTTGATAAAATTGATTTCTCATTTAATTAATTCTTATCAAAAATCAAGGGCCTATAGCTCAGTTGGTTAGAGCAGCGGACTCATAATCCGTTGGTCCCCAGTTCAAGTCTGGGTGGGCCCACCATATATTAAACCCCGTAAACCAAAGGATTACGGGGTTTTTCTATATAAAAAAAGAATAGGCTATTAAACTTTATGGACCACGTTAAGGTCTATCTCCTGAAAATCCGAAAGTTTATTTACTAGGAATTGCAGGAATTCCTGAAATAAATTTACTTTGATAGAGCCAATTTGCCCATTGCTTTATTGCACCACCATTTCTTATCTTAGAGGCATTGGTCCATGCTAAATCATATTCATTGGCAATATATTCTCCGATTTTTTTACCTGAAATATATTCATTAGCTTCCATGAGTTTAACGACTTCTA
>NZ_MLCN01000070.1 GCF_001982605.1 Alkanindiges hydrocarboniclasticus | reverse complement strand
GTATTGTGTAGGTACTGTGGAAAGTAATGCCTGCTGGAAATTTTGCTGCTGTGATGACAGCAGGTCAGCATATTTTTTCATGATATTCTCCGGCACTGCCGACTATTTAACATGGCCTATTATACTACTAATTTAATTAATTTGGCAATATATTATAATTTATTAGTTATTGGTCTTTCCGATATTTAACCATCCTTGTCGCTTATAGCCTGCGGTATTGATTCTAAGATTACATGGGCTATGCGGTACTAACCCGCTGCTTCAAGCAGAGGGTGTTTCTAGCGTCAAG
The DNA here is from genome assembly GCF_001982605.1 of Alkanindiges hydrocarboniclasticus. Taxonomy (GTDB): domain Bacteria; phylum Pseudomonadota; class Gammaproteobacteria; order Pseudomonadales; family Moraxellaceae; genus Alkanindiges; species Alkanindiges hydrocarboniclasticus. Next base: position 4,259 of record NZ_MLCN01000070.1, on the reverse strand, counting down.
CGCTCCTAAGGCAAGTAGGGATATAAGCTCATTTGCCTCAATAAATCATTAATAATCTACTAGCCCCTATATGGTAATAACATACAAAATATATTAATCCCTTAAGTAATAATTAATAATACATTATTTTGTTAAATATTTTAATTAAATTGGCAATATATATGGATTTAATTTTGTGATTATCACATAATTAACTTAATAGTTAATTAATGAATAAATAAAAGGTGCCATATGCTTTGCTATACGCTAAAACAGGTTTCTGGCCAGTTAAATGACGTTCGCGTCACGGGGTTTACCCCCTTGATTGCAGCCCTTGAGTCCAAGGCACAGGTGCCTGAATTTATCGTCCATACTGATGACGACTATGAGGTATTGCGCTACAGCACGCTGGCACAGATTGCCAAGTTTCAGGTCTGTATCGAAAACCTGATGCTAGAAGAGTATAGCCATGACCTTAAGCTTGAACGCACTATTAACGTCATAGACTGGCTTTTTGAGGTGCCCAAGGGGTTTTGTAAGCGGCTTATTGACCTGCCCACTATCATTCACCGCTTACAGTTACTGGGACAAATTACCCGTCTTACCTTTTTAGAGCAGCTGATGAATGTGACCGGCTTGGCCAAGCCACAGTGTATCGCAGCACTTGAACAAACCTATTGGATTCTTGACAGGGCATATGGCCAGTTAGGCCTAGTAAGCACAGCTAAGACGCACATCAGGTTGCCGGTATGAAACAGGGCAGGCCTGCGGCCGGTAGCCAGCCGCAAAGCGGCAAGCAAAGGCGACTTAAAACCAACTACCTGCGTGTAAACCGCATTTGCACTGGTGAACCTGAATGCTGGACAAGGCAGGATTGCCTGCATATTTTCCAGAATCCGCAACTACGCGAACAATACGGCAAGGCAGCTTGGCAACAGCTGGGCAGCCTGCTGGGGTATTCCAGCTTGGGAACTTAAAATAATGAAGCAAACCACGCAAAAAAACCAAAAAGCTGTTACACAGACTAATCCGGAACAGGAACAGCTAAGACGGTTGCAACACGAACTGGCCAAGCAGCAAAAGCGCCATGCGCGGGTCATCGAGCGCCATGAAGCCATCAAGAAGCGGCTGGAAGAGGATTATGATGCATCCTCCAGTCTGGTGACGGACGTGGAATGGGAAATTGTCTGCCTCCACCTGCAACAATGGCAGCTTACCAAGCAGCCGGACTGGTCAATCCTGCTTAATACACAATCGAGTGGCTATTACTATGAGCCGCTGGTTCAGCTGATCCGCCTGTTACACCCTAATTTCTTTCTCGGTGGCGGTAACCCTTACACCAACCAGTACACAATCTGGTTCAGTGTCTATGACACGGTGGAAACTGATAACAGCATGCCAGATATCGACTCTCTGGCTGAGGCCATACAAGTACTGCTGCCATACCTCAATAGCAGTGAGCAATTGGACAGTATCCGTAAACTACCCATTGCTGGCACCGTGGGCTTTGCAATCACCCATCCCCAATCGGCTGACTATCACATTGAGCTGGCCATTCATCCCAGTACTGGCCAAGCCATTGTCTGTAAGTTTATCTATCAGCACATGGTGGAATCATATGAGTTTCCAGACATCAGGGCAGGGCTGATCCACATCAAGGCCAACTATGCCAGTGTAGAGTTCATTGATGAGAACGTAGTGAGTGATGATGGCAATGTGCTCGGTTATCAGCCAGTGGCCATTGGCCAGTAATCACTAGGAAATTTTTACCATGAAAATTTCATTAAAGCCTGAATTTTTTGGATTCAAGTCATTGTCAGCGGCACCTTTCCCCCTGCCAGTGCAGGATAAGCCCGTCTACCTGCTGACCCCCTGCGAAATTGAGGCGGTCAAGTACTTCGCAGAGCAGGGTGCCGACTATGGATATCGGGTTCAGATCAGGCGGATTGCAGCCGTTGTGCCTGTAGCTCAGGTGGATTTTAATGCGTCATTCAATGACCTTACTGTATCAGTAGAAACATTACAGTATATCCAGCCGACCACGGATGAGCAGCTGCTGGAACTAAAGGCCTACTATAGCCGTCAATGCAGGATCAGGCAGTTGATTTGGACAACCGGCCTGCTCGGTTATGTGGCTTGTGCTGTTATTGGGTATCTGTCTAGCGCCGACCCCACTGGCCTAATCCTCATTGTGTTATTGGGTTGCATGTTCTATGCCGCCTTTATTGGCATCCTGCTGGATAACTACCTACCGATTCCTAAACATTACCAGCCTACCCGCGCATGGATGCGGCAGCAGTATCCAAAGTTAGCTGCTCGGGTCTTGTTCAATAAAATAGTGATTTGGAATGATGCCTAAGCAATCGGTTGTACCAGACCAATGCTGTTCAAACCATAATTTCCCAAATGCCTTAACCTCATGAAACTTGAATTTCCACCAGCCTTCTTTGGTTACCAGCCGTTGTCGCAGGCACCACATTCATTACCGCCTAATAAAGTCCCCCTGTATTTGCTAGAGGCTGGACAGGTTGAGGCAGTGCGCTACTTTTATAGCCATGGTGCAGACTATGGGTTTAACGTCTGGCTTAAAAAGTATGGAAGCGCTGGTCAGGACAATGACACAAAGAACAGGATCATACTGGATCAGGTTGATTTTACTGATAGGTGTTCCAGTTATGTCCTGATGGTAGAAAGCCGCTCAGATGCTGCTCCCCACACTGAAGCACAGATTGATCAATTAAAACAGTATTACAGGATGTGCCGCCGTAATAAATATCTTTATGTTCTGGCCAGCACTGGGATTAGCTGGGTACTGGCGGCTTTACTGGCTCGTTCAGGCCTGCTGGATTCAGCACTGGCTGTCAGCCTGATGATATTAGTCTGGCTGTCCAGTGTGCTGGTTATTATTGGCACGACTGACCGGATCGACCTGTTTACCGACCATGACTCATGTGATTATGGCCATGACCTTGCATGGAGCGTGATCAGCTTTTTCGTGCCCATGGAAATTAACAATGCCCATATTCTTCGCTATTACAGCGAGATGTCTAGGTATGCGCTTGACCAGTATATCGTTGAATGGGGTGAACAATAATTCCAATTAACCCAATACGGCCATCAGGTTCAGGTTATCCATCATACTTATAGCGAGAAATACAATGAGTCACGTAACTGTTGAAAGTCCTGTTGCACCGGTAATTATGGCAATATTTGCCCTTGCTGCGTTATATATTAGTTTTAGCTGGTCAGACTGGTTCCCCAAGAAAAATGCCGATGGGGTTGCATGTGAAAAGACATCGGTTAATCTAACCTCTTCGCGCTGGAGCTGCCCAATGACCCGAGAAGAGGCCAATATCTGGAATAACAAGCCTATTGAAGACAGTGAGCTGGCCAGCCTCGTTGAAGAAGCAAATGCATTTCCTAATGATCTGGCAGTGCAGGCCAAACGTCAGCAAATTACAGCGGATAATACGGTTTATAACTATGAAGGTGAAGAGCTTAAGGCGGTACTGGCTCAGGCCGATCAGAGAGCAAAGCAGGTCAATTACCAGCAAATGATCCAGCAATTGAAATAATTCTTGATGCTGATAATTATTCAATTAAATAGGAAATATTCCTTGGGAGTGACCGCTTAACACTTTCTGTTACTCACAAAGGAATGCTTGCCATTCAAAGCATTCCTTAAAAATATTAGACAGGATCAGCAAACCGCTGGAAATACTGCTCAATAGCTTGATTAAGCTTTTGTTGGGTCAATTGAGCATTTTTGGTGTCAGCATAGCGATCAGCTGCCTGATTAAACAAACTTGTACCTTGTACAAGTTTGTCAGGGTCACTGGTCAGCCCAAAATCACGCATATCCATATCCAGTAGCTCATCAAAGCCAAGTTGTAGGCTAAGATATCTTCCGTTTTCATTAAAACTGGCTGTCAGTGTACGGCTACCCGTAGAAAGTTCACCTGCTGAAGCCATTCCGGCAATCAACTTCTCAGCTGCTCCTTCATTGAGCTTTATCCAGCCATGCTGCTCAACCAGCCGGTTAATGATCCTTTCTGAATAGTGTAAGGGCAGGGTATTGGCATGCATGGCAGGAATCTCTGGCTCATTATCATAAATACTATTATACTTCTATATTAATTATTTTGGCTATATATAAATAGGAAAAGACTGTATGTTTCCTTACACACCCCATTAATGCTGGCGGTGATATTCCTGCCATTGTTCAAGTGCTTTTTTAAAATAGACCAGATCAGATTGCTTCTGGCTGGCCTGCGAGATTA
>NZ_MLCN01000007.1 GCF_001982605.1 Alkanindiges hydrocarboniclasticus | reverse complement strand
ATTTAGATATTTAAATACTTAGTTAAACTGTCACCATCTCCATCTTTTCAAGAAAATTAATTAAACCGCTTCATTTTTAGATTCTGGGGTATAGCGTTGTCCACTCATAATGTTCTCTCCTATGCAAAAAGAATCTACGATATTTGTCTAGGAGAGTGGTGGCTATTCAGCTCTAAATAGAGGGGGGGTGTCTTCTTTAAGATAACGAAATTCTAGCATGATATAAGAACAAACTTGCAAATCGATAAATTATAACCCCCTGTAATTTTAACAAAATATTTTTTGAGATTTAATCCACTAAATCTAATTTGGAGAAAAAATGAGTACAAGATTTTTCAATATTAAAAAGGTTTTTAAAAACAAAGGGTTATTTTTTAAATTCTCGTGACGCTTTTGAAGTATCTTCCTGAATGCTAACGATCAGTCCTACAGGATCACGCTGCTGAAATCCAAGATGGTATTGATAATTGCCTAGCAAGCTTTTAACTAATGCCAGTCCTAAACCATGGCCATGCTGCTGAGCCGATTTTCGCCAGAAGCGCTGTCCTAAATGTTGGATATCCTGTGCTGTAAGTTGTTGTCCATCATCTTCAATCACCAGGCAACCAGACTGCATGGAAATCCAGATATGGGCAGCCTGTGCATGCAGCAGTGCATTTTCAAGCAGATTTTTCAGTACGGTATACAGCACAAATTCAGGTAGCTGAATTTCACCCAGGCTCCAGTTCACCTGTATTTTTTCATTCATTTCTGGATAGCGTGTACTTAAGTCTGCAAGGACCTTCTCAAGTGTGGGGCGAAGCCAGATAGTCTCAGTCATTTCCTGGATACTGTTTTCCGATTGGGTCAGTAATAAAAGCTGCTCGAGTAACAGCGTATAACGCCGGATACTCTCATTGGCCTGCTGCAAATTGTGCTGAATGGATTCAGGCAGATTCTGCTGTTGACTAATCAGCTGGGCCAGTTGTACATGAGTTTTAATTGCGGTCAGGGGACTGCGTAATTCATGTGCAGCATAGGCACTAAAGGCTTTCTCCTGTTGCAGACTGTCATTAATTTTCTGAATCAACTGCGTGGAATTGTTGACAAAAGGCTGTACTTCCTGGGGAATGCTTGCAGGCTTGAGCTGCATTAAAAAATCTGCCGCCTCTGAATAGTTAAGGTTTTTCTGGTTCAGGTATTGACTGAGCTGATCCAAAGACCGGAACTGTCTGCGGATAATAAAGATGATCAAGGCAATACAGATCAGCAGTGAGAAGACTAAGGGAACCAGTACGGCCTGCAGAATCTGCTGTAGTAGGGTATCCCTCAAGAACATGCGTTCTGCCGCCACCACCTGAATATCGCCACGACGCAGGACATAACTGCGCCATTCCGTATCACCCTGCTGCCAGGTGCTGAATCCTTCTGGTCGTTGGCTTAAATTTTTTGGGGCACCGCGTGTTTTGGCAATGATCTGATTGCCTACCGAGACGTCAGAGCTAAAAAGAGAGACTTCACAGGCAATTAACTGGTTTACCTCATCATTCTTGGCTAATTTTGATAAGGTTGCATCCCCCAGACTATCCAGCGGTAACTGCTGAATCAGCCGGGCAACCATTTGCGCAGATGCCGATAAGCGTTGATCCAGCGTGTCTTGTAAGCGTTGTTTCAGGTCAATATACAGCCATGAAAATACCGCACTCCACAACACAATAAACACGGCCAAAAGACTCATGACCAAACGCCATTTCAAGCTGTGACTAAACATGACGTTGCTCAAACGGTTTGAAAATATATCCCACACCACGAATGGTCTGAATCAAGTCTGGATGCAGTTTTTGTCTTAGGTGATAAATGTGTACATTCAGGGCATTGCTCTCGATAGAGTCCTGGAAGCCATAGAGCTTGTCAATAAGCTGTTCATTTTTCAGGATCTGGTTGGGGTGGCTCATCAGGGTTTCCAGCAGGCTGAATTCACGGCGAGATAAATTCACAGCCTGGTCTTGATAGGTCACAGTCTGGGTATCCCGGTTCAGAACCAGTTCATCAAATTGCAGTGTATTCGAGGCAAAGCCACGGTGGCGACGGGTGAGAGCATGAATCCGAGCAATCAGTTCCTCCAATTCAAAAGGTTTGGTCAGGTAGTCGTCGGCACCGGCATTCAGGGCCTGAACACACTGATCGGTCCGCAGCCGTGCCGTCAATACCAGTACCGGGAGATCAATCTGGTCGCGTCGCCAGCTGTGCAGCAAATCCAGGCCATCCTGATCCGGCAGGCCTAAATCCAGTAAACATAAATCGACTGCACTATGCCGGATAAAATAATCCGCAGCACGTGCGTGACTGACATGCTCCACTGAAATATTCAGATAGTTCAGAGCAGCACAAATGCTCTGTGCGATATAGGGATCATCCTCAACCAATACAATAAACATAGAACATCCTGATCAAACTACCATTATTTTATAAATGATTTGGGCTGTTAATGTTGCCTTAATTTTAGTTTTTCAATAATGCAGTCCTAACAGGAGGAGATCAGCTGGATGTTGAAGTGGATATTGGGTGCCGTGATCGGCGGTGGAATCATGACGGGAGCTGCACATGCAGATTTTTTACCACCGGATCAGGCTTTTCAGTTTCAGGTGGTTTCTACAAGCCAGACTCAGGCAGAGCTTAGCTGGAAAATCGCAGAGGGTTATTATCTGTATCATGACCAGCTTAAAGTGTCTCATCAGCAGACCCCAGTCAAGTTGGCATTGCCCAAACCCGAAGACAAAGATGACCCCAATTTCGGTTTGACCCAGGTGCATTATGGGCAAGTCAAAACCAATCTGAATGTCCAGCCCAACCAGCAGTTTGTGGTGCAGTGGCAGGGCTGTGCAGAAAGCGGTTTATGTTATCCGGTGCAACGCACCACAGTAACAACTGATGCAGATGGTTTATTTTCAGCGCAAAACTTGAGCAAGCCTCAAAAGCTGCTGGCCAGCACTACACAGCCAGAAGTAAACGAACAGATTCTGACCGCTCAGAAAGATGAGCTCCAAGCTATAGAGCAAACTCCAAGTACAGATCAAGCACTGACCGAAGAAAAGGTAGAGGAAATGCAAGTTACTGCAGTTTCCGAACCTGTCGTTCAGCCTGAGATGGAATTAACAGAGAAAAACGACTCACTCATTGCAGAGCCTAAAAATCAAACTTCGTCAGCAGGCATGAATAGCCAGTGGAACAATGACCAGTATTTTTTAAGTTTGCTGTCGGAACAAGGTCTGTTGATTAATGCCCTGATTTTTCTCGGGCTTGGCATTCTGCTGGCATTTTTACCATGTTCTTTACCTTTAATTCCAATTTTAACAGGAATTCTGGTCCAGCAGCACCGAGGCTACCGTGCTGCGCTGATTGCGCTGGTCTTTGTTTTGGGTATGGCACTGGTCTATGCGGTCATGGGACTTGCTGTGGCACAGCTCGGTTACAGTTTTCAGCGCTGGTTTCAAAGTCCGGTATTCATCAGTATTTTCAGCATTCTGTTTATTTTGTTCGCACTTAATCTGTTTGGAGCATTTCAGCTGTCCTTACCCCAAGGCATGTTACAGCGTCTGGATCAATGGCAGCAAAAGCAGAAGGGTGGCACGCTGATTGGTGCTGGTCTCATGGGCGTGATCGCCGCACTGATTGTCGGGCCATGTATGAGTGCACCGTTGGCCGGTGCCTTAATCTATGTGTCTCAGCTTAATCAACCGATGCTGGGCGCCAGTTATCTGTTTGTCTTAGGCCTTGGGCTGGGCTTGCCGCTATTTATTGCTGCCGTATTTGGGTCCCATCTTTTACCCAAACCTGGCATATGGATGGATCGCCTGAAGTTTAGTTTTGGCTTTGTCATGCTGGCGCTGGCCTTGTATTTCGCCCGTCCACTATTGCCCGGCATTTTATACCTGAGCCTTTTGGGTGTGGTACTGATCACCTGTTCAGGCTACTTCTTGTTCAAGATGCTGCCTCATGTGCATCGGTCTGTAGCGAAAATAGGCCTGATGCTGCTCAGTGGTTTACTGGTCTATGCAGGAGGCATGCAGCTCTATCATGTCTGGAGTCAGGTACAGGTGGCCCATGTAGAATCACGGCTTGAATGGCAGAGAGTCAGTACAGCCGCAGAATTGCAACAGGTTTTAGCCAAACATCCTGCACAGCCGGTTGTAATTGATGTCTATGCAGACTGGTGTGTGGCCTGTCAACCGATCGAAAAGGAAGTGATTCCACGTAGTGATGTCCAGACAGCTTTACAAAATGTGGTTCGTATCAAATTAGACCTGACCCACTATCATCCAAGTCAGGATGAGCTGCTAAAAGAATGGCAAATCCTCGGACCACCCACCTTCATATTTCTAAATGCAGCGCATCAGGAACAGCGCGAGTTGCGTTTAACCGGAAGCTTTAGCGCGACACATTTGCTCGGTAAATTGCAGCAACTGCAAGGGGAACAACCATGATGATTTCCAGTGATGCATTGCATCTGGGACCTTTGATGTTGCCCTGGACACTCATAATTGTTGCTACTGGCTTGATGCTGTTATCTGCCGTCCTGTTTGGATTAGCCAGAAAGTATTCATGGTCTAAACAGCAGCTTGGACAAAGTCAGGATGTACTCTGGAGCAGTTTTTTGCTGGGGATGCTGGGTGCACGTCTTGTTTTCGTCCTGCTCAATGCCGAGCTGTATTTTGCAGCACCCATCGACATACTGAAAATCCAGGATAAGGGTTTTCATTTATGGGGAGGGGTGCTGATTGGTGCTTTGTGGTATCTCATTCGCAACAGACAGTTGCAGATCCGATTCAAAGCCATCTTGTTGATCATCTTTATACTTTGGATCGGGCTTGGGCTCGCATTTAAATCCAGTCTAAAAACTGAAGTGGCGTTTCCTGATCTAGTCTTTGCTGGATTAGAACAGGAGCGTCTGGGTACAGACAAGATTTCACTCAGCCAATTCATTGGCCAGCCCACGGTAATTAATATGTGGGCGAGCTGGTGTCCGCCGTGTCACCGCGAAATGCCGGTGTTGGCAAAGGCTGCCAAGCAGCATCCTCAAGTGAATTTTGTCATGCTCAATCAGGGTGAGGAGGTAGCGACCGTAAATGCCTATTTAAGAAAACATCAGTTTCAATTTAAACATGTCCTGCTGGACCCATATGGTGAACTACCCCAGCAGCTGAATAGTTTTGGCCTGCCAACGACGCTGTTTTTTAATGCTCAAGGCCAGCTGGTCGAGCGGCATATGGGGGAACTCAGTCCGGCCATGTTGCAGCAATATTTAAATAGAATTTCAGATCAACCTTAAAAAACGGAAGGACTCAGTATGAACAAAATTTACCAGGTGCTTGGTGCAGGCATGTTCCTGATCATGAGCATGCACACGCAGGCAAATATAAAACAGAACATTGAAAAACAGGGCTTTGTGTTTGTAAAACAGATTCCGGCACCGCAAGGAATGACCGGCTGGGTAGGGCATGAAGACCAGTATTCCAATACGGTATTTATCTCCAACGATGACAAATATTATATCAAGGGCGAACTGTTTGATGCGCAAGGGAAAAGCCTGTCCAATGAGCAGATTGAAAAGCATATGAAAAAAGCGGTATTGGACGATGTCTGGAAAACCCTGGAAAAATCGACCTGGATCCAGGATGGAAAGCCAGATGCACCACGGGTGGTCTATGTGTTTTCCGATCCGAATTGCCCATATTGCTATAAATTCTGGCAAGCAGCTCGGCCTTGGGTCGAATCAGGCAAGGTACAACTGCGTCATATTCAGGTCGGTGTGATCCGTGAAGAAAGCCGTGGCCAGGTGGCCACATTGTTAATGTCGAAAAATCCAGCAGCAGTTTTTAATGATATAAACAAGAATAAAGGCAAAAAGCAGCTCAAGAAAATGGAAAAGATTCCTGCCGAAATTGCTGCAAAAATTGATGCCAACCAGGCCCTAATGGGGAAATACGGCTTTTTCTCCACACCGTCGATGGCCTGGAAAAACAATCAGGGTGAATTTAAATCGACTCAAGGCCTGGCGATGGACTTCAAGGAAATTTTTGAACAATAAGATTGGATGAGATATGTCAACTTTGGATCATCCACGGGTACTGTTTGCTTTGGAATGAACCGCTCTGGCATGGAACCGGAGTGGTCTGGCATTAATTGCATTGGGTTTTGTGATTGAAAAATCCAACCTGTTAGTACAACTGGTCGATCATGAACATTATGCATAAAAAATAGCCTATGCACAGTGGATGGGAATTATGGTGATTGTATTCGGTTTGTTGGTCAATATCGCCTCGATCCTGCAATATCGACGGGGGATGGCATCACTGCGATCGCCGGAATTTATTGAAGGTTATTCTTTTTGGTTGCATTAAGAGGAGGGCTAGGCGCAATACAGCTCGTACAGTTTTTGCATCAGGCTCAAGACCTTGGGATCACTCAGACGATAGAAAATCTGTTTACCCTCACGTCGGGTGCTGACCATGTCGGCCTTACGTAGCACAGTCAGTTGTTGTGAAAGTGTAGGTTGATGAATGTCAGTGGATTCTTCAATTTCCTGAACATTCATTTCCCCGTCGACCAGAACACATAAGATTTTCAGACGATCAGGATTGGCTAAAACTTTTAGGCATTGGCTGACGAAATCGACTTGAGAAAAATCAATTTTGGCATTTTCAGCAATCATATCCATAAATGTCCTCACAACTTTTGATGTAGCCCGTGCAGTTTACATAATTTACCATAAAACTGCTTGATTAATATTTTTTATTATATAATATAAAAAAGTATATTGTATAGGGATTAATTCATCATGCATGACTTCCTCATCGCATTTATTGGCGGCTTAATGCTCGGGCTTTCTGTAGTTGGCTATCTTTACGTCAATGGCCGTATTGCAGGGATCAGTGGTTTGATTGGGCAAGTCTTAAACTCAAAAACCATGTTTAAAACACCTGCAATCTGGTTTTTATTAGGCTTAGTCCTCACACCGTTTATTTATGGTCTGTTTGTACAACCTGAAATCGAATTGAATGCTAGCCCACTGATGATGATTGTGGCAGGTCTGCTGGTGGGCTTTGGGACACGTCTGGGTTCGGGCTGTACCAGTGGTCACGGAATTTGTGGCATCAGTCGCCTGTCTAAGCGTTCTATCATCGCGACCATGACTTTCATGTTTGCAGGTTTTGTCGCTGTTTATATTATCCGTCATATCACAGGAGCATTCTAAAATGAAAAATGTGTTTGCCTTTTTATTTGGTGCGCTGTTCTCTGTGGGATTGATGGTATCGGGCATGTCCAATCCGGAAAAAGTACTCGATTTCCTGGATCTGTTTGGCGACTGGGATGCCAGTCTGGCCTTTGTCATGATGGGCGCGATTGCGGTGGCCTTTATTCCCTTCCAGAAAGCATTACGTACGGCGCAACCAAAAACAGTATTTAATGAACCTATTGATTTACCTAAAAATAATCAGATAGATAAAAAACTGATCACGGGTGCGGTTTTATTTGGTGCAGGTTGGGGCATTGCAGGCATCTGTCCGGCACCAAGTTTCACCTTGATCGGTTTGGGCCACTATCAAGTGCTCTATTTTATTGTAGCAATGCTGGTGGGTGTATGGATTCACCGTAAATGGTCAGGAGCTTAACGATGTCAAACTTACCTATAGTAAAAGATTTTTTTCACGAAGATACCAATACCTTCAGTTATGTTGTACGTGATCCTGCGACCAAAGCCTGCGCCATTATTGATAGCGTTTTGGATTATGATCCGGCATCAGCAAGTACATCCACTATTCATGCCGATAAAATTATTGCCTATATTAAAGAGCAGGGTTTAACGGTCGAGTGGATTCTCGAAACCCATGTCCATGCTGACCATTTAACTGCAGCACAATATCTCAAAGCTGAGTTAGGTGGCAAGATCGCCATGAGCCAGAAAATTGGTATTGTTCAGGAAACTTTTGGCGCGATTTATCATCTGGATATTAAACAATGGAATGCTCAGCAGCTCTTTGATTATTTATTTAAAGATCATGAGTCGTTCCAAATCGGAACCTTGAAGGCTTATAACATTCCAACACCGGGACATACGCCTGCTTGTCTGAGTTATGTGATTGGTGATGCGGTTTTTGTGGGTGATACCCTGTTTATGCCAGATTATGGTACAGCACGTTGTGACTTCCCGCGAGGCAGCGCAGAACAGCTTTATGATTCGGTACAAAGCCTGTTTCAGTTGCCAGAAGATACGCGGGTCTTTTTATGTCATGACTATTTGCCTGAAACACGTGAATCCTATGTGTGTGAATCTGATATACAGACACAAAAGACACAGAATATTCATATTCATCAGGGAATCAGTAAAGCTGAATTTGCTCAGATGCGCAACCAGCGGGATTCAGGACTCAATATGCCTAAGCTGATTCTACCGGCAATTCAGATCAATATGAAAGCAGGGCAGTTTCCTGAGCCTGAAGCCAATGGTGTTTCTTACCTCAAGCTTCCTCTTAACTACTTCAAATAAGCTTGTGTCGTGATTCAACAAAAAGTTCAACTTTTATTGAATCATTTTTGTGGATAAGGGAGAGAGCGATGTGGGCATTAATACTGGAAGGATTGGCGATTGGTGGCTTGCTGGGTCTAACCGGTGCTGGTGGCGGAATTCTGGCTGTACCGGCACTGATGGCGAGTCAGGGTTGGACTGTGGCACAGGCTGCACCGGTAGGTTTGTTGGCAGTCACGCTGTCGGCCTTGGTCGGAACGTTCGAGGGTTTATTCAAGCGTATTGTGCGTTATCGCGCTGCGCTCTGGATCGCACTGATCAGTATTCCTACAGCGCGTTATGGCGTGCATCTGGCCGATATCGTTTCTCCGGTCTGGCTGACGCTGGCTTTCAGTCTGGTCATGCTGATCGTGGCTTATCGAATCTTCTTTAATAAAGTGACCGATCATGGCAATGCACCGTGCAAGGTCAATCAATCGACCGGTCGTCTGATCTGGAATGTCAAAACGGCCTCTTTCCTGGCAGGTATTGGTGTTGTGGCAGGTTTATTAACCGGTCTGCTTGGCGTGGGTGGGGGTTTTGTCATTGTTCCAGCCCTGCGTAAATTCACCGACCTTGATATGCGCAGTATCGTTGCGACTTCCCTGATGATTATTTTCCTGATTGGTGGGGTCAGTATTTCTGCACACGTGCTGGATGGCTTTCAATATCCTGTTTCGGTTACGCTGACCTTTGTCCTGGCCTGTATTGTCGGGATGTTAATTGGACGCAGTCTGATGCAGCGGATTGACAGTAACAAGGTACAGAAAATATTTGCCACTACCGTGGTTGGGGTGGCGATGTATTTAATCTATTCAGCGCTCATGGGCTAAAACAGCCGGTTGGGAACTTTAACTCAAGCGCTTTTAATCGACCTGAGCATCGTTTATACAAAATATAATTTTAATAGCCGAGGAAGAATGAAAATGATGAAAACTGCAGAGCAATTGATTCTGAATGCGAAAAGCCAGATTCAGGAAGTAAGTGTAGCTGAACTGTTTGAAGCGATGCAAAACCATAAAACCATTCTGATTGATGTTCGGGAACCGGATGAGTTTCAGGCGGCAGCCATAGACCGGGCGGTGAATTATCCGCGTGGTGTTTTGGAAATGAGAATTCACCAGCATCCTTTAGCCAGTCATCATTGCGATACCCAGCAGGCACTGGAACACCTTAAAGATCAGCCGATCTATTTGATCTGTGGTACGGGTGGACGTTCCGCATTGGCAACCGATACCTTACAAAACATGGGTTTTACCCAGGTCAAGTCAGTTCAGGGTGGTTATCAGGCCTGGCTAGAGCAGGGCTATCCGGTAGAAAAATAAGCCGTTGAATAGGTGAACAACCGTATTGTTGAATGTGAGAAGCAGTGATGAAATACAAAGAATTAACCCAGAACATTTCAGGCAGTTTAAGAACCTTAACTCAAGATTCACCTGATTTAATGAAAAGTTTCAATCAGTTGTCCCAGACCGCAATGCGTGATGGTGTGATTGATCCTAAAACCAAGGAGCTGATTGCCTTGGCGATTGGTGTCGCATCACGTTGTGATGGTTGTATCGGCTTTCATGTCAGAACCCTGGTCAAAATGGGCATGACCCTGCAGGAGCTGGAGGAAGTTCTGGGCGTTGCGGTATATATGGGCGGTGGACCTTCATTGATGTATGCCGCAAATGCACTGGATGCCTTTAAAGAATTTTCCGGCTGATTGGATAGTCAAGTAAATGGAGGGATGAAATGAGTCAGCACTGGAATGAATTGTATGCCCAGACGCAGGACCTGTACGGCACAGCAGCAAACCTGTTTATCCAGGAGGTTACGGAAAAAATCCGGATAGAAGGTAAAACACTGGCAATTGCTGAAGGAGAAGGAAGGAATATCCTGTACCTGGCTGAGCAGGCAAGACAGCATAATTATTCTTTTTCGGCAGAAGTCTGGGATTATTCCGATGTTGCCTTGAAGCATCTGTCTAGCAAGGCCGAAGCCACAGGGATAAAGCTCGAACTCAAAAATGTGGATTTAACAGCAGCGAAATGGCCGTCCGAGCGTTATCAAAACGTGATTTGTGTATTTGGTCATTTCGATACACAAACGCAAAAACAGATTTTAGCAGGCATAAGAGAATCTTTGCTAAACGGTGGATGGTTTATCGGTGAGCTGTATTCCAAGGAGCAGATCAACTACCAAACCGGGGGGCCTAAAAATATCGAATATTTATACGATCCTCGATCCATTCTGGACGTATTTGGGCAGGACCATCTCCATCATTTTTATGTGGGCGAACAAGAAAGGCATGAGGGAAAATTACATTGTGGTAAATGCCATGTTATTCAATTTGCGATACAAGTGAGGAAGTAGAGAATAAGTGAATTGTTAAATGTGAGAGGGCGTTCAAAAATTCTGTGTCAGCCAAATTGGCTAGAGTTTAATTATTATATCATCGAGCCTACCTTCAAGGCCCACAATACAGCAGTGGAGACTGGCAAAGATTCTGTCAGAAGCATAATTTGGTTCTGAGTATGAGTCGCAGAGGCAACTGTTGGGATAATGCTGTTGCTGAATCCTTTTATAGTAGTTTAAAGAAGGAAAGAATTAAAAAGAGGATTTATAAAACATGAGAAATGGCCCGTGCGGATGTGTTTGATTATATCGAGATATTTTACCATCGGTAGGCGTCATTCGCATCTCGATGGAATGAGTCCAGAAGCATTTGAGATAGCTTCAAAATGAAGCTACTTCATGTCTAGGATACTGGGAACAGTCCAAGCTATAGGATTACCCACAGTTTATTGTTCTAATTGATAATATCGTACAAGCTGATCTTTTATTTTAAATCCCTAAAACCACCTGATACGGTTTAAAACCCTCTAATACAGCCTCGGAAACTAATTGAATAAAAGCTTCAGTTTTCCCATAAGCCATCCACTGATCAAGCGCTTCATAGTAAGCTAAGCGATTTTCTACAGTAATCACACAAGGTGGATAACCAGCTTTAAGTAATTCTAGGTTCATTAAAAGACGTGATGTGCGACCATTGCCATCAATGAATGGATGAATGCCAACAAAATCAGCATGTACTTTGGCTGCACGTTCAATTGGATGGAGTTTATGTGCGTCGCTGTTATACCAATCGATCAGTTGAGCCATCTTGTCATTTAATAATGTGTAATCAGGCGGGGTAGACGTAGCACCGGATATCAGGACATTTTGCTGACGATAACGTCCAGCATTATCATCATCAATATTCTTTAAGATAAGCTGATGGATATTACGAATTTGCCATTCAGAAAAAGGCTCCTCTTTCCGAATGATATCTTCAACATAGTAAATTGCATTTCTATGGTTGATCGCTTCGAAGTGTTCTCTTAATGCCTTTCCACCAACAGTAATACCTTCCAGTACTACTTTTGTTTCTAGTAGGGTAAGTGTATTACCTTCAATTGCATTCGAATGATAGGTCCAACGGACAATAAGATCTTCTTGTAAGTTTTTGACAATTGACGGAGAGAGAGGGCGATGTTGATCTAATTTTTTCTTTAAATTATCAATAGTTTCAAACATAACCTTATCCTTCAATTTGTCTTAGTCGATAATACATGAAAAAAGGAATATCAGAAATGTAGTGATATATCATTACATTTTGTACTGATTATAAAAGTGGTAACTGGACGGCTTCCAGTATTCTAGACACAAGACAGCCTTATTTTGAAGATACATTATTGTTCATTTCACCCATACATCTATGGCATGTTGTAGATGACCAGTTTTGACATAAAGCATTGCGCCTGATGGACCAGCCTGAAATTTAGCAGCACTATTGATGGGAAGACGGACCCATGAACCTGCTAGATATATTTCAGCGCCACAAAATAATTGACCTTTGATAATTAGTAACTCAATCCCTTGTTCTGATTTCTCTACGAAAATTTGATCAGGTTTTAGCTTTTCTAAATAGGTCTGCTCATGTTCCGATTGAAATAACGGGCATATCATCCGATGTTCGGTAAGCTTCCAATTTGTTGGATCATTGGTATTAATTCGGGTGGGTTCTGTCTCATGTTCAGTCATTTGCATCAGTTTCACAAAGATTAAACAACCTGCTTTACTGGAAACCCGATGAGTTGAATGATGGGGGTTACGTAAATACCAGCCTGCTGGATAATCATCTTCAGCATTCTCGGTAAAAATGCCTGACAAGATGAGGACTTCTTCACCCAAAGGATGTTGATGTTCAGGAAAGGTAGATTCTGGTGCGTATTTCACAAGACTAGTTGCACGTGCTTTCTCATCGCCAATACGATCAAGCATCATTCTATCGACTTCACCTCCTGGAGATTTCACCCAATGGTAATCTTCTGGCTTGATGATGACGGGTTGTGAGAAGTCGGCATGAATAAACATAATGCTGTCCTGTAATGAAGAAACCTACGTATTTTAACGAGAATACATAGGTTTATTTTAAAAGAAATAGCGATTAGTTAGCTCACTGTTTCAGATTCAGAAAAGATAAACATGTTGATAGCAGATATCACTCACTAAGCTATGAAATATTAATATTTTAGAGTTTAATCAACTGTGCTTTGTTTTTACATCAATTAGGAATGGCATGAAATATCAACCGCCTTATACGATCACCTCTAAAATTATTCACTTGATTGCACAAATTAGTGAATCAATAGGGCAGTTTGACTGCATTAACCCCAACCCAAGATAGCCTTAAATTGCGAAAAGCCAATCGTATTCGAACGATTCAAGGGGCTTTAGCAATTGAAGGGAATAATACCTTGAGTACAGAGCAAATCACAGCGATCCTGAATGGCAAGCCCATTATCGCTACATCTAAAGAAGTTCAAGAGGTGCGTAATGCACTAAAAGCATATGAGGAAATTCAAGATTGGAATCCTGATCAAGAATCTCATTTGCTGAAAGCACATCAAATATTGATGACAGGACTGATTGATGAGGTTGGGCAGTATCGTCATGGTGGTGTTGGTGTGATGTCAGGGGATCGAGTCGGGCATATGGCTCCGCCTGCAAATCAAGTCCACCGTTTAATGGGAGAGCTATTGCAGTGGTTGGCTGAAGGCAATGAGCATCCACTAATTCAGAGTTCAGTATTTCATTATGAGTTTGAGTTTATATACCCATTTGCTGATGGCAATGGGCGTATGGGACGTTTATGGCAAACTTTAATCTTAAGCCAGTGGAATCCAATTTTTCTCAATATCCCTGTTGAAAGCTTGATTTATCAAAATTAAAAAGCTTATTACGATGCATTGCAAGCGAGCACAGATCACTCAGATTCTGCACCTTTTATTGAGTTTATTTTGCAGATGATTCTAGATGCAATACTCAGTTCTGATGCCAGCGATCAAGATACCGCTCAAGCTAGCGTACAAGTTAGCGATCAAGTTAAACGTCTCATCCAGAATATGGAGCAGAAGGAATATAGCCTAACTGAGTTGATGGCTCTATTAGACTTGTCCCACCGAGCAACATTCCAAAAAAATTATTTAACTCCAGCATTAGAAGCAGGTGTGATTGAACGTACCCTTCCTGATAAGCCTAAGAGTCCTAAGCAAAAGTACAAATTAAAAAATTGAACTGTACTGAAGTTGATGTGATTATTAATATCATAATGAGCTAATTGAAATGTTATAACATTGCATTTATTTCTAGGTGTAATTTGCTGCTATAATGCCGTACGCCACTTCAAATCCTGAATTCGGATTTGAACAAGATTTTAAAGTGATTCAATGCACTAAATCTAATTTGGGTCAAAATTGGGTCAATGAATTTTTTTATTCAATAAAAGAGCTTTAAAATGAATGAGTTAGGTTTTGAGTTCAATTGACGCCATCTCCACCATATACCTAAATTGATACATCGTGAAACTCTGATGTATCAGACTGAAACCCTTAACTAGCAATGGTTAAGGGTTTTTTTATGCCTTGTTATTCGATTCATCAATTGGACAACAGGCTAAATTCAGGTCTCATGTTCAACCTTATGGCAATAAAATTTATATCCTTTAACATTTAGCAATAACATGAAAGCCTAGCCTAATAGATATTAATTAAAATTATTTTATTGTTTTTAAAGAATATTTTTTAAATTATAACTTACACGAATAATCATTCACTTTCCGATGGGTGGTTAACCGAATGTGAATAAAATATGTATAATTTTTCTGCTGACGTAAATTAGTGACAATTTTCGTCACGCTAATAATAATTTTTAGGCAGGAAGGAAGTGATTTTCGACTTGTCTTAGCAAAAACGAGAGGGAAACAACAATGCGTATAATCCGGTTAACTGCTTTTCTTGCCATGGGTTTGGGTAGCATTATCGCTGCTAATGCCCATGCAGCTTCCACTTATGCCCAAACCAAGTATCCTGTTGTGCTGGCACATGGCATGTTTGGTTGGGATACCATGCTTGGTTCGGTAGATTACTGGTATGGTATCCCAGGTGACCTGCGTGATAATGGTGGCACGGTTTACACCACACAGGTTTCAGGACTGGAAAGTTCTGAGGCGCGTGGTGAACAGCTTTTGCTACAAGTCAAACAGGTGCTGGCCATTACCGGTAAATCCAGGGTTAATTTGATTGGACACAGTCATGGCGGTCACTCTGTGCGTTATGTCGCTGCTGCCATACCCAATCAGGTTGCGTCAGTAACTGGTATGGCTAGCCCGGTTAAAGGTGCACCGCTGGCTGATCTTATCGTCAATGGTGACAAGGCCGGTGAGGTCGGTACTCAGGTATTGCAGGGCTTGGGCAGTATTCTTAACTTTATTGCTGGTGGGAAGGATTTGCCAGTGAGTGCCAATAAAAGTCTGGTGTCATTATCTAGCGCAGGCTCGGCTGCATTTAATGCCAAGTATCCTCAAGGGGTACCCAAAACAGCCTGCGGTGAAGGAGCTTATCAGGTCAATGGCGTTAAGTACTTTTCCTTTGGTGGTACTTCCCAGGTGACCAATGTGTTGGATATTCTGGATATCCCCATGAAACTTACTTCATTGGCCTTTGCTAAAGGTGAAAAAAATGACGGGATGGTCGGGAAGTGTAGTGCACATTTGGGTAAGGTGATTCGTGATGACTATGATATGAATCATATTGATTTCATGAACCATGTGTTTGGCCTGCGTGCCATGGGTACTGACCCAAAAACCATTTACCGTGGACAGCTTAACCGTTTGAAAAACTCTGGCCTTTAAGAGTTGCCTTGGGATTTTTTTCAACTGGAAAGGTTTGGCCTGAAGGTTTTAATCTGTGAATTCCAATGCATGAAACTGCAAAAAATAGAGTTGCAGTGGATAGTTTCAGGCCTGTAACACCGACAGGATGGCTGCAAGCAGTGGTCATCCTGCCCATTAAATGCTGTGTTAAGGATTACACACAAAAGCCATAATAAAAGTCAGGGTTGATTGTAACGATGTCCAAGAACAAACTGAGATATGTACTGTTAGCGGTTGCTGCCATTCTGGTGCTTGCTTTGCTGTACTGGATACGGCCTGCCAATGGTGTACTACAAGCTGCTGCACCATTAAATAACACAACAGCGCCTACCAGCCATTCTTCTACTATCAATATCCTGCAAGCCACTTCTTTAGCGTCTGGCCAGCAATTCAAAACCGGGCTGGAAAACCTGCCTAAATCATTGCAGGGCACCGAAGTGGATGGCATGTTTGAGGTGGATGAACATGGCAACCTGCGGATTACCCGCTATGTTCGCCAGACTTTTGATTATTTTTTATCAGCACTGGGTGAGGAAGATTTAGCCACGATTCTAAACCGGCTACGCGCCTATATTGCTGACAAGTTACCCCCTCGGGCAGCGGCTCAGGCCAGTGCCTTGCTGGATACTTATATTGCCTATCGGGAAGCATTAAGCAAATTGCCACCTGTTCCTGATGCCTTAAATAACCTGACAGCCGTACGTCAGCAAAAACAAACCATTGCCGATTTGCGCAGCCGCTATTTTGACCGCAATACCACACAGGCATTTTTTGGTGACGAAGAAGCTTATGATGAATACACCCTTAGTCGACTGGAAATTCTGCAAAATAAAAATTTTACTGAAGCACAAAAAGCTGAAAAAATCAGACAATTGCAGCAGCAGCAACCCGTTGCCTTGCAGGAAGAAATCAGGGCCATTAACCAGTTTCAGGAATTAAATAGCCTTACCCGGCAATGGAAACAAAATAAGGGAACGACCGAGGAACTACGCAGGATTCGCGAACAAATTGTTGGCCCGGAGGCGGCTGACCGACTGGAAGCTCTGGATCGTGAAACCCAGCAATGGGATAATCGCATGAATGACTACCTTGGCCAGCGTGATCAAATTTTAAATAACACCTCATTAAGCACGGAAGGCCGGCAGCAGTTAATTGCCCTGATTCGCCAGAAAAGCTTTAATACCCAAGAGCTGGTGCGGGTAGATGCACTGGAACGATTACATGATCAAGGTGCATTGCCGTAAATCAGATAGCTTGGCTGGCCCCTAAACATATGCATCAGGCTGGGTGTAAATCGGGCTATAAAAGCACAGGAAGATAAATAGTTGGATTTTAATATTACATAAATTTGCATATTATTTTAATTTATGTAATATATAGTTGTACTCTTGCGATTATACAGGCTGGTATGACTTCTGCAAAAATGAACGCGCGTCATTTAATTATTGATTTATTGATGGCCTCCAATGGCTTGCCCATTACGATCCGGCAATTACTGCTGGCTGCCAACCTGTTTGACTTTAGCGAAAACAGTATCCGGGTTACAGTAACCCGTCTGTCCAGTGATGGCATGATTGAATCAGCCGGGCGTGGCAAGTATCAGTTTACCAGTCAATGGCAGGCATGGGCCAGTGACATGCTCAAGCGCAAGCATGGTATTCAGGCTATCAAGCCATGGAGCTATGACTATCTGGCGGTATTTACCGGCGCACTGGGGCGGGTAGACCGTACAGCATTGAAGCGTCGTGAACGTGCCCTGCGGCAGGACGGCTTTCGCGAGCTGGAAACCGGTCTGTTTATTCGCCCCGATAATCTGGCAGAAAGCTTTGATGAAACTTCTCACCGCTTGAAAATAAATGGTCTGGAGCCAGATGCCAATATTTTCCGGGTGAGCCATCTGGACAGCACCAGTGCTCACAAGATTGCATCTTTATGGCATAGCGAAACCCTGAACCAGACCTATCACAGCATTAGCCAGAAAATTCAGGCCTGGCTGGCACATATGCATACGCTTGATGTAGAGCAGGCTGCACGCGAATCATTACTGCTGGGGCGTGAAGCTATTCCACTCTTGATGAATGACCCGCTATTGCCACCGCCTTTGATTGATGAAGCCGCCCGTAACCAGTTTGCCAGTGATGTACAGCAACTGGATCAGGTCGGGCAGGGCTTATGGCAGCAACTGTATGAGCAGGCACAGGTATAGCCGATACAGCCATTGATACTGAATCTGGGCTAAAAACTGGTTTTTAATGATTGAATGCCCCAAAAAACCTGATATTTAGCAAGGTCATGGACTTATGGCTCCGTTATTTATCAGGTAAGCTAGCCATAACAACAAGAAGGTTTGCATATGAGTCCGTGGAGTTTTGACAGCTTTGAAAGTGCTGGACAGGCGATATTAAAATTTCTGCACCAGCGTGTGGGTTTTGACCTGTGGATGATTACCCGCACCGAAGGTGATGACTGGATTGTATTGCAGACTGAAGACCACGGTTATGGTGTAAAACCCGGACAGGTGTTTCGCTGGGCCGATTCATTTTGTTCGCACATGGTCAAAGGAAACGCGCCCTGCATAGCCCCGCGGTCAAATGATATTGAACTGTACGCCACTGCACCAATTGCCAGGCAGGTCAATATTCAGGCCTATATTGGCCAGCCCTTGCTTAAAAGTAATGGCGAGCTATTTGGGACATTGTGTGCCATTAATCCCCAGCCGCATGATGACAAACTGCTTCAGGAAAAAGACCTGATAGAGTTTATGGCGGCCCTGCTGACGCATATTCTGCATATCGAGCTCAAGCAAACAGAGCAAACCCGCCAGATTGAGCGCCTGCAAGCCAAGGCCATGACCGATGAGCTCACCCAGTTATACAACCGGGGCGGCTGGGAACATTTTATTGCACTGGAAGAAGAGCGCAGCCAGCGCTATGGCTACCTGTCAGCCGTGTATGTCATTGATCTGGACGGCCTCAAGGAAGTAAATGATACGCTGGGACATGCAGCGGGTGATGAGCTAATCCAGCGTGCAGCACATGCATTGCGTTGTATGGCTCGTCAGACAGATATTGTGGCGCGTCTGGGTGGTGATGAGTTTTCTATTTTAAGCATTGAAATCGATCATGCCGGAGCGGAAACCCTACTGGGACGCATCCAGCAGGCATTGCAGCAGGTACAGGTCGATGCCTCTGTGGGCTTTGCCCTGCGCCATCCATCCTTTGGCTTGCAGCAGGCCATATCGCAGGCAGACCAGCAAATGTATTTTCATAAACGCAGCAAGAAAGCATCACATGCTGAGCTTGAACTGGATCGCCAGTTAGAAGCTAAACACCAGCATTAATAAGAAAGCAATGCCGAGCAAAATCACATTGATCAGCATAAAAAACTTTGACCAGTCCTTAATATCGGTGCATCCACAAGCCTGACAGACCTTGGCACCGCGAGGCAGTGCTGCACCACAATCTGGACATAAACTTAAGCTAAAGAACATGGTTGGGCTATGGCTTGGGAAGAATTACTTACTGTGATATAAGTCACTAAAAAATAAGTTGGTTTTAGGATGAAGTCCCGTTACGTAATGCTGCAACTAAAGCATTTATGATGAGTTATCTGGAAAGATTGGTAAGGATGCCTACCATTTAGGAGGGTCTGGTGAAATTGCCCAGATATAAGTCCTTATTTCGTTAGAACTATTTGGCTCAATCAATAACCTGAAGCAGATAGATAATTGCATCAGTATTGCTGTTGTTTTAACCATGCAGTACGTATTTGTTTACAACTTTAGTCGCATTAATTGTGACCTGATTCACAATTAATGCTAATTTATTGTATAGAATTTGTCTAAAAGTTGACCACGGTAAGTTATATCATGGAAGTGTTATCCCAAACTATCAAATGCGCCGAAACCGAAACTGGCCTGAATATCAGTGTTATTTGTGACCAAACCAAAGCATTCTATGCCCAGCATCCCAAGCAGGTGCAGCGCTTGCCCAAAGAAGAGCGTGCCTACTGGTACTGGTTTCTCAAGAATCACCGGGATAATGCAGCGTAATTTATTTTAGATTAACTTATACAAAGACTCTTATCTATTATGGTCTTCTTTTGCCGCCTACCCAGGCGGTTTTTTTTGCCCAGCTTAAAAAAGCAGTTTGCCAGTATGGTTTATACGGTTATTCATTATTGATGAAGGTTATGACGTTTTTCATTAACTTAATGATGCTAAAGTTTGCAATATAATGTTTCATTGTGTCTGGATTTAATTTTAAATTTATCAACAAATTAGAATAATTTAATGGGTAAGAAGATTATTTTGAAGTCATTTATTTAGAATATTTAAACTCTGAGTTGACGTATTTTTATCCATAATTCGTAAAGCCATGGTAATGGGCGTATGATAAACACTCATTTTATTCAGACGGTGGTCTCTTGGCCGTGACTGATTTAAAAACAAAACATAAGGTAACTGATAAATGAATAACTATATCCGCCTGACTTATGCCAGTACGACCACATCCAAACCCGCAACGATCCGGCAGGATCTGGTGGCTATCCTGAATGAAGCCCAGATGCATAACTCCAATCATGATATTTATGGGGTATTGTTTTATGGCAACAACTATTTTTTTCAGTGTATTGAGGGGAAAAAGCTGGAAATTGATAGCCTGTATGAAAAGCTGTTAAAAGACACTCGTCATAAAGAAATCGTGTTGTTGTCGTATGAGCCCATCAATAAGTTGCGCTTTATGGGCTGGAACATGAAGTATGTTTTACAGGAACCAGCCATTCTTGAGTTTTTTGAAAGCAACCATTGGGAAAAGTTTAATCCCTATGCGCTCGATGAAGACCTGATAGACCCCTTTTTAAATATTCTTTCCAGCCACAATGAAAGCACACCGGGTGAGCGGGAAGAGGTCATGGCTCCGGAAGCGGTACGGGGTAATGTGCTGAACTATAGATATGCTGTGTTTGTGATTATTATTGCATTGCTGATGCTGGTTGGCATTTACCTGTTTAGTAGCTTTGGCGGTGCTGCCAGTATTCAGGGCATGACAGTGCAATAATATTGCCTGTAGCGGAAACCACCATATAGGCTATTGCCTGAAAAATTGCTGCTCTGTAGTTGGGTATGCTTTAGTTAGTTGTCCTTTAGCTGGTTGCTCTGTAACAAGTTTTTTATGAAAAGCACTACTGAAGCCGTTGCTTGTCTCCAGATTTAAGCAATTCCTAGGGCCAATCAAGGTTTGGTTTGGCTGCAACCTGTTTCCTGCGCGCCCAGCACAAAAATTTAAACCAATAAGATAGCAGTCCATAAATCCGTGCGAAATTGACGCTTAAAAAATAGCCATTTGTCGGATAATGACTAACAACGCACATCTTCATGCAAAAACTCAACATTGTATTGCATATTCTTTCATTACAAAGTGAATGTAGCTGTTATAATCAATTTAGAAATTCATAGATGAGAAAAGGTCAGAATCATGAAAGCAATTGACTACTCTGTCAAAAATGCCGTTACCCCTTCTCAAAGAAACATTACGGTAATTTGCCAGCAAAACAAGGATTTGTATTTAAACAATCCAAAACTGATCCAGCGTTTGCCAAAAGAGCAGCGAGCGTATTGGTACTGGTTTTTAAAGCATCATAATGATAATGATGCTAAAGCGAATACTGTGCATTAATTGGAAGCTATAACTTGCTGGTTATCTGTTCGGATTAAGGCATAAAGTATTGTTTCACATATGAGTTATTCTGTTCTAAAAGTGCTGGGCTAAATGCAGGCATTGTTTAAGCCAAATTTTAGTGTCGTGCTTGCAGTATTAATTCCTCACCGCCCTCGGGCGGTTTTTTTAATCCTGCAAATCACTTGTGCTTCAATAGCCCATAAATTGGTTTTACCGGTAAATTTAGGGGCTTAAACCAGATATACGATTCAGATTTATGCCAGCTTAGCGCAAAGCCTGACTGATAATCCGGCTGGCCGCAGCAATTACTTCATCATAAGGCTTGGCGGTTTTCTCGGGACGGGTAAAGTAAATGGCTAAAATAATAGGCTGCTGCTGGGCAGGCCATAAAATGCCAACGTCATTGCTGGTGCCGTATGCGCCTGTTCCGGTTTTGTCACCTACTACCCAGTCCTTGGGAACACCGGCGCGAATGCGGCTATTGCCAGTGGTGTTGTTTTTTAACCAGTACAGTAATAACTCACGCTGGGTTGGTGCCAGCACATTGCCTACCAGCAGGCGTTGCAGGGTATCCGCCATGGCGGCAGGGGTAGAAGTGTCCCGCGTATCGTTGGGAATAGCCGTATTGAGGGCAGGCTCCCAGCGGTCCAGCCGGAAGACTTCATCACCAATACTGCGGGTAAAACGGGTCAGGGCTGCTGGCCCACCCAGAATATGCAGCAACAGGTTGGCTGCTGTATTGTCACTATAGCTGATGCAGGCTGCACAAAGTTCACTGACAGTCATGCCGCTGTCGACATGCTGGGCAGTAATGGGCGCATAGCCTGAATCATTGACCTGTTGCATGCTGTACTGAATGCGTTGCTGCAATACGCTGGGGTCACGCATGCTCTGGTGCAAAATTGCAGCCACTGCCACCAGTTTAAAGGTACTGCACAACGGAAATCGCTGGTTGGCCTGATAATCAATCCGTAGCTGGTTGGCGGTATTAATGGCAGATACGCCCAGCCTGCCGTGTGATTGTGCTTCCAGTTGTGCCAGAAACTGGCTGACCTGCTGCAACATGACGTGCTGCTGCTTGCGGCTAAGCGGGGGCGTGGCCGCCTGAAAACCACTACAGGCCGTAAGAAGTGGTGCGGACAGCATGCCCAGAACAACTGAGCGGCGTGACAGGGGAAGGCGCATGATGGGAGTTCCATTTCCAGTGGATGTCTGGTCAGTAGTTGCTGATAATTTTTGTTAAAGCCCTAAGAGGGATAGTAGCAAATTTGCTTTAAGGCTAAAGCAACAAATGTTTATTGCTTTGCAACCTGATGGCTTGATGGCAAGTGCAATAGATTGTTTTTATAAAAAGAATAAAAAAAGAAGCCATCTAAAAAGTAGAGCAACATGGCAGAAAGCGTAAAATGAACACGGGATGCCTGATCAAGGCGCTTTACATTCAGGAAATACAAATAGCAGTTAAAACATTTAACAAAACTTACCTGATACATAGTGATATTTACTTAAGCTAATGAATAAGTTATAAATCTAGACTATGCTTTTTGTTCCGGGATAGATATGGCAGATCTCGTTAGGCTTACGTATGCCAGCATGACTACCTCTGCGCCCGCAGGGGTACAGGGTGACCTGATTGATATTTTGCATCAGGCCCGCCATTTTAATGCCAAGCGCGACATACATGGCGTGCTGTTTTATGACAATAACTATTTTTTTCAGTGTCTTGAAGGTGAGCGCCAGCAGGTATTCAAGCTGTATCATAAAATTGCCAAGGACTCACGTCACACCAATATTGTGCAGCTTACCTGTGACAACATTGCGGCACCTGCATTTAGTCGCTGGCAAATGAAATATATTCTTGAAGACACCAGAATCCGGCATTTTTTTACCAATCATTATGGCCAGAGATTTAATCCTTATTTGTTGAAGGATGAGTCAGGTGCCAAGTTGAACCATGAGTTTATTCAGTTATTGCTGACCGGTCAGGAAGCACCAATTGCTGATACCACCACGCATTTTGCACGCCCAGTGCCCACCAGTGCGCGTTATAGCCCGATTTATTCCTCAGGATTTTTTACCCTGTTTGTGGTTATTCCCATTATTGTAATTTGCCTGATGATTTATCTGTTTTAACTGGCGCGTTTTTTCAAATAACGCGCTATACGGCATAACTGGGCCAGTAGCCACCACAAGCCTGACTCAATCCAATCCATTTAATCATAAGCACAAGTGTTCAAGTTAAAACACGTATTACCTCAGTCTGGCACTAGTAAACAGGCTGTGTATAGCGGTTTAGCCAGTCATGTTCATCGGCTTGCCACTGCTGCGCGCTTGGCGTTGTGGCTGTAAGCAAACTGTACGACACGTTGGTTTCCAACACATCAATACAGTAAATGCGTTCACAAGGCTGGCTGTTAACCAGCAATTTTTGTCGCAACTTGTGGTTACCCAGAGATTCAAAACCATCCAAGGGACATAAGGCTTGCTGCTGGCGCAAAGGCTGGGTGCTGAGCTGGATTTGGAAACCCTGTTCCAGACTGCCTGTGGCCAGCGACGTTTCAACGTCAAATAGTGCTTTTAAAAATGCCGGATCATGGCGGTGTTGTTGCACCAGTTGTGGCAGGCTGAGTTGCTGCTGTTGTAGCTGCCGGGTGATGTCGGGCGCGCGACCCAGCACTAGCCCGGCAAAGTTACCATTAATGATCAGGCCGCCGCCCTGATGCTGGATTTCGCCACTGATCAGGTTGTACTCAGCCAGCAGGCGCAAACCAATGAGCGGGCCAGACTGCTGGTTTTGCAGCCGCCAGTCTTCTACGTATACATTGCTGGGTGCAAACTCTATCATGCAGTTGCCAATACGGCTCAGGATGGCAGGTTCAGGCCACTGGTTATGCAGTTGCAGGGATACGGCTTCCTGCCAGCTTAACTGACGGCTGTGCTGATCCCAGCAGGATTGTGCAAACCAGCCCTGATACTGGGCCAGTGTTTGCAGTTGGTCAAAGTCCAGTGCGTCAATTGGCAGGGCAGGCAGTTGCTGTTCCAGTGTGGGCAGGCGCAGATCAATACTGAAATTACGGCTTTGTAGCCAGAATACCAGAGTATCGGTGTCGGTTAGTCCATTGGCAAAACTAATGCTGCGGCGTTTAAAGGTGCCCAGCATCCAGTCGGGTACGCTGGAGTTATACGGCTCCGTAGCTTGAAAGCTGGGCTTAATATCGGGTTGCGCCACAAGTTCCAGTAAATGCATGGCAATTTTCCTTTTAGGTTTTACCAGTTTATTGTTTTAAGACTGGGTGAGATGGCCAAACGAGGACAGTGCCTGTGCATTTTGCGGTAGGCGAATCTGGCCCTCTGCCAGTCGTTTTTTCAGGTAGGCAAAGGTTTGAATGGTTTGCGCATACAAATGATCGCCACAGTACAGCGGCTGGTAAAGCTTGTCGGCACGGTGCGGCTTGAGTCCGGCAATTGGCTGGATGAGCGTGTCGTAATCGCAGGCACAAAAAAGCGGAAAGGAATAGCGTTCCTGTTGTACCTTGCGCACGCGATGGCTGGTGGCCATAAAATAACCATTGGACAGAATTTCCATCATGTCACCAATATTAACTACCAGTGCGCCTTCAATCACGGGGGCATCAATCCAGTCGCCGGCCCCGTTCATCACTTCTAGCCCATCCTGCGTGGGAAACAAAATGGTAAAACATTCATAGTCGGTATGCGCACCAATGCCCGGTTTGTCGCTGGCCGCCAGATTGAACGGGTAATGAATGAGCCGTAGCTGGCTGGGCGGATTTAAGGTAATAGTTTCAAAATAATCTTCATCCAGCCCCAGTGCCAGCGCAAAGCCGCGGAATAATGTATTGCCCAGTTGCAGGGCTTCCCGGTAATAGGCCTGCACGGTACTTTTAAAGCCGGGGAAATCCGGCCATTGGGTTGCTCCCAGCATGGGACGTCGGCCCTGTTCAGTTAGATAGTCATAGCCAATATCGTAGGCTTCCTTGTGGTCAATGCTGCCGGATGCAAATTGTTCTTCACCCATGGGAACATAGCCGCTATGGTTGCTGGACTGGCCAATATAATCCTGCATTTTACGGTCAAGCGGCTGGCTAAAATAAGCGCGGGTGATATCCACCAGTGACTGAAAGCTGGCTGGCTGGAGAGGGTGACCGGTAATGTATAAAAACCCGGCCTCGTGCGCTGCTTGCCCCAGTGCACGGGCGGTGGCTTGCCGGGTGGGTAAATCAGGCGCATACAGGCCGCTAATATCAACAAGCGGCAGGTGCTGAAAGCAGGTATGTGTCGTGACAGGATTACGGACAGGTTCAGAAAAGGTGGCCATTGTTCATGCTCCAGAAAGCGCGTCTAACAGCGCAATAATCGGGCTTTAAAAGCTCAAACCACTACGCATGGGTTAAGGCGCTGGTCGTCCAGCATGAGTTCAGTCAGCCACAGCATTTCAGGCAGGTTGCCGCGTACAGGTGCGGCGGGCTGATGGGTCGTCCCATTTCTTTTATATTGTTAGCAGCACTAACTTAAATGGTCAAGCCCTATAAGCATTCGATATTTAAAGGCTTTATTCTGGTGCATAGTTGTTTATTCTGGTGCGATGCTAAACATTTTGGTGCAGGATTGAGCCTGTTGGTGCGTTTTAATGGGCCAGAATAAGGCATTGCTGTCTTGCT
Organism: Alkanindiges hydrocarboniclasticus; assembly: GCF_001982605.1. GTDB lineage: Bacteria > Pseudomonadota > Gammaproteobacteria > Pseudomonadales > Moraxellaceae > Alkanindiges > Alkanindiges hydrocarboniclasticus. Next base: position 128,412 of record NZ_MLCN01000007.1, on the reverse strand, counting down.
GCTAGGAAGCTAAATGCAAGGGCAATTAAAATTTCTTAAAATATCCAGATTTTTGAGCCATTTAAAAAAGTTGGCCTGTGCTTTGCTTAGTAAGCTCTATTGAGAGTACAGCAATGCTGGTTTTGCATTGTTTTCAGTCTGCATTCTCATTCACAGAATGAATTTTAAAGTTTGCTAGGGTTCCGGTTTTTTTAAAACGTCTGGTCCGAGAGCAAACGGTTCTAACCAGTCTTTGGGCTTGCTTGGGACTACACGGCGGGACAAAAGCCCGGGAGATAAAAGCACCTGCACACGCAGTGTGTACTCTCCGGTTTTTGGTTTGTCCGTTGTGGAGCTTAAGCATGTCTAGTCCGTTTTTATCCAGTCCGACTTCTTCCCAGCCGCATTCTTCAAGTCTGCATTATGCGGCCGACCAGCCGTTATGGCACGAAATGCTGCCCGGTGGCCATCACTGGTCTGGCCGCATTCGTCGTGGCACGGTTTTGCAGTTTAAGGCGTGCGCGGCCGCGGCCAATTTGTCAGCGCTGTTTTTCAATGCCGAGGAAAAGCTGGAACGCTACAACATGCCCGATACCCTAAAGGCGCAGCACACGGCATTTTTAACGGCAGGTCACGTGTGTTACTCCGACATGGGCCGTGTCATGTGCTCGGTGATTCGCGATGACAGTGGCTGGATTGACACCCTGTGTGGGGTAACCGATGCCCGCCAGATTCAGGCGCAATACGGTAGCAAAACCTTTGGCGATGCACGCAACGACATGTACCGCAATGGCCGCGATGGTTTTCTGGTTGAAATGGAAAAGTGGGGATTGGGCCATCAGGATCTGGTCGCCAACATCAACCTGTTTAGCAAGGTAAGTGCTGATGAGCAGGGCGCACTGGTCTGGGCAAGCCAGCACAGCAAAGCGGGTGACATCATTGAACTGCGTTTTGAGATGGAAACCCTGCTGATTTTATCCAGCGCCCCGCATGTGCTAAACCCGGCAACCGATTACCAGCCTGCTGATATTTCAATAACAGCTTATAAGGCCAGGCCACTGGCTGCCGATGACCTGTGCCTGAATTCCTGTGCGCAAAACCAGCGCGGCTTTGCCAATAATGCCCGCTATTTTGGTGAAGCCAGTTTTGACCAGAACGGCGGCCAGAGTAGCCATTAATTCGGCGCATCGGGTTTAGTACATCAATACAGGATTTAAGAAATAACAATATGACCATTCAATTTAAAGAAAGCCCCTTGCTGGAAAGTAATGCCATCCTGAATGAGGTTTGTCCAGCCGGTGAAGCGTGGATGGGACTGGTAAAAAGAGGCCAGACTTTCCGCATTGTGGATCTGGAGGGTAATCAGGCAGTCGATACCTTATTTATGAATGCGCATGATGCCAACGAACGCTACAGTCCCAGCCAGACCATTGTGGCCACCAACCAGCTTTATCTGGGTCTGGGTTCCAAATTATATAGCAATGAAAACCGTCATATTGCCACCATCACAGCAGATACCTGTGGCCGCCATGACACGCTGGGCGGTGCCTGTTCCTGTGAAAGCAATACCGTGCGCTATGCCCCTGACAAGTACCCCATGCACAGTTGCCGCAACAATTTTATGTATGCGCTGGCCAATCATCCGATTGCGCAGGATGCAGGTTTAAACGTGCGTCATCTGGGGGCAAACATTAACTTTTTTATGAATGTGCCGGTCACGCCAGAAGGACATCTGAGCTTTGCTGACGGAATTTCCGATGCTGGCAAGTATGTGGAACTACAGGCGCATATTGACCTGATTGTACTGATTTCCAATTGTCCACAACTGAATAACCCTTGTAATGCCTATAACCCAACAGCTATTCGTTTGCTGACTTGGGACACAGCACCAGAACACACCACATCAAATTGCGGAGAGGCAGCCTGAGATGTTTAATAAAGTATTAATTGCCAATCGTGGCGCAATTGCCTGCCGCATTATCCGTACCCTAAAAACGCTGGGCATCCAGTCGGTGGCGGTATATTCCGAAGCCGATCACGATGCACTGCATGTGAGTCTTGCCGATGAAGCAGTGTGCATTGGGCCGGCACCCGCCAAGGAAAGCTACCTTAATGCCGACAAAATCCTGCAAGTGGCGTTACAAACCGGCGCGCAGGGTATTCATCCGGGTTATGGCTTTTTGTCAGAAAATGCGGCGTTCTCTGAAGCCTGTGACGCAGCAGGCATTGCCTTTATTGGGCCAACGGCCAATCAGATGCGCCAGTTTGGCCTCAAGCACACCGCCCGTGAGCTGGCCATGCAAAGTAATGTGCCCTTGTTACCGGGCAGCGGCCTGCTGGCTGATTTAACCGAAGCCTTAAGCGAAGCACGCCGGATTGGTTATCCGGTTATGCTGAAAAGTACCGCAGGCGGCGGCGGGATTGGCATGCGTCTGGTGTGGACTGAACCCGAATTGCAGGATGCCTATGCCACCGTGTCGCAACTGGCGCAAAACAACTTTAAGGATGCCGGACTGTATCTGGAAAAATATGTGCAGCATGCGCGCCATATTGAAGTACAGGTGTTTGGTGATGGCAATGGCCGGGTGCTGGCCTTGGGCGAGCGGGATTGCTCGGTGCAGCGCCGCAACCAGAAAGTCATTGAAGAAACCCCGGCACCGCATTTAAGTGATGCCCAGCGGCAAAACCTGCAAGACACAGCCATTCGCCTGATGCAATCGGTTAGTTACCGTTCGGCAGGCACAGTCGAATTTGTGATGGATGCGGACACGCAGGAATTTTATTTTCTGGAAGTGAACACCCGCTTGCAGGTAGAACATGGCGTTACCGAAGAAGTCACCAGCACCGATCTGGTGGGCTGGATGGTATTGCTGGCCAGTGGTGATTTTAAATTGCCTGAACAAGCGCCTGTATCTCATGGTGCATCCATTCAGGTGCGGGTATATGCCGAAGACCCGGCACGCAATTTTCAGCCTTCTTCAGGTGTACTTACACAAGTGCAGTTTTCGACCAATGCCCGGGTGGAAGCCGCGGTACAGCAAGGCTCTAACGTACCGCCATTTTATGACCCTATGGTGGCCAAGGTAATTGTACATGCGGCTAACCGTGAGCAGGCCATTGCCAAGCTGCAACAGGCGCTGGATGAAACCCGGCTGGCCGGGATCGAAACCAATCTGGATTATGTGAAGTCCATTCTGGCGGGTGAGGTATTCCAGTCGGGCCAGCAGACGACCTGTTATCTCAATGACTTTGCCTATCAGGCGGCACGCGTTGAAGTGCTACAGGCCGGCGTACAAACTTCGGTACAGGATGCACAGGGCCGTCTGGGCTATTGGAATGTCGGTGTGCCGCCATCCGGTGCAATGGATGCCTTAAGCCTGCGTATTGGCAACCGCCTGCTGGGCAACGATGACAATAGTGCAGGTCTGGAATGTACCATGACGGGGCCGATGCTCAAGTTTCATTGTGACAGCAGGGTGTGTATTACTGGCGCGCCTTTAAGCATCACGCTGGATAATGTAGAACAGCCAATGTGGCAATGCATTGATATTAAAGCCGGGCAGGTGCTGGCCTGTGGCAGCATGCAGGCGGGTTGCCGCAGTTATATTGCCATCAAGGGTGGCGTGCAGGTGCCTGAATATCTGGGCAGCAAGGCCACTTTTAGCTTGGGCCAGTTTGGTGGACATGCCGGACGCAACCTGCGTCTGGGAGACATGCTGCCTATTAGCGCAGTAGCGGTTACAGCGGCTAGTGAGGCCACCAGTGAGCTTGTCAATTTTTCTGCACTGCAACAACCCTTACAGCCAAAGATCAGCAAGGACTGGCAAATTGGCGTGATGTACGGCCCGCATGGTGCGCCGGACTTTTTTATGCCAGATGACATTCAAACCTTTTTTAATACCGATTGGGAAATTCATTATAACTCCAGCCGTACCGGGGTGCGCCTGATTGGGCCAAAACCAGAATGGGCACGTAGCGATGGCGGCGAAGCTGGCTTGCATCCGTCCAATATTCACGACAATGCCTATGCCATTGGTGCCATTGATTTTACTGGGGATATGCCGGTTATTCTGGGGCCGGATGGGCCAAGCCTTGGTGGTTTTGTGTGCCCGGCTGTGGTGGTAAAAGCTGAGCTTTGGAAGCTGGGCCAGTTGCGTCCGGGCGACAAGGTACGCTTTATTCCCATCAGTCAGGACCAAACCGACCAGTTGGAGCTTCAGCAGGAACAGGCACTAGATAGCCTGTTAACACAGGCCGATCATGGCCTGCCGCAAGCATTTAATGTCACGCTGCAAGCCAATTGGGAAACCCTGAATACTGCCATTTTAAGCCAGTATCAGGCCCCTAACGCCCCGCAAGTGGTTTACCGGCCAGCCGGTGATAATTATGTGCTGGTAGAGTATGGCGATCTGGTGCTGGACTTAAACCTGCGCTTTCGCGTGCATGCGCTAATGCAATGGGTTGAAGCACAGGCCATTCACGGCATTATTGATTTAACCCCCGGCATCCGCTCACTACAAATTCATTATGATGCCAACCTGCTGACCCAAAGCCACCTGCTGGACTTGCTTAAGCAGGCAGAACATGAATTGCCTGCCATTGATGACATGGTGGTGCAGTCGCGTACCGTGTGGCTGCCACTGGCATGGGATGATTCCCAAACCCGGCTGGCTATTGAAAAATACATGCAATCGGTGCGTGCCGATGCGCCATGGTGTCCCAGCAACCTTGAGTTTATTCGCCGTATTAACGGGCTGGACAGCATTGATGATGTCAAAAAAGTGGTGTTTGATGCCAGCTATCTGGTGATGGGACTGGGCGATGTCTATCTGGGTGCACCAGTGGCTACCCCGCTTGACCCACGCCATCGGCTGGTGACCACCAAATACAATCCGGCACGTACCTGGACCCCGGAAAATGCGGTAGGCATTGGCGGCGCCTACATGTGCGTGTATGGCATGGAAGGGCCGGGCGGCTACCAGTTTGTGGGCCGTACCATACAAATGTGGAACCGCTACCACATTACCCCGGAGTTTGAAGCGGGCAAGCCATGGCTACTGCGTTTCTTTGACCAGATCCGTTTCTTTGAGGTATCTGAGGACGAGCTGCTGGACATGCGCAAGGAATTTGCGGCAGGCCGTTACCGGGTGAAAATTGAACAGGGCGAACTGAGCCTGCGTGAATACAACCGGTTTTTAACGGACAACCAGCCCAGCATTGAATCATTTAAAACCACCCAGCAAGCCTCGTTTGATGCCGAGCGTGACCGCTGGAAAGCCGCGGGACAGGCTGAATACATCAGCGAAACCGACAGCAGTAATGTCAGCGATGAATTGCAGCTCAAAGCGGGTGAACAACTGGTAGAGGCGCATATTCCCGGCAGTATCTGGAAAATTCCGGTCAAGGCGGGTGACTATGTTAAAGCTGGTGATGTGGTGGCCATTATTGAGTCCATGAAAATGGAGTTTACCGTCACGGCCGCACAGTCCGGCATTGTGGATCAGGTGGTGGCGCAAGTGGGCCATCAGGTTAGTGCCGGGCAGGCATTAATGGTACTGCGGGAGAAAGCCGCATGACTGCACGCCCATTAACCTTTGATATAAATGACCTGAGCATTGCCAGCTTGCGTGCCGCTTATGTGCAAGGCCTGACCCCGCTGCAACTGGTAGAACACTTGATTGGCCGAATGCAAGTGGACTCTGAGCAGGACAGTCATCACGTGTGGATTCATCGGTTGGAGGCCAACTGGCTGCGTGACTATGCCCGGCAACTGGCCAGTAAAAACCCGGCTGACCTGCCGCTGTATGGGATTCCCTTTGCCATCAAGGACAATATTGATCTGGCAGGCGTGCCAACCACAGCCGCGTGCCCGGACTTTGCGTATGTACCTGCTGAGTCTGCCACGGTGGTGCAAAAGCTGATGGACGCTGGGGCAATTCCTCTGGGCAAAACCAATCTCGATCAATTTGCCACCGGTTTAAATGGTACGCGTTCACCGTATGGCGTGGCGCGTAACAGCATTAACCCGGATTATATTGCCGGCGGTTCCAGTTCAGGTTCTGCACTGGCTGTGGCCTTGAATCTGGCTTCGTTTTCATTAGGCACAGATACCGCTGGCTCAGGCCGGGTGCCGGCGGCCTTTAACCAGTTAGTGGGGCTAAAACCGACCTGCGGTTTGCTGTCCAATCGAGGGGTAGTGCCTGCTTGCCGTAGTCTGGATAGCGTATCGATTTTTGCCAAAAATGCCGCCGATAGCCTTATCGTGCTGGAGGTTGCGCAAGGCTTTGATCCGGCTGAACCCTATAGCAAGCCGATTCAACTGGCCGCTGCAAAACGCCTCAACACCGTGGGTATTCCACGTGCAGATCAGTTGCAGTTTTTTGGCGATAGCGAGTATACCGCGCTGTTTGCCAAGGCTGTTGAGCAGTTAAAGGCCCAAGGTTTTACGCTCACCGAATTGGACTTTACCCCCTTTCTGGATGCGGCAAAACTGCTGTATGCCGGGCCGTGGTTGGCCGAGCGTTATCATGTGGTGCAGGATTTAATCCAGCAACAGCCAGACAGCGTGTTGCCAGTCATCCGCCAGATTATTGGCAAGGCCACGCAATATAGTGCTGTGGATTGCTTTGCGGCCTTTTATCAATTGGCCGAGTACAAGCGGCAAGCTGACCAGATTATGGCATTGGTAGATGTAATGCTTACTCCAACCACAGGCAGCATTTTTACCGTTACAGACATGCTGGCCAATCCGGTTGAACTCAATAACCAGCTAGGCTATTACACCAATTTCATGAACCTGCTGGATTTTTCGGCCATTGCGCTACCCGCTGGACAGCGTGCTGATGGCTTGCCATTTGGCATCACTTTCTTTGCACAGGCTGCACAGGACCTTAGCTTGCTCACGCTGGCGCAACAACTGGAGCAGGTGCTGGCATGAAACACGACATAAAAAGTGATATGACTATGAAAAGGAAAACAACATGAAAGACCATATTGATGTGGTGGTATGCGGGGCGCATTTGTCCGGCATGGCGCTTAATCCGCAACTGCTTGAACGTGATGCCGTACTTATACAAGCCACTGAATCAGCAGCCGAATACCGCCTGTATGCCATTGCCGGTGGCCCGCCGTTTCGTCCTGCCATGGTAAAGGTGAGCCATGGTGGGGCTGCCATTCCCGTAGAAGTGTGGCGCTTGTCGGCTGCGGCCTTTGGTGATTTTGTCAGCCTGATTCCAGCCCCGCTGGGCATTGGCAAGGTCAAGCTGGCTGATGGCCGCGTAGAGTGTGGCTTTATTGCCGAACCAATAGCACTGGAAGGCGCAACCGACATTAGCCATTTTGGTGGCTGGCGCAATTATATGGCCAGTGTGCAGTAGCAATTTTAATGGTAGGGTCAGCCCTAAATTAACTTACTGGTTATATAAAAAAAGCAGTACCGCGTGTACTGCTTTTTTTATGCCCTAACCCTAATCATAACCAAAAGCGGATAAAGCGGGCAATCACAGTGCAACAGGATGCTTTTGCTAAATACGTTGAGCCATAACAGTGCATTTCCCTGTAATAGTACAAAATCAGGTCTTAAAAGAAAATTTAATTACTAAATAAAATTAATAAAATCAGTGTCTTATTTAAATAAAAATTCAGCCTGCCGGGCTAATTTAGTTCTGGCACAGGGCTTGCTTAGTAACCAGTATTACTAAAAGCAGTTTTTGTCATACTGCACTGTCTTGAGGATATTCACATGCCCAGCTTGTCCGTTTTACCTTCCAAAGCGCCTGCCAGAGCCATGGTAATTGCCATGTTGGCAACGGCGAGCCTGTTATCTGCCTGTAGTAAAAGCAATGAGTCAGCCAGCGCATCCGGCAGCAGTGCAGCCAAATCATCCGGCAGTACAGCCAGCAGTGCAGCATCCCTGAAAATTGGCTATAGCGACTGGCCAGGTTTTGTGGCCTGGCAAGTGGCCATTGAAAAAGGCTGGATCAAGGATGCCGGCCTGAACGTGGATTTTCAGTGGTTTGATTATTCGGCATCATTGTCTGCCTTTGCAGCGGGCAAGCTGGATGGCGTGCTGGTCACCAACGGCGATAATCTGGTCAATGCTTCATCTGGCAGTCGTGGCATCATCATTCTGGCTACCGATTACTCCAGCGGCAATGACATGATCATTGGCAAAAAGGGCATCAACTCACTGGCCGACCTAAAAGGCAAAACTGTGGCGGTAGAAAAAGGACTGGTGGATCACCTGCTGCTTAATACCGCACTGGCCAAAAATAATATTGCTAAGGATTCCATTACCTTACTGAATGCACCCACCAATGAAATGCCGCAGGTACTGGCCTCTGGCAAGGTCGATGCAGTTGCCGTATGGCAGCCTGTTGCCGGACAGGCCCTCAAGGCTGTGGCTGGTTCCAAGGCACTGTATACCTCGGCTGATGCACCGGGCCTGATTTACGATACGCTGGCGGTTTCGCCCAGCAGCCTTGGCCAGCACCGCGCTGACTGGGTAAAACTAAGCAAGGTCTGGGACAAAGTGGTGCATTACATCAATGACCCGAAAACCCAGCCGGATGCCTTAAAGATTATGTCAGCACGGGTAGGGCTGGAACCCGCAGCCTATGCCGAGTTTTTAAATGGCACCCACCTGCTGGACCTTGAAGGCAATAAAGGCGTAATGGTGAAAAAAGACGGCCTGGATTCATTGTATGGCTCGTCCTATAACGTCAATAAATTCAACGTGGACAATGGCATTTACAGCAAACCGGTCAATGTTGACAGCCTGATCGACCCATCGGTTATCAATGCAAAATAACTGAACTTACTCATTAACGGTTAACGCAGCAGGTGTCCAGTATGTCTAAAGCATTTTATTCATTGTGTCAGCATCTGGGGCAGCAGCTTGGCCGCTACGGGCTTTTTCTGCTGCGCATTCTGGCCCTGCGTGCCGGGGTCAATGCACAAGTGCATCAGCGGTTATGTCCAAAACAGCAGGCCATCAAGCCATCAAGTCAATTTTGCGGATTGAAATAATCCGATTGAAATGCGGTGGGTCAGTCTGATGCGGTGGCTGGCATCAGCTACCAATAAGTGGGATTAAGGTTTGGGCAAACGACTGCACTGAACCGGGGTAAAGTGGATTTATGGTAAAAATATCGCAGGCCTTAAGTGCCAAACAAAGTATTAGCCTTGGGGTGCTGTCTTTTTTGCTGCCCTTGCTGGTCTGGTGTGCAGTCAGTTATTTGCCATTTATCTGGCATTCACAGGTTATGATCCAGAGTGCCGGCGATGTGGTTTATTTTGAACCCAACACCCGCATTGAACGTGATGTGTTTAATATGGAAGCCCACAATATGCAGGCGCAAGGCTTGCGGGTTCCCGAAGGCACGCCAGTCAATCCGGTGTATTTGCCAGCCCCGCATGAGGTGGCCAAGGCACTGGTGACTGCATTTACCACCGCGCCACCACAACCCGGCGATCCATGGCTGCACCAGAGCCTGTGGCACAGTGTCAAGCTGGTGTTTATTGCCTTTTTTATTTCCTCCCTGATTGGCGTGCCCTTGGGCATTTTGTGTGGTCATTCACGCATTATTTCACGGCTGGTTGAACCTTTTGTGGAGTTTTTTCGCTACTTGCCAGCGCCCGCCTTTGGTGCCCTGATGGTGGCTATTCTGGGCATTTACGATGCACCCAAGATTGCCATTATTGTGATTGGCACGCTGTTTCAGCAAATCCTGATTATTGCCAACACCACGCGCAAGCTGGAAAATGGCCTGCTGGAAGCCGGTTTAACGCTTGGTGCCAACCGTCGCCAGTTACTAAGCCATGTGGTGATTCCGGGCATTTTACCCGATGTGTACCGTGACCAGCGTGTGCTGCTGGGCTGGGCATGGACATACCTGATTGTGGCAGAACTGGTGGGCACCAGCTCCGGGATTACCTGGTTTATTACCCAGCAGGCGCGCTACCAGAATTTTGACAATGTGTATGCGGCCATTTTGATTATTGGTGTGATTGGACTGGTAACCGACCTGATGCTGGCCTGGCTGGGCAAACGCCTGTTCCGCTGGGACAAAGGAGCAAAAAAATGACCGAACTTCAAATAACCGAACTCAAGTCACTGCAATTTTACCAGATGCAGCCTGAAGTACAGGCCCGCTTTGGCCAGATTTACCAGCGTCCGGTGGTACTAAAAGTAGAAAACCTGTGCAAGTACTATCACGGCCACGGTGAAAAAAAACTGGCATTAAAAGACCTGAACCTTGATATTCACCGCCGCGAGTTTGTGTGCGTGATAGGGCCGTCCGGTTGTGGCAAGTCTACCTTTAGCCGCATTGTGGCCGGACTGGAACCCTATGATGCTGGTAGCGTCCAAGTGGATAATGAACAGGTAATTGGCCCCTGCCGCAACCGGGGCATGGTGTTTCAGGGCTATACCTTGTTTCCGTGGCGTACCGTGAAACAAAACGTGATGTTTGGCCCGCAAATGAACGGGGCTGATCGTGACAGCGCCGAAAAAGCCGCCCTGCAATGGCTGGAACTGATTGGCCTTGAACAGTATGCCGATGCCTTTCCCGACCAGTTGTCCGGTGGTATGAAACAGCGGGTAGCCATTGCCCGTGCGCTGGTCAATGAACCCAAAATCCTGCTAATGGACGAACCCTTTGGCGCACTGGACCCGCATACCCGGCAAAAAATGCAGCAGCACCTGCTGGACATCTGGCGCAACATTGACATCACCGTAATTTTTGTGACCCATGACATGGATGAAGCTATTTTGCTGGCTGACCGTATTGTGGTGCTCAAAGCCAACCCGGGTGAACTGATTGAAACGATTGAAGTGCCGGTGGCCCGTCCACGTCATCCCAGCCAAATGAACAGCCCGGAATTTATTGCAGTGCGCAACCACATTAACCAGCTGGTACATGGTGATGATGACATTGAAGTAGAGCCTGCACTGGCTGAGTTACCACAGATTCCACGGATGACTCGCGTGGATGACCGGGTTGAATAGCAGCTTCTACAAAACAGGCCCAAGCCCCAATTACCATTCACAGCGGTAACTTTTTAAAAGAGATCAGCCATGGGAACGCAGCTTAAAGATCCAGTAACCGAGATGCAAAGTTTGACGTGTCCATCGGCTTCACTGGTTAGCCGGATTACCATGTCACTGCCGCAGGAACTGCTTAAGGCGCTGGACGACATGGTTACACAGCGCGGGTTCGACAGCCGCTCACAGGCCATTGCCGACATGATTCACCAGCAAGTGACAGCGCATAAGCAAAAGGTGGGGAATGACGTCATGGTAGGGACAATAACCTTGCTGTATGATCGTTCCATTGCAAACTTGCAGCGCCAGATTGCTGACCTGCAATACCAGAACCTCAGCGAAGTGATTAGCTCGCTGCATGTGAGTCTGGCCGATAACCAGATGATGGAAGTAGTATTGGTACAGGGCAGGGCTTGCCAGCTGGAAAAAATTGCCAATCAGCTTATTACCCTGCGCGGTGTGATTACGGGAAACTTGCAGTTGCTCACGGCGATTATGCCACCCATTTCATCGCCAGCCACTGCACCAGCATAACCCAAATATAGATATTTACATCAGGCAAACATGACATCAGGATTTAACCCATCATGAGCAAAACAGACTGGACATTAGCAGAAGTAGGTCAGATATATGCACAGCCGTTTAATGACCTGATCTTTACCGCCCAGACTGTGCACCGCCAGCATTTTGATGCCAATACCGTACAGGTCAGCACCCTATTGTCGATCAAGACCGGGGCCTGCCCTGAGGACTGTGGCTACTGCTCACAGTCCAACAGCTATGACACCCCCTTAACCCCGCAAAAGAAACTACAGATTGATGAAGTGCTAAAAGCAGCACAGGCGGCAAAGGATAGTGGTTCATCACGCTTTTGCATGGGGGCAGCCTGGCGCAACCCGCATGAAAGGGATATGCCCTATGTGCTGGAACTGGTGCGTGAAGTCAAGGGCATGGGACTGGAAACCTGCATGACCTTGGGCATGCTCACCTCATCACAGGCTGAACGCCTGGCCGATGCGGGTCTGGACTACTATAACCACAACCTGGACACCTCACGCCAGCATTACAGCAATGTCATCACCACCCGCAGCTTTGATGACCGCCTGCAAACCTTGGAGCATGTTCGCAGCAGTGGCATGAAAGTCTGTAGTGGTGGTATTTTGGGCTTGGGTGAACAGCAAAGCGACCGCATCAGTTTATTGCATGAACTGGCCACCCAGCCCATCCATCCTGAATCTGTCCCCATCAATATGCTGGTACCGATCAAGGGCACACCACTTGAAGATGCCCCGAAGGTCTCCGTGATTGAATGGGTCAGAACCATTGCCACCGCCCGTATCCTGATGCCCAGGAGTTATATCCGCCTGTCAGCAGGACGTGAAGGCTTAAGTGATGCTGAGCAGGCCTTGTGTTTTCAGGCGGGTGCCAACTCGTTTTTTTCGGGTGAGCAACTGCTGACCACACCCAATGCCGGTGAGAGCCGTGATGCCCTGCTGTTTGCACAACTGGGCATTAGCAAGGAAAAAGCCAAAGTGAATGTAAAAGCCACTGCCGTCAATGCCATGGCTGGATGAACTTTAAATAATACAGTGATATTAATAAACCTGCGCTAATAGTTCTGGCAAGCGAGCTTGTTAACGCAGATTCATCAAAAGTTATAAATTATCAATAAACCCATGCGGAGCATAGACAGTGTAAATACGGCTAAGAGGTTAAGCTGGTTGTACGTATTTTCTTTTCATTAAACTTAACTCGTCATTATTTAAGCGCGATGGATTAAAGGGAGGTACAAGATGAACAAGCAGTCGTCTCCACAACAGTCGCAAGCCCAGCAAAAAAGGAATCAGCCTAACAGTCCGCAGCAAAACATAGCGCAAAATCATCAATCTCAGCAAAACGGCCAGCAGCAATTTGGCAATGCTGGACACCATGAGGAAGCTCGCCAGCTTAAAGCAGAGCATCAGCGTGAGCTGGATACTGCCGACCACCGTACTGGTAACTTTCGTGAATCTGACCCAGAGCAGGCAAGACAGGAAGCCGCGCAACACGGCAATAAAAATGCTTAAATAACCATGATTTAAAACAGGCTTATTTTTTATGGATAAGCCTGTTTTGTGATTAAATTTTTAACTGGTAAAATAAAGCTATTGTTTAGAGTGAGATTAGTAATAGGTAGAGTAGAGATCAAAAAAATCTTTGCTAAACTTTTACAGTAAATGATTTTATAGATTTTGGTTATTATAACTCATTGATTTTATTGGTCGGAACGGAAGGATTTGAACCTTCGACCCCTTGCACCCCATGCAAGTGCGCTACCAGGCTGCGCTACGCCCCGAACAAGTGGGTTAGTGTAGCGAGTTTTATAAGTTTGTCCAGTCTATCGCTGCATTCCTGCGTTAAAATTGAGCAATCGATAAACCATTTAAATAACATCATCTAATCTGCCACAAAACAGTGTGCCGCTGTATAAATACGCTCCTGCATGTGTTTTAAGGCAGCGTCTACATCGCTCAGCGTTTTGGCATTATTGCCACTTAAGGCTTGCCGCCATTTACGCGCACCGGGCAGATTCTGGAACAACCCCAGAATGTGTCGGGTCAGCATACTTAATGATGCCCCCTGATTAAGACGATATTCTATATAAGGCAGAAACTGCTGCATGATGTCAAAACGGTCTGGGGGAGTTTGCTGCCACAGTTGCATACACTGTGCAAGCAGGTAGGGATCATGGTACGCCGCGCGGCCAATCATGACACCATCAACATGTGCCAAATGCATTGTTGTGGCTTCCAAAGATTGAATGCCACCATTAATTTCAATGGTCAGATTAGGGCGGTCTTGCTTGAGCCGGTAAACATCATCATAACGTAATGGCGGAATTTCACGGTTTTCCTTGGGGGAAAGACCATTGAGCAAGGCAATTCGGGCGTGCACGATAAAATGAGTACAGTCAGTTTGTGCCACGGTATCGACAAAATGCAGCATTTCTTCGTACGACTGCATGTCATCAATACCAATACGGTGCTTCACCGTAACAGGAATGCTGACAGCCTGTTGCATGGCTGCAATACAATCGGCCACCAGTTCAGGTTCAGCCATTAGGCAGGCACCAATTTTATTGTTTTGCACCCGGTCACTGGGGCAGCCCACATTCAAATTCACTTCGGCATAGCCCCAGTCTTCAGCAATGGTGCTACAGGTAGCCAAATCCTGTGGATTAGAACCACCGAGTTGAAGTACTAAAGGTTGTTCGCTTGCATTAAAATCCAGATGGCGCGATTTGTCGCCATACAAAATAGCGCCAGTGGTAACCATTTCACTGTAAAGCCAGACATGCGGATTAAACAGGCGTGCAAAATAACGGTAGTCACGAGTGGTCCAATCCATCATCGGGGCGACAGATATTCTGAAATCCTTTGCTATGGATGAATTTTCATTTATTTCAAGCATTTGAATATAAACTCAATAAGGAATATGGACGGATATTTAAGTATATAGTTGCAATTTTTCACCTATAGTGCAACCATATTGCAGCCACAAAATGGTATAACTTCTATGGTTGCAATTTATGAGCTCAATAACAAAGCGTATAACTTCAAAGGGTGAGACTCGCTATAGGGCGTTAGTTCAAGTCCGTAGAAATAGTATTAATTATAACGAATCCCGCACCTTTAGTAAAAAAGCGCTAGCAGAGGCATGGATAAAAAAAAGAGAAACTGAACTGGAGACAACTCCTGAACTTCTGCTTCAATCTAAGGAAAAACGTAATAAGCCGACATTAACCTTGGCTGCGGCCTTGGAGAAATATTTAAATGAGGTAACAGATTTTGGTCGTTCCAAGCGAATGGGTATCCGCTTCTTAACACACTGGCCAATAGGAAAAATACCACTTCAAGACTTAAAACGTCAGGACTACACAGAACATACCATCCTAAGACGTAATGGCTATCCGGAAATTGGTGCAGCTCCTATTGCGTCTAGCACTGCATTGCAGGATCTGCAGTATTTAAAAGTCGTTTTATCCCATGCAGAGTTAGTATGGGGTGAAACAGTAGCTTTATTTGAATTAGAGCAGGCCATGAAGGGACTGCGCAATGCCCGAATTATTACCAAGTCAGCAAAGCGCACTTATTTGCCCACAGCGCAGGAATTACAGCTTCTCACTAATCATTACTATATGAGATGGATGAGAAGGCGCACGGCAATACCGATGCATTTAATTATGTGGTTTGCCATCTATAGTTGTCGTCGCGAGGCAGAAATTACACGTTTGAAGCTCAACGATTTTAACAGGCAACATCAGGAATGGCTGGTAAGAGATTTGAAAAATCCGAATGGAAGTAAAGGTAATAATAAAGTTTTTTCGGTGAATAAAAATACCCAAATTCTGATTAACGAGCTTATGCAACAAGATGTAAGAGAAAGAATGTTATCTCTGGGTGGAGATGTGAATCTTTTGGTCCCCATTGACCCAAAATCCTATGCTGCGCGCTGGCGTGAAGGGGTTAGGTATCTTGGAATTGAGAATCTGCGCTTCCATGATTTACGCCATGAAGGTGCTACCCGGCTTGCTGAGGATGGACTAACCATTCCACAGTTGCAGCAATATACACTACATGATAGCTGGTCAAGCCTTGAGCGATATGTAAACCTCAAGCGTCGGTCTGAAAGGTTAGATTATACTGAAGCTCTTAAGAATGCTAAAAATAACTGGCAGAAAATTATAGCTGGTAAACATCTTGCGTCTTAGCTATGCATATTTTGCCAATCTAATTTAGACTTGTGGCTTTCCTCTTCCAGATAACGGGCAAAGTCAAACAGATTAACCAAATAAGGAGCTTTCTGTGAGGCTTCTGCTTTAAAAACAGGGAAGGGCAAACTTTGTTTTGCAGCACGCCTGTTGGCACTGGCAATCGTGAGATGGGGGAAAAAATCTTTCAAGATTTGCTCCAAGCTTATGATAGGGGAACCATAGCCTAGAACGAGTATAGAACCAATATTGAAACTAACGGAAGTTTTCATTTCTAAACCCAAAAATATTTAACTGGATAGATAAAGTTAAACAGAAATAAAAATTTGATAATGGGTTTGGAAGGGTTTTGGGAAAAATTGTCAGTGGATAGGAAGGATATTATTTTTTCAGCCAATGCCTGCCATCAATTAAATTAGGTTGAGAGGTATGGAAACGAATCTATTGTGATGATAGCCTCCCAAGGCTATTCGTTTGACCTCAACCGGAAAAGAATATTTATGGTTGAGGCAAACCAATGATGAGAGTTATGTGGGAAGAATGGCAAGCAGAAAATAATCCGTGAAAATTGAGACTTCTGCTGACATTTTGGTAAATTTCAACTTACTGTGCCAGAACTAACCTAAAGTTATCTTTAGGAGCCTTTGCAGGTACAATGAGCAGTTTAGTTTTATTCCTGACATTAATAGAAATTAGAAATAGCAGGAAAATAGATATTCTGTCTCATTAATGATTCATGGGAAAATTTAACCCTATGAACCACCCTGATTTAGGGTCTAGAACAGGGGTAGCCTTGGCAAGACTAATCCCAGCTAACTAACGTTAGGATCTTAATGTCACTAGTACGCAATTAAGGTCTCAGCATTTTATAGAAAAATAGGCAGTGATGGGCTTTAAAAATGTCTTTACAAAACGATTATAGTGGCTATCCTGGTGCTGCAAAACCAAATGAGCGGAGCATCAATGCATATCAATGTAATTGATCTTTTTGCCGGGCCGGGTGGGCTAGGCGAGGGATTTTTTTCTTTTAATCCTGTCGGAGAAAAATATTTTCCCTTCCAGGCCTTATGCTCTGTGGAAAAGGACATTTACGCCCATGCGACTCTTAGGCTCAGAGCTTTTTACAGGAAACTCGTCCAGAGCGGCCAGCTTCTACCAGATAATTATTATAGATACGCACGAAATTTAGCTGACCTGCCGCATGATGAGCATAGTGCCAAGTTATGGGAAAATGCATGTGAGGAAACATTGCTGCTGACATTGGGCGATGATGAAGCTAAAGATATGCACCTTTTCAATGTGTTAAAACAGAAGCTTATTTGTGGATCACAGGTGGCGCCAACTGTCCTGATAGGAGGACCTCCATGTCAGGCGTATTCGCTGGTTGGCAGGGCAAGGAACAAGGGCAATAGCGCTTATGTGCCTGAGA
The DNA here is from genome assembly GCF_001982605.1 of Alkanindiges hydrocarboniclasticus. Lineage (GTDB taxonomy): Bacteria > Pseudomonadota > Gammaproteobacteria > Pseudomonadales > Moraxellaceae > Alkanindiges > Alkanindiges hydrocarboniclasticus. The sequence continues at coordinate 111,210 of NZ_MLCN01000007.1, read as the reverse complement.
AAGATGGAAGACATTTTCTTTATAAAGAGTATCTGAAAATTATGGAGATATTCTCTCCAGATATTTTCATTATGGAAAATGTCAAGGGACTGCTAACTTCCCAGGTTAATGGTGGTGCGGTATTTAACCAGATACTAGCTGATCTGCAGACCTGTAGTGAGGGCTACACCTTATTTAGCCTAAATACCGGAGAGCCTTTTGGAGAGCATGGTTTCACCGATCCGAGAGATTTCGTTCTGGCAAGTGAAAAGTACGGCGTACCGCAAGCTCGCCACCGCATTATTATCATGGGTGTTAAAAAAAGTACGGCTGCCCTTATCGAAAGAATTAGAAGCCTTGAAGAGAAGCCGCCTGTTTCCGTAGGGGATGCCATCAGCAATTTACCAGCGCGCCGAAGTAGTTTTTCAAACAGAAGCCGTTTTTTTAGTACAAATACCTTTGAAGACTGGAAGCTAAATCTGAATCGGGGAATCAATAATCTTTTAAGCACAGATAAGTCTCTGGACACTGAGCTGGTTGAAGCAATGAAAGATTATCTACTGAAAATAAATAATTCTGTAGAGCCACGCCAACAAAAAGAATTTTATCAATACCTGGATATGAGCAGGAAGGAATACCATGATTTCGTATGTGATTCTCAGGGCGAGGAAGTGCTGTCTCATGAACCGCGCCCGCACATGGACAGTGATCTAATCAGGTATTTTTTCTGTGCCGTTTTCAGGAGAGCCAAAGGCAGAAATCCAAGAGATCACGATTTCCCCGCCATGTTAGCTCCCGAGCACAAGAGCTGGAATAGTGGTAAATTCATGGACAGATTCAAGGTTCAGGGGGAGGACGGTTTTTCAAGTACAGTAACCAGCCATATTTCCAAGGATGGTCATTATTTTATTCATCCTGACCCGGTACAGTGCCGCTCACTGACTGTGAGAGAGGCGGCGAGATTACAGTCCTTTCCTGATTCCTACCTTTTTATGGGGCCAAGAACACAACAGTATCACCAGGTGGGTAACGCTGTTCCTCCGCTCTTGGCCCGGCAGATTGCCAGTATAGTTTACGATACGCTAATGTCTGTAAATGGCGGGATGAAGTAATCTGGATAAAGCAGACATTCCCGGTAAAGAGAAGCTTACCGGGAAACGCTGGACCCAAACCTATACTCCCCTGGTAGAAACAGAATATGGCTGACATTGTTGATAGTGCGTCGCGATCCAGAATGATGGCCGGCATCCGTAACAAGAACACCAAGCCTGAAATAAAGATCCGCCGGGCTCTCCACGCCAAAGGGTTCCGTTACCGGTTGCATGATACCAGACTGCCTGGAAAACCGGATCTCGTGCTTCCCCGCTACCGGGCTGTAATCCAGGTTCAAGGCTGTTTCTGGCATGCTCATGATTGTGCGCTATTTAAGCTACCCGCAACCCGGACAGAATTCTGGAGGCAAAAAATCGGTAGAAACCAAGAGCGTGACAGGCAGAATACATTAAGACTGCTCGAGCTCGGATGGAGGGTACTGATATGGTGGGAATGCAATACAAGAAACAGTAGTGAATTCGAGGAAGCTATAGAAACAGTTATAGAGTGGTTACGTACGAATGATCGATACCTTGAGATAGGTTGAGCTGCACCTCTATGTTTAGTAGAAATTAATAGGGTCTACGATATTAAAGCTATATTAAGCATTGATTGATACCATCATGTCGGGTATTTTACAATTTATGGTTTTGATAATTTATCCAGTAATTTTTACATAAATGTGCACTAATTCCCGGTTTACCTTTTAGCAGGTAACCAACAAATCAGGCAAATGAAAGTCTTACATAAAACTACACGACTAAGTCCATTATTGAAATTTGCCATAAAGGCAGGCGTATTAGACTCTGTAAAAGCCCAGATAGAAAAAACAGATTGCATTAACTCAAGGGATTCCTCAGATATTACTCCACTGATGCTAGCCTGTATCTATACACAGGAGCAGATCTGTCAATATCTGCTTGAGCAGCAGGCCGACATCTCTCTTAGGGATGTAAATGGTAAAACAGCTCTGGATCATGCCCGGGAAAATGGAGCACAGCAGATTATAGCGCTATTGCAGCCACCCTCATCCGAACCAGATCCTTGTAATTCCCAGTTCTTTGAAAGTGCTGACGAGGTGCCAGCTCTGTTCTTGCCATCCCTGGAAGTAAACTTAAACCAGGCTTCTTCCTATGGCACTATCCGTTATCCCCGTGGTGAAACCTCTACAGAGCGTACCGGGAAAGGTGTTTCACTGACTGTTCAATCTGAAATTCTGTCATACAGAACTGAACCCACATATAGCGAAGCTAGTGATGCATTCGGCTGGGAGGCCGAGGAGGTAATCACCAGGCCAGAGAATGACGTAACCTGCTTTAGCGAAGCGGAAAAGTTGCAGGAGATTATATCCAGTCACCGCCCTATTGATAGGGATGAAGATTGGTCTATGCTTGAAATAACTCTTCCTTCGCTGAGTTTGCCCGCCCAGTTTCTGCGCGATGATATGCCTGCTATCCGCCGGATTTTTTTCCAGGGGCTGGTAGAAGGTGTATTGGGCTTATCTCATATTGCTAGTGCGGTTGAGCAGGATTTTGATGAGGAGAGTGCTGAATCTGCGCTTGGCATCGTAACCAGTATGCTGGGGGATGCCGGAGTAGCGATTGAGGGTTACAGGCCTGGCTTTCATGAGCATCCCGTAGATTTAACTGATGCTCTGGAGGCACAACTGGATGAAATTCTTTCTGATCTTCAGAATGAGTTATCAGGAGAACTTTATTCCCTGCATATTCAACGGGAAAGGTTCCGGGAATTTGATCTGATCGATAGAAATGAGGAAGAAAGGATTGGTCAGCAAATGGATAGCGCCTTGCGCGCCCTGATAGTCACTATGGCTGAACTTCCGGAGCGTGACTGGGAAAAAGTAGCGGTTTTTTTGTCTGACAAGGTTGTTGCTACCGAGGAAGGGTTAATCACTGAGGAGACAGAGGAAAAGGGTACTTCAGGACAGGAAGAAGAGCAGGAGGAATATCTTCCGGAAGATAGTCCTGAAACTGCGAGCTTCCAGGAGCTGGTACAGGGTATCCGGAATAATCCTGATCAGGACATCGAATCTGGATATATCGTCCGGCCACAATCACACTTCCTAGATATGCTGACCGGATATGCCGAAAGCAAGCCTGAAAAGGCTGATAGCCGGAGAATTTTGCGCCTCATAGAAAATTTCAAAAAAGCCCAGCATAAGCTAATACACTCCAATTTTCGTCTTGTTGACCATATTGCCAGGCGCTATACCTTGGCGAATGTGCCTATAGAGGATCTCGTTCAGGAAGGTTGTCTGGGGTTAATGAAGGCAGCAGAGCGCTACAACTATCATTTGGGCTTTAAGTTTTCTACCTACGCAACCTGGTGGATCAAACAGTCCATAACGAGGGCGATTGCTGATCAGGGTAGGACTATCCGGATACCGGTTCATATGGGCGAGATAATTAATTCGGTTGAGCGTGCTCGAAGGGAGCTGGTAAAACAGGGACAGCGTGTAACTGTTAATGCGCTGGCAGAAAAATCAGAACACACGTATGAACAGGTATACAGGGCACTGAATGCAAATATAAATGTTGTTTCCATGGGTGAAATAACCCCAGATTACGAAGATGAGCCCGGGATGGCAGAGTTCTTGTGTAGTGATGCCTATAGCCCTGAACGATACACTTTTGAGCTGGATCTGAAAAAAGCAGTTAATCTGATGCTGGTTGATTTGAATCCCCGGGAGCGGGAAGTCATCAAATTGCGGTTTGGTCTGGAGAATGGACTGGATATGACTCTGGAAGAGGTAGGAAGCCGTTTTGAAGTTACCCGGGAGCGCATCCGCCAGATAGAGGCTAAAGCTCTTCGTGCGCTGAGACATCCTTCGCGGATTGGGATTCTTGAGCCGTTTATTGATTTCGCTCTGCCGAAGGATAAGCAGCAGGGGGAGAACCTGGAATTAAATAAGGGAGCTATATAGATGTCCGGTTTAAGATCCAGACAGGCTCCACCCCAGGCAGGAGCAATGATCGAAGCCCTGCGTGGGCTGGGTTATAACACTGCCACGGCAATCGCCGATATCATTGATAACAGTATAACGGCATGCGCGCGCAGCGTTAATGTCGACTTTAAATGGGACGGCAGCAATAGCCATATTCTGATCCGTGATGATGGCTATGGTATGAGCGCAACAGAACTCGACCACGCGATGAGGCTTGGCAGGCGAAATCCACTGGATATCCGGGATGAAAATGATCTGGGCCGTTTTGGGCTTGGTCTGAAAACAGCTTCCTTCTCACAATGCCGTCGGCTGACTGTTATGACTACAGGGATTGATGGGCTGCATAGCCTGAGGTGGGATCTGGATGTGCTGGCTAATCAGGCGGATGGAGGCTGGCACCTGCTGGAAGGGCCTTTTCGGGAAGTCGAAGACCTGATAGAGCCGCTAAAGGCAACAGGGCATGGTACGCTGGTGGTCTGGGAAGTCCTGGATCGCATTGTCACTGAAAATTATAATGTTCAGGATTTTCTGAATCTAATGGATTATGTTGAATCCCACCTTGCCATGGTATTCCACCGGTTTCTGGAAAAAGGACGTTCACAGTTTTTCATCCAGCTTAATGGTAAACCTGTATCCCCGTGGGATCCATTCCTTACGAATCATCCAGCCAAACCTTGGCATTCTCCTGTCCAGTCTTTCCGCAATTCCGGAATAAAAATTGAATGTCATGTTTTACCGCATAAGGATCGCCTATCAACAAAGGAGTTCGAAAGTGCTCAGGGGCCTGAAGGCTGGATAGCCCAGCAGGGCTTTTATATCTATCGTAATGAGCGCCTGCTGGTAGCGGGAAGCTGGCTTGGCCTGCGTCCTCCGGATGCGCGTAAGCCATGGATTAAGGATGAGCCGCATAAGCTGGCAAGAATCAGGCTGGACATCACAAATTCGACAGACCAGGAATGGAAGATAGATATTCGAAAATCTACAGCCCGTCCACCTGCTCATTTGCGCCACTGGCTTATCGGACATGCGGAGAGCACACGGGTTCGGTCCCGGAAGGTATTTGCTCATCGTGGTCAGGTGTCAAGGGCATCAGTTGGTACTGAAATCATGCAGGCCTGGAGAGCAGAACATTTTGCTGATGGCATACGCTACCGCATTGATACAAATCATCCGGCGATCAAATCGGTTATTGAAGGGGCAGGCGGTTTGCTGCCTGAAATAAAAACGATGATAAGGATTATTGAGGAAACTGTTCCGGTTCAGAGAATCTGGCTGGATACAGCAGAAAACAAGGACACGCCGCACACCGGTTTTTCCGGAGAACCTTCTGCAACAATACTGGAAGTTCTGGAAGTCATGTACCGGAATATGGTCATCAAAAGAGGGATAGCGCCGCAACTGGCGAAGCAAACCCTGTTATGTAGCGAGCCATTTCAGAATTATCCCGAATTAATCCAGTCTCTGCCTGATCAACCTGTCTAAGGAGCAGACATGCAAAACATGAGTGAATCAAATAAAATCAAAGTAATCAACGTAGTTCAGGCACTTTTAAATGATGAAGACGATAAAACACTGATTACTCCTTCCCTAATTGAAGAGAGAATTGATCAGGCGTTGATGCTCAGCCCGAAGTGGAAGGTGGATCTTGACCGCGATGAAGTAGTGAAAGAGCTAATCCGCCGTTACAGCATATGGATCGGCCAGGATAGCGCCCTTGTAAATAATGAAGGGCATATTCCATGGCTGACCCCTGACAGAAAGGCCAACTGGCGCTACTGGCAGCGCTATCGGACCTGGCAGGAAAGTTTTTTACCATGGGCAGCTGTTGAGGGGCTGGATAAATCGACAGATGAGATTCTGGAGTTGCTGGAAGATCCGGAACGTAAAGACCCGTGGGATAGACGGGGGCTGGTTGTTGGGCATGTACAGTCCGGAAAGACAGGCAACTATACGGGGCTAATATGCAAGGCAGCTGACGCAGGCTATAAAATAATTATTGTGCTGGCTGGTCTGCATAATAATCTGAGGTCACAAACCCAGATGCGGCTTGATGAGGGTTTCCTAGGGTATGAAACAGACCCTGACCCATCCAGGCTCAGGCTAATAGGGGTGGGAGAGGTTGATAGTGATATCAACATCCGCCCAAACTATGTAACTAACCGGACAGAAAAAGGCGACTTCAACACAAAAGCAGCGAGAACCCTCGGTATCCGGCCTGAAGAGCGTCCTTGGCTATTTGTAGTGAAAAAAAATAAAACTGTTTTGTCCAGACTCCACAAGTGGATTCTTGATCATATGGCCAATACTACAGAGCAGGAAACAGGGCGAAAAATCGTAACTAACCTGCCTCTTCTCGTAATTGATGATGAGGCAGATAACGCTTCAGTTGATACCCGGGAGCAAAGTTTTGACTTTGAAACGGATGAGGCTAACGAAGAGCATAACCCAACAGCAATTAATAGCCTTATCCGGCAGATTCTGCATGCTTTTAGCCGTAAAGCCTACGTGGGCTACACTGCAACACCTTTTGCAAATATTTTCATCCATGAGCGGGGCAGGACAACCAAAGAAGGCAATGACTTGTTTCCGGAAGCTTTTATTCTCAATCTGGCAGCACCATCCAACTATATTGGGCCGTCCCGGATTTTCGGTCTGAACACAGGTGAAGAAAGGGAGCAAATGCTAAAGCCACTCATCCATGAGATCGATGATCATAATACGGATGACGGAACGTCCGGCTGGATGCCCATAAAACATAAGAGTAGTCATCAGCCTTACCACCCTTCGGAATTCGGCATGCCACTATCCCTTGTGGAAGCCATAGATGCATTTATCCTGGCCTGCGCAGTCAGGAATTTAAGGAAACAGGGACATCAGCACAGTTCGATGTTGGTGCATGTAACACGTTTTAATGCTGTACAGCAAACAGTACATAAGCAGATTAGCACTCATATTTCCGGAATGAATCAGCGGTTGAGCCGTCAGATAGATCATGAGGAAATAATGGCTCGCCTTCACTGGTTGTGGCTGGAAGATTTTGTTCCTGCTACCCGTGAAATAAGCGAAATAGTGCCTGACTTAGTGACGCCCGGGCTGCATGACTGGTCACAGGTAGAGCAGATTATTCCCCGGATCGTAGGGGAAATCAGCGTCAGAATGATTAATGGAACAGCCAAGGATGCCCTTGATTACGCTGATAGCGCAACAGGCCTCAAGGTTATTGCTATCGGTGGAGATAAGTTGGCACGGGGGCTCACTCTTGAAGGACTGACCACCAGTTACTTCCTACGTGCTTCAAAAATGTATGACACACTGATGCAGATGGGGCGCTGGTTTGGTTACCGGCCAGGTTATCTTGATTTATGCCGGCTATATACCACTTCCGAGCTGGTTGAGTGGTTTCAGCATATCGCTGATGCCTCCCTTGAACTGCGGGAAGAATTTAATCTTATGGTAGCAAGCGGCGGGACACCAAGGGATTTTGGCCTCAAGGTTCAGTCCCATCCCGTATTGATGGTGACCTCACCGCTGAAAATGAGAACAGCCAGAAGTCTGCAACTCTCTTTTAGCGGCAGTGTGGTGGAAACTGTAAGCTTTCCTACGGATGAACAGGTTATCAGTGCAAATTTCAAAGCTCTGAAAAACCTGATCGCTGCTATGGGCGAAGAGCACAACCTGACGATAAGAGAAAGACAGTCGGGAGAACATAAAGCCGGCTCTTCAAATCGGGCTTACTGGGAAAACATCTCACATCTTGACATATGCGATTTCCTAGGTTCATACCGTACCCATGCTGAATCACTCAAGGCAAATAGCAGTCTGTTAAAGGATTTCATTGAAAAGATGGCAAGGATAGGAGAACTTACACAATGGAGTGTGGCTATCATTGGAGGTAGTCTGGAAGAACAGCCGCTGATAATTTCAGATAAAACTACAATCCAGAGAGCCCGAAGAGCGACAAATGGTACACATAGTGACCGCTATGCTATCCGGCGGCTCTTATCGCCCAGAGATGAAAGTCTGGATCTGGATCAGGGCGAATGGGAGGCTGCAATCAGGGAAACCACCCGGATGCGGCAGGTCGAGAACCAGCAAGAAAGTACAGATATAAAAGAGCCTGTGGGCATTGCCTGCCGTCTCGTTCGCGGGGCGGGTTCCACAGGTATAAAAGGTTATCCGGAACGGGGTCTGCTCCTTATATATTTGCCCCATGACCCGGATAATCTTTCCCTGCCCGCAGATTCCGACCCCTTTGTCGGCTTTGGAATAAGTTTTCCAGTTAGCCAGTCTGGTGAAAAGGTCGAATATATGGTTAATAATGTAGAATGGGAAAATAACTATGACACTTTCCATTGACCAGTCCCTTGATGCCGCGTGGAGCGCTCTGCCTACCAAGGCGGACGCCAGCGGCTGGCATAGCATACCGATCACAAGGAAAGCTGACTGTACATTGCTGGCTGCAAGGTATCTTCCTGATGATGAGGAGGCGCTGCTGTTTGAATTTAATAGCAATATATCTTTAGCACCCAGTCTTGTCTTGCCCGATGCTTATGGATTTAAGGTCATACCTGTACCAGAAGCAGCACGGCCCCGGGGAGTAGCTTTAAGCAGGAAGCCGGGAGCCTCAAAAGAGCTCTTTATGCTGATGGCTACTGATATTATCAATATGGTGGCTGGCACGAGCTATACAGACAGTTCTGAAATATTTGGACTGGTTCTGAACAGAATTCAGGCGTGGCAGGCCTTTATGAAAAGGGAGCAGGTTCGGTTAACTCTGGAAGCAGAGCTTGGCCTGTCAGGAGAACTGGAATGCCTGTTTCAGCTCATAATTTCCGGTTTGCCCGCTCTTAGCGCCGTCCAAGCTTGGGTTGGTCCGCTTGATGGCATACAGGATTTTGAAATAGGGCATGGTGCTATAGAGGTTAAAAGTACTGCAGCAACCCTAGGTTTTATCATTAAAATCAACTCCTTGGATCAACTTGATGACAGCCTGAGAACCCCGGTTTTCCTGTGCGGCTGTCGTTTTTCGATAAAACCTGAAGGTACAGCCCTGCCGGAGCGGATCCAGAAACTGCGCGACCATCTCTCTGGGAGCTACGGCGCTTCCGTGTTATTCGAGCACCTGTTGCTACAGGCTGGCTATCTGGAGTGCCATGCCCCGCTTTATACAAGGAAATTCCTGCTCAGAGAGCTCTGCTACTGGCGGATAAATGAGAATTTTCCAAAACTAGTGCCCGGTAACGTTGCTGCTGGCATACGAGCAGCCAGATACGAAGTAGACCTGAATTTACCGGATCTAGAAGAATCCGGGATTCAAGAAGTATTAAGCATGCTAGGAGACGACCAGAATGGAGCTAACTGAGTTTCTACAACAGACCCAGAGGGAAATAGAAGCTGAAATGGCTTTACGGGCTGAAGATGACTCACAGGAAATGCCATATGCAGAGCTGGTATTTACTGAGCAAGTAACCGGGCATCTGGCGGAAATTGGCATGACGTTTGAGCCCCAGATTTGTCACTATACTGCCAAAGTTGGAGCGGCCAAGCTGAGGCTCAGTGGTTATGCGATTTCAGATGAGGGTGACCAGCTTGATCTTTATGTGAGTAACTACAGTGGAGCTGACGAGATTATCCCTATTCCGGATGCGGAGACTATTAAATTTGCTGAGCAATGCCTGAGGTTCCTGACACTGTGTGTAGAGGGTAGATTATCTGCAGAAATGGATGTATCAAATGAAGCATATCCATTGGTAAGAAGTATTGAGGATGGTTACCAGCATTTTGACCAGATCAGGATCTATGTGCTGACGGATCGCAGGGCAAAAACACGGCAGTTCAAGGCTAGGGAAATTCAGGGCAAGATTATAAAACTGGAAGTTTTCGATATAGAGCGCCTGTTCAACCATTTGCAGGAAGGTAGGCCACGCGATGAACTGGTAGTAAATTTTCCGGACATTTCAGGCTCTCCTCTCCCATGTGTATGGGTGCCTAATGAGCTGGGAGAGTATGATTATGCGATGACGGTTATTCCTGGAGACGCGCTGAGGTTCCTCTATGAGAAGTACGGCCCGCGAATTCTCGAAGCAAATGTTCGCTCGTTTTTGAGCCAGACAGGTAAAGTAAATAAGGGAATCCGCGATACTTTAAGAGAACAGCCTGAGCGCTTTATGGCCTATAACAACGGTGTAGTTATCATTGCTGATGAGATTTCTCTTGGGAAAACATTGGATGGCTCCACAGGTATTACCTGGCTAAAGGGTATGCAGATCGTAAATGGCGGACAGACAACAGCTTCGATGTTCTTTACCAAGAAAAAATATCCTTTCACAAACCTGAAGACAGTTTATGTCCCTGCGAAAATCATAGTTTTAAGAAAAACAGATGAACTCGAGGAAGAAGCTCTTATTGCTGATATCTCCCGGTATGCTAATAGTCAGAATGCAGTTAAACAGTCTGATTTGTCAGCTAATAAACCGTTCCATATTCAGCTGGAAAAGCTGGCTGCAACAACCTATTGTCCGGATGGCGTAAGCCGCTGGTTCTACGAGCGGGCAGCGGGTAGCTACAAGGTTATGCTTGAACGTGAGGGGCGCACCCCCGCAGGCAAGAGAAGGCTACAGGAAATGATACCGCCGGCGAGGAAAATTACCAAAACCGACCTAGCAAAATATGTGTGTGCCTGGAAACAGCGTCCCGATCTGGTAAGTCTGGGCGGTCAGAAGAATTTTATAGCCTTTATGGAAATGACGACTGCTGATAATGCCGAATTTTTACCAGAAATTAGTGATTTCAAGGAAATTATTGCCCAAGCTATAATCTTTAAGACTACCCAGAAGCTGCTCAGGTCAAAATTCCCTGCATTTCAGGCCAATATTACTGCGTACACGGTTGCCGTATTGTCGAGGAGGCTGGGTGACCAGATAAACCTCAACCATATATGGCGGGAACAGGCTATATCCAGGGAGCTGTCCCATCAGATTGTAATGTGGGCTGGAGAGGTAAATAGGCAATTGCACGAAACTTCCCGCGGCAGAATGATTTCAGAATGGGCCAAGAAAAGCGAATGTTGGGATCTTATTGCTAACTATCCGTTCTCGGCTGAGATATCATATATACCGGAGATCGCAAAAACGGCCTGATTATCTGCAGGAATTATCAGGTACTTGTCCCGGAAGAGGAGGCTTATTAAGACCGGCTTGTCAATTATTGTATTCTGTTTAAGACAGAACACCAGTAATCTAATGAAAGTTAAAGGACAGGCATCGCTGTAACGCTATCCGGATTTCATGAACGCTATCCGGATTTCATGATTAGTTGTGAATATTAGTACCTCTACTAACGTTATTATTTTAGCATAATTTTTCCCTTAACTGCTCATAGGGTGCTTTCCCATCTATTGCGGCATGAGGGCGGGCATAGTTATAAAATGCCTTCCATTCCACTAATTTAGCATTTAGATCAACATTATCGGGTTAGTTTAATAATTGGTAGAACTCCATTTTATCGATCTTATGAGAATACTTCACCGTACCATTATGCTTAGGTGTTCTCGGTTTTATATAGCGGTGGTGAATTCCAGATCGTTTAAATGCCAGTGAAAATTGGATTGAAATTCATAAATCACATAATTGACGAAATCAATGGCTTTTCCTTGGTTATGCTTTTCATATTAAAACGTGATATACACCCGCTGCCGAGATTTTAATTTGATGATAGCGCCATAAGTACAAACTGATCCTTACCTGCCCAAAATGGTAATACTGACGCAAATGAAAATCTTCTCTTCAATAGCAACTGGCTTGCGCAATTTAGGATTTTCTGGACGGGGCTTGGTGTTGATTAACTCAGATTCTCCTTTGGTTTGGTAGTTGTTTTCTAAACGATAAAAGGTATCTCGTGAAATACCAAAATACCGACAGGTGAAAACAATGTTGCCACTTTGCTTTGCATGAGCAAATATTTTTGACCTATGGGCGATTTCTCGCTGGGCTTTTGTACTCAATTTCAAAACTCTTGAGATATGAGGTGAAATTTACCAAGATTTCAGCAGAAGTCTAAATTTTCAGATTTGAATAGTCTTATAATTGACGAGCGTGCCATATAAATTTAATATCTTACGGCTGGCCTACATTACCAGCCGGTTTTGACAGACCGAGTTCATCTAGCGCGTAATGCTTTGGCTTATGCCTGTGTATTGCGTGTACCTTTCTCGCCCCCCTCTGCGGTGGAACGGGAGGGGGACGCGTTCGCGCGTGCTGATTTCTTAGGTATCAGTCTGCTAACCCGCTCTCGTTCTGCCACCCATCATTTAGCAGTGATCTGGCAGGACTTCTTTACCTAAGGAGTCAATTATGACCAAGTTCTATCTATCTCTTCTGTTTTCTCTCCGGCATTGTTCCAGCTATAAAACACCTAGCCCAGCCTAGCGTTTAGCCTTTTTCAGTATTTCTTCATTCAATCCCATGAACTCATAGGTTGTTGATCACGGCTGTCTATTGCTCAGGTTTTAACACAAAACTGTGCTCTACAGCTCTACGTGTTTTGGAACTACTGAATTAATAACAACAAATCATTTTGAGAGAAAAGACATGAAATTATATTCATCCTGTTTATTCATCGGACTGGTCAGTCTTGTGCTTACCGGCTGTAGCAGTGGTGTAGAAGGACAGTTTATTAGGGGCTGTAAGGCTGGCGGTGCTGATTCGGATATGTGCAGTTGCGTCTATGAAAAGATGAAAGCCACATATGGCGAAGAAGGCATTGATAAAAACCTGAATGATTATCCCAGCCAGTCATTTAGTGAACACATCATTGAGAACACGGTGCAATGTACTAAGGAACAGTAGCCATGCGCATCATTGCAGGAATTATTTTTGTCCTGTTTTTTGTCGTATTGCTGGGATTACCGGCTATCGGTTTTTTATTTGTGCTCTGCATTATTGCGGCATTGGGGCAAATTGCTTTTGGGGAGGATAAGGACGAATGAAATTAGAAATTAAGGCTTTAGTTATTGGGGTTTATGCAGTTATTGGGTTATTGGTCGCCTTATATCAGCACTGGTGGGGACATGCCAGTCATCAGGGCTTTGCCTATAACCTTGGGCAGGGCATTGTCTGGCCTGCGCTGCTCATCCCGTCTGTAGGTAAGCTGATTAGTGGATTATTACTGGTGGGAATCATTGCAGTCATTGTTATGCGCTCCAAGTAAGGCCACCATAATTTGCTTACTAGAGCTGTTTAAACCTAATTACCTAGGCTAACAATCCGGCTCACAGACTGGTTGTTGGCTTAGGTGCTTCAATAGTTGGCACCATCAAAGATTAAAGTTAATAATAGGGATATTCACGATGCAGTTTAGAAATATATTCATAGCATCAGGACTACTGGTAAGATATGAAAAACCAAGCTTTAATTTAAGTCAATTGAGTTTAGTCTGATTAATGACTCAAACCCTGATAGGATTTCAGGATGGTATTTTTCCAAATAATTCTTAATATTAATATTTAAGGTCAATTTTGTCAGGTATCCAATGGCTAGAACCAGCTTGAGAGTATCCTGAGCATAATTTTCCTCAATATTTTTATACTGTAAATGAAGACTGGTGATGTCATTTTCTATCTTTTTGATTGACTCTATGGATGGATTATTTTTTTGTATTTTGTTTAATGGAGCGATCAATAAAGTATCATTAGTTGTCATAAGTAAAGCTTTGGCATAAATGACAGTTAAGTTATTTAGAGACAACATAAGTTCTGTACATTCAATTTGCCTAATGGGTTTCATTTTCTTTAGAATAAAGAAAATTTGAGGAGATATTTCTCTATTTTTTAGTAATTCAACAACTTCTGGACAAATACCGTTAAGTAATTTCAATTTTAGCTTAATAGACTGAATATCAAGGTTAAGTGCTCTTGCAAGCCGCTCTTCATCTACACCTTTTTCTATAGCATTTCGAATCATGAAATGCTCTTGAACGGTTGCTAAGCGATTAACATATCTATTGTGGGTATAGCTTTCATCATCGACTGAAATTAGACAGGGAATTTTCGTATAACCTAATTCTTTTAAAATCTCAAACCGTATGTGACCATCAAGTAAAATAAATGGTTGATTTTTACCTTTTGGTTCTGTAACAGCTAGTGGTTCAATAATTCCTATTTCATTTATTGATGCCTTTATTTTTTTATAGGCTTTTAAAGTATTGAGATGTCGAGGCAAAATTTTAGTCGCTATTATTTGCTCTGGAGAAAGATATAAAGGCTCAAAATTAAATGCAATTTTAACTTTTTTCATAAAAATCTCTTTATTTTATGTTGTTTGTTCATTGATGTATTGAGGCAAATTATCCAGAGATTCTGCCCGTAATAGGGTAGAAAAGTGTTCATCCTTTTTTAGTTGGGATAAAGCACCCAAAATAAATGCTAATCGTTGTTGATTTTGCTCAGCTTTCTTCACGGTGGTTCTTTGGCGTTCTACTTCTCTTTGATAGGTCTTAACAATGTCATTTGCAGATACTCTACTGCCCTGTTGTGATCTACCATATCCAGGACTTTTTCCAGAGAGATGTCTGATGTCCATAATCTTTTTTGCTTGTAATAATTGCTGCCCTTTTAGCAAACCAGACTCATAAGCTTCCTGTAATGCCAATTGCATATCGGTATTATTGTTCGTGGTGTTGGCAATCATAAGAGCAATATTCAGGGGAATACGCTTTTGTTCAACAGCATATAGTAATCGTTCTTCACTATTTTTCAGCAACGTGATAATCCCCTGAATATAATCAGGAGCTAATCCTGTTTTCTGGGAAATTGCATGCTTATCGTAGTCTAAATCTGCTAAACGGCCGATACAGCCCAGAAGTTCCATAGCCCTATGACGTTTTCTTGCAATGTTTTCTACAAGACTCATAATGAGGGCTTCTTCTTTATTAACATCAATTACTCTGGCAGGAATATGAGTTTCCCCTAGAATTCTAAATGCTTTAAGCCTTCCTTCACCACAGATAAGTTGATAAGGTAGTTTTTCATCAGCGTTTTGGGTAACTGTTATAGGTTTCTTCAGACCAACCAGACTGATACTATCAACAATTTCCGAAAATACTTTTTCATTACGATCCCTTGGGTTTAGAATATCTATTTGTTCGATTGCAATAAGATGAATTTCTTCCTTATTTCGAGGGGTTATTTTATCTTTTTCCATTTTACTCGCTCAGCCATACCATATAGGTAGTTCAGATTATCGAAACGATAGCGTTCCAGCTCTATTGGGTTAAATTCGCCTAAGCTAATTTTGTCCTGCATAAAATCCAGTCTTGGTAAAAGGTAGTAGTCCCTAATTTCGGTATTACTTTTATCCAGTCGGATAACGACCGTTATGTCTGGATTAAGTGTTGTATCGAATCTGACTTTCCAACGATAGTTACCACTCGTAAGCCGATTTGCTCTTGTAAGTACTAGGGAAATGTTGATTTCATCATTAATAAGAAGCAAGTCTGTTAGAAGGTCTCTATAAATGGCACCGTTTAACATTGTCATTTCATTAATGACTTGTTGCATAATTTCAGGGTGCAGACGGCGTAGAAACTTATTTACTTCAAGAAATTGATAGTCACGTTTAGGAGTAAATCCAATGAGTTCATAGGCCGTTAGTAAGCTGCCAAAACGATTGGAATATACAGAGGTCGTCTGTGCATCATCAGACTCGTTAATGATGAAGCCAGACAAATATCCATGCTTTTGATAAAGAAGCTTTAATTGTTCTAATAGCTCTTCATCTGTATAGCGATGGGAGCGTTCACGCATCATTCCTTGAGCAGTATAAAATATCTCTTCGGAAACAATAGCTTCAAAGGCATGATCTTTTCTGATCCATAGTTCAGTTGGATTGTGGACATGCTGCTGTTGTAACTTATTTGAAGTTCTATTAAAAATATTGTGCCCGATATACTTGGGATTTGTCAGTATTTCATGGACGGTATCCCGTGTCCATTCTCGCTGAAAGTCTGTCTTAATGCCCTGATTATTCAGGCGGTGGGCAATTTGTCTCTCACTTAGATGATGGCTAATAAACCAATCGTAAATTTGGTGAACAATTTTTATTTCTTCTTCAGGGCCAGGTACTAGAATTACCCGATCCATCTGGAAGCTCTTGTGTTCACCCATAGCTAAAATGGCTTTAATCTCACCCTTTTGGCTAAGCATGGCTCTTCGTAAACCAAAGCCGGCAGTCCCACCTTGTCTATATCCCAACTCAACTAAACGTTTTTGGCCTGCAAAAACCTTACCTGATAATTCACGGCTGTATTCTCCAGCCATGGTTCTTTTTGCACTTTTGAAGAAATTAGAAGCTATAGAACCATCATTAGAAAACTGTTCAGCACAGTAAATGATATTGATGCCTGCACTGCGACATGTGAATTCATAATGCGCTCCTTCATCAGCATCCTGAAAACGTCCCCAGCGGCTTACATCATAAACAAGAATAATCTTAAAATCGGTGTTCCCAGATTTAACATCATTAAGAAGTCGCTGGAGGCTGGGACGACCATTAATGTTTAGTCCACTTTTGCCATCATCTTCATAGGTTTTGACAATTTCAATATTATGTGTTTGGGCATATTCGTGAATTTTGTCTGACTGATTGGCAGTGGAATATTGCTGATGGTCTGTAGACATCCGCACATATTGAGCTGCTCTGATACGTGGCTCTAAGTTTAAGCTTCCTTGTTGTACTGTAGTTTCTGATCTCATGTGTGAATGACCTGATCAAGTTGAAAGCACTAACAAAACAGACTACCAATTTGTTAGTGCTCTTAAAGCAAATTGAATCGTAACAATAAGATCGTGAGGAACCTATAGAGTCATATATTGTCATTCAATGAATCGCTAACTAATTGATATTAATTCTAATTTTACAATTAGAACAGCCATCTTTTCAGTTGATTCAATAACAGTTAATTGATAAGTGCCTGAAAGAATTGGAAAGTTTATAAGCACATTATTTTTTGATGAGTCTATATTGTCATAACCCTTTTTTTTATTCTTGCGGTAGTTACGTTGATAGTCAGGATTCTTTTGTCGCCATCTTTTATTGGCATTAGCCTGATTCTCGCTATATGCCGAGTCAGTTTTCCTTTTGAATAGGGTTGTTCTATTTTTTCTGTCTTTTTGACATTTTATCTTGCTACAGAATTTTTGATCGGGATGCTGCGGGAGAGGTATAAAAGAGCATTTACAAGACAGACATAGCCGTGGGTGTAAGTTTTTCATAACAAATTACCTTGATAATAAAAGGAATTTGTATAATTAAGCTATATATATTGATATTCTCTGAATGAAAAAATAAATTTTAAAATTAGAGTCTTTAGTTAATTCATTTCACGGAATATTGTTAGCTATTAGAAAGCCCGATTGTCCAAATATGTGTGAGCATGGTACTTAGGTAAGGCATGGCTGAGGAGGAATTATGATAATCTATAGGACTTGGAACATGTCTTTTATCATATTGTGAAGTGGCTTTAATCCTAGACTTAATGTTAAAAACATAAATTTTGTATTGAACACTTATGAAGTATCAACCACCTTATACCATTAATGCCAAGATTCTAAATCTGGTTGCTCAGATTAGTGAGACTATAGGGCAATTGACGGTATTGTCCCAGATTCAGGAAAGCCTGCGACTACGCCGGGTAAACCGTATTCGTACCATTCAGGGGTCACTGGCTATTGAAGGCAATACCTTAAGTGAAGCGCAAATTACTGCCATTTTAGATGGCAAGCAGGTCATCGCACCGCCTAAAGAAATTCAAGAAGTTAGAAATGCCATCAAAGCCTATGAGGCTTTTCAGCAATGGCAGCCTGCCAGTGAACAGGATTTGTTGCAGGCACATCAGATTCTCATGGCCGGACTAATTGATGAGATAGGCCGGTATCGACGTGGTGGGGTAGGAGTGATGTCGGGTAATGAAGTCATCCATATGGCGCCCCCGGCAGGTCAGGTGCCGCGACTGATGGACGACTTACTGCAATGGCTTGCCCAGAGTAAAGAGCATCCACTGATCCAAAGTTCAATTTTTCATTATGAGTTTGAGTTTATTCACCCGTTTGCTGATGGCAATGGCCGTATGGGCAGGCTGTGGCAAACATTAATATTAAGCCGCTGGAATCCAATCTTTGCCAATATTCCGGTAGAGAGCCTGATTTATCAGCATCAGCAGGCGTACTATGCGGCATTGCAGGCCAGCACTGATCAGACTGATATTGCGCCATTCATTGAATTTATGCTGCAAATGATTTTTGATGCCATTCGGACATCAGGCACTCTCATCGTAGATAGCGTACAAGCTAGCGATCATGCTGACGTACAAGTCACCGTACAAGCCAGCGATCAAGTTAAACGGTTAATCGGTTTGATGCAGCAGCAGGAATATAGTCTAACTGAGTTGATGCAACTGATGGGTTTAGTACATCGTCCGACGTTCCAGAAAAATTATCTCAACCCTGCTTTAGACGCTGGATTGATAGAACGTACCCAACCGGATAAACCTAAAAGTCCACAGCAGCGCTATCGGCTTAAACCAAGTAACAAATAGTCAAATTTTGCTCTTCAATAAGCAAATCTCTTATGCTAATTTAGCAGGATGAATAGAATAATTTTTGATCAAAAATCTTCTATAATAGAACCACTAAAGAGTACCATTTTGGGATGGTTTTTACGCCAAATTTACGCCATTAACAAAATTTTTTAACTATAAGTTATTGAATTACAAAATTAATAATATTTATAGTGTCCAATCCATCATGGGTGCCACACTAATACGTTGGTGCGGTTGAATAATGTCGGCGGAAACGGATGCAGTAGAAGCAGTCATTGGCGCATAAGGTCAATTTAAGAGCACATGATTTTACAGGATTAAGCCTTAAAAAGCTGTAACAGGCAGCAGCCCATTTCTGTGCTAGGTCAGGTTTTCCATGGAAGGTGCAACAGGCGCAGGCACAGGCTTTTTAGGCACCAGTGTAATCATTAATACGCCGGTAATATTTAACCCACAGCCAATCCACTGAATCAGGTTGAGCTGTTCTCCCAGAAATGCCACGGCCAGCAGCAGGGTTAAAATTGGCCCACCGGCACTAATTAATGCAGCTTGTGCTGATCCAATGCGCGCAATACCCTGCATCAGTAAGGTAGCTGGCAATACAGTTGAAAAAAATCCTAGCGCCACGCCATACCAGATCACCCCATGAGGCAGTTGCAGCAAGTGCTGGGCAGGCTGCGGCGTGACCAGTAAATAATGGCCAATGGCCGCAATACAGGCCACACTCATGGCAAGGCCGGTAAAGCGCCAGCTACCAAAGCGATTGATTAAGGTCGGCGTCATTACCAGATAGCTGGCATAGGCAATGGCACCAGCAAAAACCAGTGAACTGCCCAGTAAAATATTATTGGCATGCAGCGCTTGCCAGCCCTCACCAAAAACCACTACTAGCGTGCCACCATAACTCAGCAAAATGGCCAGCCAGGTTTGCAGGGTAATTTTTTGCCGATAAATGGCGGCACTGGCCAGTACTGTCAGCGTGGGATATAAAAATAAAATAATGCGTTCCAGCGAGGCACTGACATACATCAGGCCCATAAAATCCAGAATACTGGCCAGATAGTAACCAACAAAACCTGCAATCAACAATAGGCCCCAGTCCTGCCGGGTGGCTGATTTGGCAGGGCCTTTGGACAGCAGGGCTATCGCCAGAAAAAACGGCAGGGCGCTCATCATGCGCAGGGCCAGTACCGTTACTGCATCGGCATCTGGCGACAATTGATAGGTGTATTTAATCAAAATGGCCTTAATGGCAAATAGCACCGCAGATAACAACACACAGATAGAACCAAACAGCACAGTTGAACGGGAGGCAGCTGAATTAAGGCGGGACATGTTAAATGCAGGGCGGCAGAATAGGGCCGTAGTGTGTTTTTGAAATAAGCAGATGTCAAGATTGGCCAGAAAACTCAACTTGACATGTAAAAATGTCAAAATTGAAGAAAAATAGGATTTATTGGTATTCACCTGCGAAATAGTAGGTACAAATTTTAATTATTTAGAGTACAATCGCAAACCTTTTACGGGAAATTTACTGGGGGAAGCTTCTTACAAAGGAGCTTTTGCAGACAAAAAACCAGCTTGAGGACCTCTCATGCAGATCGGAATTCCAGCCGAAACGGTTGCAGGCGAAACACGCGTTGCTGCCACACCTGAAACGGTTAAAAAATTGACCGCAAGCGGGCACACCGTTGTTATTGAACGCGGTGCTGGCGTTAGAGCGGCTTATATTGACAGTGCTTATGAACAAGTCGGTGCTACCCTGACAGACAATGCCTATAACGGCAGTAAAATTGTCCTCAAGGTACGTGCGCCTGTCGGTGATGAAATTAAGCAGCTCGAAGCCAATAGTATTATTGTTGCGACTTTCGATCCGTACCGTAATCCAGAGCTGGATGCGTTTGCGGCACAGCAAGTTTCTGCTTTTGCACTTGAATTATTGCCACGTACGCTGTCACGCGCCCAGAATATGGACGTGCTGTCTTCACAGGCCAACCTTGCAGGCTATAAATCTGTACTGCTGGCGGCCAATGAATACCAGCGCATGTTCCCGATGCTGATGACGGCTGCCGGTACGGTTAAGCCAGCCCGCGTGGTTATTATGGGTGTTGGTGTTGCTGGCCTGCAAGCCATTGCAACCGCCAAGCGTCTGGGTGCCATTGTTGAAGCCACCGACCTGCGTCCGACTGCCAAAGAGCAGGTAGAATCGCTGGGCGGCAAATGGCTTGACGTACCCATGTCAGACGAAGAAAAAGCCCGTGCGGCAGAGGCAGCCAAAAGCGGTTATGGCTGGCAGCCTGGCGAGCAGTACATCAAGGACCAGGCCGCTATTGTGGACAAAGCCGTATCCAATGCGGATATCGTGATTACCACAGCACTGATCCCTGGCCGTAATGCACCGCGCCTGATCAAGGCTGAAACTGTTGCCAAGATGAAGCCCGGTTCAGTTGTGCTGGACATGGCAGTTGAAACTGGTGGTAACGTTGAAGGTTCACAGGTTGGTGAAACTGTGGTAACTGCAAATGGCGTAAAAATTCTGGGTATTCCAAATATCCCTGCTACGCTGGCCACAGAAGCTTCTGCATTGTATGCACGCAATGTGTTGAATTTTATCGATACTTTATTTGATAAAGAAAAAAATCTGGTGTTAAGCCAGGACGATGAAATTCAAAAAGCCCTGCTGATTACTCACGGTGGCCAAGTGCTGCTGAAGCGCGGTTAAGGAGCAAAATCATGGTTGAAACTATTACAATTTTCGTATTGGCCATTTTTGTAGGCTATTACGTGGTTTGGGGTGTAACACCTGCCTTGCATACGCCGCTAATGGCGGTAACCAACGCGTTGTCATCCATTATTATAGTGGGTGCAATGATCCAGACCGTGGGCATGCCTGCTATTGGCATGGATGGTAATGTGGCCTTTCAAAGCATTAATGTGGTCAGTATTCTTGGCGCTATTGCCGTATTTCTTGCCAGTATTAACATTTTTGGTGGCTTCGCAGTAACTGCGCGCATGCTGGAAATGTTTAAGCCGAAGCAAAAGAAAGTAGCCAAAGAGTAAGGGGCAGGACTGATGGAATTTATTCAAGATTTTATGCAGAGTTACGCCAACTGGTTTTATCTAATCGGTGCGGTGCTATTTATTCTGACGCTGCGTGGCTTGTCTGGCCCCAAAACTGCCATTGCCGGTAACCGTTATGGCATGATCGCGATGGCGATTGCTGTGGTAACTACTTTTTTCGTGGCGGATCATCCGGTTGTGCCGATGATTATTGGCGCGATGGTACTGGGTGCTGTGGTTGGTATTGCGCGTGCGCGTACCGTACCAATGACCCAAATGCCTGAAACAGTGGCTTTAATGCACTCATTGGTGGGTTTGGCCGCGGTACTGATTGCCATTGCAGCGATTCTGCATAACAACCAGCTTAACCTGCTGTTTGATAGTAATGAACCTGCCTTGACCGCAGCCGGTGTTGAACATGCGCATATGAACAAGGTTCATTTATTTGAACTGTTCGTGGGCTGTTTTGTGGGCGCGATTACCTTTACGGCGTCAGTATTTGCTTATGGCAAACTGGCTGCCAAAAAATGGGCTAAAACCATTAAGGGTGGCTGGGTTAAACCGGTTCAGGCGATCATTTTTATTGCCATGCTGGTGAGCGGATTTATCTTCTTCTCAACTGGCAATATGCAGGCATTCTGGGCAATGACCGTGCTGGCGCTGGCCTTTGGCTGGGTGTGGATTGCTCCCGTTGGCGGCGGCGATATGCCGGTGGTAGTGTCACTGCTAAACTCCTTCTCTGGCTGGGCGGCGGCAGGTATTGGTTTTACCCTGGAAAACAACATGCTGATTGTGGCAGGTTCTCTGGTGGGTTCATCCGGTGCCATTCTGTCCTACATTATGTGTAAGGCCATGAACCGCTCGATCATCAACGTACTGTTTGGCGGAATTACTGCCGGTGCTGCGGTGAGCGGTGATGCGGGTGAAGTCAAACAGCGTAACTATCGTTCTGGTTCTGCCGACGATGCTGGCTTCCTGATGTCCAATGCGGACAGCGTGGTGATTGTACCGGGTTATGGGATGGCGCAAGGCCGTGCCCAGAATGCGGTTAAAGAACTGGCTAATCTATTAAAAGAGCAGGGCGTTACAGTTCGTTTTGCAATCCATCCGGTGGCAGGTCGTATGCCGGGCCACATGAACGTATTGCTGGCAGAAGCTGACGTTGCCTATGAAGACATTCTGGAAATGGATGAAATCAACTCCGATTTCCCGGCCACTGATGTGGTGCTGGTTATTGGTGCAAATGACGTGGTTAACCCTGCGGCCAAAGATGATCCAAGCTCACCAATTTATGGCATGCCGATTCTGGAAGCCCACAAGGCACGCACCATTATGGTGATCAAGCGTTCTATGGCAACCGGTTATGCAGGCCTTGACAATGATCTGTTCTACAATGACAAGACCATGATGATTTTTGGTGATGCCAAGAAAGTTGTGGAAGACATGACCAAAGCGATTAATGGTGGTGGTCATTAAGACTGACTTGATGAGTAGCTTGACTTGAAAATTAATCTAGTGCATTAAAAAACCGCCTCTTATGAGGCGGTTTTTTAATGGTTAAGTATATGAAGTAAAAAAGATAGCGTAGCATTAAAAATTTAGGTGTTGAAATATCTTTATAGTTCTGCAGAAAATATTAAACCAATTTTATAGTGTTGCTTATCTAGTTTTTTTAATGTGTCAATAGTCGTGGTATAGGATATTTCAGAATCCGGATCAACATCATAAGCAGTACCGATTTTAAGTTTTTTTTGCTGTTGCACTCTTTTAATTAGTGGTTTTATGGAGTCCGTATAAAATTCTTTATTGTCCGGTTTAAACAGGATACTGTATTGCTCAAGCTGTTTGATAAGACATTGATCGCAAAATTTATTATTTTTTTCTAGTAAAGTGGCGTTAATTACCAGTTCAATTTCCCAGCTATACCATTCGCAACCCTGATCCTTAATGCTAATGGTTTGTTGGTCAGATAGCTGTGCCGTTTCTTTCCCATAAATAAAATTCTCACTGGTGAGCAATTTAAATGTATGTTGCTGGACTTTTAGCGGGTTCATTACTGCTTCAGGAAAGCCTCTGATACATGTATCTTCAAAGTTCTTTTTAGCCAGTTCGAGTTTGCTGGGCTGAGCACTTGCTGGATTAATAGATAACCAAACTCCAAATAAAGTTGTCAAAAAAATTTTAGTATTCATATTTAATTTATCTCCATTCTATTATTTATATCAAAGGGATATTTTAAATTATTCTTTTCCATTATAAAGATAAATTCAATTTTTTTGTTAGCACTGATCAGGTGTGATTTTGGTTTAATCTGATGAATATAAAGCCATAGCCTATAAAAATAATTAAAAATTAAGTTTTGCTTAATATCTTGGCATGCTGTTTGCGTTGTCCTCTTTAATCATCAAAGGGGATGAACATGTGTAGTAAGCGTTTGATAGCAGTATTTCTCATCATGTGTGGCTTATCTTGTACCGGGACAGCCTACGCAGAACCCGCCAATCTGGGCGAAATCAAGCTGGCGATAGACAGTGTCTGGGTGGTGGTGGCCGCCATGCTGGTCTTTATGATGCAGGCCGGATTTGCATTGGTGGAAGGCGGCATGGTACGCAGTAAAAATGCCGTTAATGTCATTATGAAAAATTATCTGGATGCCTGTTTTGGGGGTCTGGTGTTCTGGGCAATTGGCTATGGCCTGATGTTTGGCACCAATGGCACCGGCTGGTTTGGCGCTAGTCACTTCTTTCCGGAACAAATGGCCGACTGGGACTGGACATTCATGTTCTTTCAAATGATGTTTGCAGCCACAGCCACCACTATTGCCAGCGGTGCCATGGCAGAACGCATTCATTTTGTGGCATATCTGGTAGGTGCCTGTCTGGTCAGTGGCCTGATTTACCCCATCTTTGGCAGTTGGGCATGGGGCAGTGCCCATGGGGGAGATGGCTGGCTCAAGGCCATGGGCTTTATCGATTTTGCTGGTTCTACCGTGGTGCATTCCATCGGTGGCTGGGTGGCTTTGGCTGGCATCATGATACTGGGGCCGCGCATGGGCCGTTTTGACAGTCAGGGCCGTGCTCGTCATATTCCGGGCCATAACCTGACCCAGATTGCACTCGGCGGTTTTATGCTATGGCTGGCATGGTTTGCCTTCAATGCCGGTTCTACGGTAGCAGCAGGCGGCAATATTGGCAAAATCGCATTAAATACCCATTTGGCTGCCTGTGCCGGTACTGTTAGCTATATGGTATTGACCTTACTACGTCGCAAGGCCATTTTACTTACAGGCACTATTAATGCCAGTCTGGGCGGACTGGTCGCAATTACTGCCGGATGTGCCAGCATGTCGCCTGTGTTTGCCATTTTAACCGGTCTTGCAGCCGGCATTGTAGTGACCTATGGGCCTTTGCTGCTGGAGCGATTAGGGCTGGATGATGTGGTGGATGCAGTCAGCGTGCATGGTTTTTGCGGAGCATGGGGCACCATTGCAGCCGGTTTATTCTTTGAAGGGCAATTATTTAATCTGGATCGGGTACTGGTGCAATGCATTGGCGTTTTTTCCGGGTTTATCTGGGGCTTTGGGGTCGCACTGCTGGTGTACTTTACTTTAGGCAAACTGCTGGGTGGCCTGCGTGTATCGCCGCAGCATGAGCAGCGTGGCTTGGACTATACCGAGCATGCCGAGCTGGCTTATCCCGAGTTTCAGGATGATGCAGTATTTGATCACGACCAAATGAATAGCCGTCGTTAATCGCGCTGTCGTTAATTGCTATGTAGGGAGGATCAAAAACCATGAATGCTGATGCAAAAACGCACCTGAGTGTGGCGCAAAAACGACAAGCTGTGGAGGAAGGGTTAAAGCCTTTTTTACCGGATAACTATCTACAGGATGTTCTGGAATTCTGGGAGCTGCACTATAGCCACGAACCGGCTTTTGTCCTGCAACGGTTTTTAAATGAAATCTGCACCACCGCCGCCTTAAAGGCACAGCGCTCGCAAATGCTGCAAAGTGTATTGCTAGCCCTGTCAGCACGGGAGCGGGAAAACCAGCCTGCCAGCAAGAAAACCAAGCCCGGAAAACCTGTTTTGCTGCATACCAGTCCACTGGATATGGCACCAAGGTTTAATGGCAATGAACAAGCTCAGGTATTAATGCAATGCTTTGCGGCTTTAAGCCAGCGCTTGTTCAGGACCGCACCGGCGCAGATTGACCGCAGCCTGCGATTATATCTGATGGATACTATTCCCAAGCTGAAAATGGGCAGTGACGCCATTCATGCCTTGCGGCTGTGGACAGGAACGGATATGGAGGCACCACCCACCAGCCTGCTGACGATTGAGGAAATGCAACAGGTCATTAACCTGATCTATAGTGCATTATGTGAATATGTGGGACCGGTCAAGGCCGATAAACTATTGTCTATGGCAGTTAAATTTCAGGAAGAAAATCATCCGGAATGGCCAATTCGGCAGTTGTTGTAAGCTTAAAGAACAGCCTTGACATATTGTCATGGCGGCCATAATACAGGCAATGTTTTTGATGCTAAACAGGCTTAACTCCGGTTACTCAGAATTAAGCCTATCAAAATAAACGCTTTAAATAGGCACTAAAAAAGCAGGCCATATGCCTGCTTTTTTTACTGGTTCACACCAAACCAGCCAGAATTTTTTGAAAGCTTAA
Organism: Alkanindiges hydrocarboniclasticus; assembly: GCF_001982605.1. GTDB lineage: Bacteria > Pseudomonadota > Gammaproteobacteria > Pseudomonadales > Moraxellaceae > Alkanindiges > Alkanindiges hydrocarboniclasticus. The sequence continues at coordinate 84,841 of NZ_MLCN01000007.1, read as the reverse complement.
CGGGCTATTATCCCGGCAGCCTGTTGTTCAACCGGACGCCACAGGCTTTCCAGATCATAGAACTTACGTGCGGTAGGCAACATCACATGAACCACCACAAAGCCAAGATCAATCAGGATCCATTCGGCATCACGTTCACCTTCAACACCAACAGGACGGTATCCCTGTTTTTTGGCTTCTTCAGCCACGTTATCAGCCAGTGCTTTAACGTGACGCGTCGAGGTGCCACTGGCAATGACCACCATATCGGAAATATTGGTCAAACCAGTAACGTCAAGCTCTACAATATTTTGGGCTTTAACATCATTTAAAGCAAAGCGTACGATTTCAAGGCATTCTTGTGCATTTTTATCGGTTTGATTTGCTTTGGAAACTGCGGAATTCGTGATAACACCATTGGTTGCAAAGGTTTTATCAGATTTTGATGATTGACCTCGAGAAGGTTCAATATTCATATAGGGAATTAAATCCATACAATTAGGCACTATTACTATAGCGCAAATTCCAAAAAAATTCAATTTCCTTGCAATTGTTTTATTTTTAATCAGTTATTGATCGCTTAAATGTTTTCTGATAGAAAAATGATGAATTTACATGGTTAAAAAATGTAAAAGGACAAACTGAATTGCCTATTTGTCCTTAATTTTAAGAAAAACCGTTTTTTAGGTGGGCTGGCTGTCGCGCTGGATAGCCTGAATGGCGGTTAAGGCAATGGTATACACAATGTCATCGACCAGTGCACCCCGGGACAGGTCATTTACTGGTTTATTCAGGCCTTGCAGCATGGGGCCTACACTCACCACATTGGCGCTGCGCTGCACGGCTTTGTAGGTGGTATTGCCGGTGTTCAAATCAGGGAAAATAAACACGGTGGCACGCCCGGCAACTGGTGAGTTAGGTGCTTTTTGCTGGCCAACACTTTCAATGGCTGCGGCATCATACTGGAGTGGCCCATCAATCAGCAGGTCTGGGCGACGTTCGCGGGCAATACGGGTGGCTTCACGCACCTTGTCTACATCGGTGCCTGAACCGGATTCACCTGTAGAATAGCTAATCATGGCAACACGGGGTTCAATGCCAAATGCCAAGGCTGATTCTGCACTTTGGATGGCAATTTCGGCCAGCTCTTGAGCATTGGGGTCTGGATTAATTGCACAGTCACCATACACCACCACCTGGTCTGGCAGCAGCATAAAAAATATTGAGGAAACCAGTGAGTAATCCGGCGCTGTTTTAATCAACTGAAAAGCCGGACGCACGGTATTGGCGGTGGTATGGATAGCACCTGACACCAGTCCATCCACTTCGCCCAAAGCCAGCATCATGGTGCCCAGTACCACAGTATCCTGCAACTGGGCTTCAGCCATGGGTTCAGTCAGCTTGCCTTTGCGCCGCTCTACCATGGCAGCAACATACTGGTGTTGAATCAGGTTGGGATCAATAATTTCCAAGTCGGGTGGTAGGATAATAGCGCGAGCCTTGGCTACCGCTTCCACTTCTTCATGCTTGGCCAGCAATACGCACTGGGCAATACCGCGTGACTGGCAAATGGCTGCGGCCTGTACAGTACGCGGTTCAGCGCCTTCGGGCAGTACAATGCGTTTTTTAGTCATTAACGCACGTTGTACCAGTTCATGCCGGAAAGCGGAAGGTGAAAGCCGGGTGGCATAGTTTAAGGCACTGTGGGCTTTTAGCCATTCCAGGTCAATATGGCTGGACACAAAGCGGGTTACCTGCTCGGCGCGTTCAATGTCATCACTGGGGATTTCATTGCTCATCTGGCTTAGGCGGCTTACGGTTTCAAATGAATCCATGCTCACCGACAACACTGGCAAGCCGGTTTTTAAGGCAGGGCGGCACAGCTCCACAATGGCCGGATGCGGCACATAACCACCGGTCAGCAAAACCCCCGCCAGTGGAACGCCATTCATGCTGGACAGGGCGGCAGCCACCAGAATGTCATCACGGTCACCCGGCGTGACAATCAGGGTGCCCGGTTTAAAGGCAGGCAGCGCATTGCTCACTGTGCGGGCGGTCAGGCTGGTACGCTGCACCCGGCGCTGTTCGGCTTCACCCATATTTAGCCAATCAGCATTTAGTACTTCGGCTACATCCAGCGTGCGGGGCACACTTAAGGTATTACTAAATGGCACCAGTCCAATAATGGGAAACTGTTCACTGCCAATTAAAGGGGAGAAGGGTTTGAGCTGTTCAATCAGTTGTTTTAGGGGTTGGGTCAGGCGCAGGGAGGTATCGGTTGCCAGTGGAATTTGTGCACTGTCGGCAGGCAGGCCCTGTACCCGCATTAAAATACTGCCCAGTGTACGTGGTGATGCAGTACCGCCAAAGGGCCTGAGGTGCATATCAATGCGGTCAGCCAGCGCTTCCGGGTTTTGCATGTCAGCGGTGGTCACCAGAATTACTTTGGCATCCAGTGCCTGTGCAAGGCCAATGTTGAGCTGGGCGGCATAGCTGGCTTCCCCGGTAGGCACCACACCTTCGACCACCACCATATCCCTCCCATGGGCAGCTTCGCGGTGCAGGCTTACTACCTTTTCCAGCAGTTCATCCAGCTGGTTATCACCCAGCATGCGCTCCACCTGATGCTGACCAATAGCCAGTGGTGGATTGAGCTTAAATGTGCGGCCTACCAGTGCTGAAGAACGATCAGCGCCACTGCCATTTAGTTCGGTCTGGACAAAAGGCTTTAAAAAACCAGCTTTAATGCCAAGGCAATCCAGTGCATGAATCAGCCCCAGACAGGCTGAGGTCAGGCCAACACCAATGCCTGTGGGAACCAGTAAAAATGTTTTCATGCGATATCCTTTAATTATTTAAAATCAGTTGGTTCAAAGCAGTTATTTAAAATTTAAGCTCTACACTTCTTTCATCACCGCGCTTGTATTGTGCTCACCCCTTGAGAGGGAAAATGACAACAAAGTGATGAGCGAATGTGGCCAGTGTCTGTCTTAATTAGTTAGACCTAAAACCTGACGGGTTTCCGCAGCAATGCGACCTTCTTCATCGGTGGGAATGACCCAGATTTGTGGCCCTTGTCCAACATCAATGCGGCCTTCTGCACCTGCATACATGCGCTGGTTTTGCTCCTGATCCAGCGTGCAACCAAAGTGCGGCAGCAGCCCAATGGTCTTGGTACGGATATCTGCTGCATTTTCGCCAATGCCACCAGTAAAAATCAGCCCATGCAGGGTAGGCAAGGCACAGCTCATTGCTGCCAGTGACTTGGCCAGCCGGTAGCAAAATACATCCACGGCAAGCTGTGCCTTTTCATGGCCCTGTTGGGCGGCATCCACTAGCGTGCGCATGTCGTTGGACAAACCAGACAAACCCAGCAAGCCACTGTCACGGTTCAGCACTTCATCAATTTTAAGCAGCGACCAGCCCAGATTATCGGCCAGAAAACGGTGCAGGCCGGGATCAACATCGCCGCTACGAGTGCCCATCACTACACCTTCCAGTGGTGTCAGGCCCATACTGGTATCCATGCTTTGGCCATTCCAGATGGCACAGGTCGAACAGCCATTACCCAGATGCGCAGTCAACCAGCCCCCCTGATCGGGCATGCCAGCCAGCGTACTGGCCCGCTGGCTGACATAAGCATGACTGGTGCCATGAAAACCATAGCGGCGCACGGCATAGTCGGTATATAAATTTTCTGGAATGGCATAACGGTAGGCTATGGGCGGCATACTCTGATGGAAAGCTGTATCAAAAACAGCCACTTGTAGTAAATTTGGAAACAGCGCCAGTGTTGCTTCAATACCCAGAAGATTGGCCGGATTATGTAATGGTGCCAGTGCGGAGGTTTGCCGGATGGTGGTCATTACCTGTGCATCAATTTGCACAGCCTGCGTAAATTTTTCCCCGCCATGCACCACACGGTGTCCGATAGCGGCTGGCTGATAGTCAGAGAGCTGTTCAAGAATATATTGCAGGGCATCGGCATGGCTGGCGGGTTTGGCCTGTGGATTGGCGCTATCAGCAAACGAATGGTTAAAGGTGCTGCCATCAGCTTGCGTGCCTTTGATTCGCGCCTGGGCTGTACCCAGATTTTCTGCCAGTCCGGCAATTCGGGTGCCAAGGCCAGTGCCAATCAAGGCATATTTTATGGAGGAGGAACCACTGTTAATCACCAGTATGCAAGCAGACATATCACTCTCAAATACAAGCCTAAAATAAATGCAAAAAATAAAGCAGGTCAACGGTATAGCAAACGTTACAGTAAAGATGACATGCTGACTAAGCTACAAAAGTAGCAAATAATAGTTCAGCATTTAAGTATTAATCGGTAATCTTGAGTGAATCTTAAAAGAAACTGAGAATTATTTTTAAATGAGAATAATTTTTATAAAGATTGTTGTAAGATATATTATTCAGTATTTTAAAAAAAGGGGTAACACATGTTTAATGCAGTAATCACCACAAGTTTGCTCACCACCAGCGCTATGCTTGCCACGATTGCCCATGCGCATGAGGCTTATATTTTGCCACTAAGCGACATTCCGGAAGGTAAGCAGGTGCTGCTGCATGCAGGGTATACCGAAGATTTATTTGTTCCTGAATTTCCACTCAAGGGGCAGTATTATAGTGTCAATCCACAGGGCAAACAGCAGGAACTTACACCGCTAAGTGGCCTGCAAAGTGCTACTGTGCTTGAATTGCCACTGGAGCAACAAGGGACTTACAAGGTATTTGCACAGGCTGAACACAGCACCAGCTATGCCCAGCAAAATGGGATTTGGAAAGCGGTGTATGACATGCCTGCTGACAAGGCCCCCGCAGCCAGTGAGCGTCCGTATTTATTAAACAGCGAAGTCAAGAACACAGACAAGAAGCTTAGCAGCAAGACACATGGCCACGTGGTGAGTTATGTCACCAAGGGCGCGCCCACCCAGCAGGTACTGACCCCTAGCGGCAAGGGACTGGAACTGAAATTTAGCCAGCATCCCAACCAGCTTAAACAATCCGAAGGTTTAAATTTTCAGGTGCTGTTTAATGGTAAACCCGTTGCTAATAGCGGTTTTCATGTAGAGCAGGCTGGTGCCATGCATCACGATGAAGAAGCTGAAGATAAACCGGATGTAGTATCTGATCAGGATGGGCAGGTACGTATTCAATTCAAGCAGCCGGGCCAATATTTAATTAAAACCAGCTATCCGCAAACCAAGGCTGGCGCGCAACCAGCTACTGATGTTTATCACTATGCGCTAACTATTACGATCAAATAATTTTTTAATTTCAATGAATTATAAGTGAGATGACCAATAGGTCACCCATTAAAAAAGGGTTGCATCAGCAACCCTTTTTTTATTTTTTGAACTATTTATTGAAGTTTTAGTGGCGAATCTGGCCGTCACCCAGCACAATCCATTTTTGTGAGGTTAGGCCCTCCAGACCTACTGGCCCGCGCGCATGAATCTTATCGGTAGAAATACCAATTTCGGCACCCAGACCATATTCAAAACCATCAGCAAAACGGGTAGAGGCATTTACCATCACTGAGCTGGAATCCACCTCACGCAAAAACTGGCGCGCAATGCTGTAATTTTCAGTCACAATCGCATCGGTATGATGTGAGCCATACTGGTTAATATGATCAATAGCCTGTGTTACGCCATCCATAATCTTAATGGCCAGCACCGGCCCCAGATATTCGGTATACCAGTCCTCTTCAGTGGCCTTGGCAACCACAGCCTCACCCAGAATACGGCGGGTTTCATCACAGCCGCGCAGTTCTACGCCTTTTTCCAGATACAGCTCGGCAATGGTGGGCAGGAAATCTTCAGCAATTGGCTCATCCAGCAGCAGGGTTTCCATGGCATTACACACGCCGTAGCGATGGGTTTTGGCATTAAAACAAATCGGCAGGGCTTTTTGCAGGTCAGCCTGACGCTCTACAAAAACATGGCAATTGCCATCCAGATGCTTAATCACCGGAATGCTGGCTTCATTGGTAATGCGCTCAATCAGGCTTTTGCCACCGCGTGGTACAATTACATCGACAAATTCGGACATGGTAATCAGTAAGCCAACCGCATCCCGATCGGGGGTATCAATAACCTGTACACAATGCTCCGGCAGGTGGGCCGCGCGTAATCCGTTCTGGATACACTTGGCAATGGCCTGATTGGACTCAAACGCCTCAGAACCACCGCGCAAAATAATGGCATTGCCGGATTTTAGGGCTAATGATGCGGCTTCCAATGTAACATTAGGACGCGATTCATAAATCATCCCCACTACGCCTAGCGGCACCCGCATCTTGCCAATCTGGATACCCGACGGACGGTAGGCCAGATCAGTAATGACCCCAACCGGATCAACCAGCGCAATAACATCCTTTAAGCCCTGTAACATGCCTTCAAAACGACCGGAGGTGAGTTCAAGGCGATCCAGCAGGGCGGCTTCCAGATTGCGTTCCTGACCGCGCTGCATGTCTTTATTATTGGCAGCCAGAATTTGCTGGCGACCAGCTTCAAGTGCATCATAAATACAGGAAAGGGCAGCATTTTTCTTTTCAGTCGGCGCACCCGACAGCACCCGTGCGGCAGCACGTGCTTGTTGCCCTAACGTTTGCATATAGTCATGGAGTGATGCGGACATTGATATTTCCAATAAGGTATAAAGTTTGAATGGACTAGTTTAGCAGTAAACTGGTTTTAGGGATATATTCGAACTAATTGTGCGGATTGTGTCACTGTTTGGTGGTTTTTGTTCATCAGAATTATATTATTTTAGTATTTAATGTGCTGTTCACAAGCCAGTAACTTATGGTATATCTAATACTCACAGAAAGTCTGTAATGAAATGACCAGTAACGGAATAACTGGAAATGCTGACAGTGATGTCATAAAAGAAATGTAAGTAGTCATGGTAAAGGAATTCATGCTGCTTATTACTGAAATTAGCCACGCAATACCAATGGATGTCGTGGGGTTACAAGGAGTGTGTTATGAATGCCGTGTGGGCGTTAGGGCAACAGGATATGCATGATAGCTTGATCCAGCGAATTCAACCTCATTGTTTTTTTGACACTTATACGCGTAACAGCTTTAAGGAACCCAGCCGGGCGCACTGGATTGATGGCTGGAAGATCGAATACGTTGCCTTTGGTTTGCAAGAAACCATGCATTTGCCGCCAGTGGTTATTATTGGTGGTGCCTTTCAGAATTTTAACTCCTATAAATATTGCGTTGAACAACTGCTGGAATGTGGCCCAATCATTCTGGTGGATTTGCCATCTATGGGCGGTAACCAGCAAATCAGTAATGTTGAAACCGGTGAATCTGCGGGTATTCTGGAACTACCAGAGTTATCCGCCATGCTGGGTCGCTGGATGGATGAAGTGGGTTTAAACAAAGTGTCGATTATGGGCATGTCACTGGGTTCAGTAATTGCCTCACATTTTGCTGACCAGCGCCCTGAGAAAATTGAGCGGCTAGTATTGATGGGCGTGATGCAAAAGACCCGTCCAAGCTGGCGCATGCTGCTGGAAGAGTCGCTGCACCTGATGCGTGAAGACCGCATGGAAGAATTTGGCCAGGCAGTTATTTTGTACTTGATCAACCATGCCCGCCTTGACCGAACCCGCATGTCACCGACTGCCAAGCGCCTGTTTTTTAGACAAATGGCCGAGTTTGCCACCACAGAACGCCTACGCTACGAAATCAACTGTAACCGCCTGTTGCGCCTGCAACATGTGCCAAGCCCGCAATGCAAAACCATGGTGGCGTGTGGCGAATTTGACAGTTTTACCCTGCCGTTTGAAAATGCAAATTTTGCCTTGCAATGCAAGGACATGCAGTTTGCCCTGATTGAAAATGCAGATCATGTGCCGCAATTACAGCGCCGCAAGGAAACCATGAACCTGTTTGCAACCTTTCTGCAAGGCAATGACATTGCCCAAGTGGAAGGGGTACGCGTGCTGAACCGCGAGCAAATGCAGAACATGGAACGCCGTGGTGAAGCCCGCTTACAGCTTAAACAATCCAGTTATCTGATACGTCACCGCGTGCAACCTGCGCTACAGGCTAATGTCAATGTGGTGGATATCAACTTTTTTGGGGTGTTGATTGAGACGGGAAGCGTTGAAATGGCCCAAAAATTGTTGGCCCAGCCTCGTGATATGCAACTGTGCCTGACTGATGTGGATGGACAGGAATTGGCTCTAGAATGCCTGATTTTTGAAGCGCAGGGACAGCGCGTGCGTGCCCTGTTCAAGCATGGCAATTTTGAAAATGCCACGCGTTTACAGGATTTGCTAAAAAGTGATGCGGTGATCGGTCATTTAATTTAACCCTAATGTTGTATCGTTTTAAATTTTAATTATTAATGTATGTTGCTTCACCAGTTTCACTGACAGTAAGGCTATTTCCGACTTACTGTCAGTTTTTTTATTCACTGAAAAATCAGTGAATATTTTTAATGAGGCTTAATAGGCCATCAGGTTGTTATAAATCATCCAGAGTACAATCAGGATTAGCACCGCAATTAATGGTTCCAGTGCCAAAAAGAAGCGCGGCGCAGGCCGTTGCGGTGGCAGTGCAACAGTCGCGTGACCATGACTATGCTCGTCATGCTGGGGGTGTCCATCAGGATCATGCGCTACGGCATCGTTACTGTGGTGAGCATCGTTAATTGTTTGGGTGTTCATCTGGCTGGCATCCATCATCAATTTATTTAAGCTGGCAATGCTGGCATTAAGGTCAACATGTGCTTCTGTAGAGGCAGTCTGTCCCTGTAATTCGGTCAAGTCTAACACGCGCCACACCTGATCGGGTGCTGCCCCTGCCAGATACTCAGCCTGTCCCTGAATCAACTCGGAAACCCCAGCCTGCTCCAGATTGGCGGTACTGTCCAGACTATTAATCTCAGCAATGACATAACCATATAACTGATTAATCACGCTTTTAAAATCTGCAACGGGCAGGGTAGTGGTTGCAGCAAGCTGGCTGATAGCCTGATCATCAAGACCTTGCCAGAACATACTGTGATCCTGTGCAGTAATGGCCTGATACAATGCAGGGCTGTTAGTCCGGTCAAGCACAATCAACTGGCCCAGCACAATTGCCAGCAATTTACGCTGGCCGTCCCCGTCAGTCGTTGGCACTAACGCCTGAATGTCACTTTGGCGGCTACTTTGCAAATGATCGAGTAATGAAAACGCCATGTGGTGTTCCTCGGTTAAAATAAAATCCTGTTAGTCCAGAATGCGCAGGCTGGGTTTTTTAGCCGCTGTGGTTTCTGCCGTATTGTCGGTATTTTCTGTGGCCGAAATGTCAGGTTGTGGCTGCGAACTGTCACTGCTGGCTTGATAGCCTTCATATTCCTGTGGATCAAAAAACAGTCCTTGGCCATTTTCCCGGGCATATAATCCCAGTACCGCTGCCATGGGAACATACAGCTGCTGTGAAACGCCACCAAAACGGGCGCTAAAGCTGACTGCATCATTGTCCATCATCATGTGGTGTACGGCATGCGGTGCAATGTTCAGCACAATCTGGCCATCCTGTACATGCTGGCGTGGCACCTGCACGTTGGGCAGCTCGGCATTGACCAGCAGGTAAGGTGTCAGTTTGTTGTCATTGGTCCATTCATAAATCGCACGAAGCAAATATGGACGGGTTGGGATCATTTCAGTAGACATGGCATTACCTGTGCAGTGGATATTGCTGTTTATGGCGTTCCGATTCGGTGAGGGACGCGATAAAAGCAGGTCGTTCAAATAGTCTTTTACAATAGGCCAGCAAGGGCTTGCAATGTGCGCTTGGTAAATGAATTTTCATTTGTGGCAGGCGCCATAATAACGGCGCCAGAATACAGTCGTTGTAGCCAAACTGCTCACTCATGAAAAAAGGAAAGTGGGCAAACAGGGGGGACAGGCTTACCAGTGACTGACCCAAGCTTTGGCGGGCCTGATTGGCTGCCTGTTCATCCAGAGTATCCGGGTGGCGTAGCAGGATATCAGCCAGTTTCATCCAGTCCTGTTCAATACGCCAGGCATACTGGCGTTGCTCAGCGCGCAGGTTTGGCGTGTCGGGCAGCAGTTTGGCCTGTCGGTAGCGCTCATCCAGATATTCTAAAATGACATGGCTTTCATACAGGCGAACCTGACGCTCAACCAGGGTTGGCAATTGATTATATGGATTGAGGTCAGCCACATCTTCGGAAAATTCATCCACCAGTACCAGTTGGTACTTCACATTTTTTTCGGCCAGCGCCAGCCGGATACGATGGCTATAATGATCATCCGGATGGCTATAGAGAATAATACCTTGTTGTGGGGTTAAATCGTTATTCATATTGCCAAAAGGCTGTTTCAATAAAATTTCAGGATACTCGAGATTATAGCGCGATTATATGGATTGCCCGGTAATAACATGTTTTATTTTTGCAGGCTGGGCCTGTTGGGCTTTATTCAGTTTTAAACGGTGTATCTTAAATGGCAGGATTGCGGTTTTTAATACCACAAACGGGCAAGAAATAACGGGTAAGAAATAGTGCAGGGGCCATCGATGAATCTGGATTTGTTTGAGCAGCAACCTGAGGCGCAAGCTGTAGAAGAAAAGCCTATAGAAATAATTGGCGAGCAATCTGTGGTACTACGCCAGTTTGCCAGCCCTATGCAGCATGAGCTAATCGCTGCCATTGATCAGATTGTAGCCCAAGCGCCATTCCGGCAGATGATCACTCCGGGTGGCTATGTAATGTCTGCTGCCATGACCAACTGTGGGTCACTGGGCTGGATTACCGATCAAAAGGGTTATCGCTACCAGCCACTTGACCCCTCAACTGGAAAACCATGGCCTGCCATGCCAGCAGTATTTGAGACACTGGCCATACAAGCGGCAGCGCTTGCCGGGTTTGATCACTTTAAACCGGATGCCTGCCTGATCAATGAATATGTGGTTGGTGCAAAAATGTCTCTGCATCAGGATAAAAATGAAAGGGATATGTCCCAGCCTGTGGTCTCGGTATCGCTAGGCATTACCGCCAATTTTTTATTTGGTGGGGTTAACCGACAGGACAAAACGCAAAAAATTTTGCTACAACATGGCGATGTTGTGGTGTGGGGCGGGGTAGACCGCTTGCGCTATCATGGTATTTTACCATTAAAGGCGGCTAGCCATCCCCTACTGGGTGAGCGGCGCATTAACTTTACTTTTCGGCGTGCAGGCTAGGCCAATATGAAAGAACCTTGTTCCATCAGCGATCACCAACAGCAGGTTTACCAGCAGGCCAGTCGTTTTTTAAGCACAGTTGATGCGGACTGGCAACAACATATTGCCAAGGTTGGGGAATGCCAGCTTGAACTCAAACCCGTGCAGCAACCGTATGAAGCCCTGATTCGGGCCATTGCACATCAGCAGTTGCATGGCAAAGCGGCACAGGCCATTTTAAACCGCTTGTTGCAGCTTTATAGCGGCTGTTTTCCATCGGCAAATCAGTTATTGCAGGTTGATCCGCAACTGATCCGGGCCTGTGGCTTTTCAGCACGCAAGCTGGACAGTATTGTGGGTATTGCCCAAGCCCAGTTGCAAGGTGAAATTCCTGATTTTGAAACTGCCCAGCAGATGGACAGTGAGCAGTTGATTGAGCAGTTAACCCAGCTCAAAGGAGTCGGGCGCTGGACGGTTGAAATGCTGTTGATTTTTAATCTGGGTCGGCTGGATGTATGGCCAGTGGATGATTATGCTGTACAGCAGGGTTACCGACGGCTTAAAAAGCTCGAACAGCCTTTGGGTAAAAAAGGGTTACGGGCGGTGGGTGAGCAGCTGGCACCGTACCAGAGTGTGGCGGCCTGGTATCTGTGGCGACTAATGGATTAAAAACAGCTCAGCAGTTCTTACAATCATGTGCTTTAGCAATTCAGGAGTCTGCCATGTCCGTTCAGTTGCCCAATAAGTTACCCACCATTGGCACTTCAATTTTTACCCGGATGACACAACTGGCACAGCAAACCGAAGCACTAAACCTGTCGCAGGGCTTTCCGGATTTTGACAGTCCCCCGCAATTGCTGGAAGCACTGAAAGGTTATACCAGTCAGGGCTTTCAGCAATATGCGCTCATGCAGGGGTTGCCTGCCTTGCGCGAACAAGTGGCGCTTACTATTCAACAGCGCTATGGCTGGCTCCCGGATACGGCAACTGAGGTGGCCATTACACCCGGCGCGACGGCTGCGATCTTTTGTGTGATTCAGGCCTTGGTACAGGCAGGCGATGAGGTAATTGTATTTGATCCCTGCTATGACAGTTATGATCCGGCCACCCGGCTGGCCGGCGGGATGTGTATTCATGTGCCGTTGCAGAGCGATTTTTCTATTGACTGGCAGCGCTTTAAGGCAGCCATTTCTGACAAAACCCGGCTGGTGATTATTAATTTCCCGCATAATCCCAGCGGTGCTGTCATCACCTTACAGGATTTGAAAACCCTGTATGACATCATTGAACCCTACAATATTCTGGTGCTGAGTGATGAGGTTTATGAGTATCTGGTGTTTGATGGGCTGATGCATGCCAGTGTACTTGGCCTGCCAGAACTGGCTGCGCGTTCGTTTATGATTGGTTCTTTTGGCAAAACCTTTCATGTGACCGGCTGGAAAACTGGCTACGTGGTAGCAGCGCCAGAATTGATGCAGGCATTTTTAAAGGTACACCAGTATGTGAATTTTTGTGGGGTCACACCCATTCAGCATGCATTGGCTGATTTTATGCAGCAGCATCCTGAACATATTAACCAGTTGGCCAGTTTCTATCAGGCCAAACGCGACCTGTTTTGCCAGCTCCTGCAACCTTCAGCCTTTAAGCTGCTTCCCAGTCGTGGAACCTATTTTCAGTTACTGGATTATTCAGCCATTCGTAATGATCTGGATGATGTACAGATGAGCCAGTGGCTGGTGCATGAACATGGCATTGCCAGCATTCCCATTTCGGTGTTTTATGAAAAACCGGTTGAGGGCCAGCGCCTGATCCGCTTGTGTTTTGCCAAAACTGAAGCCACCTTGCAGCAGGCGGCACAGCGTCTTTGCCAGATTGCTTAAGTCTGGGAAAACTGGTCTTTTAACAATTAATTGTCTGTATCAGTTTGCTGGCGCAGCATCTGTAGGCCAATTTCGATTTGCTGCTGGATATAATCACGCAGTGCCATTTTTTCCTCATCAGAGGCATGAATGTCTTTATGCCGGGTGGTCAGGCGTGGCATAAACTGATAGGCCAGTGCCTTGGGCTTGGGTAAAAACGGAATATGCTTATAGCCGGTTACAATCGGAAAGAAGAACTCGCCATTGCGTAAGAAACGTGCGGAAAAACCGCTTTTTTGAGCCAGCTTGCCCAGCCATGATTTTTTAAAGTCATTGCCGTCAAACACGATATCCAGCGTTTCTTCGCCGCCAAGCGCGGCAAAGGGAATAATGTCATAGCCATGCTGGATTGCCAGTTCAATAAAACCCAGACGCTGCTTCCAGAATAGCTGATAGGCCTCGCCCTTATGCTTGAGCACTTCCCGTGAGCCACCCGGATAAATCAGGATATGCTGCCGCGCCTGCATGAGTTTATCTACGGCCTGCCGGGTGCCATCAAAAGCACCAAACTGTTGCAGTGCATCACGCCACAGTGGAAAGTAAAAATGGAAATGATCGGCCAGCCCGCGCAACCAGATTTTTTTGTGCTGGTAAACGCCCAGCACAAAAGCCGGTGAGTCAAAGCCATAAATGGTGTGATTACCCACGTATAGCGCTGGCCGTTTGGCATCCAGATGCTCCAGCCCATAAAAGCGGGGCTTAAACCAGCTTTTGCTCAGCCACCAGACCGGTTGCACAAGGGTTGCAGGCAGCGGTTGAAAATCAGCAACAAGGCTTGAGGAAGTATTCATGGCAGGTATTCTTGAAATATGAAAAGTTCATGCTGGGCCGCATCGTGTTTTGTTTTTAGCCTGAATCAGGTTGAATCACAAGGCTGATTTGTAGCGTTAAGTTGTAGGCATAAAATTTCAGCTAAAAGGCCTTACACCATGAAATGGCTTAAAATAACACTATAAAATAAAGGCAGTGAACTATAAATGACTGAACAAAAGACAGGCATAAAAAAGCCCCGGTTTCCCGAGGCTTTTGCACAACTCGCCCAAAAGGGCAAACGAATTAACGTTTGGAGAATTGTGGACGCTTACGTGCTTTACGCAAGCCAAGCTTTTTACGCTCAACTTCACGCGCATCACGGGTAACAAAACCAGCCTGACGCAGTGCAGATTTCAGCGTGTCATCCAGAGCAATCAGCGCACGGGTAATACCGTGACGAATTGCACCAGCCTGACCACCGATACCGCCACCTTTAACAGTTACGAAAATATCGTATTTGCCAACAGCGTCGATCAGCTCTAATGGCTGACGAACCACCATGCGAGCAGTTTCGCGGCCAAAATAAGTGTCGATATCACGGTTGTTGATTGTGATTTTACCTGAACCCGAGGACAGGAATACACGAGCGGTTGCGGTCTTACGGCGACCAGTACCATAATTAGTTGCCATGTCGTTTTTTCCTTAAATGTCCAAAACTTGTGGCTGTTGAGCAGTGTGTGGATGCTCGCTGCCAGCGTATACTTTCATTTTCTTGATCATGGCATAGCCAAGTGGGCCTTTAGGCAACATGCCTTTAACCGCACGCTGCAATACTTCTACAGGCTTGTGGGTGATCAGTTTTTCAAAGTTGGTTGTTTTCAGACCGCCCGGAAATTCGCTATGACGATAGTACATCTTGTCTTGCGCTTTAGTTCCGGTAACGTGTACACGCTCTGCATTGATGACAACGATGTAGTCACCGGTATCAACGTGAGGGGTGTAAGATGTCTTGTGCTTGCCACGTAGGCGACGAGCGATTTCAGTCGCGAGGCGACCGAGAGTTTTGCCTGATGCGTCAACAACATACCAGTCGTGTTGCACTTCAGCAGGCTTGGCGCTGAGAGTTTTCATTGACCACTACCTATTATCGTTGGTTTGAACCTTAAAAGCAGTCCAAACAAAATGGAGCGCGAATTTTAGTGAAAATTGGGCAAAATAACAACCTTTACTAGTATAAAAAGCAAAAGTTTTGCCAATTGATCCGTTATGATGCCAAGCCTGCGGGGGATAGTCCCCAATACTGGGCAAGGTTTAATTCAGCGAGCCCTTGCTGTGCCCGTTGTACAAACTTGCCCTATGGCTAAAACAATGCAGTTTTCAGGCGCGAAAGGGTATTGATTGAGGCTTGAACTTGGCTTTAGTATGCTCAAGGTCAGGGGTGGGTTTAAAGCGCTGCATGCTGTTTTTGAAAAAGGCCGCACGGGAGAGTAGGGCAAGGCTGGGCACATGGATATGCTGCACAATAAACAGCCAGATGAATGACAATGATTTTTTGATGACATACCAATAAGTGTTCACTATTCAATGCAAAATGATTTACGCCATACACCGTCACTAAACCTTGATAGACCAAGGGCTGCATTAAGCTATCTTGCTACTGCAATTCTGCTGGCCCAGTTGATGCTGGTTCCTGCCGTGAGTGTTGCCCAGGAGACGCCAACTGAAAAACTGCCCCTTAAGCAGCGGTTTAGCCAGAAGGTAAGTAATTTACAGGCAGCTTTTCAGAATACGCCGCCAGACAATACCATTAGCCTGTCTAGGCTGACGCTATCCCAGCCTGAGCCATATGAGGCCATGATGGGTGAAACCGGTATTGTGCATGAATCCAGTGATTTACCTACTATTGAGGTACAAGCAAGGGCTGATATAAGTCATGCTGACAGTACCAGTCTGGATTTAATCCGGGCCATTCAGATTGCAGTCAACCGGCATCCGGCTATTGCCCAGACACTGGCGCAATTATCCAGCGAATATAGTCAGGTTGATGTGGCCAAGGCCGGTTACTGGCCACAGGTTCAGGCTGGTGTCAGCACCGGCCGGATGGGGACTTCTGAGGCAGGCCGCCAGTTACTGAGCGTAAATGCCACCCAGATGCTGTATGACTTTGGCAAGGTCAGTAGCAATGTGGAGGCTGCACAGGCCAGTGTAGACCAGCAAAAAGCCGTGGTTCTCAAGTAAATTGATGCCATTGCACTGCAAACCGCAGAAGCAATCGTCAATGTGCGGCGCTATCAGGAACTGAAAAAAATTGCCGAGCAGCAAGTAAGCGGCGTTGCCCGTATTCTGGAAATTACCCGGCTGCGGGCACGGGCCGGGATTAGCAGTCAGGCTGATCCGGTGCAGGCGCAAGCGCGTTATGAAGGCGCACAGGCCACCCTGCTACAAACCGAAACGGCGCTAAATCAGTGGCGTGAAAAATTAAGAACGCTGGTAGGTGGTGCCTTGCCCCGGCAGGTTACTGACATTCCGGCTGTGCTGGTACAGCAAGCGCAATTGTATGAAAACCCGCCCATTAATACGCTACCCGATATTATCGCTGCAGAGTCTGCCCGGCGTGAAGCGCAGGCACAGCGGCAAAATGCCCATGCCCGGCGTTATCCCACGCTGGCTGTAGAAGGGTCGGTCAGCCGGGCCATCAATGGGCGTAATCCCAGCAATACAGATGACGACGGGACTTATAGTTCAGTGATGTTTGCCTTAAACAGCAACCTGTCGCAGGGTGGTGCATTGTCTGCCGCAGAACGGGCGGCCAGTTATGCCGAACAGGCCGCGCGGGCCAGAATTCAGGCGACTTATCTGGATGTGACCGATCAGGCCCGCAGCTTCCGGGAACAGATACTGGGCGCACAGCGCCGACTGGATGTACTGGCAGACCGCGAGCAGGCCATTATCCAAACCCGCGAGCTGTATCAGGAACAATACAAGCTGGGCACCCGCACTGCACTGGATTTGCTGAACTCCGAACAGGAAATTCATCTGGCCGCCACCGACCGGGAAAATACCCGCTACGATATCTGGAACAATGTGGTGAATTACATTGCCATTACAGGACGTTCCAGAGCCGTTTATGGCTTAAACAATACCACCATACAAGGCCTGGACATTCAACCATGAGTCAGCCCATGAATAGTCAATCTGCTGCCAGCCAGTCTATAACCCGCCAGCCTATAGTCAGTCACTCAACTACTGGACAGGCGGCTGATAGCCAGCCTGCGACAAGCCAGCAACCCAGCTATGCACCCTGGTTAACGGCCATGCTGGGCATTGCGCGGCATTATCGCATTGAAAGTTCGGAAGAAAATATCCGCATTAATCTGGACTGGGAAAAAACCACTTCACTGGATGCCTTGCTACACAGTATGGCGCGGCAAATTGGCCTTGAGCTGCGCGTTGACCAGTTTAACGAAGCGATTCTGGATGCATGGCGCTTGCCGGTAGTGGTGGAGTTCATGACCGGGCAGGTCGGTATTCTGGAAAAAGTCGACAGTCAGGGCAATGTCAGCGTGCAGTTTAGCGGTGACCATGGCCTTGCCACTACCTTGCCTGCCAGTGAAATTAAGGCGCAGGCGCGCCGTGTGCTAATCCTGCGCCCGGAAACCTCGGTGGCAGATGCCCGGGTGGATGAATACATCAAGCCGTATGAGAAAAACTGGTTTTGGGGCATTCTCCTCAAGGACTGGAAGCGCTATGGCGATATTATGCTGGCCTCGCTGGTGGCCAATGTGCTGGCCTTGTCGGCCATTATTTTTTCCATGCAGGTGTATGATCGGGTTGTACCGGCGCAGTCCATTCCAACCTTGTGGGTGCTGGCCGGTGGTGTGCTGATTGCCGTAATTTTTGAGTTTAGCTTGCGGCTGGCGCGTATCCATGTGTCGGATATTATTGGCAAGCGGGCCGATTTGCGCGTGTCTGACCGGGTATTTGGCCATGCCTTGCGCATTCGTAACAGTGAGCGCCCCAAGTCAACCGGAACGTTTATTTCACAAATCCGCGAACTGGAAAGTGTGCGTGAGCTGGTGACGTCAACCACCATTGGCGCACTGGCTGACCTACCGTTTTTCTTTTTGTTTCTGGTAATTTTCTGGATTATTGGCGGCCCGCTGGTATTGATTATTTTACTGGCCATCCCGCTGATTCTGATTCCCGGCCTGCTGATTCAAAAACCACTGGCGCGCTTGTCCAACGAAGGCATGCGTGAATCGTCCATTCGGAATGCCATGCTGGTGGAGGCGGTGCAGGGCATTGAAGACATTAAGTTGCTACGTGCCGAACCGCGTTTTCAAAACCAGTGGAATCACCTCAATGAAGTGTCGGCTGACATTAGCAAGCGCCAGCGTTTTATTAGCGGCCTGTTGCTGACATGGACGCAGGAACTGCAAACCATTATGTATGCGCTGGTGGTGCTGGCAGGCTGTTTTCTGGTGATTGACGGCGAAATGACCACGGGAGCACTGGTGGGCTGTTCGCTGCTGTCATCACGCATGGTGGCTCCGCTAGCGCAGATTTCCGGGGTGATGTCACGCTGGCAGCAGGCCAAGGTGGCGCGCCAGAGTCTTGATGAACTGATCAAGCGTCCGGTAGACCAGCCAGACCATGCCAGCCTGATTCATCGCGCCGTATTACTGGGTAATTATCAACTCAACAATGTTAGCTTTAAATATGCTGAGGATGACAATAAGCCCATTTTGTCGATCAAGAACCTGAATATCAAAGCCGGTGAAAAGGTGGCTATTTTGGGCCGTAATGGTGCTGGCAAAACCACCTTGCTGCAATTGCTGTCGGGGATGCAGTTTGCCCAGAGAGGGCAGGTGATGCTGGATAACCTGGATTTAACCTTGATTGACCCGGCTGATGTGCGCCGCGACATGGGATTGCTCAACCAGAACGCCCATTTGTTTTTTGGCACCCTGCGTGAAAACCTGACACTGGGCAGCCCCTTGGTGAATGATCAGGAAATTCTGGATGTGCTAAACATGGTAGGCGCACTGAATTTTGTGCAGTCACGCAAGGAAGGGCTGGATTACCAGATTCTGGAGGGCGGCACTGGCTTGTCTGGCGGACAAAAACAAATGCTGCTGCTGGCGCGCTTGCTGATTCGCCAGCCCAATATTGTGCTGCTGGATGAACCTACTGCTGCCATTGATGAAGTGACGGAAAAACAACTGATTGACCGGCTGAAATTATGGCTGGGTCACCGCACACTGGTGGTAGCCACCCATCGCATGGCAGTGCTGAATCTGGTGGACCGGGTGATTGTGGTCAATGATGGCCAGATTGTGATGGATGGCCCCAAGGCACAAGTATTGGCCAACAGCAAGGCCAAACTGCCACAGGGCTAATGTGCCACAAGCTTACTGTAGAACACGTATGGACTAGGCCTTTTGATAGGTTTTAGTGTACTGATCAATCAATAATGAGACACCAATGAGCAAGCCAGCCCCTTATGTATCCGAACCTCCGTTGCCCCGCGCGTCCTTTATCATCTGGATTGTGGCGCTGGCAGTGGGCTGTTTTGTGCTGTGGGCATGGCACTTCAAGCTGGATGAAGTGTCTACCGGTACAGGTAAGGTGATTCCATCCTCCAAGGAACAGGTGATTCAGTCCATGGATGGCGGTATTTTGACCGACCTGAAAGTGCGTGAAGGCGATATTGTGCAAAAAGGCCAGATACTGGCGCAACTGGATCGTACCCGTTTTGAATCCACGGTAGAGGAAAGTGCCTCACGATTGCGGGCAGCACTGGCCACGGCAGCACGCCTGAAAGCTGAAGTAAGTGGCACGCCGTTAAGTTTTCCGGAAGAAGTGCGCAAGGAGCTGGTTCTGGTGCGGGAAGAAACCGCGCTGTATCACTCGCGGCGTACCAATCTGGAACAAACCAGCGCTGGCCTGAATCAGGCATTGCGTCTGGTGCGGCAGGAACTGGCCATGACTGAACCGCTGGTGGCGCGCGGGGCTGCCAGTGATGTTGAGGTATTGCGCCTAAAGCGACAAGCCAATGACCTTGAAAACAAGCTCAATGATGTGCGCAACCAGTATTATGTGCAGGCGCGTGAAGAGCTGGCCAAGGCCAATGCCGAAATTGAGGCCCAGCGCTCAGTGGTACGGGGCAAGTCGGACTCACTCACCCGGCTGACCTTTACCTCACCAGTGCGTGGGATCGTCAAGGAAATTGCGGTTACCACGGTGGGCGGGGCAGTACCCCAGAATGGCCGCCTGATGGTGATTGTGCCGCTAGATGAGCAGTTGCTGGTCGAAGCCCGGATTTCACCACGTGATGTCGCGTTTATTCATCCCAGCCAGTCGGCACTGGTTAAGATTACAGCGTATGACTATGCTATTTATGGGGGCCTGCCCGGCAAGGTGACGATCATTTCACCGGATACCATTCAGGATGAAGTTAAAAAAGACGTTTACTATTATCGTGTTTATATTTTGACTGATTCTGATCACCTGACCAACAAGCACGACCAGAAGTTTCCAATTGTGCCCGGCATGATTGCAACGGTAGATATTCATACGGGTAGCAAGACGGTGCTGGATTACCTGATCAAGCCCTTTAACAAGGCACAGGAAGCCCTGCGCGAACGCTAAATATTAAGGCTAAGGCAACACTTAAAAATTTCCTAAACAAAAAAGGCGATATTATAGGTATCGCCTTTTTTGTTCCGTTTTATTGTTTGTGCTAATAAGACGGTTAACCCTTAGCGCACCACATTTAAAAAATGCAGGTGGCGTTCATACTGGTCAATCAAATCCTGAATAATGTCCTCTTTGGTCCAGTCCATAATGTCATAGTCCTGTCCCCCTTCCTGCAAGTGGACCTCAGCGCGGTAATACATGGCTGGAATGGCCTGCTGTTGCGCTTGCGTCATAAAGGCCGGTGGCTGGTGCTGGCGAACCCGGATTGAATAATAAAAATCAGATTCTTCCTGATGGCCTACCTGAAGCCAGATATGTTCCGGACTTTTTTCAATAACACTGGCTTCAATCGACTGCCGCCTGAATTCTTCTGCCACTTCCAGCAGGGCTGGCTTCACCGTGTCATGCATAAAGGCAGTGACTTCGGCCAGACTATTGGGCCGGTGCATGATCAGGTGCAGGCGCTGCTGCCAGCTTCGCGGTGCATGCACACCCGCACGTGGGGTAATTCGCGCATCCTGAATACTTTCTTTTTTCAGCACATCCAGCCGCATGGCCACGAATAGTCCCCAGCACATCAGCAGCATTACCACTGCAAAAGGCAGTGCACTGGCAATGGTGGCTGATTGCAATGCGGTTAGTCCACCAGCCAGCAGCAACACGGCTGCAATGACACCCTGTAGCACCGCCCAGAACACCCGTTGCCACAGCGGTGTGCCTTGCTGCTTGCCTGAGGTCAGCATATCTACCACCAGCGAGCCAGAATCAGCCGAGGTCACAAAAAACATTACCACCAGTATGGTGGCTATCAGCGAACTGATACTGGAAAAAGGCAGGTATTCAAAAAACTTGAACAATGCTACCGACTGGTCGGCCTGTACATCTGTAATCAGCGCCACCGCATGCTGCTTTAAAATCAGGAAAATGGCGGTATCACCAAAAAAGGTCATCCACATAAAGGTGAAGCCGGTTGGAATCAGCAACATGCCCAGAATAAACTCACGCACCGTGCGACCACGCGACACCCGCGCAATAAACATGCCCACAAATGGCGACCATGCAATCCACCAGCCCCAGTAAAACAGCGTCCAGCCGCCAATCCAGCTGGATTCCTCATAGGCATACAGGTTAAAGGTCATGCTAAACAGGTTGGACAGGTAGTTACCGGTATTTTGCACAAAGGTTTGCAGCAGAAAAATAGTCGGCCCGGCAATCAGCACAAACAGCATGAGTACCACAGCCAGCACCATGTTCAGCTCGGACAGCCGCTTAACGCCTTTATCCAGCCCGGCACCCACCGATAGCGTGGCAATGGCCGTAATGATGACAATCAGGCTAATTTGCACCGTGGTGTTTTGTGGCAGGCCAAACAGGTAGTTAAACCCGGCATTAACCTGCGTTACCCCAAAGCCCAGCGAGGTTGCCACCCCAAAAATAGTACCCAGCACCGCAAAAATATCCACCGCATGGCCAATCGGGCCATAAATTCGATTACCAATTAAGGGGTACAGGGCAGAGCGGATCTGTAGGGGCAAACGGTGGCGGTAGGCAAAATAAGCCAGTGACAGTGCCACCACCGCATAAATGGCCCAGGCATGTAAACCCCAGTGGAAAAAGGTAATACGCATGGCCTGGCGCGCTGCATTGAGCGTGGTCGGGTCGCCAACCGGGGGATCGGCAAAATGCATTACTGGTTCGGCCACCCCAAAGAACATCAGGCCAATGCCCATACCTGCTGTAAACAGCATGGCATACCAAGAGCCGTAGCTGTAATCGGGCTTGCTATGATCCGGCCCCAGCTTGAGCCGGCCAAAACTTGATAGCGCCAGTACCACCACAAAAATCAGGAAAAACGCCACTGATAAAATATAAAACCAGCCAGCCGAACTGGTAATCCAGTTTTTAATATAGGCAGTCAGTGCATCAAAGCTGTCCGGTGCAACCAGCACCATGCCAATAAACAGCACAATAAACAGGGTTGAACCAAAAAAAACGGGTGGATTAATTTGATACCAGGTTTTTTGGCCCGGTACTGATGGTTTATTCATTTAAGATTTGCTCCATCAAATAGTGCCATCACTAAAACAAAAGACTGCTGCGATACTTGGTGAGTAGAAAAAATGATGCTTGCAAGCTTATTCATCAGCATATTCACTTAAAATGGTAACTTAAAACCTGTAAATTCCCGGCTGTAGAAATGTAAGCCCAACAACTGTGAATGTTTTATGCCTGTTTTATGCAGGCCAAGTTTATATAATGACGGCACACCAGAATGAAAAAGGCGTAACCCTCAATTGAATCCTTTGCCATTAAAGCCGCTTTATATTACTTCGGGCGAACCCGCAGGCATTGGGCCGGACATTTGTCTGGATCTGGCGCAGTTTGCCATGCCACCCAACCTTGCGCGTCCTTTGGTGGTGCTGGCCAGCAAATCCCTATTACAGCAGCGTGCCTGTGAACTGGGCAAGGCAGTTGTGCTGGTTGATTATATAGCCCAAGCCCAGCCTGCCAAGCCCGGCGAACTGTATGTCAAAGACCTTCCACTGTCCCAACCTGTGGAGAATGGCAAACTGGATAGTGCCAACGCGGCTTATGTGCTGGCGCAGCTCACTGAAGCCGCACATGCCTGCATGTCTGGTGATGCC
This sequence comes from Alkanindiges hydrocarboniclasticus, assembly GCF_001982605.1. GTDB lineage: Bacteria > Pseudomonadota > Gammaproteobacteria > Pseudomonadales > Moraxellaceae > Alkanindiges > Alkanindiges hydrocarboniclasticus. The sequence continues at coordinate 61,645 of NZ_MLCN01000007.1, read as the reverse complement.
GCAGGGGTAGTGACTGCTCCGGTGCAAAAGTCGGTGATTAATGAAGCAGGCTCTCTTGAAGGGCGGGCCTTTAGTGGACATACCGAATTTTTTCAGGAATATGCAGGCGTGCCGCGCGTAGTGATGATGCTGGCAACCCGGCAGCTTCGGGTGGCATTGGTCACCACGCATTTGCCATTAAAAAACGTGGCAGCGGCCATTACTACAACGCGCCTGACACAAATTCTGGATATTTTAATCCATGACCTTAAAACCAAATTTGCCATTCAGCATCCCAAAATTCTGGTGTGTGGCTTAAACCCGCATGCCGGTGAAAGTGGCTATCTGGGCCGCGAGGAAATTGATGTGATTGAACCAGTGCTGGCCCATTATCGTGCGCAAGGCGTTGATGTGGGTCATGCACTGCCTGCCGATACGCTGTTTACCCCCAAGTATTTAAAGAATGCCGATGCGGTGCTGGCCATGTATCATGATCAGGGCTTGCCCGTGCTAAAATCGCAGGGTTTTGGTGAAGCAGTTAATATTACGCTGGGCTTGCCATTTATCCGTACTTCGGTGGATCACGGTACGGCGCTGGATCTGGCGGGTAGTGGCAAGGCCAGTAGCAGCAGTTTATTAGTTGCCACCGAGCTGGCCTTGCAGCTGGCAGCGCGCTATGAGTCTGCGGTTTAATGGCACTGGGTCTTCATTGTCCTGTGCATCAATTTTATGGTTAAAAAGGTTTTGTCATGAGTTATCAATTTAGCGCGCCCACTCCCAAAGATGAAGGACACCGGACGCGCAAGCGCTTTGGACAAAACTTTTTGCATGACAACCGCGTGATTGAAAAAATTGTGCATGCGGTTGCGCCGCGCGCGGGTGATTTTATGGTGGAAATTGGCCCCGGTCTTGGTGCGCTGACAGCCCCGTTGCTGGTTGCCAGCGAAGCCTTAACCGTGGTTGAGTTGGACCGTGATCTTGCTGCGGGTTTGCCCGGACGGGTAAGCCAGCCAGAAAAGCTAACGATTGTAGAGGGCGATGCACTCAAGTTTAATTTTATGACGCTGGTGCAGAACAACAAGCCCTTACGGATTGTCGGTAATCTGCCGTATAACATTTCTACACCGCTGCTGTTTCACCTGTTGCAATATGGCAGTCAGGTGCAGGACATGCATTTTATGCTGCAAAAGGAAGTGGTCGACCGCATTGTGGCCGAGCCGAACAGTAAGGATTATGGTCGTTTGTCGGTGATGATTCAGTATTACTGTAAGCCTGAGTTTTTGTTTGAAGTGCCACCGGGTGCTTTTAACCCACCCCCCAAAGTGACCAGCGCTGTGTTTCGCCTCACGCCTTATGCCGAAAAGCCACTGGTTGCCAAAGATGAAAAACAGTTTGCCAGTCTGGTTGGCCATGTGTTTACCCAGCGCCGCAAGACCTTGCGCAATACCCTAAAAGGCAGGGTAGATGAACAGGGCTTTGCGCAGGCACAGGTTGATCCCATGGCACGGCCCGAAAACTTGAGTCTGGCGCAGTTTGTGGCGCTGGCTGATGTCGCCATTAATCCAAACCCGTAAAATAGCAGGCTGATATGCTCAGGGGTGGTGATGCAGAATAAGTCGGCAATGGTTGCAACGGTGTCTGATAACGCACCGCATTCATTAACGCCACAGCAAAAAAAGTTCAATCAACTCAGTGAAAAGATTGAACAGCAAAAACAGCAGCTTGAGGAATGGAAACAAACAGCTGAACTGGCACAGCGGCAGGTCAATGGCAAGCTGGCTCCCTTGTTTGAGACGCTTACACTCGACCGGCTTATGTTGATTGAGCAGCTCCATGAGGCATCGCTGGCTTATGCATTTACCAGCCGGGAAGCTGGCCAGCTTAATGCATTGATTTTGCAGTGGTGTGAGCAAGTGCTAGACCACAGTTTAAGCCCAGTGCAGGTGCAACGGATTGAACTTATTTATGAAGTGCATGCTGGATACAATTTTCAGGGTAGGCAGGCCGTTTCTGAACTACCGGATGAGAGATTAACGCCGCAGGTGCATGAACAGCCGGATTGCACTGATGATGTCACTATGGCTGACCCGGATGATTACGAAGCATGGCATGAGCAGATCGTGCAACAGCGGCAAGCAGAGCAACAGGCCAGACGTTCGCGTCAGAAAAATGCCAAGCAGGCGAAAAATATACAGCAAGCACAGCATGTTGATGCGCTGGCCCACAAATCATTCAAGCAGATTTACCAGCGGCTGGTTGCAAATTTGCATCCTGACCGTGAACCGGATGAGCAGGAAAAAATTAAAAAAACCGGACTCATGCAACAAGTGACCGAATCGTATCAAGCACAGGATCTCTTGGGCTTGCTTCAGTGGCAAATACAACTGGGCCAGCAGGATAAAGCTGGTGATACCCAACTGGCCGATGAGCAGCTCCAGCTGTATAACCTGAATCTCAGCCGGCATAGTGAACAACTGGATCAGCAAATTAATGAATACCGGCTTATGTTGCAGGACATATGCCAGTTTGAAAATCTTGAGGCAGTTACGCCAAAAACAGTTATTAAAAAGCTGAAAGAAGATGCACGGTTTATATTGCAGCAGCATCACGAGTTACAGCAATTGATTCATCAGTTAAGTAATGCAAAAGCCATCAAAACTTTTTTAAAACAGATGTCGTATTTTTAAGTGACCAATCAGGATATGCAGCATGGCCTACCGGTATCAGTACATTATTGGCGACTTGCAGGGCAGTTTTGCCGCATTACAGGCTTTGAAAGATCTGCTTGCCTTTGATGAGCAGCAGGATTGCCTTTATTTTGCTGGCGATCTGGTGGCGCGTGGTGAGGATTCACTCAATACCTTGCGTGAAGTAAAACGACTGGCTGAATTGGGGGCGGCCAGAACAGTACTGGGCAACCATGATTTAAACCTGCTGGCTGTCTGGCGAGGTTTTCAAAAGCTAAAGGATAAAGACCGTACCCAGCCCATTTTTGCAGCACCGGATTGCAATGAACTTTTAAACTGGTTGCGGCGACAGCCCTTGTTATTACAGCCGATAAGCAATGCAGTCATTGTGCATGCCGGGATTCCACCAGTCTGGACACTGGCACAGGCCAGTCACTATGCACGGGAAGTGGAAAAAGTCATTGCTGGTGAGCTGGATCATCTGGATGCTTTTTTAGGCCATATGTACGGTAGCCAGCCTGATACATGGCAGGAGAATTTATCGGGTTATGAACGCTGGCGGGTAATTACCAATTACCTGACCCGCATGCGCCTGTGTGACGAAAAAGGCCGTCTGGAATTTGAATTTAAAGATGATTTAAATGCACCCATGCCTGCTGGTTTTAAGCCGTGGTTTGAATGGCCAAACCAGCTAAACGAACAGGTAGAACTGTTTTTTGGGCACTGGGCGGCGTTACAGGGTAAACATATTGCCCCACAGATTCATGCGCTGGATGGCGGCTGCGTGTGGGGTGGGCAATTAATCGCCTACCGGCTGGAAGACAAACAATTATTTACCTCAGCAACCGGTTGCGGGTTATAAATGCACAGTTTGCTTAGTGTCCAGCTATTCCAGGATTCCCGTTGCCATTCAAACCACAAGGTATTTTGTGGAGTATCACCCAGGGTTAGTCGAAAGCGGGATGGAAAGCGTGTGTAACTGCGCTTGATGCTATCAGGCGGTGCACTGTTAACATGAAGTAGCAAGAGCTGATGCATGTTTTGCTGTTCGGCGAGTGTAGGCCATACCTGTTGAAGGTAACGCGCCCCCGGCCCTTGCCATTGTTGTGCAGTAAGTTGCCGGGTGGCCAGCAAGTCTGCCTGATAGGGCTGCAGCAGGCTATGGGGAATTAACTGTTCTGTGACCAACTGATTGTTCTGGCTCAACTGATCAACAAAGTTCCGGCTGTACCAGTAGGGCGACATGCAATAAAACACCAGCCATATGCACACGCTGGTGGCTAAGAAAATCAATAATAAGCCCAGACGTAAGTTGGTATTGTTCAGGGCTAGTTTTCTGTTCTGATTTTTTCTATGGTCAGAAAGCCCGATTTTTTCAATACGGGGTTTTTCAAAGCGGGTCGTAGCCATGCTGGCAACAAAATATCTGGTTTGTAAGGCTTACAGTTTAGAAGATTTCGTTGCCATTAGCAGGGCCTGCTACAAAAGCTGAACAAGAACAAAATTACTCTTTACGTAACCAGGTCTGGCTACGGCCCAGCACAGACACGCCAACATAACCGCGTAAACGCAACTTGCGGCCATCTGAACTGAGCTTGGCTTTACCGCTGTAAAGTTTACCATGGCGTGGATCAAGCACTTTCCCATCAATAAAGGAGTTGGGGTGCTTGGGATCTTCCCTGAAGCCCTTAAAAATTTGCAGGCCAATGATGGGCTTATTCGTATAAGGCTGGGGGCATTTATTACAACTGACCAGCGGTGCCTCCCCGGGTGCAGGGAAGTCTTCAATCAGTGTGCCCAGATAGCTACCATCCGGCTGCTGGGTGATTTGTATATGTGCCCTAACGATTCCTGTCTTGTCATCAATAGTGCGCCAAGTGCCTGTAATATCACCTGCGTGCGCCAGGGAACCCAGCAGGCCAACGCAGGCAATCGCCATTTTCCATATTTGCATTTTCTAACTTCCTGTTAAATTTGTTTTGGGCAGTGCGGTTGCGTGCTTAGTGCTCGCGAACCCAGATCTGGCTGCGGCCCAGTGCAGAAATACCAACGTAGCCCCGCATACTGAGCTGGCGGTTATCCGCATTGACCTTCGCCTTTCCTTTATAAAGCTTACCGGACAAAGGGTCAAGTACCTGCGCCCCTGTATAGTGATTTGACCGGTTTGGATCAGGTTTTAAACCCCATAATACCGTCATGCCCAGAATAGGTTTATCGGTGTAGGGTGCTGGACAGCGCTGGCATAATTCCTTGGGAGCGTAATTGGGACGTGGAATAATTTTAATAATGGTTCCCGTATACGAGCCATCCGGTTGTTTCTTGATTTCAACCAGTGCTTTTGAAAAGCCTGTCCTGTCATCAATAGTGCGCCAGATCCCGGCAATATCAGCCGCATGAGTCATGGCGCAACTCATCAAACAGGCCAAACCAATTGTCCAGTTCTTCATTACAGCATCCTATTAGAGTAATTATTCTAATAGTAGCTGAAACCAAAACAAGCACATAATCATTTTTCTAATAATTACACCCAGTTGCAATGAAGAAAAGTATTTAGCCGGCTTGAATGTGCCGGTTTAATCTTCACGAAGCCAGGTCTGGCTACGGCCGAGCGCTGAAATACCGACATAACCCCGGAAGGTAAAACGGCGGCCATCGGCACTTAATTTGGCTTTACCCTTGTAGAGGTTACCAGACAGCGGGTCAAGCACGCGCGCACCATGGAAGTTGTTTTCATGTTTGGGGTCTGGTTTTAAACCCTGCAAGATAGGCAGTCCTACAATAGGTTTGTTGGTATAGGGTGCCGGACAGCGCTGGCAGGTTTCCTTGGGTGTATAGCCGGGACGGGGAATAAGCTGAATGATAGTACCGGTATACGAACCGTCGGCTTGTTGCCTGATTTCAACCATAGCCTTGGAAAAACCGGTTTTGTCATCAATGGTGCGCCACTTGCCCGTCAGATCAGCGGCCTGAGCCAGACTGAAATTAGCAAGCGCTAAGCTGACAACGACCAGTGTTGATAAAAATTTAGCCATGGAAATGAATTAATCCTGAAAAAAAGATAAAAATATGGCCCAGATGATTGATCTGGGCCGTGGTGTAAGACAGTGATGTCAAACGGGGAATGGCAAGGCTGTGTATTAGTCCTCGCGAATCCAGGTTTGGCTGCGACCCAGTGCAGAGATCCCAACATAACCGCGCATGCTTAAGCGACGGCCATCGGAGCTTAACTTGGCTTTGCCTTTGTAAATATTGCCTGAGAGTGGATCCAGCACTTTGGCATTAATGAAATTATTTTCATTTTTTGGATCTTGCTTCAGACCAGTCAATACAGTCAGGCCAACCATGGGCTTGTTGGTATAAGGCGCCGGGCAATTCTGGCAGGTGTCCTTGGGCGTATAGCCGGGACGGGGAATGACTTTGATAATGGTACCATTGTAGGCGCCGGTGCTGTCCTGCTTGATTTCTACCAGACCTTTGGAAAAGCCGGTTTTGTCATCAATAGTACGCCATGTACCGCTCAGGTCACCTGCATGGGCAACACTGGCACATAAGAAAGTCAAACTTGCTGCACAAGCGATGGATAACGATTTTAACATCTAGGTTCTCCTTAACCTTCAACGATCGCATGATCTGTTACTTTTGAGGCAGCGCGTCTACGCGCAGACAGATAAGATCACCGGCAATTGAAGTTAATTTAATTAACAACACTTAACATTGATATATCTGTAGACAATTTAATCGAATACAAGGTTCCCTACAACTATTTTATGTGAACGGTTCGATCATTATCTGTAAATTAAGGAACTATATCTATATTTTGATGGCTATATGGAGTAATTTTAATTTTTAAGGCAAATTCAGGATTAACAGCGGTAGCCAGATTGCTGTGAGGATGCCATTTACTGCCATACCAAAGGCCGCATAGCGACCAGCAACTGGCCCGCGTTGCCATGCCTGTACTGTACCAATAGCATGGGCCGCCAGTCCCAGTGCCAAACCCGCGGCTCGCTCATCATCCAGTTTACGCAAAATAATGGGCGATAGGGCAGCGCCAATCAGCCCGGATAAAATGACAATCAGGGTCACCATGGCCAGTGGTGCATGAATCAACGATGCAATATTTAAGGCAATCGGAGTAGTGACTGCACGGGTGGCAAAGGCCAGTACGGTTGGCGATGACAAATGCACGGCATAGGCCAGCCCCATGGGAACAGCAACACTGGTCAGCGTAGCAAACACAAACAGACTAATCAGGGCCTTCAGGGGTACGTCATCCAGCCGGATGGCAGCCAGTGGAATGGCCAATGCCACCGTGACATAGCCCAGCAAATGACGGAATAGCTGGTCTACCTGTTGTATGTAATGGTCATAAGGCCAGCGTACCAGCCACAATAAAGCCAGTACAATAAACATGGCAATGACAATAACAGGCAGACGCGGAAAATACTGGCCTAAAAACCGTGCCAGAATATGCGATACCAAGGTGAGGGCAAAGCCAGCAATAACAAGTAACATGGTGATAAAACCTCTTTATCTGGCTTGGCCTTGGTTTTCTTGCAGAGTACGTGCATTGCAGTGTTACCTAGCAATACTACTTATTTAATCAGAGAACGAAACAGCTTCAAATTTCATTGCTACATCATTCGAGGCTTTTTGTTTTTTGCAAAACAGTGCTTTGTTTATCTTCGCTATTCAGGTAGATGAGGCATATATGCCGCAAGGCGAAGCGGCTCTGCTTATCCTTGCGATTCAAGCACAGCTTTCATCTTGCGCTTGGGTGAAGCAATGCTTCACTTGTCCAAGCTCATCCAGCGTTTGGCCATTTGTGCATATAGCCACAAAGGCACGAGCGTGCTAAATAGCAGAATAAACAAAAACCATGGCAGCTCATCACCCAAATGCATAAGCATAATGACCGATCCTGCCGAAACAGGTAAAAATGCAAACGCACTTTCTTTCATGATGTGGGTGTTGGCATCCAGCATGCGCATTGGCAGCGGTTTGATCTTGCGCCAGATAATCAAAATTATCAGCAATAACAGTAAACCCAGCAAATTGCCAAGCTCAGGATGCGCAAACAGGCCCATCAACCAGACACAGCTTTCCCGTACCAGCACAATCAGGGCAAAGGTTGCAACTAAAGCAGGCCAGTCGTATTTATTCCACAGCATGATACAGCCTAAAGTAAAGGGTAAAACAGGAATAACCCCGATTAATCCCGGCAATAGCATAGCGCTTAAACCGATGCAGGGCTATTCCACCATTTGCTAACAAGCAGTGAGTGAACGCCCTGTTTAACCCCAACGTTGTTTAATAAAATGAGTGTTCAGGTTTTTCGGTTAAAGCCCTAAAAAATACAGCAGCTATTTCTGCGACTCATCAGTTGAATTGTCTAAATAGTCGTCCTGTTGCTGAGCCATTGCTGAGTGATGCTCATCGTGTGGTTCAGGGGTTGATTCAAATACTGAATCATCAGCTACGTCAAACTCTGTAGACTTGGCAGGCAGGTGTTCAAAATGTTCCAGCGGTCGCTCAAACAGTGCAGCCTGATGTGATGCCAGCACATCGCGCGGTAAAAGCTGTGCCTTGCCAATCAGTTGCTGTAACTGATCCTGCGCCAGATGAACCTGAAGTACGCTATAGCCATTGTCCAGATTTTGCTCACTTCTGACCACATTGAGCTGGTACAACTGGTTACGCAACTTGCCTGCACTGGCAGGCAGGGTAAGTTCAAAGTCATGCAGTTGGCCCATCAGGCAGGTTTGTACCGCCTGCTTTAGCAGGTTTAATCCGGCGCCTGTATGGGCCGATACATACACCCGATCCGGCTGGTTGGGGGCGGCTTCGACCAGTCGGGGTTCATCACCACTGGCATCAATTTTGTTATAGACCCGCAGCACAGCGACGTTATTGCCAATTTCCTTGAGTACCGCTTCTACGGCTTCAATCTGCTCATGCATCTCTGAGCTATTGGCATCAATTACATGCAGTAGTAAAGAGGCTTCCAGTGTTTCTTCCAGCGTGGCCCGGAAGGAATCGACCAGTGAGTGCGGCAGGTTGCGCACAAAGCCCACGGTATCCGCTAGCACCACCGTACCAAGACCATCCCATTCAAGGCGACGTAAGGTTGGGTCAAGCGTGGCAAACAGCTGGTTGGCGGCATATACATCGCTATTGGCCAGCTTGTTAAACAAGGTAGACTTGCCCGCATTGGTATAGCCCACCAGTGAAATGGTTGGCACATCGGCTTTCTGGCGGGCAGCACGTCCCTGACTGCGGGTCTGGCGTACTTTTTCCAGACGTTCCTTCAGCTGGCTAACCCGGATTCTTAGCAAGCGGCGGTCAGTTTCCAGTTGGGTTTCACCGGGACCGCGCAGGCCAATACCACCTTTTTGGCGCTCAAGGTGAGTCCAGCCGCGTACCAGACGACTGGACAAATGTTCAAGCTGGGCCAGTTCAACCTGTAACTTGCCTTCATGGGTACGCGCGCGCTGGGCAAAAATGTCCAGAATCAGGCCCGTACGGTCAATCACGCGGCACTGCATGACCCGTTCAAGGTTACGCTCCTGTGCAGGCGTTAAGGTATGGTCAAAAATTACCAGATCAATGTCATCTGTCTGGACACGGGCTGCAATTTCCTCAGCCTTGCCGCTACCAATAAACAGCTTGGGGTCGGGGCGCTGGCGTGAACCGGTGATCAAGTCAATAATATCGGCACCGGCAGATTGGGCAAGCAGCTTGAATTCTTCGACATCCAGTTCTTCAAGCTGATAAACGCTTAGGTGAACCAGCAGTGCACGTTCACCGCCCTGATGCCGCTCAAAATATTCCACGTATGAATTGACCTGTATAAAGCAAATTAGATAGGGGCTATTTTAAGCAATTTTGCTGTGTTGTGCTGCATTATTTATGTGAGCAGGGTAAGGGCAGGTCATATATTGACGTGGTCTAATCCGGTGTTCTCATGTCATCCTGTACAAAGATCTCATTAAAAAAGCGCCAAAGTTCTTGCCAAAAGTGCTGCACCGCCAGACAGCAAAATCAGTGTGCCAATCAGGTAACGGAATAAGCGTGGCATAGCCAGTGCTCCGGCTATTACAGGATCAGTTGAAGCATCAGTTTTAGGTTTCATATAAATACCTGCATTCTGGGGCGCATTAAGCGTCAAGTGCTGCTTGATAGCGCCGGGCCACTTCATCCCAGTTTACGACATGGTAAAAAGCCTTAATATATTCAGGCCGGCGGTTCTGGTATTTCAGGTAATAGGCGTGTTCCCACACATCCAGCCCCAGAATGGGGGTATTGCCATGCATCAGTGGTGAGTCCTGATTGCCCGTGCTTTCTACCACCAGCCTTTTGTCCGAAGTTACACTCAACCAGGCCCAGCCACTACCAAAGCGACTTAAGGCAGCCTTGGTAAATGTGTCCTTAAACGTATCAAGCCCGTTTAAGTCCCGTTCAATGGTATTGGCCAAGGCACCGTTTGGTTTACCGCCGCCGGTTGGGCTCATTACTGTCCAGAACAGCGAGTGATTGGCATGGCCACCGCCCTGATTAATGACTATGTTACGCAGCGTTGCAGGCAATTCATTAGTCTTGGCCACCAGTTTTTCAATAGGCAGTTGTTCCCATACTGTGCCTGCAATAGCAGTGTTCAGATTATTGATGTAGGTCTGGTGATGCCGGGTATGATGGATTTGCATGGTTTTGGCGTCAATATGCGGTTCCAGTGCCTCATAGGAATAGGGCAGTTCGGGGAGTTGATAAGCCATGGTCAGTTCGGCAATAGGGCAAAAGCGATGATTGAGAATAAATAATTAGCAGCAATAATGCAAATGATAATTATTATCAAATATAAAAAACAGGAAGGTTTGCCAGATGCAAGAGCGGGGCGGGTATTCAGGCAATTTTTAACGAGCCCACAATGGCATTCATTATTTTGGCCCGAAAATATGGCACTATACTGAAGTCATTACCGTAAAACCGTAGAGATACGGAAGCCGCTTTTAGCCACACGTCAGGTGAAAATGTTGAATTTAATTCCGTCACAATTTCCTTTTTATTCGTTAAAGCAACTTCAGCAGTTAAAGACCAAAGGCCAGTTGACCTTAAGGCAGTTAAAACATATGGCTGCCTTATTAAAAGTGGTTAATGAAGGCTTCGGACTGGCGTTTCGGGAAGGTGCTTTTAGCCAGCCTAACCAGCCCAAGCATACGCGGATGGTGCGTTATTTTTGCCGTGGCCTGTGTGACGCACTGGATATTGAGGTTACGGTACATGCGCCCATGCCTGTCGAGCATGCGCTATGGGTGAGTAATCATGTGTCGTGGCTGGACGTGGCAGTAATTGGTTCGCAAACCCGGATTTTCTTTTTGGCCAAGGCCGAAATACAGCACTGGCCGATATTTGGCAGGCTGGCACAGGCAGGGGGGACGCTGTTTATCAAGCGGGGTTCTGGTGATTCGGTAGTGGTTAAAGAGCAGATTTCCGGTTTTTTAAACCAGAAACTTCCAGTGCTTTTTTTCCCGGAAGCCACCACTACCGATGGCCGTGCGGTAAAGCGCCTGCATGGCAAACTGCTGGCATCGGCCATTGCCACCCAGACGCCCATTCAACCACTGGTGCTGTGCTATGTAAACGAGCAGGGACAACTGGATCAGGTGGTTCCGTTTATTGACGATCTCGGTTTTATGCCGCACCTGCTACAAGTACTGGCCCTTAAAAAAATACGCGCCCATCTGATGCCATTAGCGGCCATTTCACCGCAAGGCCACGATGTAGAGTCCTTGACGGCTGAATTGCACCGCCACATGAGTGAAGGACTGCTGGCCTTACAACAGCAGGTACTCCAGCCTTAAAAAGCTGTAAAAACAATCGTACTATTAGCGGCTAATAGTACGATATTGCCCGGTTACATGTAGCCATCCAGCGGCAGGTAGGACAGCATCTTTAAGCCAAAGCGGCGGACTGAGCTAATATTGGGTTCCTGAGTATGTACCTTGATGCCAGTTGGCGTTTTTTCTTCCCACACTATCTTGCCGCGTTCATTTAAGCGCACACGGTAGGCAATATTCATAATGGCATTATCCAGATCCTTGGAAACCTGAGTCGCCAGGGTGGGACTATCCAGAATCACGCCAATTTCAGTATTCAGGTTGGCCGAACGCGGATCAAAGTTAAATGAACCAATAAAAGCCTGCTGGTTGTCAAAGGTCATCATTTTGGCATGCAGGCTGGCATCACTGCTATCGCCGACATTTAACCCCTTGTTGTCGTTGCTGTCATCTGCCAGCGCGCTAATGTGGTTCTTTTTGCTCTTGCGGCTTTTTACCGTCCGGGCCTGTGGTAAAAATTCATATAGTTCAATGCCATTTTCCAGAAGTTCCTTGCGGCGTTTGGCATAAAAGGCGTGCACTACGCCCACATCGTTGGCTGCATACGAGTTGGTCAGTACCCGCACCCGCACGCCCTGCCGTTTCAGGTTAATCAGCGATTCAGTGCCAGTATCGGCCGGCACAAAATAAGCAGAAATAATATCTAGCTGCTTTTGCGGCTTGCCTACCAGATTTTGTAGCTGGAAAGTCAGGTGTTCACTGCGCTTGGCATCCTTGTTAATTTTTTCTGGAGAATCCTGCACCAGATGGGCAGGCACCCATGGCATTTTTTCATCGCCAGACAGCCAGCTATCAAAGTCGGCCTGTTCACGGGTCAGGTTCAGGTAGTTTTGTGCGGTACTGGTGGCTTTATAATGCGCCAGCTGAAAGCGCAACTGCTTGAGGGTTAACTGGTGATCCTTGGCCTTAATCATCTGCACAACCGGATAGGCCATAGGATAGTTCCAGTAATCATCAAATGACTTGGCTACTTCAGGAACCACCTGACCCACCATCATCACATCAATATCGGAAAACTGAAAACTTTCGCCAGCATCATAATACTGGTTACTCATATTGCGTCCGCCTATCAGTGCCACCTGTGAGTCGGCAATAAAGGTCTTGTTGTGCATACGATGGTTGTTACGGCTAAAGTCCAGCAAGTAATTCAGCATACGCCATTTGCGATAGACAAACGGATTAAACAGCCGGACTTCCACATTGGGATGCTGGTTTAGTGCCAGCAGGCTGGCATCCAGATCTCCAGTGTTATTGTCGTCCAGCAATAGCCGCACCCTGACTCCACGGTCAGCCGCCCGCAACAGTCCTTCCAGCGCCAGCGCACCCACCTGATCGTTGTGCCAGATGTAATATTGCAAATCCAGGCTCTTTTCGGCCTTTTCAATCAGCATTAGGCGCGCCGCAATGGCATCAATCGGATCAATCAGCAGGTTGTAGCCGGTCAAACCCTCATGGGCTGCCTTGCGTGCTTCAAATAACTGGCCCAGTTGCGTGTTGCCAGTATCAGAAATGTAATAACTGGGAGTGACAGGGACACGTTGCGGCAGGCTGGAGCAGGCATAAAGCAGAGAAGCTAAACAAAAAATGAGCGCAAGCTTCAGCCACTGGAGGAGAAAGCCCGGGGTCGTCTGACGCTCCATGCGAAGTATCCTATTTATCAAGAAAATAATGATTTAACAGCCAAAAATCAGGAACACACAATCATTAAACTGGTTGCGAAATGCTTACATAGTATAAGCACTGCTTGACTAAAATAAATGAATAAATGTGTCTTACCAAAATAGAAATGAAAGTGCCCAAGTTCAAGTGGATTTGTGTTCAAGTTGATCGGTGTTATCGGTTGATATGATGAGCCAGGCACACTTGTATTAGGGATTTAATCCAGTGGAGAAACAATGACCGACCCTGCTTCAGTACAGATTATTTTTAATGGCATTTTTTTGCTGCTGACAGCCTATGCTGTAATCCGTGCTATCCATGGCTGCCGTCATTCCTTGACGATTTCACCCTTTAAAACTTTCATTTTACTGTTTGTGTATTACGGTCTGTACCTGACTTTACCGTTTTTTTCATGGACATTATGGCAATGGTCAGTGGGGTTACAAAATGCATGGCAGGCCGTGCCCATGCTGCTGTTATCGGTGTTTTTAATTTATGCGCGATTTGTTGAGCCACAACTGCTGATTGTCCGCCGTACCCCTGTGCGCCTGCATGATTCGCCACCGCTACAAGACCCGTTAAGAGTGGCATTACTGGCCGATATTCATGTTGGGCTGTTTTCCGGACGGGCACGCCAGCTTAAGCGCATTGTCAATCTGGTGAATCTGGAGCAGCCAGACTTTATTGTAATTTCCGGTGACTGGACTTATGAACCCAATGTCCGCCTGATTGAAGACTTAAAAGTGCTGTCAGGCTTTATCGCGCCGGCTTATTCGGTGCCCGGTAACCATGATGAACAAATCCCGGGGCCGCCTATCCAGCAGGTCCTTAAAGAAGGACTGGAAGCGGCCAATATTATTCCCATCGAAGGCAAGATCATTGAAATGGATGAAATCCGCCTGATTGGAATTGGGGATTTGTGGGCGGGCAAGGCAGATATGCAGCCCATGCCAGCTATGCCGCAAGATAAACCGTGGGTCATTCTGGCGCATAATCCGGATACCGTGGCGCAGGTGCCGGACTTGCCATATCGTCCGCTCATGCTGTCAGGCCATACGCATGGCGGTCAACTGGAATTACCATGGCTTACTGACTATGTGCTGAGCCGGGTATCGCTGCTGGGCTTTAAAAAGGGCCTATATCAGGTGAAAAATGCGCAGGTGTTTGTGACGGTTGGTACTGGGCTGGTGGGCTTGCCTTTACGCTTTCGGACACCTCCCACCATTGATATTTTACATTTGCATTAGTTGCGTGTTTTGCTCAATTATTTTTACCGAATGGCCTCAGGCCAGATGAATGACCTGATTACGGCCAGCCGCCTTGGCTTGGTACAACGCCTGATCAGCATCAGACACCAGCTGGTTAGGGGTCTTTTGCTGGTTAAGCTGTGCCACACCCACACTTACCGTAACCTGACGGGCTTCCCAGCGGTAGTCTGCCACATGCTCACGAATGCGGTGGGCAATGGGTAATGCGTCATCCAGAGGCGTATCCGGCAGGATAATCACAAATTCCTCACCGCCATAACGGCAGGCCAGATCAGTGGTACGTACCGCCTGTTGCAAGATAGCCCCGACCTGTGCCAGCACATGGTCGCCAGTCTGGTGGCCAAAGTCATCGTTAAAGCGCTTGAAATGGTCTACATCAATCAGCATGACAGTGAGCGGGTGCTCATAACGTGTTGCACGTTGCCATTCCATTTTTAAGCGTTGTTCAAAGGCGCGCCGGTTGGCAAGCCCCGTTAAGCTGTCGGTCAGGCTTAGGGCTTCCAGGTCTTCCATCAGCTTTTTCAGTTCCTGCGTGCGCCGCTCAACTTTTTTCTCAAGGTTAATATTGTTGAGTTCCAGCGCATGCTGGGCACGCTGGCGCAACAGCTCCTGACCATGCTGGGCACGTGCCTGCCAGATAATCAGGCAACCCGACAAAAACAGGGTCAGGAAAATCAGCATGGATACTTCAAACTGGTTATTGTACCAGCCCATCAGGTTGCCCTGACGGCAAAGCCAACCAATGGTAATAAACACCAGAATCAGGGTGGGCAATAGCCAGCGTACCATCTTGCTGCCCAGGGTCTGGCCCACAAACAGGCGCATAAAACCACGTTCAGCATGAATAAACATCAAGGCGACGCTGAGTTCAATAAAAGCAATGGCTGACAAGGGTGATAGTGGCACGTAAAAACCAAAGCGGTACAGCTCACGTACCCCATAGGCATAACCAATCAGGACCATGATTGCGGTTAAAATTACCGGAATAATAATAATACGGGCCAGATTTAAAATATGGTAATTACGGAAGGTCAGTAAAAAAATGCTGAGACCATTTAAAATAAAGTTAATGCCGGACAGTGGGGACATCCGGTTAAAATACAGTTGACCATTGGCTATATTGTTTTCAACCAACTGGTTTTGTACCAGAACCGAATCAATATACGGCAGGTTAATGCCCGTAAGGTACTGGTAAGAGGTCATCAGGCCAGTCAGAATCAGAAGCAGCGACAGGATGCGTTGAACGAGCGTGGCCGTTGGATGGCGGGTTAAAAACAGCACAAGCGCAATACTGGCCAGAATAAAGCAAAATGCCGAATTGGCCTTCATGGAAATACCGGACGGGAACAACCATGCCAGCAGGTAGCCTTCAAATAGCCAGCCATACAATACCAGCATTGCGGGTAAACAAATTAGTACCACCGCAATTTTCAGCAGGAAAACACGCTCATCAATATAATGCGAGTTATTGTGCTGATTGGAAAGTTTAACCAATATTTCCTCGTCCTTATACGAATGCTAAGTCGCAATATTTTTAATGCTGACCACTCCCAATAAACTGGCTTTGGGCTTAATCATCAAGGATTTAATCATGAGTCAGCTTTCACTTAAGCTTAGCTGACTTCATTTAAAACTACATGAAAAAACCGACGATTAGCGCTGTGTTTAATTGTCCAATTGCTGATTTTTTGTTTCATGCGTCACCAGAACTGCCAGCAATGTAATCAGGGCAGCAGCAGCCAGATAATAACCAACGGCCTGAAGGCTGTAAGTCTTGGCCAGCCACATGGCAATATAGGGGGCAAGTGAAGCCCCAAAAATTCCGGCCAGATTAAAAGTCAGCGAAGCCCCGGTATAGCGCACATTGGTGGGAAATAACTCTGACAGGATGGTGCCAATCGGGCCGTAGGTCAGGCCCATCAATGCCAAGCCAATACATAAAAAAGCCAGAACCCCAGTATCGGTGCCGCTATTGAGTAAGGGCGCCATAAACAGGCCAAATACGGCAATGGCCAGTGAAATAATACTTAAGGTAATTTTACGGCCATGACGGTCTGCCAGCAGTGCAGAAACCGGAATAAAGGCTGCAAAAAACAAAATGGCAATGAGCTGCAAAATCAGGAAATGTTCGCGACTATAACCGAGGCTGGTGGTACCCCAAGTCAGGGCAAAGACAGTGACCAGATAAAACAGCACAAAGGTTGCCAGCGCAATGCAGGTACCCAAGAACAGCATTTTACCATGGTCTTTAAACACGGTAATCATGGGGACTTTTACCTGTTCATGCTTGTCCAGCGTAGCCTGAAACACCGGGGTTTCATGGATTTTCAGGCGTACAAACAGGCCGACCAATACCAGCACCGTACTGGCCAGAAAAGGCACGCGCCAGCCCCAGGCAAAAAAGTCGGCTTCGCTTAAGAATTCACCCAGCAACAGGAATGAACCGCCAGCCATTAAAAAGCCAATGGGTGCGCCCAGTTGTGGGAACATGCCATACCATGCCCGCTTGCCCGGCGGGGCGTTTTCTGTGGCCAGTAATACAGCACCGCCCCATTCACCACCCAAGCCCAGACCTTGCCCAAAACGGCATAGTGCCAGTAATAAAGGGGCAACCACACCAATTTGTGCATAGGTGGGCAGCAAGCCAATGGCAACAGTTGAAACTCCCATGGTGAGCAAAGCTGCCACCAGTGTGGCTTTACGACCAATGCGGTCACCAAAATGCCCAAACAGGGCAGAGCCTACAGGCCGTGCAAAAAAGGCAATGGCGAAGGTGGCCAAGGATTGCAAAATAGCCGAGCTGGCATCGCTACTGGGAAAAAACAACTGGGGAAATACCAGCACTGCTGCTGTGGCATAAATATAAAAATCAAAAAATTCAATGGTCGTACCAATTAGACTGGCAAACAGTACCGTTGCTTTAGAATTGGTTTTGGCAGGCGCTGCCACAGCAACATTACTCATCATCTATCCCGGGTGTGCAGAAAAAATAATTTTTAATCAAATGGCCAATGGCAGACCCATTTACTCTGATTAAAAAAGACACAATTTATCAAGCGGCTAATATTGCCACTAGCCGGGTTGAGATACCAGTGGTTGATAGCAGTGTTTAATCCGGTTTAAACAAAGGGAGTCTGTTTTTATTAAGAAAAAATTAAACAGTGATGCATACTTTAAGGCAGTACATACGAATAAATGGCCCAGCAATGACAGGCGGCACCCATCAGCACAAACACGTGCCAGATGGCATGGGTATAGGGATACTTTTTGGCGGCATAGAAAATGGTTCCCAGCGTATAACTGACACCGCCAGCCACCAGCCAGAAAAATCCTGCTGGAGGTAGGGCATGATAAATATCCGGCAGGACAAAAAGCGCCAGCCAGCCCATAACCAGATAAGCTGTAAGTGAAATTTTGGGAAACTGGTGAATAAAAAACAGTTTAAAAATAATACCCAGTGCTGCCATGCCCCATAAAATCCATAACAGCAGGTCAGCCTTAAAGCCCTCAAGGCTGATCATTAAAAATGGGGTATAGGTGCCTGCAATCAGCAGGTAAATGGCACTATGATCAAGCTGCTTTAAAAAGGTACGCGCCTTGGGCGATTGAATACTGTGATACAAGGTTGAGGCCAGAAAAAGTACCACCATGCTGATGCTGTAAATGACCAGTCCGGCACTTTGGGCACCAGTGAGGGAGCCAAGGCCTTTTTTGAGTAAAAAAATACCGGCAAGTAAGGCCAGTACAGCACCCAGCGCGTGGGTCAGGGCATTGATGCGTTCTTCTTGACTATTGTAAGGCACCATGGGATTTGAAGAATTCATGTCATTTAAAACCTGTTTTGTACCACATTAACATAAATTTAAAGCCATTTTTAGCACGCATCAATGGGATGTTTTATCATATCTGTTTTCCGTTATTGTAAAACTGAGTATTGCCATGTCTGACCAGCCACAACATGTTTCGTCATCGGACAGCGTTCATCAGTTACAGCAGGTCATCCGCACTGCTTTTGTGGCTGAACAACTGGAAAAAATTATTTTAAGCAAATATAAGGGACATGAGACCGGGCTGGAAAAAATCCAGATTCGCTCAGTCAGTCTGAAAAACCAGCCCATGCTGAGCTTTGTATATCGTTACCAGACCCGCGACATTACCAAAAACTTTTTATTAAATGACGCACTGGCTGAAATCGCCCAGCAACTGAATGCTGGCTTTAAGCAAGTAAATGTTAAAGATGCCAGCCATGAATACCAACTAATGATTAGCAAAAAAGGCAAGCCGCTTTTATCACAGATGTTATTGCAACAGGCTGGTCGTTCTTCTTTTAATGGCCCGCCAGCTAGTCAGCAACAGGCGCTGACAACGGCCACCGCCTCAGCACTGCCCAATAGTGCTACCCAACAACATAACCGCACCAAACAGCGCTATGTGGAGCAATCGCGGCCATTCTTGCAGCAACTGGGAGTTACCGACCAGCAGGGCCAGATTATTCCAGCCATGTCACGCAAGTGGAAGCAAATTAACAAGTTTGTAGAAATTTTTGCCAATGCCGTAGCACAGGCTCAGCTCGGGCAGCAGGATGGTATTTCAGTGGTAGATTTTGGCTCAGGCAAGGGCTATCTCACTTTTGCCGTGCATGATTATATTGTGCAGCAATTGCATAAAACCGCAGAGGTCACTGGGGTAGAGCTACGTGATGAACTGGTGCAGTTTTGCAATAAAGTAACTCAGGCAGTCGACGCACAAGGCATCACATTTTATCAGGGTGATGTGCGTAGCTTTGATCCTGAGGCACAGCGCGCCGCAAAAAGTCGAGAGCCGCATTCGAGTGGAATTGATGTGATGATTGCCTTGCATGCCTGTGATATCGCCACCGATTATGCCCTGCATACTGGTATTCGCTTAAATGCGGCAGTAATCATGTGCGCGCCATGCTGCCATAAGGAAATTCGCCCACAACTTAAAATGCCAACGTTGTTGCAACCCATGCTGCAATATGGCGTGCATCTGGGGCAGCAGGCCGAAATGCTCACAGACAGTATGCGTGCCTTATTACTGGAAGCCCATGGTTACGACACCAAGGTTTTTGAGTTTGTTGCGCTGGAGCATACAAGCAAGAACAAAATGATTCTGGCGGTAAAAAAACCGCAGAATGCTAAAAAACAGGCCGAGGTGTTGCAGAAAGTACAAGAACTTAAGCAGTTTTATGGCATTGAACAGCAGAGTCTGGAAGAGTTGCTGGGCGTAAAGGACGATTAAATTAGATAATAAAAAGCACGCTGAGTTGAGCGTGCTTTTTAATGGAGGTAGTTAACGACCTAAATAGACTAACCCGCCATTTAATGTAATGGTTGAAGGCAACGGATTATCACTGGCATTGCTAGATGCGCTAGAGTTTATAAGAACAGTATTATTAAATTTTACACCAAATCCATTCGGCTCAACCTGAACGCCTTTACATGGTGAGTTTGCCTCACCGCACTGATAGTCAATTACAATTAAGCGGGTTAAGCTACTAGAAGTATAATCAGGTAATAGCGTATGGAGTTGAATAGACTTTAGTTTTTTATCTTGGATCGTTGCGGTAATGTCCTGACTTTCTATCGTGACGATATTGTGATTGATCACGCTCACGTTGAAGTCAGTAGGGATATTGCTGCGATTAAAATACGAGTTGTCTGAATACCAAGGGTTATTCTGATCTGCTGCGGGCAAGCTTGATGGTGTCGGTTGAAGCGTTAATACTTGTTTTGGCTTTAAAGCTTCCACTGAGGCACTAATCATAAGTGATGCTGGCTTAGGTTCATTACCAAAACCAAAAAAATTGAATAGAGTCGGTAGTAAGGTAAATTGACTGCCTGACTGTAAATCTGTAAACCTTAAATTTTGCGTATCGGCCGGTCGAGCAATTAAAAAGTATTTACTACTATCTATATACTGGCTGTAAAGACCATTATTATCCTTGCTAAAGGCCATATTAATATCATTGTCGGTTAAAACAGAAATACCTGTATTAAAAATTCTGGACCCAATAATCTGCTCCGGACTATTAACCGCAGCTATAATCTGATGGGTTTTTCCGTCTATGGTCACTGAGCCATGGCTTGTCTTTGGAATATCTTGTAGTGTCTGCGGCGCAATCGAGAGAGTGCCTTTAAGCTTTCCATTAAGTATTAATAAGTTATTAGATGAATTATTGGATTTTAGGACAGTCTGAGTAAAACTAATATCTGCCGTGCCAGTAGCAGGATCATAATAAACGGTTGAACCAGAGCATTGATCATTGAATCTAGAATCTTCCTGTCTACAACTAAAGGTTTGCTGAGTATTATCAGAATTTATATCGTTTTTAGTTAAGGTAAAAACGTTACTTTTTTTAGGAGCGGATTATATTGAATATCAAGGTTGAAAGTATTGCTATTTTCACCGAGCGCAAAGCGCATCATTTGATTTAATCGAGGATTTTGGATATCACCTTGATCTGTAGAGTTTTGCAGTGTATTGCCAAGCTCGGTAATGACACTGTAGGCAAGCACGCTGTCTTTTTCATTGGTTGATTTGCTTTGAATCTCATATTTCTTTGAGGCATTCGTAGATTTTTCCTCAACTATTAATGTGCTACTAAAGCTGGACTGAAAGGGCTGAGGCTTAATGTCGGGGTTTGTAGTTTCATTACTGGTATTGGTGCTGCTACTTCCACCACAAGCAGTCAACAGGATTACACTGCTACAAAGCGAGAGAGCAGTGAAATAGTTTTTGTAGGAATGCATAAAATCCTCGAATCAATTGTTCCTGTAAATTAGATAATCTCCTGATATCAGTAACTTTATAGTTCTTTTTTAGGTGACAATTCTTAAGTCAATTGTGCAAAAGATAAGTAGTAGACAAGACAGCAGGATCTAACTGCTATAGTAACCAAAGACAGCAATAAATAGTTTGGCATATGGGCATATTTGTCTATCAACCCATCGTACTAAAAATTAGAAAACTTGATTAATTATTTATGTTTAAGCAAGGATTACCACAAGCTAGAATAAATTAATAACCATTAATGCGTTGAGAAATATAAAAAGCTCATAAAAATCAGCGCGAAAATAGCCCCAACTGAAATAATAAAATACACTGCCTTCATAGGTAGCTCTTCTTCTTGGCGCGAGGGCTGTTTAAGCGGTTGCTGTGACATGACGTTACCTCATGGGTTTATGTGATATGGAGTATAGGTTTTTCATGGCTGATAAAACAGCATCAGTTGTGCTTAAAAAAAGCAGTGCAGAAAAAAGGCGCACGAGGCGCCTTTTTCCGTAAGCTGCCGGATGAGCTATTACTGGAACAGTTCACCTTTTTGTGCTTTGTCACGTAGCAGTTGCGGAACAGCAAAGCGCTCGCCATATTTGGCCTCAAGTTGCTGAGCACGCTGTACGGCTTTGTCCAGACCATATTGGTTGAGGAACTGAATCGCTCCCCCAGTCCAAGGTGCAAAGCCAATGCCAAAGATGGAGCCAATATTGGCATCAACCACCGACTCCAGCACCCCTTCCTGCATACAGCGCACAGTGTCCAGCGCTTGCACAAACAGGATGCGGTCAATCATTTCCTGCTCGTTAATGTCATTGGTTTTTTGCCATTTGGACAGGCCATCCCACAGATGCTTCTTGCCACCCTGTGGGTATTCATAAAAACCGGCACCTGCTGCTTTACCCTTGCGGTTTTCAGAATGAATCATCCACTCAACCAGCCCTTCCACTGGTGATTCCGGCAGGTTTTGACCTTCGGCTTGCAGCGCTTTGCGGGTTTCCTTGGTGATGTGTTCAGTCAAGCTTAAGCTGACTTCATCCTGAATAGCCAGTGGGCCAACCGGCATACCGGCTTTGAGCGCTGCCATTTCAACTTTGGCTGGGTGTACGCCTTCAGTCACCAGACGCATGCCTTCCTGAATAAAGGTACCAAACACACGGCTGGTAAAGAAGCCACGGCTGTCGTTTACTACAATCGGGGTTTTGGCAATTTGCTGTACAAAGTCGTAGGCACGCGCCAGTGTTTCAGCGCTGGTGTTTTTACCCTTGATGATTTCAACCAGTTGCATCTTGTCAACCGGGCTAAAGAAGTGCAGACCAATAAAGTGGCTTTCATCACGGCTGGCTTTGGCAAGTTCGCTAATCGGCAAGGTGGAGGTGTTGGAGGCAAAAATACCACCTTCAACCAGATGCTTTTCGGCTTCCTGAGTCACTGTTGCTTTAAGCTCCTGATTTTCGAACACCGCTTCAATAATCAGGTCACAACCGGCAAGGTCGTTATAGTCAGCAGAGGCGGTGATCAGGCTAAGAATCTGGTCTTTTTTCTCAGCAGTCATGCGGCCACGGGAAACGCGTTTTTCCAGCAATTTCTGGCTGTAGCTTTTGCCTTTGTCTGCCGCTTCCTGTGATACATCTTTGAGCACCACCTGAATGCCCTTAATCGCACATGAATAGGCAATACCGCTGCCCATCATGCCAGCACCCAGTACCGCCACTTTCTTGGCTTGCCACGGTGCAATACCCTGTGGACGGCTTCCGCCAGCCTTGATCGAGTTCAGGCCAAACCAGAAAGTACCAATCATGTTCTTGGCCACTTGTCCGGTGGTGAGCTTGTTGAAATAACGGGTTTCAATGCGTAGTGCGGTATCGACATCCACCTGAGCGCCTTCAACTGCTGCACTCATAATGGCTTCTGGCGCAGGGTAGCAACCCTTGGTTTTGTCACGCAGCATGGCAGGTGCAATGGCCAGTACCTGAGCCACGGCTGGCGTGCGTGGATCGCCACCGGGAATCTTGTAGCCTTTGACATCAAAAGGCTGCTGGGACTTGGGGTTGGCTTTAATCCAAGCGCGGGCTTTGTCCAGCACCTCATCCATGCTGTCGGCGGTATCGTGCACTAACCCTAAAGAAACCGCAGTTTTCACATCAAACTGCTTGCCTTCCATTAGGTACGGAAATGCATTTTGCAGGCCCAGAAAACGAACCATGCGAACAATGCCACCGCCACCCGGCAGCAAGCCCAAGGTCACTTCTGGCAGGCCAAATTTGGTTTTTGGGTCATTTAAGGCAATCCTGCGATGGGTGGCCAGTGCAATTTCCCAGCCACCGCCCAGTGCCGTGCCATTTAACGCAGCAACCACAGGCTTGCCTAGCGTTTCAATGGTACGCATGTGGGCCTTAAGCTCCTGAATCTGCTGAAAGAATTCAGTGGCATTTTCATGTTTAACCTGAATCAGCTCATTTAAGTCACCACCTGCGAAAAAGGTTTTTTTAGCAGAAGCGATGATGACCCCTGCCAGATCAGTTTCTGCTTTTAATTTGGTGGCCACGTCTTTTAGGCTGTCACGAAACTCGGCATTCATGGTGTTGGCAGACTGGCCGCTTGAATCGAGTGTTAAGGTAACAATGTTATCCTGATCTTTCTGGTACTTGATAGCGCTCATTATTTTACTCCTTAACCTGTTCCCTAAACCCGCTCAATAATGGTAGCAATACCCATACCGCCGCCCACACACAACGTGGCCAAACCGCGTTTTTTGTCCTGACGTTCCAGTTCATCCAGCAAGGTGCCCAGAATCATCGCACCGGTTGCGCCCAGTGGGTGACCCATGGCAATCGCGCCGCCATTCACATTAACTTTTTCTGCTGGCACGTTCAGTTCATTGATAAAACGCATGACAACCGCCGCAAAGGCTTCATTCACTTCAAACAAATCAATGTCATCAATGGTTAAACCGGCTTTTTCCAGTGCCTTTCGTGCAGCCGGGGCAGGGCCAGTCAGCATGATGGTAGGATCAGTACCCACCAGTGCCGTGGCAATAATCTTGGCACGTGGCTTGAGGTTGTATTCCTTGGCCGCTTTTTCGGAGCCAATCAGAACCAGTGCAGCACCGTCCACAATCCCGGATGAGTTACCAGCATGATGCACATGGTTTACTTTTTGCGCTTCGGGATATTTTTGCAGGGCAACGGCATCAAAACCCATATTGCCCATCATTTCAAAGCTGGGGCTTAAGCGTTGCAGGCTTTCTGCTGTGGTGCCTTCACGGATAAATTCATCCTTGTCCAGAATGGTCACGCCAGCACCGTCTTTCACAGCAACGATAGACTTGTCAAAATAACCTGCTTTTTGGGCAGCGGCTGCCTTGGCTTGCGAGTTGGCTGCAAATTCATCCACGTCGCCACGGGTGTAGCCATCCAGTGTGGCAATCAGGTCAGCACCAACGCCCTGTGGTACAAAACCGGCTTTCAGGTTGGTTTCCGGATCCAGTGCCCAAGGGCCGCCATCCGAACCCATCGCAATACGCGACATGGATTCAACACCACCCGCCACCACCAAGTCTTCCCAGCCGGAACGTACTTTCATGGCGGCAAGGTTAACGGCTTCTAAACCAGAGGCACAAAAACGGTTGATTTGTACACCAGATACATTGTCAGACCAGCCCGCAGCAATGGCCGCAGTTTTGGCAATGTCGCCGCCCTGGTCGGCAATTGGCGTTACACAGCCCAGTACCACATCTTCAACTTTGCTGGTGTCCAGATTGTTGCGTTGTTCCAGCGCATGCATCAGGGTCGTCAGCAGGGTAATCGGCTTGACTTCATGCAGGCTGCCGTCTTTTTTTCCTTTACCACGAGGGGTGCGAATGGCATCAAAAATGTAGGCTTCGCTCATTGCCATGTCCTTAATCAGTGATTTAACAATGGCAATGAGTGTAGTAGGTTGTGCTAATTGGGCAATGACAAGAAGTGCCAATTATTCTGGCGAGAATGGTTAGCATTAAACCTGCCAGCAATGCAGGTATTCATATCTTTGACACAAAAATTAGCAAAACAGTTGTAGTAGAACGACTTGTATAAATTTACTGGAAAGCGTATAAAATTTAGAAACTTAAATTTGATAAATAGCTGATCGTTTAAAAAAATGCATTTAGAGTAAAGATTAGGCCGTAGTCACATACAGGCACGCACGATCAGGCCAAAAGTCTAGGGAAGGGCGCATGAAAAAGGGAATATTTCTGATCTGGATTGACGAACACCGGCAGATGGTGGAAAGAGTCACGTTACCTTTAATTATTGTGCTAATGATTGGTATTACTTTTCTTTTTAGCAATACGGGTGGCGTTAAGCTGGGCTATTCGCATGCCATGTATATTCCGGTGTTGCTGGCTGGCTTTGTATTTGGTTTTCGGGGAGGCGTCCTGACAGGTCTGGTTGCCGGTTTTATGCTTGGGCCATTCATGCCGCATGAGCTTATTGGCGGCAATGCCCATAGTGCCGGTAACTGGCTGTTCCGGCTGAGTGTATTTACCCTGATTGGCTTTTTGGCAGGCCTGACCAGTGATAGTGCCCGATCTTATCAGCGGCGTTTAAAATGGCTACTACAGCACAACACGCTCACCAATTTGCCCAACCGGCATGCGCTGATTAAAACACTGGAACAATATGATATCACGGGCGATGAGGCACGTACCTTTTTGCTGGTAGTGGTGTGCTGCGAAAATGAAATAGAGCTAAAATCGGCCTTTGGTTCCAGCGTGGTAGAACAAACCATTTTGCAGCTTGCGGATCGCTTTTCCAGGCTATGCACCGAGGTAAAGATTTTTCATACTGACCTGGGCCAGATTTCCCTGCTGTTCCGGGTGAGCTATGGCGAAGTTGATCCCTTACTGGCGAACTTGCTGGAAGATTCACGCGAACCCGTTGAATACAACAGCGTGAAGATTCATATTGATACTCGTATTGGCTATTTTATTTTTAGCCAGCCTGAGGAATTGCCTGAGGACTGTATCAACATGGCAGAGGCTGCATTGATTGTGGCCAAGCAAACCTCACGCAATATGGTGGCCTATAACCCGGCCATCAAGATGGCCACTGAAGAAAACATCAGCCTGCTGGGCCAGCTCAAACATGCCTTGAAAATGGGTCAACTGGCGCTGCATTACCAGCCCAAAGTAGAAATTGATACCGGTAAAATTTATGGGGCAGAGGCACTGATTCGCTGGGAACACCCGAGCCGTGGCATGATTCCGCCCGTCAAGTTTATACCGCGTGCCGAGCAAAGTACCTTGATTGATGTAATTACCGAATTTGTGCTGGAGGAGGCCATCCGGCAACTGTCCGTATGGCAAAAATCCGGGATTGATGTGTCTATTTCAGTCAATATCTCAACCCGAAACCTGCTACAGCCGGGTTTTACCGATCTGGTGGTGCGGTTATTGAACCAGTATGATTTGTCGGGTGAACTGCTGGAGCTGGAAATTACCGAAGGCTCGTTGATGGTGGATGTAGAGCACACGATTGATGAGCTTAAGCGCTTGACCAGACTCAACATTGTGATTTCCATTGATGACTTTGGCACGGGCTATTCATCGCTGCAATACCTGCATCAGTTGCCCATTTCTGTGCTTAAGATTGACCAGTCATTTGTGCGCCGCCTGCCGGAAGATCAAGGTGCTGTTTATATTATGGAAGCAGCAGTGGTGCTGGCCCATAATCTGGGCTTAAAGGCCATTGCTGAAGGCGTAGAAAACAAGCAAATTTACCAGTTTCTGGCCACACTGGGCTGTGACATGGCGCAAGGTTATCTGATCGCCAAGCCATTGCCCCCTGAAAAATTTGTAGAATGGTATGGGCAATATGCAGGTATTTATCATCATTCCGACAGCATATCTTAACTGTTGAATCTCAAAATAATTCAATCCTATACTTTAAGGAACCGGCGGCCATGGCGCTGCCTGTGGTTTCTGGCTAGAAACAATGGCTGTGCCATAAGCCAGTACTTCTACCATGCCACCGTTTTCGCCAATTTCAGTGGTGACCAGCCGTAAAGCCAGAATTTCTACTGCACCCACTTTTTGTGCCTGCTGCTTGAGCCTTACAATGGCTTCACGCCGGGCACGATCCAGCAGGCTTTCATAGGTGGTGAGCCGGCCACCAAAAAAATTGTGAATCTGCGACCAGACCCATTTAAAGTAATCATGTGAAATAACGACATTGGCGGTAATTAACTGGCCGGGCTGTTGTCGCGTTTCAAAACGGCGACTGCCTAGCCGGATATGGCTTAGGGCTGCTTCGGCCACCAGTAGTTCCTGCAGGTGCTTGTGTTCAGCACGGCGGCCAAAATACCAGCCAATGCAAAACAGGCAAACAAAGATAACCAGCTTGATTAAAAATTCCATGCGGTAATCTGCTATTAAATACTTGGAAATGGCGGCATATGTTCAGGTTCGGCAATCACTGCGGTGCCATACACAAACAGCTCGGCTGCACCCTGTGCAATGCTGGAGGTAGAAAAACGAATGCCCACAATGGCATTGGCACCCAGCAGGCGCGCTTTTTCTGTCATGCGGCTAATGGCTTCCTGCCGTGATTCTTCCAGCAATTCGGTATAGGCAGTCAGCTCTCCACCCACAATATTTTTAAGGCCAGCCAGAATATCGCGGCCTGCATGTTTGCTGCGTACCGTACTGCCATAGACCACATCCAGTTGCTTGACAATACGATGGCCGGGCAAACTTTCCAGATTACTTAATTGCAGATTTGAGTGCGGATTTGAGTGCATAATAGGGTACAGCTGATGACTAAAAGGATAATCGCAGTGTGCCAAAAAACAGACAAGCTGCAAAGCACAAATCATGGGTTGGGATTTTATGAGCTCGCTTGAGGCTAAAACTGTTTACGCTAAAATCCCATCGTTCATCAGCTGCTTTCATGAGTACATGATCTGCTCAGGCAATGCCAAAATGTGCTCACCGTAGTTGTTTTTAGGTAAGCGCCAGAAGGGTAGTGCCAGCAATCGTCATAAAGAGCTTAGGCCTGCAATGGCTTGCGGGGCAATAAATGCTTGTGCCTCGGCAGGCTGTGGCTGGTAGTAGCGCTGGCAAATGGCCTGATAGCGGCTGACTTCCTGCTGCCACTGCTGTTCATTCCAGTGTAACAACTCCTGACACAACGGCTTGAGCTGCGCCAGCAGACTAGTTCCTGCATTGGGCAGCAAATTGCCTGCACGTAAGCGCCGGAGCATTAGGTCATCCAGATGCTGAACCATTTCATGCTGTAAAATCCAGCGCACCTGTTGGTCCAGTTCCAGCCCCGAGGCAATGCCTGCCAGAGGCTGGTCCAGCGTTTTTGGCGTTTGTAGCGAATGATTAAAACAGCGTCCTGTTTTGCCTTTTAATAAGGACTTATGGGTGGCTGCATCAATAATGCCAGCGGTTGCCAAGGCATCAAGGGCGATTTGCCGGAAGGTGGTGAGCTTGCCACCAGAGACGGAAACAATGCCATTGGATTGCCAGACCAGATGGGTACGTCGTTCCTTGGAGGGGTCGCGTCCTGCACCTGAGGCAATAATGGGCCTTACCCCGGCCATGGTGGAATGAATATCCCGGCGCTCAAGGTTTACACCCGGAAACTCATGATTCACCAGCTTGAGCAGGTAATCGACTTCCTGTTCGGTGCAAAAGGCTTCTTCATGAATATCAAAGCGATGATCCAGATCAGTGGTACCAACACAGGTTTCGCCTTTCCACGGATATACAAATACATAGCGCTTGTCATCCGGATGCAGCAGGGTCAGGCAGCTATCAATAGGCAGGCGATCTCTGGCAATAAACAGGTGACTGCCGCGTTGCGGACGAATGCGTGGTGCTGTACTGGATAACTGGTCAGCCCATAGACCCGTAGCATTAAATACGTGTTGAGCCGTAATCCGACAAGTTTGCTGGGCATGGTTTGGGTGCGTGGTATTACTCACCTGTAGCTGCATTTGTCCGTCTTGCTGCTGTTCAATGCCGGTCACCTTGCTGTAGTTACGCGCTGTGCCGCCTTCAAGGCAGCCTTCCTGAAGCACACGAATAACCAGACGGCTGTCATCGGTGAGGGCATCGGTGTAGCGTAAGGCGCCCTTGAGTTGCTGGCCATTTAAGGCGGGAAACAGGCTTTGGACTGCATCGGCTTCCAGCCATTCATGGTCTTTGATACTGGCCAGCGCATCATAGGCAATCATCACCATTTGCATGGACAGGCGGCCCGGAAACTGCCCTTTGCGGATGGGGAAAAAATACGACATGCGTACTACCAGATCCGGCAATTCCTTTAGCAGGCGTTCGCGTTCCTGTAGTGAATGATGGGTGAGCGGAATATCGCCCTGTGCAATATAGCGCAAGCCGCCATGCACCATTTTGGAAGACCGGCTTGAGGTGCCCCATGAAAAATCCTGTTGTTCCAGCAGCAGTACTTTTAATCCGCGCCGGGCGCTTTCCAGAAAGATACCTGCCCCGGTAATGCCACCGCCAATTACCACCACATCCCAGTGGGTATCGACAAGCGCCTGCAAGTTGACCTGTTGCCCAAGCATTTACTATTTCCTTTATATCTTTATGATTATGCTCAGGGCTTTATATCAATTACCCTGAAAGAATCCCTGTGTCAGTCCGTAGGGTATGGCCTGCTATTATGACCACAAACCACCGTGCAATTTTGACAATAGATACCCTGTATTGACCAAATATGCCAGAAAAACCTGTCAATTAGGCCAATTTTTGTAACTGTAAGGTTATTGCGTCCTATGCTATTTCTCCTAGTTTTGCCAAAAATTTACACAAAAAAACATTAGAAAATAGTCTCTTGATTTTTAAGGACTTTATTAGGGATAAACTTTTGTAATTAGTTTCAAATCAAACTAATCTTATTGAACTAATTTGATATGTAATTAATGCCTGTCTATACTTTGGCAACTTCAATGGGGTCAGGATGAGTACACAGGCAAACTGGCTTTGATGCAGTTTTATGGATTTTATCCTGCATCATGCAATTGATTTTAAGACAAATATTTTGTGGATATGGGCGAGTAGTCACTGGCGATAGCCTTGCGATTTCAGGGTGAGCCATTTGGTAGAGATACACTGAAACCAGAGGACAGCCACGGGCAATCGGCGTAAAATGATGAGGTTCTCTTTTTTCTGTATTGCCCAAAATGAATGATGCTGTCCGCATTTTACAAAGTGTACGCCGGATTGAGCAGTGTGTTGAGCTGTATTCAAAACGGCTGGTACAGCTTTATCAGGTGACTACGCCGCAACTGGTGGCCTTGCTAACGATTGCCGAGATGGGCGCTTGCACCCAGTCAGCCATTGGCAAGGCTATTTATTTGAGTCCCAGTACGGTGGTAGGTATTGTTGACCGGCTTGAGGAAAAAGGGCTGGTACAGCGTGCCCGTGCCACTCAGGACCGGCGTCAGGTGTATGTGCATTTGACTGACAAGGGCCGTGAGCTGCTGTCGCTGTCGCCGTCTGCTTTGCCGGAAGGGTTTTCGCTGGCGCTGCAAATGCTGTCAGCCGAGGAGCGCGCTACCCTGATGGTGACACTGGAGCGCTTTACCGAGTTACTGGAAGCCAAGGTGCCCACACCGGGTATTTAGCATCCGGTAGGCCGTAAACCTATCGGTCACGCCAGTTTTTACCACGCTGCGCATTTGTTTTATTGTTTGTTATAGACCTTGTTTGCCTGACATTCCTGATTCCACTTTATATCCATCCATGGTGCTGCCAATGTGGTTGCGGCCATGCCAAGACAAGGAAATAGAGTGGAAACATCAGTCTCTACATTGCCGTCCAGTGCGGCACGCCAGCATGACACGTGCGGCATAGCGTCTGGACAGCATGATCCGGCGCCACAGCCGGAACCAGCCACTGTACAGATCCGCCCGCTAAAACGGGAAGATGCCCGTGCCCTGCATGCGCTGGTTTGTGCCTGTCCGCCGCTGGATGTCAATTCGTTGTATGCCTATGCCTTACTGGCCTTGCATCATACCTCCACCTGTTTTGTGGCTGTCCGCGATGGACAGTTATGCGGAGCGGTGACCGGCTATGTAAAACCATCCCAGCCGGACACTTATTTTTTGTGGCAAATTGCCATTGCACCCAATCAGCAGGGCAGCGGCCTTGGTTCAGCCTTACTGGACCATGTGGCCCGCTATTGCCTGCAACAGCAGAACCTGCAATTTCTGGAAACTACTATTTCCCCCGGTAATGCGGCATCGCAGCGCTTGTTTGGTCGGTTTGCCCAGCGCCATCAGGTGGCCTGCCAGCAACGGCCGCTATTGTCCAGTGAAGAATTACAGGCTGTGGTCCTGCCAGAAACCAGCTTGCCAGAACAGGGCTTGCCACCACAGGAACTATGCCCACCCGCACATGAAGCCGAGGATTTGTATCGCATTGGCCCATGGTAACGGCTATGGAAGAGCAGCGATACAACAGTCATGGCAACGGCCTGCTGAAACGCCATTTTTCAATAGCAGAAATGCTGTGAGTTAAAGCAGTGAGCTGTATGTGTCATCTTAACCAAATTTTTAAAAAAACCTGATGGAGTAACTGTATGAATATTTTTAATCGCCTTGAGTCCGAAGTGCGGGGCTATGTACGTTCGTTTCCCACGGTATTTTGTTCTGCCAAAAATGCCCTGCTGGTCAATGAAGCTGGCCAGCACTATATTGATTTTCTGGCTGGTGCCGGTTCACTGAACTATGGCCATAATCACCCGATCCTGAAAAAAAGCGTGATTGAATACATGCTCGATGATGGCGTGGTGCATGGGCTGGACATGGCCACGCTAGCCAAAAAAGAATTTATGCAGGCTTTTGAGCAGCATATTTTAAAGCCGCGCCAACTGAATTATAAAATCCAGTTTACTGGCCCAACCGGCACCAATGCGGTTGAAGCCGCCCTTAAGCTGGCGCGTAATAATACCGGCCGCAACAATGTGATTGCATTTACCAATGGCTTTCATGGGGTCAGTCTGGGTTCGCTAGCGTTAACTGGCAATCAGAAGTTCCGTGAAGCAGCCGGGGTGAACCTGTCCGATGTTCACCATGCTGCCTATGCTGGTTATTTTGGTGAAGACGTGGACACCATTGCCATGCTGGAAAAACTGCTGGCTGACCGCAGTAGCGGCGTCGACTTGCCAGCCGCTATTATTGTGGAGTGTGTACAGGGCGAAGGTGGCTTGAATACCGCCAGCCTGAACTGGCTCAAGCGCCTGTCTGCCTTGTGTGAACGTTTTGAAATCCTGCTGATTGTGGATGACATTCAGGCCGGCTGTGGCCGTACGGGCACATTTTTTAGCTTTGAGCGGGCTGGCATTAAGCCGGATATTGTGACGCTGTCCAAGTCATTGTCCGGTTTTGGCCTGCCCATGTCGCTGGTACTGATGAAACCAGAACTCGATATCTGGAAACCGGGCCAGCACAATGGCACCTTCCGGGGCAATAATCTGGCTTTTGTGACTGCGACCTCGGCCATTCATCACTTCTGGAAAGATGATTGCTTTGCGCAACAGATTGCCCAAAAAGCCGAACTGGTTAAAAAGCACTTGCTGGATATGGTGGCGCAGTATCCACAGGCTGGCCTGAAACAGCGTGGCCGTGGCCTGATGCAGGGGCTGGTCTTTACCAATCCGGCATGGGCCGATGAAGTAACCAGCAAGGCGTTTGAGCTGGGCCTGATTATTGAAACCTCAGGCAGTCAGGGTGAAGTAGTCAAGCTGCTACCACCGCTAACTATTGAAGTGGAACAACTGGAAAAAGGACTGGGCCTGCTGTCAAAAGCCATTGCCAGCGTGGTGCAACAGCATGAACAAACCGCAGAACTGCCATTAACCCCTAAAAATCCCAAAGCTGCATTACAGGAGGCCCGGGCATGATCGTTTGTCGTTTACAGGATATTTTAAATACATCACGTGATGTGCAAACTGAAACCTGGGCCAGCCGCCGCCTGTTGCTGGAAGAAGATGGCATGGGTTTTTCCATGCATGAAACCACCATTTTTGCGGGCACCCAAACCCATATCTGGTACAAGAACCATCTGGAAGCCGTATATTGCGTCGCCGGTGAGGGCGAGGTAGAGCTCATTGAAACCGGAGAGGTTTTTAAAATTGTACCCGGCACACTGTATGCCTTAAACAAGCACGATAATCATTATTTGCGGGCAACTACGGCTGACCTCAAGCTGGTCTGTACTTTTAATCCGCCCTTGGTGGGTACTGAAGTGCATGATGAAGAGGGTGTGTATGCCACACCGGAACAAATGCGTGCGGCACAGGTTTAAGCCTGTGTCCAGCGCCGTGATTTATCTATTCATCAGCCCCAACCAACCATCAGGAGCTACGGTTTTATGCAACTGAATAATCCTTATTTAACCCGCACCAGTAGCAGCGCGGCCATTGTCGCCCGGCAGGACCCGGTGGTATATGCCGAGCCACCCGTGCAGCAATTGAGTGAGCGACAAAGGCAAAGTTACCAGAATCAGGGGTTTTTGCAGATTGATAACCTGTTTAACAGCGATGAAGTGAGCCTGTTGCTGAATCACTTGCAGGACATGCGCCACGACTATGCGCAGCAAAGCCGCCCCGAAGCCATTACCGAGCGCAGCAGCCAGCAAGTGCGTTCCATTTTTAATGTTCACCGCCTCAATGAGATTTTTGCCAGTCTGGTACGTGATGAACGGGTGCTGAATGTGGCACGTGAACTGCTGGGCAGCGAAGTGTATGTGCATCAGTCGCGCATTAATTACAAGCCCGGCCTGCATGGCAAGGAATTTTACTGGCACTCGGATTTTGAAACCTGGCACAGTGAAGATGGCATGCCCAGTATGCGTGCGCTGAGCTGTTCCATTTTGCTGACTGATAATGATGAGCATAATGGCCCGTTACTGGTCATTCCCGGTTCACACCAGCATTATGTGTCCTGTCAGGGTGAAACACCGGATGAACACTATAAAAAGTCGCTCAAAAAACAGGAATATGGTGTGCCTGATGCCATGCTGTTGCAGTATCTGGCGGATATTGGCGGCATTCACTCCTGTACCGGCAAGGCCGGCAGCGTGATTTTCTTTGACTGTAACCTGATGCATGGGTCAAACAGCAACATTACCCCGTATTCACGCAGTAATGCATTTTTTGTGTATAACAGCATCCATAACCAGTTGCAGCAACCGCTGGCGGGCTTAACACCGCGCCCGGAATTTGTGGCCACGCGGGAGGGTATTGCGCCATTACAGCCGGGTCGGTTGATAGCGGGCTAAGCTAGAGTTGGTGGAATATTTGGCTAAAACAGCAACTTAACCGTGGTATTGCTTGGCACCATACCTTGGCATAAAGCGCAGTAAAGGGTTAAAGCCCGCACACGCTGCAATTCATGCCTTTGCAGTTATGCAGCACGGAATTACGTGCTGCATTTTTATCCGTGCCCGGCCCAGTAATGCCTTTACCCGCCAGTTGTTCGGCTTTGCTTTGCGGCTGCCATTTGTAGTTGGTTTTAAGTTGTACATGCGCGGTGAGCATCGGTTTGGCGGGCGTATCTTGCTGGCAATATTCACAGGGAATGTCAGTTGAAATAGCAGCAATCGCAAGCCGTTTTTCAAAAATGCCGTCACAATGCTGGCAGCGAATATCATATAAAGGCATGGCAAAATTCCTTAATTCAAATTGATCTGTCTAACCTCCCTGATTCATTAAGAGAGGTTGGGCAAAGCGGACGGTGTTCTAGGGCAGTATTCTCGGACAGTATTCTGCTGTTTCTAGCGCTCGTGTCCCCAGAATTTTTTATCGTTAAGCATGCCTTTGGGCAAAATATCCTGCTCAAAAATACCTGTCGGTAAGGACACCGTACAGGCACAGTTGGGAATATCCACAATGCCACCAATGCGGCCTTCAACCGGAGCGGCAGTAAGCAACATGTAGGCCTGACTACCCGTAAAACCAAAGTTTTCCAAGTATTTGATGGCTTTTAGGCAGGCCTGACGGTAAGCCACGCTGGCATCCAGATAATAGTTCACGCCATTTTCAACACTGATGCCTTCAAAGGTCAGCCATTCGTCATAGTTGGGTTTGACTGGACTGGGAATAAAAATCGGTGCGTCGATGTTGTACTTGGCCATGCCGCCCTTGATCAGGTCAAAGCCTACGCGGGTCACGCCGTCCATTTCAATTGCGCCGCAAAAGCCAATTTCGCCATCGCCTTGTGAAAAGTGCAAATCGCCCATCGAAAAGCCCGCACCATCCACATACACCGGAAAGAAAATCCGCGAACCGGCTGATAAATCCTTAATGTCGGTATTGCCGCCGTGCTCCCGTGGCGGTACGGTGCGTGCTGCTTCTGCCGCCATACGGTCAAACTCGGCACCTTTTAGCCCACGCAATACGGCAGTCCGTGGATCAGGCGGGTTGGCCTGACCTTTGGGCACCAGCAACCCTTCACGGCGGTTCCATTCCTTAAGCAAATCCATGGACGGCAGGCAGCCCATTAAGCCCGGATGGGTGAGACCCGCAATGCGTACACCCGGAATGTGTCGCGAAGTAGCGTACAAGCCTTTTAAATCCCAAATGGCTTTGTCGGCATCCGGAAAATAATCGGCCAGAAAACCACCGCCGTTTTCTTTGGCAAATACGCCAGAAAATCCAATCGGGGTCACGGGTTTAATATCCAGCAAATCAATCACCAGCAAATCACCGGCTTCTGCGCCTTCGACATAAAACGGGCCAGTTAAGGGATGGGCGCGGGTTAAATCCACATTGATAATATCGTCGACCGAGTCCGTATCCTGAATTTGCGCATCCAGAAAATCCAGACTTTCCAGCAGGATTTCTTCACCCGGTTTAACAGTGGTCAAAAATGGAATGTCCGGATGCCAGCGGTTGTGCCCCAGTTCGGCTTGCTCTGCTAGCGGTACCCCAGGTTTAATTTTGATGTGTTGCATAGTAAAGACCTCACTAAGTACATGGATTGGATCGGTGTGCGGTGTTGCGGCTTGCATTTACGATCAGGTTGCCAAGGCTTTGGCGGTAAAAAGGTTTAAATAAATGGTCAAGTTAAAAATTTAGAGACGACGCAATCAGGTCAATTCATCTTATGAATCAACCGGATGTGCCATCACGGATAGCTGCCGATTTTTGACACATAGATGCAGTTGCTGTTGTTCGGGATGCTCAAGGATAAAACGCGCCAGTACCGGTTCCAGTTGGGTGCGAAATTTGCGCGCCAGATCACGCGCTCCAAAGCGCACGCGATGCTGACGGCTCAGCAATGCCCGCGTGCTGGCATCAAGGCTGACCTGCCGACCCTGTTTGCGCAGGCGGCTATTGAGTTTGTCCAGTTCGATATCAATCAGGGCATCCAGCCAATGCTGGTCAACTGGCTGATAATGCAAAATGCGGTCAATCCGGTTTAAAAATTCAGGATCAAATTGCTGATGCAGTGCGTTTTCAACTTGGTGTTTGGGTGACTTGCCCCATTGTTCAGCTAGGCGTTCACACAGGCGTTGTGCTGGTTTGGGCAGTCTGGAAAAATAGTTCAGCGCGCTTTGTGCCTGACGTGCGCCGACGTTACTGGTCATGAAAATCAGGCTGTTTTTAAAATCAATGGTTTTGCTGCCAGACGACAAGGTCAGCGTGCCGCTATCCAGTACGTTCAGCAGGCTACGAATCACCTCTGTGCTGGCTTTTTCCAACTCATCAAACAGCACAATGCCGGGTTTGCTAAAACTGCCCTGTATCGCCTCAATATCAAACAGCGTGGTGCCTTCCTTGCTACCGACATAACCCGGAGGCGCCCCAGTCAGCGCGGCGGCATAGTGTTCCTGCGCCAGCGTATTCATATCAATACGGCAAAATGCATCGGGCCGACCATAAATTGCCTCACTAATCAGCCGTACAGTTTCGGTTTTGCCCACGCCAGTTGAACCCAGCATTAGCGTGACCGATAACGGGCGCTCGAGGCTGGAAAAATCAGCCTTGACCACATTGAGCATGTTTTCAATTTCGCCCAGTGCGGCTTCTTGTCCAATAATGCGTGCGCGCAAATGCTGCATCACCACTTTTGGTTCAAACACAAAACGTGAGGTGCTCAAACGCTGTTGGCTGGCGGCTTGCGCATAATTCTGCTGCGCATTAACCTCGCGGTTTTGTTCCAGCACATCATTGATAAATGGCATTGCGTTCACCTTGATTCTTTGACCGTCTTGTGTGGCGCTTTCCGGTTACTCTTTTCCGTCACTCTGTTCCCGTCACTTTTTCTCGTCAAATTGGCAGCAAGCGGTTTAGGCTTCTTTTTCCAGTCCGTCATGTGGCAGGTTGCCAATCGGACATTCAGCCACGCCGATGGTCGAGCGGGTAAAGCTTTCAACGTTGGCCTGTGCTTTTTCGGCATCCAGCACCCAAGTACGATAAAAGTCAAACGGGCAGGTGGCAATGCCTTTGTCGCCATCGCCATTGTTGTACACGCCGGTATAGCCACGGTGCAGCAGTTTGAACAAATGGTTTTGCGCCTGATCGTATTTGCGTGCGTCCCGGATTTCAGGAATGGAGAGTTGCGCGTACTGAATGCCGTTTTCTTCTTCGCCACACTCGCCCAGCGTGCGGCCATCAAACCCGACAATTGCGGAGTGTCCAAAGTAGGTGTAAACCCCATCAAATCCGGTGCAATTGGCCACGGCCACGTAGCAGTTATTGGCCCAAGCCATGGTTTTGGCCATCATGATCTGCTGTTCCTTGGCGGGGTACATATAACCCTGACAGCGTACAATCAGCTCGGCACCTTTCATGGCACAGTCGCGCCAGATTTCAGGATAGTTGCCGTCATCACAAATAATCAGCGAAATTTTTAAACCTTTGGGGCCAACCGATACATAGGTTTGATCGCCCGGACACCAGCCTTCAATCGGGCACCACGGGATCACCTTGCGGTATTTTTGTACGATCTCACCATCGTTATTGATCAGCACCAAGGTGTTGTACGGTACTTTTTGCGGATGCTGTTCATGCCGTTCGCCCGTAATGGAAAACACCCCCCACACATTGGCCTGCTTGCACGCCGCTGAGAAAATCGCGGTTTCATCACCGGGAATACTGGCGGCGGTATCCATCATTTCGGTCTGGTCATACATGATGCCCATGGTGCTGTATTCGGGAAAAATCACCAGATCCATACCGGGCAAACCCTGCTTCATGCCAATCAGCATGTCAGCAATTTTTTTGGCATTGTCCAGCACTTCGGCTTTGGTGTGTAGGCGTGGAATGCGGTAGTTCACTACGGCCACACCCACGGTACTGGGACTGCTTGAAATATCGCCATGACGCATGATTTATTCCTTCTTTCAAAGCCACTAAAGGCGTAAATACTCCACAGCATCGGACAGGCACGATTTAATCAAAACCAGCGTTAAACGAGCTAAGTGATGCTGGGCATGTCCTGTACTGATGGCTTTAGTGTTGAATAAAAAAGGGCAATGCAACATACGTTGGATGACGTATAAATTTCAGCTTAATAAATTATTAATTATTTGTTTAATATAAAAATTTTAAATAAAAAAGGCCCATGCAAAAAAAGATGCATAGGCCATCAAACAGTAATAATTGGAATGATGTTTTATCAGTTAACGCGATAAACTTCTAAACCGACAAATACTGGCTAATGGTTTTCTCATCCACATTATTCCGGGTGTTTTCATACACCAGCCGACCTTTATCAATCACAAAAAAACGGTCTGCAATATCCATGGTAAAGCTCAGTACCTGCTCGGATACCACAATGGTCAGGTCGCGCTGATCACGGATTTGCTTGAGCGAACGGGCAATATCCTTGATGATCGATGGCTGAATGCCTTCGGTAGGTTCATCCAATAGCAGCACTTTGGGATTGGTCGCCAAGGCCCGTGCAATCGCCAGTTGTTGCTGCTGACCGCCCGACAAATTGCCGCCTTTACGCTTGCGCATGTCGTACAGCACCGGAAACAGCTCATACAAATCCTGCGGTATTTTGCCGCGTGCTGAAGCGGGCAGGCCAGTCTGGATATTTTCCAGCACGGTCATGGTGGAAAAAATCATGCGACCTTGTGGCACATAGGCGAGGCCGTTGTTAACACGCTGAAACGAATCCATTTTTTCAATGCGCTTGCCATCTAGGGTAATTTCACCGCCACGGGTTGGCAGCACACCCATCAGGGTTTTAAACAGCGTGGTTTTGCCCATGCCGTTGCGCCCCATCACGGCAATAATTTCATTTTTGGCCACATTCAGATCAAGCTGGTGAATCACTTCGCTTTGTCCATAGCCGGATACTAGCGCTTGAATATTAAACATACTGCTCATTTGGGCTTCTCCAGTACGGGAGTTAAAAACATTGAACAACATCAGTCAGCAATTCGATACAGCCATTAAAAAATTAATATTATTAATGACCTAAATACACTTCGATTACTTTAGGATTGCTTTGTACATCTTCCATTTTGCCTTCTGCCAGAATTTGACCCTGATGCAGCACGGTTACTTTATCGGCAATGGTTTTGACAAATTCCATATCATGCTCAATCACCAGTACCGAGCGGCCCTCACAAATCTTGCGGATCAGCAGCGCGGTTTTTTCACGTTCGGACACACTCATGCCAGCCACCGGTTCATCCAGCATCACCAGTTCGGGGTCTTGCATCAGCAGCATGCCAATTTCCAGCCATTGCTTTTGGCCATGCGACAGCAAGTCGGCGGTTTCATCCAGCATATCGGTCAAAAAAATCTCGGCAGCAATGGCTTTGACGCGATCTACCACATCAGCAGTACGTTTAAAAAACAGCGCACCAAACACACTACGGCCACGCGGAAATGACATTTCCAGATTTTCAAACACAGTCAGGTTTTCATAAATTGATGGGGTCTGAAACTTGCGGCCTACGCCAGCATGCACAATCGCATGCTCGCTCATGCTGGTTAATTCCTTGCCCTTAAACTGGATTTTGCCGCTGGTGGCGCGGGTTTTGCCGCAAATCAGATCCAGCACGGTGGTTTTGCCAGCGCCATTGGGGCCGATCACCACGCGCACTTCGTTAGGATCAATGTACATGGTCAGATTATTGACGGCCTTAAATCCATCAAAAGACACGGTTAAGTCTTCAACCAATAGCACTGGTTTTGGCATTTCAACGCCAATCGCTTGATGGCTCATTTGCTCGACTCCTCTGCGCTGGCTGCTGTAACGCTAACCGGGCTGTGTTCAACCACCACACTGCTGCTGGCTGGGCTTTTGGTTTTTTTAGCTGAAAAATAAGGCTTGGCATATTTGTCATACAGACCAGCCAGACCATTTGGGAAAAACATCACCACCACAATAAACAGGCCACCCATCAGAAATAGCCACAGTTCAGGGAACGATTCAGAAAAATAGGTTTTGCCAAAGTTTACCAGCAAGGTGCCGTATACCGCGCCCAGCAAGGACAGGCGACCACCCACCGCCGCAAAGATCACCATTTCAATCGACGGCACGATGCCGACAAAGGAAGGTGACATAAAGCCGACTTGCAGGGTAAACATGGCACCGCCCACCGCTGAAATGGCAGCAGCAACACAGAAAATAAATACTTTGTACATCGATACGTTGTAGCCGGAAAAGCGCACACGTTCTTCTTTGTCACGCATGGCCGATAACAGGCGACCCAGTTTGGAGCTTAAAATATAGCGGCCTACCAGAATGGCTAAGATCAGCAAAATGGCATTGACAAAGTACAGGGTATATTTGGCCGAATCGGTGCGAATGTCCCAGCCATGCAGGGTTTTTAAGTCGGTAATGCCGTTGACACCGCCAGTAAAGCCTTGCTGACCAATAATTAAAATGGTCAAAATCGCTGCAATCGCTTGTGTGACAATGGAAAAGTACACATCACCCACGCGGCGGGTAAACATGGCAATACCAATGATAAAGGCCAGCACGGTGGGTATGGCAATTACTGCAAACAGTGTGAAGGCAAAGCTATGGAACGGTTCCCACAATACGGGTAGGCTAGTCACCTGATTCCAGTCCATAAAATCGGGAATGCCTGGTGTGGTTTGGTGCGCGGTGCTGGTGGTGTCAGAGGCTTCAAGTTTTAAAAACATTGCCATGCAATAACCGCCAAGGCCAAAGAAAATGCCCTGTCCTAGACTTAAAATACCGCCGTGTCCCCAGCACAGCACCAGCCCGACAGCCACAAAGGCATAGCTTAAATATTTACCCACCAAGTTTAAGCGAAAGATGTCAAAGAAAACCGGCATGACCACCAGAATAATGGCTGCCAAAATGAGCAGGCCAATGGCGCCCTGTTTTCCACCGAGTAATGCATTCAATGTATTTTTCATGATCATGCTCTGTCAGTGAGGTGAAAGACCGTGCCCAAATGACTGACGTAAGCCTTGCATAAGCTCTCAATCATTTGCGCAACTCCTGATGCGGCACGCAATGTCATGCGCAACCTGCTTGTCAGTACACAATTACTTGCGTACCTTGGCCGAAAACAAACCTTGCGGACGAAGCATCAAAATGATGATGACTACCGACAGGGTGATGACTTTGGCCATTGAGCCACTGATAAAGAACTCAAGCACCGACTGGGTTTGTGCAATGGAAAACGCTGAGGCAATGGTGCCAATCAGGCTTTGTGCGCCACCAAACACCACCACCAAAAAGGTATCCACGATATACAGTGAGCCGGAAGTTGGGCCGGTTGAACCAATGGTGGTAAACGCTGCACCGGCAATCCCTGCCACACCACAGCCCAGTGCAAAGGTCATGCGATCCACCCGTTTGGTGTTAATGCCCACCGCATTACTCATGATGCGGTTTTGGGTGGTGGCGCGCACTTGCAGGCCCCAGCGCGAACGGAACAGCAAATAAAAAATAATGCCCGTCACGACCAAAGTCAGTACCACCAGAAACACGCCATTAATTGGAATATCAATCAGGTCGGTGGGCGCATACGAACCCATCAGCCATTCCGGCAGGGTAGGGCTGACTTCTTTGGCACCAAACACCGAACGGAAAATCTGCTGCATCACCAGACTTAAGCCCCAGGTGGCCAGCAGGGTATCCAGCGGACGGTGATACAGCCGCGAAATCATCAGGCGTTCGACGCCATAGCCCACCAGGCCAGCAATAAAAAACGACACAATGATGGCAATAAAAAAATAGTAGGGCATTAAGGCCGGTGCATAGCTTTCAGCCAGCACCGAGATCATGTAGGTGGTATAGGCACCAATGGTTAGAAACTCGCCATGCGCCATATTAATCACACCCATCTGACCAAAAATAATGGCAAGGCCCAGTGCCATCAGCAGCAGCACACAAAACACCGATAAGCCATTAAAGCCTTGCATTGCGAAGATTGCGCCCATTTCTGAGAGTGAGGTCATGGCAAACTCCAGCGTTGTCATGAAAAGCAGTGGTTAAAAGCAGGTTTTAAAATTGCTGGCTTAAAGCACCGGATTCAATACAACGGTTAAAAGCAGATAGTGAAAATAAATCTTTGAAAAAAAGCTGTTTGAAAACAGCACAACAAAAGCCCAATAACCGGGCGGTGACAGGCGCTGGCCCATCACCGCAATATTTCTATCAGGGGCTTAACAACCTGAGAACCTTAAGCTTAGTAACCTTTCGGGAACGGGTTTGGCACAATCAGCTTGGGTGATTCATACACCACCTTGAACTGGCCGTTTGGCAGCGCCATGCCAATGCGTGACTTGCTCCACAGGTGATGGTTGGGATGCACTTTGACATAGCCTTCAGGGGCATTTTTCAGCTCAATGCCGGGAGAGGCAGCCACCACCTTGTTCACGTCAAAACTACCGGCTTTTTCTACCGCAGCTTTCCACAACCAGGGGCCAAGGTAAGCCGCTTGTGTTACATCACCAATCACTGCTTTTGGGCCGTATTTGGCTTTAAAGGCCTGTACAAATTTAACGTTGTTGGGGTTATTCAGGCTCTGGAAGTATTTAAACGAGGCATAAAAACCAGCCATGTTTTCACCGCCAATGCCCAGCAGTTCATCCTCACTGGCCGAGAATGTCAGCAGGGTTTGTTTGTTGCCGGTTACGCCAGCGGCTTTAAGCTGCTTGTAGAACGCCACATTGGAGCCACCCACCACGGCGGCAATGACCGCATCCGGTTTTTTCAGCTTCATCTTGTTGATTAGTGAGCCAAACTGGGTGCTGCCCAATGCATAGTATTCTTCGCCCACCACTCTGCCCTTGAGCACTTTTTCAATATGGGTGCGGGCAATTTTCATGGTGGTGCGTGGCCAGATGTAATCAGAACCCACCAGATAAAAGGTCTTGGCCTTTTTCTCACGGGCTAGCCAGTTCAGGGATTCAAGTACCTGCTGGGTGGCTTCCTGACCGGTATAAATCACGTTTTTGGATTGCTCCAGCCCTTCATAAAAGGTGGGGTAGTACAGCAGGCCGTTGTCACGTTCAAAAATTGGGAGCACCGCCTTGCGTGAGGCCGACGTCCAGCAGCCAAAAACGGCAGCAACCCGGTCTTTTTCCAGTAGTTTTTTGGATTTTTCAGCAAAGGTTGGCCAGTCGGATGCGCCGTCTTCCTGAATAATGCGAATCTTGCGGCCTAAAATCCCGCCCTGTGCGTTAATTTGTTCAATGGCCAGTCGTTCGGCCTGAATGGCACCGGTTTCACTAATGGCCATGGTGCCGGTGGCAGAGTGCAACTGACCCACCACCACTTCCTTGTCATTGACTGCAAGCCTGGTGGTATTAATGGCTGAAGTTGCAGGCGCGGCAGCCTGTGCAAATACGGGCAGCAAGGCCAGTGGTAAAGACATTAACCCCAAAACCAGTTTACGGCGGCTGGTTTTTAATGTGGACTGGAGCGTTTTAGTGGGATTGGTCATTGTTGACTACTCCTGAAAAAGGCAATGTGTAAAGACAGTGCTTAAACCTCAAGCTTGTTGTGCTATTTAACGGTGTTATCA
Organism: Alkanindiges hydrocarboniclasticus; assembly: GCF_001982605.1. Lineage (GTDB taxonomy): Bacteria > Pseudomonadota > Gammaproteobacteria > Pseudomonadales > Moraxellaceae > Alkanindiges > Alkanindiges hydrocarboniclasticus. The sequence continues at coordinate 17,370 of NZ_MLCN01000007.1, read as the reverse complement.
GCAAGTTAGAACGGCTCACCCACCGGCTTGTTTTCAGACTACGGGCAATGCTGTTGTGCCCGCTATACGTCACATTGCGTATATGCAATGTAAAAATAGCCTGATGGTGATGAAAAAAAGAATGGATGAGTGACTGCAACCTTGGCGCGTTTTTTGAATTGTTTGGGCTGACATTGTTTTTTTAAGTATTGCGCTATCCATGCCAGCCCCGTTGCCCGATGTATTGGCAGACATTTCTGTGGCCCTGCCGCAAGATGGTTCTGCCCCACAGCGCATTATCAAGATCCGGCGTGACTACAACACCTGGGTCGCGGATGAAACGCTGGAAGACTATGCCTTGCGCTATACACCCAAAACCATGCGTAAGTGGTCGGAGTTTCGGGTGGCCAATACGGCCTTTGGTGCGGTGTCGTTTCTGGCCATGGAAGCCATTGGCGCTTCTATTGCGCTCAATTATGGGTTTATGAATGCGTTTGTGGCCATTTGCGTGGTGTGCCTGATTATTTTTTTAACCAGCTTGCCCATTAGTTATTATGCAGCACGTTATGGCGTGGATATGGATTTACTCACACGCGGGGCAGGCTTTGGTTATATTGGTTCAACGCTAACCTCTTTAATTTACTCAAGTTTTACTTTTATTTTCTTTGCCATAGAAGCCGCGATTATGGCGCTGGCACTGGAGCTGTTTACCGGCTTGCCGCTGTATCTGGGCTATCTGGTGAGTTCACTGGTGATTATTCCGGTGGTGCTGCGCGGTATTACCCTGATTAATAAACTACAGGCATGGACACAGCCTATCTGGCTTATTTTGCTGATTCTGCCGTATGCCGCCTTGCTATATCAGCAGCCCACCATTATTCAGGACACCCTGAATTTTTCCGGCAAGTTCGGGCAGGCCCGAGAATTTAATGTGCTGCTTTTTGGTGCAGCCTGTACGGTTATTTTTGCGCTGGTGGCACAAGTTGGGGAGCAGGTCGATTATTTGCGCTTCTTACCGGCCAAAACTTCCCAGAACCGCAAGCGCTGGTATGGCGCCTTGTTTACGGCCGGGCCGGGCTGGATTGTGTTTGGCATGTTCAAGATTTTTGGCGGCGTGCTTTTGGCCGTGCTGGCCTTGCAGCATTTTGTGCCGCTGGACAAGGCCTCTGACCCCACGCAGTTGTATTTAATTGCCTATCAGTATGTGTTTGCCCAGCCAGAAGTGGCGCTGGCCTTTACCGCACTGTTTGTGGTGATTTCCCAGATCAAGATTAATGTGACCAATGCCTATGCGGGTTCGCTGGCGTGGTCGAATTTTTTTGCACGCCTGACCCATAGCCATCCCGGGCGGGTGGTGTGGCTGGTGTTTAATGTGCTAATTGCCGTACTGCTGATGGAACTGGGCGTGTTTCATGCGCTAGAGCAGGTACTGGGCCTATATGCCAATGTTGCCATTGCGTGGATTGCCGCACTGGTGGCCGATCTGGTCATTAACAAGCCGCTGGGCTTAAGTCCCAAGGGGATTGAGTTTCGCCGTGCCTATTTATATGACATTAATCCGGTAGGCGTAGGCGCTATGCTGATTGCCTCGGTGCTGTCCATTACCGCCTATTCCGGGGTGTTTGGTGAGCTGCCCAAGGCACTGGCCTCGTTTATTGCCCTGACCACCTCATTTATTTGTGTGCCCTTAATTGCATGGCTGACCAAAAGCAAATACTACATTGCCCGGCAGCCCACGGTGTTTTATCAGGAGCTGCAAGGCTGCTGTATTTGTGAAAAAAAATATGAAAAGGAAGACATGGCCTATTGCCCGGCCTATCAGGATGCCATTTGTTCACTGTGCTGTTCGCTGGATGCACGCTGCCACGACTTGTGCAAGCCAGAGGCCCGCTTGTCGTCACAATTGCTGGCCATTGCCCAGAAAATCCTGCCTACCAGTTGGTCAACCCGCATCAATACCCGCCTAAGCTACTATTTGCTGCTGGTGCTGATTTTAACCGTACTGCTGGGTGCCAGCCTTGGCCTGATTTATTTTCAGGAAATTCTGGTGTTGCAGGATTTTAACAGTGACAGTAAAACTTCACTGGCACTGATTTTTATTAAAATTTTCACTATTTTATTCCTGCTGATTTGTGTGGCCTCATGGTGGCTGGTGCTGACCTATGAAAGCCGCCGCGTGGCACAGGAAGAATCCAACCGGCAAACCACACTGCTGGTACAGGAAATTGATGCGCACCGCATTACCGACCAGCAATTACAGCAGGCGCAACAGGTGGCCGAGCGGGCCAATCAGGCCAAAAGCCGTTATGTCACTGGCATTAGCCATGAACTGCGCACGCCGCTTAACAGCATTCTGGGCTATAGCCAGTTGATTACCAAGGATAACGGCCTGTCGCTGCAAAGCAAAACCCACCTCAATATCATTCACCGCAGTGGTGCACACCTGATTTCCCTGATTGATGGCCTGCTGGATCTGGCGCGTATTGAAACCGGCAAGCTGACCTTGGTGCCTACCGAAATCAACCTGCCGGAATTTTTAAATTATTTGGCGGATATGTTCAGGCCGCAAGCCACTGAAAAGGGCATTGACTTTATTTGTAATTTTTCCGAACACCTGCCGCAATACATCCGCAGTGATAAAAAACGGCTTGATCAGATTCTCATTAACATCATTGGCAATGCGGTCAAGTTTACCCAGCGTGGCAAAGTCACCTTTAAGGTCAGCTACCGTTACCAGACTGCCACCTTTGAAATTGACGACAGCGGTTGTGGCATTACCCCAGAGGACTTGCCCAATATCTTTAATCCGTTTGAGCGTGGTGGCAATACACCAGCGCATGCCATTGCCGGGACGGGGCTGGGGCTGACTATTGCCAAATTGTTGACCGATTTGCTGGGTGGGGAGATTAATGTACGCAGTCAGGTTGGCGTGGGCAGTACTTTCCAGATTCGGCTATACCTGCCAGAGGTGCAAAGCCCCAAGCCCATTAGTTTTAATATTATTCACCAGATTACCGGCTACCACGGCCCACGCCACAAAATCCTGCTGGTAGATAATGAGGAACTCGATCGGCAATTGCTCTGGCAGTTTTTGCAGCCCCTTGGCTTTGAGCTGGCTGAGGCTGACTCAGGGCTGGCCTGCCTGCGACTGGTGCCGGAATTCCAGCCGGATTTAATCATTATGGACTTAACCATGCCGCATTTAAGTGGCTGGGAAACCGCCAGTATTTTGCGCAATAATCATTTGACGCTGGCCCCCATCCTGATTGTGTCTGCCAACGCCGAAGAACAGGGCAAGAGTAATGATGCCCAGATTGAGCGTGATGATTTTATTGTTAAACCGGTAGACCTGTTGCGTTTACTGGAACGTATCGGCCAGCGCCTTAACCTGCACTGGATCAAGCCGCAACAAGGCAGCCCAGCCAGCGCTATCACCAGTAGCATGCCTGCAACACCAGCCTTAGACGGGAAAACTGCTTCCCAGCATACGGGTAATAAAAACCTTATTATTAAAAATCCGCTAAGCCTTGCAGACCGGCAGGCTTTGCTGCAACTGGTCAACATGGGCTATGTGCGCGGCATTACCAGCAAACTGGATGAAATTGCCCATCGGCAGCCTGAACATGCAACAGCCATTCAACATTTAAAAACCCTGACTAGCCAGTTTGACCTTAAGGCACTACAGGCTCACTTACAACAGGAGCAATGGCCATGAGCATGGCAATAACAACAATGCAAGCACCGCTAAAGGCAGCACAGGTGGTGCTGATTGTGGATGATATTCCAGACAATCTGGCGCTGTTGCATACCACGCTGGATCAGGCTGGCTATACGGTGCTGGTCGCCACCGATGGCTATAGCGCCATTGAGCGGGCCAGTAATTTTATGCCGGATGCCATTTTGCTGGATGCCATGATGCCGGGAATCAATGGCTTTGACACCTGCAAGCTGCTCAAAGAAAACCCGCTGACCCAGCATATCCCCATTATTTTTATGACTGGCCTGACTGAAAGTGAGCATGTGGTGCAGGGCTTTCAAAGTGGCGGGGTGGATTATGTCACCAAGCCTTTGCAGCATGATGAAGTGCTGGCCCGGCTGAGTACCCATATCCGTAATTCGCGGTTGGTCAACCAGCGTGAACAAATGATCAATGCCGCCGGTATTGCCATGCTGGCCTTGAATTCCAATGGCCAGTTAATCTGGCAAACCCCGCTGGCCATGCAATTGCTACAGGAAAACATTGAACAAATTGACAGCTTTTATTTAAAAGTCAGTGACTGGTTCAGGCAAAATCAATCTTCTTCAGAACAACACCAAATTGTACCAGCAGCACCTTTATTGATTAGTGGAATCCGGCAAAACCTGAGCCTGACCCGGCTGGCCGACACCGGGCAGACCGCCACTGGTCTCAGTAGCCATCTGGTCATGCTACAGACACAGGAGGCCATTCCATCAGCCGAGGTGCTGATGCAGTGCTGTGCCATAACCCGCCGTGAAGCCGAAGTGCTGTACTGGGTGGCACTGGGCAAAACCAACCGTGATATTGGTGAAATACTGGAACTTAGCCCCCGCACAGTCAACAAGCATCTGGAACATATCTTTAGCAAACTTAGTGTGGAAACCCGAACTGCCGCCGTAGCATCAGCGTTGGCACGGGCCAGAAATAGCCATTGAAGCATTCATTAAATTGCAACTGATAAGCTGCGTTAAACAGTGAATTGAAATTAATTTACATAACAATACATTTGTTCACTGAAATGCATAATAACTAGGCAGATCATTGCGTTTTGTATATCATGTTGTTGCACAAAGAAAATATTTTAAGTAAAATTGTTTCACTTAAAGTACAGCAATTGTTAAAAGTGGAAATATCTTTTAGCGCGGCTTTAAGCAGGAACAGGGACGTAGTGGCAAAGCAGGCTGTGCTAAGACCGCCTGCAAAGATGATGACAACAGCCGTCCCTTTTCCTAAACAGGGTATCAGCCATGTCTAAACGCATGCTGGTCAATTTGGGAAGTAAATAAAGGGCTTGTTGAAAATGGCATTTCTAGTATTACCCTTAAAAATTGTCTGCCGTAATTGCGATTACAGCACGGTACTTTATCCTTCACAGGGAAAATATGATTTTCCCGCCTGCCGCCGTTGCCAGCAGGATGCCTGGAAATACCGTCATGCAACTTTATCCGACAAGCTTAAAAGACCCACCGCCTGGTTTCAGGGGCGCTGGTTGCAGGCCCATCACCAATAGATTTACCGCACATACGGGTTAAAAACCGTATCTAGAATAAAAAAAAGGCAATAAAAAGCGGGGCACTGAACCCCGCTTTTTAGCATGCTTAATCAGCACCTGTTATCAATATCACTTATGGGGCAGTTGAGGTCGTTGCACTTGCCGGGGCTGCCGTTGTTGCACCTGCTGGTGTTGCTGTACCCGTTACTGCTGTCGCTGCATTGGCGGCTGAAAACGCCTGGATACCGCCCCCCAGTACCTTGTACAGGTTGATCTGGCTATTCAGGTTGGCCTGCTGCAAGGACAACAGGGCCTGCTGGGCAGCATACTGGCTACGCTGCGCATCCAGTACGGTCAGGTAGTTATCAATACCCGCCCTAAAGCGCGCATTGGACAAGCGATAGTTGGTGTTGGTGGCTTCAACCAGACGGGTTTGTGCACTCAGGCGGTCATTAATGGTGGCGCGGGTAGCCAGTACATCCTTGACTTCACGAAATGCAGTCTGGATTGATTGCTCATAATTGTTCAGTGCAATTTGCTGATCCACTTCGGCAATTTTGACATTGGCACGACGGGTACCGGCATCAAAAATTGGCAAGTCCAGTTGTGGGCCAATACTCCAGACAAATGCACCGCTCTTGAACAGGTCAGAAAGATCCGTGCTGGCCAGACCGGCAGAACCAGTCAGGCTAATGCTGGGATAAAGCCGTGCCCGAGCTGCGCCCAGATTACCGCCTGCCGCCCGAAGCTGATACTCGGCATTGGTAATGTCCGGACGGTTTTGCAGCAGGTCGCTGGGCAAGCCAGCACCCAGTACCGTATTACGGGTAATCCGGTCAATTTGCGTGGTAGGCAGCAAGTCTGCTGGAATGGGCTGGCCTACCAGCAGTTCCAGCAGGTTACGGTCCTGCGCAATCTGGGTTTTAAACGCTGCAACGTCATTGCGGGCGGTTTCAACGCTGATCTGTGCCTGACGAACAGTGACTTCACTATCAATGCCCACTTCAAAGCGACGGCTGTTCAGGCGGTAAGCTTCTTCCTGCGCTTTTAAAGTTTGTTCGGCTAGCCGCAACTGTGCCATGTCATAGGAAATGGCTGTCCATGCCTGTGCAATCTGGCCAATCAGACTAATCTGGGTGGCGTCACGGGCACTGCGGGTGGCAAGGAAGGTATCCAGTGCGGCATCGCGCAGGTTACGTACCCGGCCAAAGAAATCCAGCTCATAGGCAGTTACCCCAAGACCAACCGAATAGGTGGTATAGGGATCACGGACCTGTGTGGTTTCCTGACGGGTTGCCCCTGCCGAAGCATTGACCGTCGGCAGCAGGGCATTATCGCTAATGCGGTACTGCTGGCGCGCCCGTTCAATATTGAGCACTGTAGTGCGCAAGTCACGGTTATTGGCCAGACCCAGTGTAATTAGCTGATGCAGGCGGCTGTCATTAAAAAATTCCTGCCAGCCTTGTGCCGCAATAGTTGGCCCATTGGCACCTTCATACCCATCCGGCAGGTTCTGGTACACCGTAGGAACGGCAACCGATGAACCTGGCTCAGGCCCACGCAGATTCTGACAACCTGCAATCGCCAGGGCTAGCGCACCAAGCGCCAGTCCCCGACCATAAGTTGACCCTGTTAAACGCATGTTTAAGGCTCCTGAGTCTGATCAGTAATAGAATGATTGTTAGTCTGTTGGCCTTCTGCATGAACCGTCTTACCCTTAAACAGGCGACGTACCCAGAAGTAGAACACGGGAATAAAGAAGATACCAAGGAATGTGGCTGAAATCACCCCACCCAGCACCCCGGTACCGACCGCATTCTGGCTACCGGCACCGGCACCGTTACTGAGTACCAGCGGCACCACACCAAGGCCAAAGGCCAGCGAGGTCATGATAATCGGCCGTAAACGCATGCGGACTGCTTCCAGAATGGCGCTGGTCAGGGACTGGCCCTTTTCACGCAATTCTTCGGCAAACTCAATAATCAAAATCGCATTCTTGGCCGAAAGACCAATGACCGCCAGCATGGCTACCTGAAAATAAATATCATTGTTCAGGTTTTCAAAGCGGGTAAAGGCAACCGCACCCAGAATACCCAGTGGCACTACCAGCATCACGGCAAAGGGAACGGACCAGCTTTCATACAGTGCAGCCAGACACAGGAACACCACAATAATCGCCAGTGCATACAGTAGGGGAGCCTGCCTGCCGGAGGTTTGTTCCTCAAGCGATAGACCTGTCCACTCATAGCCCACACCCGGTGGTAGCTTGCCAATCATTTGTTCCATGGCCGCCATGGCTTCCCCGGTACTCAGGCCCGGTGCAGCATTACCCTGAATGTTGAGGGATGGTGAACCATTGTAGCGCTCCAGACGGGGTGAGCCATAGGTCCAGCGGCCCGTGGCAAAGGATGAAAACGCAACCATGTCGCCATTGTTGTTACGGACATACCATTTGTTCAGGTCATCAGGGCTCATGCGTGAATTGGCTTCACCTTGCAGGTAAACCCGTTTAACGCGGCCACGGTCAATAAAGTCATTGACATAACTACCGCCCCACGCAGTGGTCAATACACTATTGATGGTGGCTACACTAACACCCTGCGCACCCGCTTTGGCATAGTCAATGTCAACTTTATACTGTGGGGTATCTTCCTGTCCGTTGGGACGAACTCCAACCACCGACTTGCTCTGGCTGGCCATACCCAGCAGCATGTTACGGGCTTCCATCAGCTTGTCATGGCCAATGCCGCCAGTATCCTTTAACTGCAAGTCAAAGCCACCGGCAATACCCAGTTCAATCACTGCAGGCGGAGTAAAGGCAAATGCCATCGCATCCTTAAACTGCGAGAATGCACCCATGGCACGGCCCGCAATGGCCTGTGCTTTTTGATCATCAGCCTGGCGGGCATCCCAGTCTTTCAGGCGCACAAAGGCAATCCCGGAATTCTGGCCTGTACCACTAAAGCTAAAACCAGCTACTGTAAACACGCCCTGTACCAAATCCTTTTCATTGTTCAGGTAATAATTCTGAACTTTTTCCAGCGACTTGATCGTGCGTTCCTGCGTTGCACCGGCAGGCAGCTGAACCATGGAAATAATAATGCCCTGATCTTCTTCTGGCAGGAAAGCCGAAGGCAGGCGCATAAACACCACAGCCAGCAGGCCAATAACCGCTACATAAACCAGACCCAGCCACACGCTACGCTTGAGCAGGAAACCAACGCTATTCTGATAGCGATGACTGGCCTTATTGAAAGTGCGGTTAAACCAGCCAAAAAAGCCGGAACGTTCCTGATGTTCAGCATCAGTACGCTTTAGAATAGTGGCACACAGGGCAGGGGTTAGAATCAGCGCCACAATGACTGACAGTACCATGGAGGTCACCAGCGTTACTGAAAACTGGCGATAAATCACCCCGGTTGAGCCACCAAAAAATGCCATTGGAATAAATACCGCGGACAGCACGGTGGTAATCCCGATCAGTGCCCCGGTAATCTGGTCCATGGAGCGTCGGGTGGCTTCACGGGGGCCAAGTTTCTCCTCACCCATGATCCGCTCAACGTTCTCTACCACCACAATGGCGTCATCCACCAGTAGGCCAATCGCCAGTACCATACCAAACATGGTGAGGGTATTGATGGAAAAACCCAGCAAGTTGATGATGGCAAAGGTTCCCAGAATAACAACCGGTACTGCAATGGTTGGAATAATGGTGGCGCGCCAGCTTTGCAGGAACAGGAACATCACCAGAAAGACCAGAATAATGGCTTCGATGAGTGTCTTGACTACTTCTTCAATCGACAGTTTTACAAAAGGCGTGGTGTCATAAGGCACCACCACATCCAGACCTGCCGGGAAGGTTGCCTTTAATTCATTCACGCGCTGATCAACTGCTTCAGCCGTATTGAGCGCATTGGCACCTGCCGCCAGACGAATTGCCAGACCACCAGCAGGTTTACCATTATAAAATGAGCTAATGTTGTAATCCTGACCACCCAGCTCAACCCGGGCAACATCTTTTAGCAAAACCTGTGCACCGTTGGGCATGGTTTTCAGCAGGATATTGCGGAACTCATCGGGAGTTTGCAGACGACTCTGCGCAGTTACCGTGGCATTGAGCGCCTGTCCCTGTACTGCGGGCAGGCCACCCAGTTGTCCGGCTGATACCTGTGCGTTTTGTGCCTGAATGGCCGTACTGATATCCGACGGCATTAACTGGTAGCTCATCAGCTTGGACGGGTCCATCCAGATACGCATTGCATACTGCGCACCAAACACCGTCACTTCACCCACGCCTTCTACACGGCTCAGCTGGTCAACCACGTTGGATACCATGTAATCACTGATATCATTTTTGGTCATTGAGCCATCTTTTGATATAAAGCCCAGTACCATCATAAAGTTACGGGCAGACTTGTTGACCGTAACGCCCTGACGCTGTACTTCCTGTGGCAACAGCGCCATGGCAGACTGTAGCTTGTTTTGTACCTGTACTTGCGCCGTGTCCGGATCTGTTCCTGCCATAAAGCTCAGGGAAACCGATACCGCACCATCGGATGAGCTGGTGGACGTCATGTAGTTCAGACCATCCAGCCCTTTCATTTGCTGTTCAATAATCTGGGTAACCGAGTCTTCAACCGTTTTTGCAGACGCCCCGGGATAAAACGCATTAATTGCGATGTTGGGCGGTGCAATACTGGGATATTGTGATACTGGCATGCTGAAAATGGACAGCACCCCTGCCAGCATCATAATAATGGCGATAACCCATGCAAAAATGGGTCTATCAATAAAAAAACGAGACATGAATCATCGCTCCTTAAGATTGAGCAGATGTACCAGCGCCTTGTCCAGCTTTCTGGGCTGGTTGACTGGTATTATTGGTTTGGCCAGCAGGCGCACTACCATTGGCAGCATTGCTGTTGGCGGCAGTACTGCTGGCAGAATTGGTGCCAGTTGCATTAGTGCTTGCTGCACCGGAAGCTGCACCTTGTGGGTTTGCACCAGCCAGCACGGTTTTAACCTTGGCACCCGGTTTTACTTTCAGGATACCTTCATAAATAACGCGATCACCGTCATCAAGGCCGCTGGTCACAATCCATTTATCGCCCTGTGTACCCACAGTCTGAACAGTCTTTAACTGGACTTCGCCCTGCGGATTCACCACATAAACAGTGGCCTGACCTTGTGGTGTACGCATTACGGATTGCTGTGGAATCAGGTAGGCATTGTTGTTCACGCCCTGAACCAGCTTGGCAGTCACATACATGCCCGGCAAGAGCAGGTGAGACGGATTGGCAAAAATTGCGCGCAAGGTCACGGCACCACTGCTTGGATCAACACTCACACCGGAAAACGCCAGACGGCCTTCAACAGGGTAGGTGCTGCCATCTTCAAGGGTGAGTTTGACACGGGCGCTGCTATCAGCTCCGGACAACTGCCCCTGATTCATTTGCTGGCGTAAACGCAACAGATCAGCACTGGACTGGCTAATGTCCACGTAAATCGGATCAAGCTGCTGTACCGTGACCATCGGATCAGCCTGTCCGGCGGTCACTAGCGCACCAGCAGTCACATTGGAGCTGCTGGTCTGGCCAGAAATTGGCGCACGTACTGTGGCATATCCCAGACTGATATTGGCATTTTCCAGCGTGGCACGGCTGGCAGCTACATCAGCCTGGGCCAGTGCTACCTGCGCGGCAACATCATCGTATTCCTGCTTACTGATGGCATTGGTGCCTACCAGCTGTCTATAGCGGTTTTCCTTCACCTTCAGCGCATTCAGGTTGGCAATCTGACGGTTGAGTGCAGCACGGGCATTGCTCACCGTAGCCTGATAGGTATTGGCATCAATGGAATACAGCGGCTGGCCTTCCCGAACATAACTGCCTTCCACAAACAGGCGTTTTTGTATGATCCCGCTCACCTGTGGACGTACTTCGGAAATCTGGTAGGCGGCTGTACGGCCCGCCAGATCAACCGTTTGTTCTACGGCCTGTTTTTGTGCCACCACCACAGTGACTTCAGGAGGCGGCATTTGCTGCGCTCCTGCTGCCGCTGCACCACCGCCTGCTTGTTCTTTTTTATTACAGCCAGTGAGCGCAACGCTGGCAGCTAACGTCGAGTACACCGCCACACGCGCCCATTGTTTTGCTAACAACATAATTACACCTCATGATTGCCAGCAGAATTGCTGGCGCGATGTTGAAAATGATCTGGTTGAAAAGGATCAAACCGGAAAAAATTAAAATGAATAAATAACCAGCAGAGCAAACCCGACCAGGCAATGCCAAGGCTCCAGCCTGCCAGTACATCGGTTGGAAAGTGTGCTCCCAGATAAAGACGGGATAGTCCCATAGCCATACTCCATACGGCGCCAAAGAACAGTACTACTGCTCGCCACGGTGTATTAAAGGCCATAACCCCTAACATTGCGGCCAGTGTCATGGCATATAAACTGTGGTTGCTGGGAAAGGAATCCCCGTAAAAAGGTGCAATTTGTTCCCAGACTGCCGGACGCAAACGGGAAAAGCCAGCTTTACAAAGCCAGCCCATACTAACAGCGCCACCAAATGCAACCCATGCAAACCAGCTGAAATCTGTACGGTTTTTGCAAAAGGCAACTAGACTGATCAGCAACGTGATGATGATCATGGCAGGCATACCGCCCAGATAAGCCAGCAGCAGCGCCAGTTGATCAAGCATGGGGTTATGCCATGTATGAACGTGCCATAACAGGCCGGTTTCCCACTGTGTTAATGCGGGGTACTGGACAGCAATTGCCGAAAGGATAAACAGTATGCCAGCCAAAACTACAACCATAAATAATCTGGCCGATGCAGCATGCGCTAAATTTTTACCCAATGTTATTTTCACTGTGCTTACCGTTAAGCATAAAATAATTATTCATCATCTAAGCAGTAAAAGTGTACCAGTCAGTACACTTTAATCAAGCCTATTTTTTAAAAATAACTTAAATTATCGAAAAATAATAAGTAACCAGTTATTTTTTAATTATAAAATCGGCCTGCACTCTAAGAAAGTTATCCTGAAATGCAGTTTTCAAAAGTGAGAAGAGGATTTATCTTCGAGCGAAGCTGTAGTTTTATCTTCTTTGGGCGGCCAGAAAAAATCGGAAGGCCGGGTCATAAAATGAGTGAGTAGCAGGCGCAACAGCGGACGCCATTGCTCATACTTCACCTGACGCGCGCGTAAAGCCACAAACAGGGCCAAGCCAAAACTCACCAGCAGGTTGGTCAGACCAATGAGCATGACCCCCAGAAATGACACCACCACCAAACCAATGTCGGGCATGCCATTGACACACATCAGGCCCTGAATAAAGTTGGCAGACGAAAAGGCAATATGGCGAATATCAATAGGTAACCCTAAAATAAAGCCAATGGTGCCAACACTGCCCAGCATGATACCAAACCAGAAATTACCAGCCAGTGCGCCCAGGTTGCGTTCAATATAGCCGGCCACCCGATCCAGCCGCTCAGCCCCCAGCCACTGATTGAGTTTAGGCTGTTGGCGCATCCGTGGCCCAATTTTGCGATAAACCGCAAGGTTGTCGTAATAGCCTGCAATCAGCCCAGATAAAAACAGGCACACGCCAGCAATGGCAGCATGCGGAATGGCCAATGAGGTAAACGGATTAATATTATGCAGCAGGTATTCAGCCTTTTGCGGGGAGAGCAGCGGCTGCCCCGTGCTCATCTGCCAGAACGAGGTAATAATAAAGGCGGTGGGCATGGCAATTGAAATATTGCCCAAAATGGCCACAAACTGGGTGCGCATGATGTTGACCGTCAGTTCTGCCAGCTCCGCCATTTGCGCGGCGCGGTTGCCAATATTTTGCTGAACAGTAGCTGCCAGTGCTGCAGCTGTCATGGCTGGCTGTTTGGTGGCTACGGTAAAATGCAGGATATGAATCAGCATAAACCCCAGCGAGTAGTTCATGCTGTAAATAAATGCCTGACTTAATGGCGCCAGTGTTAGCCGGCCTGCCAGAATCTTCAGGGTAGACATGGTAGCAATAATCATTCCGGCACCGGCTGCCGAACGGTACATGTCCACAAAGCCCTGTTTGTCGGTACTGACATAATGGCCGCCAGTACGACTGGCATTTTCTGTTACCTGCCGGGCCAGCAACTCGGTATTGGCAGACACCAGCCCACGGATACTGGTGGCATCCAGTTGGGTTTTGCTCAGTTGGCGTAGCAGGGCAATCAGCGAGTCCTGTACCTGAATCGCATCATCCAGTAATAAATAAAACAGCAATTCAATGCGGGTCAGACATTGATCCATTTTAAGTAAAATATTGGTCAGGCTTAGGCTTACCCCACTGCGCCGCGTACCACGTTTGATACGGCTCAGTACATCACTACATTGGTCCAGCATCACCAATGCCTGTTTTTCATCAGGGAGTATTGGCGGCCAGCGCAGGTTTTCTTCTGAGGTATATTCCCGATAGCGCTGGATAAAATCCAGAATTTCACGGTTTTGAATTAAAAAAGGTGATTCATATTCATTCAGATCGGGATAGGCATGGGCAAATTCAGGATCAAGGCTTAAAGCCGTAATCCGGTACGAAATCACCATCATGGCATTTAGTACCTGTTCGCGTGCCTGTACCCGCAAGTCAATTCGTCCATATGGTTGGATAATCAGGGTCATCAGCTCCTGCCAGCAGGCCAGATCAATATGATCCAGCCATACCGGGTCATAGCGATGGCAAAAAACCAGACGGAACAAATCGCTTAACTGGGTCTGGTCACGCAGCGGAGGCAAAAAATGATTGCCAATCCGGTGGCTGAGTTCACTAAAAAAACTTTCATTGCCCAGCAGGCTACTGTCCGCATACAGGCTAATCTGCTGGTAATTGGCCAGCGTTAACATAATATAGTCATGCAATATGGTGGCATGATGCGGCTTGGTAATTAATAGCTCAATCAGCTCGCCCAGCCGATCCTGAATTTCTTCTTCATCATAGGCATCTTTTGGACGCAAGCGTGCTACCAGTTCAACCAGCGTTTCCGGTGTGGCTTGTGTAAAATCTCCTTGTTTTAACTGTGCCTCCATGCTCTCAAACAGATCATGAAATTCAATATGCATAACAGACATGGTTCCGGAATAAAAAAATATAACGCATCAATGGTTTTAACTAATACGGGTCAGGGCTAAACGGGCAAGATTCTCCAGTGCCTGCCGATAAATTGAATCAGGCAGACTGGCCAGCGCAGCAACGGCATTATGCGTCTCCTCCGTTGCACGCTTACGACAATAATCCAGCGCACCAGAATCCTGCACAATACGGATAATTCGGTCCAGCGATTCTACGCCACCGGTTTGTATGGTTGTTTTTAATAATTGTTGTTCATCAGGTGTTGCATTCATCAGGGCAGCGATCAGCGGCAGGGTCGGTTTGCCTTCCATTAAATCATCACCGATGTTCTTGCCCAGTATGTCTGCATCCGACGTATAGTCCAGAATATCATCCACAATCTGAAAGGCATTACCAAAATGCCCAGCATAGGCTTTTAGTGCCGCACGGTGCTGCGGCTGACCTGCCAGAATTGCAGCACCTTCAGTTGCCAGTTCAAACAGGCGTGAAGTCTTGCCATGAATAATTTTCAGGTAAGTGGCTTCATCGGTATCCGGGTTATGCTGGTACTGCAACTGCAACACCTCACCTTCGGCAATTTCACAGGTACCAGATGAAAATTCCTGCAATAAAGTAAAGTCTTTTAAGCTCACCAGCAGGTCAAATGCACGCGCAATCAGGTAGTCACCCACCAGTACCGCCGTTGCATTATTCCAGGTGGCATTGGCGGTTGGACGACCACGGCGCAGGCCGGATTCATCCACCACATCATCATGCACCAGTGTGGCGGTATGCAGCATTTCAATAATGGCTGCCAGTCGCAAACTGGCCTCTTTATTCACATTGTTATCCACATTGCTACAGGCACGCGCCGCCAGCAGACACATCAGGGGACGCATGCGCTTGCCACCAGCTTCCACCACGTAGCGACTAACTGACATCACCAGAGGCACCTTGGAATTGATGCCAGTTTGAATAAAATGATCCATTGCAGCAAAGTCGCTAGCGACAGGGGCAAGAATATCCTGTTTGAAATCAACCATGTGTTTTAAAAACCCTAAAAATGCATTGTATTTTATAAGCTGCTAAATACTGTTATACCCAAAAACGCTGCAAAAAACCAAGCGGTCAGGCTGTCACTTGCCTAAAGTCCTAACCCTCAAGCAACTGCTATATGCAGGTTATGCTACCCAGTCAAAAACGCAACTTCCAGTATTATATTCAACAGTTTATTTTTAATTAAGGTAATAAAACCAAAGCCTAAGCAGCAATATGGTTAAAAGCCCACAAAAGACCTTGTCAAAGCCCAAGCCTTTGCCTAAAATACGTCCCCTTGCAAGTACCCCCAGTGGCGTTCGTTTTAAGATCGATAAAATCCGTTATCGGCACGACGACACGGGCATGATGGAGTACATTCATGTACGCAGTAATTCAAAGCGGCGGCAAGCAGCATCGTGTTGTTATTGGCGAAACGCTAAAAGTTGAACTGTTAAAGGCTGAAACTGGCTCAACCCTTACATTTGATGATGTACTGATGGTTGTAAATGGCGACAGCATTCAAATTGGTGCACCAGTAGTTGCTGGCGCTACCGTAACCGCAGAAGTGCTTGGTCATGGTCGTCACGACAAAATTCGCATCGTTAAAATGCGTCGTCGTAAACACTACCGTAAGCAGCAAGGTCACCGTCAATGGTTTACCGAGCTGAAAATTACCGGTATCGACGGCTAATCATACGAGGAGTATAAGACATGGCTCACAAGAAAGCTGGTGGATCCACACGTAACGGTCGTGATTCCAATCCAAAGATGCTGGGTGTTAAAGTTTACGGCGGTCAAACTGTTGTTGCTGGTAACATCATCGTGCGTCAACGTGGTACAGAATTCCATCCAGGTGCAAACGTAGGTATTGGTCGTGACCATACCCTGTTTGCAACTGCTGATGGTGTAGTTAAGTTTGAAGTTAAAGGCGCTTTTGGCCGTCGCTACGTGACTGTAGTGTAATACTTCACTGTCTACACAGATAAAAAGCCCGCTACTCTAGCGGGTTTTTTATTATTCAGCATTAAAATTTCTCTGTGATAAATAAATAGAGCTAATAATGTGGATAAGGTATTACAAAATATTTCATAAATAAGGTGCATTTTATTCAACATTCGAAAAACATTGACATTTTTACCATTCAATACACAGTTGTAACCTAGAATATTCACAGTTTAATTGGCATATTTACTGTTGTTGAATCAATACATTGCTTTAAGGGTATCTTATGAAAACGATTAAAAATACGTTACTTAACACACTATTGACCACTAGTGTATTCTTCACGCCTGTTTTTATTTTAAGTGCCTATGCAGCGCCTGCCCAGAATAGTAATCAGATTAGTGAAAGCGCGGCTACAGCCAGTTTGAACCAGTACCTGTCACGTCTTGGCAGTATGCAGGCAAGTTTTGTGCAAACCACGCAAGCAAGTGGCAAAGCACCCGCACGACCAATGGCCAATCAGGGCCTTAAAAGCACCCACTTGAACCAGAAATTTGTTGGCACCATGCAGGTAAAGCGTCCTGGCCAGTTTCGATGGGAAACCACCAGTCCTGCCAAACAACTCATTGTGACCAGTAGCAAAACGGTCTGGATTTATGATCCTGATCTTGAGCAGGCTGTACGCCAGAATCTGGATGAGCAGGTGGGCAATACGCCAGCACTGCTATTGTCCGGGCAGCCCGGCACTATTATGAAATCGTTCCGGGTAACCCAGCCCAAAGCTGGTGAACCTTACTTTGTGTTATATCCAAAAAGTGAGGATGGCGTGTTTGAAAGTCTGGGAATTCGTTTTACTGGCAGTTCACCAAGTCAGAGTGCGCCATCTCAAATGATTCTAAAAGATTCACTGGGGCAGCAGACTACCATTACCTTTAGTAATGTGAAGTTAAATCCTGCGTTAAACAGCAGTCTTTTTAACTTTACCCCGCCCAAGGGTACCGATATTATTGATCAGTAAATTGTTTTATATCTTAGATTAGCATTTGAAGTGCAACACCATGTTCTTGGAATAAT
>NZ_MLCN01000069.1 GCF_001982605.1 Alkanindiges hydrocarboniclasticus | reverse complement strand
TAATTATCCTAACCCCTTTTCTATACATTTTATGGCCTAAGCTTATAGTTTTAATAGAATATTTTTTTGGTAGTTAAATTTATCAACTTCTTGCTTTGCTTATAAAAAGGCTTTCGTTAACGAAAGCCCCTTTGTGTTGGATTAACTGATTGAATTAGCAATCCAGATATTGGTCAGATCACACGTTTTATCAGGTGCTGTTGTCCAGTTTAGCTGTCCTTGTGGCCCTGTATAGGTTGAACCACCCAGCATTATCCGACCACCTGATTTAATCAACTTTCTTTCGGACGAAATCAAAGATTGTTGACGATCATCCCAATACCCATCAGGAATCATACTGGCATCAAATACAGCTCATTGGTCACTGCCTTTGCATAGATACAGGCACCTTTAATATATAAAGTACCCTGCAATGCCGAACCATCCCCTTCCCGGCTACCCTGTTGTTTCCCCACGGTAATAAACTTAATTTCCGGCGGCTGTACTGGAGAGTGAACATCTGCCGTTTTATGCAGGGCTTGCTTATTGGTCGCAATACCTTTCATTTTGACAATGATTTTATAATTGAGTGCATGCTCAACATAAATGCCAGCAACTTGGCCAACATTGACTTCCCGTATCTAAGCATCATCGTGAGTTTCTGAAGTCTGTTTAAATTGATGGGCATCAATATGACCTACCTCACATATTGCATTTTCACACTGAATGGTCACATGATTTAATTGGTAATTTTTTGCCAGCATTAATTGTGCCGCATCCAGAACTTTTTGCCAATCTGTGGTAGTAACTACCAAGTGGGCAGTCAAAGTATGTTTACCGCTGGTGATTGACCACACATGCAAATCATGCACACCTGTCACATTGTCCAGTGCCTTTAAATCGGCCTCAATGGCATCCAAGTCCACATCCGCCGGTACACCTTCCAGCAGGATATTAATGCTGTCGCGCAACAGTATCCATGTACGTGGCAACACCCAGAAGCCAATGGCTACTGCAATAGCGCTATCCACCCACAGCCAGCCGGTAAACATGATAATTAAGGCACCAACAATTACCCCCACCGAACCCAATGCATCGGCCAGCACCTCCAGATAAGCCCCTTTTACATTCAGGCTGTCTTTTTGCCCACCTACCAGCAGGTACATGGCAATAATATTAATCAGCAAACCAAAAGCGGCAATCACCAGCATGCCAGTGGACTGGATTTCCGGCGGGCTTTGAAAGCGTGCCCATGCCTCATACAAAATATAAAAAGCCACGGCAAACAGTAGCAGCGCATTAAAGGCCGCAGCCAGAATTTCAAAACGGTGATAGCCAAAGGTGCGCTTGCGGTCGGCTGGACGTTTGGCAATTTGTATAGCCGCCAGTGCAATGGCCAGTGCGGTCACATCGGTAAACATGTGCGCCGCATCAGACAGCAGCGCCAGACTTTTGGTGACAATGCCACCAATAATTTCGACAATCAGAAAAGAGGCTGTTAAGCCCAGGGCCATCCACAAACGCTTGCTATGGCCTGTCCCGGCTGGAACGTGGCTGTGGTTATGGTTGCCACTCATATTTTTTCTCCCGTGAAAGGGTTTTGTTTATGGCTGACGATACCTGCCGGGCAGGCATCGTCCTATCTTGCCGGAAAAACAGGCTAATAAAAGCTGAAATACGTGGGTAAAATGTTTTGTAAACGCAATTCTTCCAGCACCTGAATAATGGCAGCAATCCAGAAAAACCAGATCACCTGCCCCAGAAAGCGCCGGATATGCGGGGGCGATACCACATAGCTCGGTGGCTCGTGATACAAAGCCAGCCTTGGAAAAAAGCGCGGCACCTGCTGCACATAATGCTGGAACTGTTCGCTGTGGTGCTGTTGCAGAAAGCGTTCCTCCTGCCAGATCACCCCTCGGTAATACAACAAATAAAGCAGGCTGAATAACAGCGGAAATGTGAAAGTTTCCGTGAGCAGCATGACGCCCAGCCCGGCAATAAAGCTAAACAGATACAGCGGGTTACGCGTGATAGAGTATGGGCCTTCAGTGACCAGCAAGGTATTTTTAAAGCCGGAAATATAAGTACTGCACCAGACGCGCCCCAGCGCACCAATGCCCACCGCAATCCAGCCACTGACCCATAACAGATGCTCAACCAGTAAGGATTGTTCGTGCCAGCGCCCACTGGACACCGCCAGCAATGCAAGCAACAGAAAGCCCAGTACACGCGAAAACAGGGTACGGTTATTGGGTGAAAATATATTAATTTTCATGAAATTGCTCCATAAATGGATATAAGAAGAAAGATTCATGCAGGCAGTCACGGCATGGTCAGCAGGCAATGCTGACCATGCCACTGGATTAACCGCTTGAATGACCTTCCATCTGCAACACATCCATTTCCGGCTTATCTTGCATACCATTTAACTTGTCAGCACGGCTGTTTAGCCAGCGGTATACCACCGGCAGGAACAGCAGCGTGAGCAAAGTAGAAGAAATAATCCCGCCAATCACCACGGTGGCCAGGGGGCGCTGTACCTCTGCCCCTGTACCGGTGGCCAGCGCCATTGGCACAAAGCCCAGTGAGGCGACAAAAGCCGTCATCAGTACCGGGCGCAGGCGCAAAATAGCACCCTGCCAGGTGGCCTGATACACACTTAAGCCAGTGTCGCGCAGTTCACGGATAAAGCTCAGCATCACCAGACCATTCAGCACTGCCACACCGGACAGGGCAATAAAACCCACCCCCGCCGACATGGAAAACGGAATATCGCGCAGCCATAGCGCCACTACGCCACCAGTTAAGGCAAACGGCACGCCACTAAATACCAGTACGCTGTCGCGCAGGTTGTTAAATACGGCAATCAACAGGGCAAATACCAGTAACAAGGCTACCGGCACCACTATCTGCATACGCTTGGTGGCGGATTGCAGATTTTCAAACTGACCTCCGTAATCCACCCAGTACCCCGCTGGCAGTTGTACCTCACTCACAGTTGCCTGCAAGTCGGACACAAAAGAACCAAGGTCACGGCCATTCACGTTGGTAGTGACTACCACACGGCGCTTGCCATTTTCACGGCTCATCTGGTTAATACCCAGCACCATACGCACATCGGCCACTTGCGACAGGGCTACCACACCCCCTGTATTCAGGCGGATGGGTAACTGTGCCAGTTGTTCCGGGTTGCGCATCTGGTCACTCTGGCGAATCACCAGGTCAAAACGGCGGTCGCCCTGCAATATCTGCCCGGCCACCGTGCCACCAATCGCCGCAGCCACGGTATCCTGAATCTGCTGGCTGCTTAAACCATACAAGGCCGCTGCATCCCGCTTAATCTCCACAGTCAGCAGGGGCAGGCCACTGGTCTGCTCCACTTTTACATCTGCCGCACCATTAATCTGGCGCAGTTTGGCGGCAATTATTTCGGCCTGCTGGTTGAGCACCTGCATGTCATCACCAAAAATTTTTACGCCTACATCGCTGCGGATGCCGGAAATCAGCTCGTTAAAACGCAGCTGGATCGGCTGGGAAAATTCACTCACCGCACCCACCTGATGCTCCACCACTTCCTGCAAGCGCTCACGCAACTCCGGCAGGGTTTCCTTCTGGTCTGGCCACTCGCTTTTCGGTTTCAACATAATGTAGCCATCGGAAATATTCGGCGGCATCACATCGGTGGCTACCTCAGCTGTACCGGTACGCGCAAAAATACGCTCAATTTCTGGGAACTGCTTTAACAGCGCGGCTTCCATGCGTTCCTGCATACGCAGGGACTCTTCCAGCGAGGTACTGGGCGAGCGCATGGATTGCAGGGCAAAATCACCTTCGCTTAGGGTAGGGGCAAACTCGCTGCCCAGTTTGGTGGCCATTAGACCCGTCAACAGCAAGATGGCCAGCGCAGCCACTACCATCACCTGTTTAAAGGCATAGGCACTATTTAAGGCGCTTAAATACCAGCGCTTTAAGGTCAGCATGATGCGGTTTTCTTTTTCTTCCACCTTGCCGGTAATAAACAGCGCAACGGCGGCAGGCACAAAGGTCACCGACAAAATCATCGCGCCAATCAGTGCAATCACCACGGTCATCGCCATCGGGTGGAACAACTTGGCTTCTACCCCGGTCAGGGCAAAAATCGGCAGGTATACCACCAGAATAATCAGCTGGCCGAAAATCAGCGGACGGCGTGCCTGTTTGGCGGCCAGAAATACCTGGGTAAAGCGCTCCTGCCGCGTGAGTAAACGCCCCTGCCGGTGCTGCTCTTCCGCCAGACGGCGAATACAGTTTTCAACAATCACCACCGCTCCATCAATAATGATGCCGAAATCCAGCGCCCCCAGACTCATCAGGTTGGCACTGATTTGTTGCTGCACCATACCGGTTAAGGTAAACAGCATGGATAGCGGAATCACACAGGCGGTAATAATGGCGGCGCGGATGTTACCCAAAAACAGGAAAAGCACCGCAATGACCAGAATCGCCCCTTCAATCAGGTTCTTCTGCACAGTCGCAATCGCTTTATCCACCAGTGTGGTACGGTTATATACCGTATCCAGCACCACACCTTTCGGCAGGCTGCGCTTTACCTCCTGAATTTTTTCATCTACCGCCTGCGATACCACACGGCTGTTGGCACCCATCATCATCATGGCAGTACCTAGCACGGTTTCCTGCCCATTCATGGTGGCGGCACCCGTACGCAAATCATGCCCAATGCTTACCGTGGCAACATCAGACACCTTAATGGGAATGCCGTTTTTCTGGCTTACCACCACAGCGCCAATATCCAGCAGGCTACCCAGTTGTCCGGGCACCCGCACGGTCAGCTGCTGCCCGTTTAAATCAATAAACCCCGCACCACGGTTTTCATTATTCAGGCTTAAGGCAATGCGGATATCTTCAATGCTCAGGTCATAACCTTGCAGGGCATTCATATCCGGCTGTACCAGATACTGCTTGGCAAAACCACCAATGCTATTCACCTCGGCCACGCCGGGTACGCGCTGTAACTGTGGACGCACCACCCAGTCCTGCAACTCGCGCAAGTCCGCCGGAGTATAGGCCGTGCCATCGGCTTTTTTGGCATCCGGCGCAGCACTTAAGGTCCACAGGTAAATTTCACCCAAGCCCGTGGAAATGGGCGACATGCTGGGCTCAATACCTTCCGGCATCTGGCTTTTGGCTTCCTGCAAACGCTGGCTGATCATCTGCCGTGCCCAGTAAATATCTGTACCATCCTCAAAAATAATGGTCACTTGCGACAAGCCATAGCGCGATATGGAACGGGTGAGCTCCAGTTTGGGGATGCCCGCCATTACCCGCTCAATCGGATAGGTAATGCGCTGCTCGGCTTCCAGCGCGGTAAAGCCGGGCGCTGCGCTATTAATTTGCACCTGTACGTTGGTAATGTCCGGTACGGCATCAATCGGCAGCTTCTGGTAGCTCATCACACCAATAATCACCAGCCCCAGCACCAGCAGCATGACCCAGCCACGCAACTGGATAGCGGTATGGATAATGCGGTCAAACCAGCCTTCTATTTTAATCTGGTTTTCCACACTGTCCTGCTGTTGCTGTTCGGGCTTATCCAGTACAACCGTCTGTATGTCCTTGCTGTCATTATGCTTAGTGTCCATGCTCGGCCTCTCCCTTTTCCAGTTCGGATTTCAGGATAAAGCTGCCTTCGGACACATAGGCTTCGCCGTGCTTCAAGCCATCCCTTATGGCAATCCACTGACGATCAGTGCTTTCAGCGCCTACAGTGACCGGATGGGGCGCAAAGTGTGCACCGTCCTTATTCTTTTCGGCTACAAACACCACATCCTTGCCTTCCACCTGCTGCACGGCACTGCGTTTTACCAATACCTGTGCGGCCTGATCTGCCGCCTGTTGCGCCACCTGAACATTCACCAGCATATTCGGGCGCAGTTGCATGTTGCTGTTATCCACTAACGCACGCGCCACCAAGCGGCCAGTCTGCATATCAGCACTAGGGGTCAGGGTCATCAGTTTGGCTTTAAAGCCTTGCTGGCTGACGGAAGTACTAAAACTCACTGTGGCTTGCTGGTTAAAACGTTGCGTCATCTGGTCAGCAATTTGGGCAGGCACCACAAACTCAAGCCATAATTGATCCAGACGGTCAATCAGAAATAACTGGGTAGCTGTTTGTACATTTTCACCGACCACCACATCCTTACTGTTAATCACACCATTAATAGGTGATTTGAGGTCAAAACGCCCGGCACTCTGGCTGGCTGCGCCATAAGCATTAATCCGCGACTTAGCAGCACTCACTTCAATTTGTGCCTGCTTAAACTGATTTTCAGCCAGCAAATAATCCTGCTTGGCAGAAATCCCTTTTTGCCACAAACTTTTCTCACGCTGATAATTACTTTTTGCCAACTCTAGCTGCGATTGCATCATACGAATATTAGCCTGCAAATCCACCAACTCAGGTACCAGTAAGGTTGCCAAAGGCTGACCTTTTTTCACGTATTGCCCGGTTTGTACATATACCGCTTCTACTCGTCCAGTAAAGTTAGGGGAAATATGCGCTTGCTGGTCGGCATTCACCAATAAGCGTCCAGGGATGCTGACATTACGGTTAATACTACCTATACCGGCAGCTTCAATTTTAATCTGCTGACTGGCAATCTGAGCGTTACTTAACTCAATATCCTCCGAAGCCTCATGCGCATGTTCTGACTCTTCAGCATGCCCCTCATGACCTACTTCCTTATCTTTCCCCTTAGTAATTTCCGTTTTTGTTTCGGTCTCCACCTCTTTTTTACTATCGGCACTATCAGAGAACATCAGGAAAATAGCAATCACGGCAGTGATAGCAATAATTGCCAGAATCAGAAAAATTTGTTTTTTACTATTGGTGTGTGGTGTATTCATACTTATTCCCCTGTACCCATAAGCGGTATAGAAAGTGTGTCCTGCCATAATTGAAGCTGGCTGTTATCCATGTAATTGGCATCGTTCATATCAAATTCGCCTGATAGCCCAAGACTGATAGCTTGCATTTGCAGGGACAATTGCCATGCCTGACTCAATAGTTGCAGTTGATTAAACTGGATTGTCTGATACTCCCGGGTAGCCTGCTGCACCTCAGTTACCGAGAATTTGCCTATCTCAAAGCCCTCTAAGGTTTTTTGCTGAATAGATTTAGCCAGTGGCAATTGATGCTGCTGTAACTGCTGATACTGACTCGACAATGCATTCAAACGAATTAGCCCAGCCTGAATTTGCTGCTCACGCAAAGATACGTTATAACGCTGCTGATCCATACTGATATGGCTTAGTGCTTGAGTAGCTTGTATTATGCCCTGATTGCGGTTAAATACCGGAATAGGCATAGACACACCAAGGGTTAAACGATTGTCCATATCATTTTGCATAGAGGGTATGCGAGTCTGGTTAATGCCTAAACTGACAGTGGGTTGTGGTTTTGACTGAGCTTTAGCCAACACAAGGCGAGCTTGTGCCTGTTTTTGCTGTTGCTGCAATAATTGCTGCTGTGGGCTATCCTGTAGTATGGAAACATTTAATCCGGCTTCATCAAGTTCAGGCCATATATTATTGCTCGTGAGTGCAGCAGTACTGATAAAAACAGGCTGAGTATTACCCCATAATCTTGCTAACTGAAACCGCACCTCTTTTAAACCAGCTTGAGCCATAGCCAATTGAGTCAACACTTGCTGATGTGCAATGAGCACGCGAGAATACTCGACTTCGGCGATGCGACCGGCTTCTAGGCGACGTTTTGCAGCTTGCTCACTAGCCTCACTTAGGCGACTCTGTGCTTGTATCAATTGCAATTGCCGCTCTGCCTGCGCAACACGCCAATATGCAGCAGTAACAGCCAGTTTTAACTGCGCCTGATACGCCAATTGTCTGGTTGCCTCGCTATCTAAAGTAATAGTTGCCAGCTTTTTCTTAGCAGAACGAACACCAAACAAATCCAGTTTTTGTGAAACAGCAAAGCTCCGTTCTTGTTCAACGGTACTTTTAAAACCAGTTTGCTCAAAAGATATTTCAGGATTCTGCCATAAGCTACTTTGCTTAAGATTGCCCTCAGCAATTTCTAGCCGGCTCTGCCACAAGGTCTGAAGTGGCTGATATTGCTGCGCCAATTGAATGGCTTGATCCAGCGTTAAAACTGCCCGGTTTTCCTGTAAGCCTACAGCGGGAGCCTGAGTGGTTAAGATTGCAGCTGGTGCATTTTCAGCCCAGAGGGGAGTGCTGATTAATGTCAGTGAGGTGATACACAGGACATATTTAGCCTGCTTAAAAAGATTAAAATAGAACATAACTCTGCCTATATCTCAATTCATGAAAAACGGTGAGCAAATGCATCGTTAAATGATATATTTACTTACCAGTGATCGATTGATACTTAGACAGACCATAAAGGAGGTTCAGGTTGCTCCAGAACAGGGGATTGATAAAAAATCGTTGAATTAGATGCAAAATGAATAGAATATGCAAACTGTCTAAGCATTGTTTCGGACAATGGCTGCTGCTCAACCGCATGATGATTAATATTCAAATGATCACTATGACTGGCTAAATTCGGTTGAGATTTCGATGCTTTGTCATTGTCTTTATATTTGAAAGATGCCTTTTCCTGACAGGCTATATCCAGCTCCGGAGCATGATGCCCCCAATGCCAAGTGGTCTTGCTTTCATTTTCATGATAACAGAATACAGCTGCTGCACTCCAGGAAGCCTGTAGCGGAAGGAATATCATTAATAAAAAAGCTAGAAACGTTCGCATGCAATTCATTTAATTTAGAAACTAGAGACTATTACTAACATTGTTTATTAATCTATAAATGAGTTTTCATTGGTGATTAGATACCTTACGCTCTTTATAGTCAAGTCTTTTAAATAATTAAGGATTGGTTATCAGTTGCGATAACTCACGTAAAACACCGCATGTGTCCGTAGTACGTGATCCTGAACATTGACCACGTAAAAAAACAAGTTGTTCTTTTAGTTTTAGTTGGATTTGAATATAGGACTCGACCCGCTCAATATGCTGATCAAGTAACTCATTCACTCGATCACAGGTTCGCTGAGGCCAGTCCTTATAATTAAGAAGATTCTTAATATCCTCAAGTGACATATTTAATGCTCGACAATGACGGATAAACTGTAAACGCTCAACAAGCGTTTCATCATACAACCGGTAATTATTATCACCCCGCTGCGGTGGCGGCAATAATCCCTCATTTTCATAAAAGCGGATAGTCACTACAGGACAGTCAGTACGTTTAGCCAGTTCACCTATTTTAATAGTCATAGCACTTCAACTTTGGTGTCATTAAACCTTGACTCTATAGTAGCTATAGGGATTTTAATATGCAATAAGTGAAAATAGGACTATAGGCATATCTATGAGTGGTTGCAGCTGTAATAAAGAAAATTCTTGCAACGATACTAAGTTAGAATCTGATCAATCTGAAACTGCATCTTGCAATAAATTAGATCAATCTATTGAAAAAACGAATAAATCTTGTTGCAGTAAGAATACGGATCATGAATCAAAAAGTGCTATTGAAATAGACACTTGTAGTATTAACCAGTCTTGTTCAACAAAAACCCAATCATGTTGTGGTACAGATATGATTGATCAACTAGAGAATACTAATAAGGATACAAATAGCGGGAATTTCATTAGTGATTACACTATTCCAAAAATGGATTGTTCTGCTGAAGAACAAATGGTGCGAATGGCTTTAGCACCTTTGGGTGAAGTAAAGGCCTTGGTTTTTGATCTTCCAAATAGAAAATTAAAAGTATTTCATACAGATGGTCTTTTAGAAATAACATCAAAGCTTGAAGCTCTCGGTTTCGGTGCGAAGCTTGAAAGTACGACTGAATCAACGGGCACATTACCTGACAGCTCTGATCCGACAAAACAAGCTAAAGTTTTAAAAGTTCTTCTCGCAATCAATGCTGTGCTTTTTTTCATTGAATTTATAAGTGGCATTATCGCAGCATCTACAGGGTTAATAGCAGATTCTCTCGATATGTTCGCTGACGCTGCTGTTTATGGCATTGCACTTTATGCGGTTGGAAAGGCAGCAAAATATCAAATAAAAGCAGCTCACTTTGCAGGATGGATTCAGTTATTGCTAGCCCTAATCGTTATTGTTGATGTAATCAGACGATTTATACTTGGTAGTGAACCCGAATCAGATTTGATGATTATTATCGGTTTCTTAGCACTCATTGCAAATGTGACGTGTCTGTATCTTATTTCTGGGCATAAAGATAGTGGTGCTCATATGAAAGCAAGTTGGATTTTTTCAGCAAATGACGTCATTGTGAATATGGGAGTAATTATTGCTGGCGTATTAGTTGCATGGACAGGTTCTGCTTACCCTGATTTGATTATCGGGATAATAGTCTCCTTTTTCGTACTGAATGGTGCTCGAAAAATTTTAGCATTGAAATAGGATGATTAATCGTGAACTTATTTCAAGTGAAGCAAAAGCAGTTTGTAAAAATTATTGATCTCAAAAAGGGGAATCAATGTAACGATAACAAAGATCCTGTACTTGAGCGGCTTGAGTTATTGGGTTTTAGGTGTATTAGTTCCGACTTGATCTGACACTTAACTTGAAAAGTTGA
>NZ_MLCN01000068.1 GCF_001982605.1 Alkanindiges hydrocarboniclasticus | reverse complement strand
CTATTTAATTATTGCATTTAATAATTAATTTTATATTTAATACTATTTTCGATGTAATTCTATAAATTTTTTAGCTTTAAAATGATCTGCGAATAGACTGCTTTTTGAATGATTAAACGATTCAATTTGCTGGGTGATTTGTGAATGAATTTTAGCTTCCGGTTCATTTCGGATAAATTCATACCATGTATGATCTGGTGAATCTTCACGTAACACAGGTAACAGCCAGTAGGTGCGTGGCTGATAAGTCTTATCGTACATAGCCTTAATGTAATAAGAAAGCTCCCTATGCCCTTTCCCACATATGCATATATTTATATCTGGCTTAATTAATCTCACTGATTGAGCAATTAAAGGTATATTTGACCGGTTGAGTCCAAAGTAAACATTAGCATCAACAATTTTTCTAAGTGCAATAGCAGAAAATAAATCAGTAGTAATAAATAGCCATTCAGAATTTCTGAAGCTTACTGGGTTAACGGCAAAGTAGCATCCTGCAATTACGCTTTCATCACGAATTACAACTTCACCATTTTTGCTGAGCTTTATAAGTGTTTTAACCTCACCTGTTGTATTAGTGACTGGCAACAACAGTTCACCTGCTTTGGTGTGATGATTACCATTTCTGTAGGCATATGAGGCTTGTTTAGTACCATAAGGTGTCATCAATCCGTTCTGCTCAAATGTATTGGATTGATCTGGCAGCGCTAGCCATTCCCATTCTTGTTGCGGTGTATATTCATAATTCGGTATAGATTGTTCTTGGCCAGCTGGTATTCCAGATTGATTTAATCCCTGAGTAGAAAACTTTGGCATTGATAATAAGGAAGGCGACGTTGCATCAAGAAAAGCAGAGAATGCTGATTTTGTAATGGTCGATACACACTGGGCATTTACCCCAGTCTTCAAATTTATTAGATAGATATGCAGAACACTATTTTCCCAATAAGCATGACAGATACCGCTAGTATTACTACTATCATCTTCTTGAACACGAAAACGGTTTATAACACCAAATTCAATATCCTTTAATGACTCTCTTACAAACCCATTGGAAGTAAAAAAATCACCCAACTGTTGTATTGAACTGATTTTCAACATATTAACTAGAACTAATTAAATGAATGAATGAATGAATTAATTCTAGTCTAAATAAATTTAATTGGCAATATATTTGCTTCGATTCATTTTATCAAATGAATTTTTAGTTGACTTCAAAATCTTCTATCTTCGCACCAGCTGCTATTAACAACCTTAACCAAGTTGGTCGCTTTCCCCGTCCAGACCATTTTTCATCAGGATTATTCGGATTATGATATTTTGGCTTAACAGTTTTCTTTTTCACCTTATCTTCTTCAACACATTTAATAAGTTCAGTTAGAGTAAGCCCAACTTTAGAAGCAATGGCCTGACATTCTTTGTAAGCCTGTTCCCTAACTTCACTTTGCTTGGCAATTAAAACATGATTTGCTCGAGCACTTAGCTGTTTAATTTCTTCGACAGTGAATTGCTCCAGATTACCTAGGATCAGTTCTTTTGCAGGAATAGCATTTGTACCTTCTCCCATTTGAAGACTTGCCACAGCAGCATCACTCATAAAAACCTCCATCAATGTATTTAATAAGCAATATATATAGTAATAATATTAACATACAAAATTAATTAATTAATATTAAAATTAATACATACTATAAATTAATTATTGAGATAACTTTCTTTTTCTCAGGAAATTTGTTTTTGATGACTGAAAACTCTTTTTATTGTCTACCCATCCTCCCCTGTTATAGGCATATGGACTAACCTGCCCATTAGAATTCATTATCTCAATTCTGGCTTGATTCAGTTTATTAGTATCTAACACATATTCTGAGGCCAATTTATTACTTTTTAGGGCTATCTTAACCACTTCAAGCGTTTGGTAATTTTCTGGAACAAGCCTTAAAGCCTTACCATTTAGCTGGCAAGCAAGTTTAACAAGTTCAAGGTTATAATATTGATTAGGGATATAACTGATTGCAAAAGGATTTTTTAGAACTTCATTATGACAGATTTGATATGTCAGTAAATTAATAGGAATAAATTTTAAAGCTATACTTGCATTTTCAAGTGCTGTTATACACATTCTCTGATCACGAAAATGACGTGGAACGTGTTGTAAGTTAATGCCATTTTCAGCAACTTTTTTTAACCATTGGGCGTAACTCCATGTGGAATTGACTTGAGCTATGTCCCAAGACGCATTGCGATTAGGTCGAGTATTTATCATATAGAGTCCTCTAATTACATTATTATATTGCAGGCACCTTTAAGTTTATATTTTACAAAAGAAAATCATTTTTTTAAATATCTAACTAAAATCAAATGTCTTTTTTTACAATTTTTTTGTCATGCACTATAGTTTCTTTAGGAGCAAATACTTAATGGATTGGCTTTAGAAAAAATTTTTTTTAGTTGTAGAATTAGGATAATAGATAAATAATTAGATAATTTTTTTCCTTTTATTGAGGCCAGTTATGAAATGCTACTTAGCCATGCTACCCCTTTTACTATTGTCTTCGTTTTCTACGAATGCAGCCATAATTGTTATTCAAAAGAATTCCGCTTCAACTCCGATAACAATTCATTTGCCCCAGAAACCTTTTAAATCATCTATTAGCCAACCCAGTTCTTCTGGCTCTACTGAACTACTTTTATCAGTTGATGATGTACTGGATAACTTCTTAAGCCGGCTCAATGCAACTTTTTACGCTGACCCAAAAATGCTGAATTCAACGGTTACTGAAATTGTCCAAAATTATAAAAATAATGGATTCAACTTTAGGGTTAGCTGTACGAAAAATAATGACGCGCTAATTTTGAAAACTAATGATAAAAGAATTTTTTATATTTACCCGACTGAATTAGGGGGCATAAAACAAGTGCAGTAATGCCATTATGATAAATATCTTAATTTTTTTGATTTCGATGCTTCTTCCTTTGTTAGTGATTGGAATGATACAACCAAAGTTATTCCTTAAAACTGGTTTGTCCTCCCGATACCAAATTATTAAATTTTTATTCTTTACTTTTTATTTCACCTTTTTTTCATCTTTGTGTATTCAATGGATGCTGGCCAGTAAGCCAGTAACCCTTTCAATCATGCTGATTACGGTTGCACTAATAATATTTGTATTCTGCTTGCCAAGATGGCTATATATTTTCATAAAAAAAATGTTGAGCCATAAATACTCAAACTTAAAGATACGGGATATAGATAAAATGTCTGGCCATAATTTTGAGCATTTTGTTGCAGAGATGCTTAATCTTTCTGGTTACCAGAATATTAAAGTTACTTCCGGATCAGGTGACAATGGTGTAGACATATTGGCTGAATTAAATGGCAAGACGTATGCTATACAATGTAAGCGTTATCGAAAAAAAATTTCCCGTGATGCGGTAAGTGATGTAGTAGCTGGGAAAATTCATTATCAATGCGATGTAGCCATGGTAATCACAAACTCATATCTGACCACACATGCGCTGGACTTCGCCAAAAGTGTTGAATGCCTAATAATAGACCGATCAGGGCTTGAGATTATATTGACTAAAATTTTTGATAATAACTGCAAGAAAGCATTTAAAGGGATTAACCATGAGATTTTTAACAGTAGAGCCTATACCCTTGCCCGACTAAAATCCAAAAAAAATCCACCTGATTAGGGTGGAATTAATTTCAGCAAAAATGCCTAAAAAGTGGACTGTCGCCACCATACCAAGAAATGGTTGCAAGCAACTATGAAAGTTCCATGTACTTGGCAGGCATTAATTATAAATAGTTTTAATTAAATTGGCAAGATATCATTTAATATATCTATAAAGGTTTTATTTAATTAATCCAATAAAATTAATTACTTAGAAAATTAAATAAATGCCAAAAAAGTATAATGATTTAATTAATATAGAATTTAAATTTATTATTTTGATATTGCTGACAACTTACTAACCGATCTACCCCATCCAGTTGGATTTCCATTTGGACAGTTTTATCTTTTGCTGGATTACCAAACCGGAATAAATATTGTCCTAACACTTCTTCATTAATAATCTTCAATTCACATGTACAAAATTTATTGATATTCCTTCTAAAGGAGGGATGGCTTAACATTATTTCAAAAGCTTGACTAAATCCAATCTCAACTGACATATGTTTACCTCGTTTAATATTGTGATTTTATATATGTATTTCAAACTAATCAGTTATCAGACATTACACTTCTTGTTATTTTTAATATTCGACGATAAAAGAAAAAGCCATCCAGATGGATGGCTTTTCCGTATGTTAAACAGTCATGGCCACATAAATGCGGATCATTTCTGAACCTTTAATTATAATGAAATAATAATTTTAATCAATGTTTTCTTATCAGGAAAGCGGTTAAAAAGCCATCCAGATGTCTGGATGGCTTCCTGTCAACAATGACCATTATGTTTGACATAAGCAGGAAAAAGGGGATTTCCTGCCTTTTTCCATGTTAATTAAAATAAGAAAAAAAGACAATATTCATTAATGTTTTAATTATTTAATAATTATACATTTCGTTGCTTTTTTAATCTGATTTATTGAAGATGATTTTCTATAATCATTAAAATAATAAAAATACAAATACATTAATAAAATCCTATTTACCATTTACTCATATATCTTATTAGTATAACTCATTGTTTTATTTATTTAATTTTTTTATATTTCATGAATTTATTTTTTGATTTTCTCAATTTTATAAAATTCACAAAACTTTCTTATGCTCTACTCTTTTTTAATTTAATTAAAATGACATTATTAAAAACCTTTAAAT
>NZ_MLCN01000067.1 GCF_001982605.1 Alkanindiges hydrocarboniclasticus | reverse complement strand
ATATCACTCACATCGGGTCGATTCTATCAAAAAATCAGGTATTAACCGCTGGGTGGAATTATCTGCTGATACCTTACTCAATGAACAGCCAGATACCACATTGCATTACTGGCAGGTACTAGATGCGAGTCCCAGCAGAAAACCCAGAATCTGTGCTTCTTGTCAGCCCCATTATGTTAATTTCCATGATGTACAGGCCAGGCTTTTGGCCCTGCTTGAACAATATAAATCACTCACTAGGCTTTATCAGGCCTATGCAACCGTCTTTACTGACCCTATCCCCATCGTAATCAGTGATATAGCGCAGTTGCTGCAACAGGCAAAAATCATGCAGGGAAACTACAACCAGCGTGAGCATTATCAGCACACTGTTAGAATCATTTATGAATTAATACGCTCGCCGGCAAGCCAGTTTTTTATGACACCCAGTCAAACTGCCAAGTCTATTTTAACCGAACTAGTTCCCTTACTCTCTGATTCTGCAAAAAAGCGTCTTTGGAAAGGTTTGTTTAGCGAATCACTTGAAAGTAGCCGTTGGCGAATAGAAGTCGCTACCTTATTGTCCATAAAGCAGACCATGCCTGCAAAAATGCAAATGATGCGTAAGATTGAGGAGATGGAGCTTTACCGGCAAACCACAAAGACTGATATTTTTGAGAGACTTGAAAAAGCCCAGGGTAATCTGGCCACTATTCCTAAAAATGAAATGGCAAAGCTTATAGTTAAAGCCTATCAAATGAATCTATTAGCTCAGCTCACCGTACAGTATCCGGAACTCATGAACCCACATTTTTTAGCAGCGGCAGTGAATGAAGGTTTTTACCAAACGCATTTTAAAGTCAGATCCTTTTATCAATCTATTAGGCAATTAGCACAGAATGATGAAAAGGTATTAAGGTGGCTTGATGGGCAAAGCAGTACCTAAATATATGGGAACACCATAAATATACCGACCATCACCCTTCTTAATGCCTACTCAACCATTACCTTTCACCCTACTTTATCGATAACGATTGATAAATATCGTTGACGATAAATAAAGCGGGTTAATGAATAGATGTAGTATGGAAGGGTGTGGTTGAATCTTATCTATCTTATGGTGTTCCCATATATTTAGGAGAGAAGTAATTATTAGTCTCTATAATTGCACCAGATAAGGTTGAATCAGTGAATTAAGATAAACCCGGATTGAGAAGTCTGGATATATCTTGTAGCCCACAATAAATTGATATTCCAGACTGGCATGATCAATCGCATGAAAATAGCCCCGGGCAAACAATAAGGCCTCTAAAGATTTTACAATCTGCTGCTCGGCCAGTGCTTCAGGATAATGTGATCCCATCAGCTGGTGTACCGTGGTGAAGGATAGGTCTACCCAGAAAGCCGTCAGCTGATTTTGAGTACTGGCTTTTTGAATAATCACTTTAAGCAACTGCTGCTCAAACGGCCGAAGCTTGGAAAACCGTTTATGGATCTGTTCTTGCATTAAGGGATTTTCAAGCATAAGGATTAGTCAGTGTTGGGACGATTCAAACAGGATTATCCATATTGTATGCTAAGCTGATCTGAACTGCCCTCCCCTTTGATGATTGATCAACGATGAAGATTGAGCATGAAATCTGTCTGGCACTGTCACAGCTCTCTTCTGCTGAACAGGCACTGATTCATAAGCTGGTTATTCACCCGCATGCCTTGCAACCGCAGATTATTCTCTCGACGGCTGAATTGATGGTTAATCTGACTAACCATTTTGCGGCAACTTACCAACTCTGGCCAGTGATTGACTCCCTAGCCACCAAACCGCTATTTTTTAGTGCCACTCGCCTGCATCCGCATTTTATTAAATTTTTTTGCTTCAGCCACCATCAGCTCAGCCTAGATCAGTTAACGTTGCGTATTGGATTAAGTAGCGTCTTACAGGGACACCTGACTGCAATTCAGCATGCCTTTGATAGCAGACTGACGGAAAATCTGGCTCGTTTAAAAACACCAATGGCCAAGATTTTATATTTATACATTGAGCCTAGCGCAAAGATGCAGCAGTTTAATCTTCCGGAAATTTTAGCCATGTTTCAGATTGAACATTTAAGCTCTTATCACCGATTGGATAATCTCAAGCAGTTTATTTTGCAGCCTGCCCTGCGTGAACTAAAAAAACAGTTTTTCCCCGGTTTAACCATGAGCTATCCCACCCAGGCGCAGCCTATTGCTACTTTACAGTTTAGTTAATAACTAGCCTACTGATCAACTCATGCCTGGGTGACCATTCTTTCCATTCACCTTCAAATGGAGTAAATAAATCAAATTCCTTTAAAAATTCCCAAGGTTCCGGATAATTATCCAAAGCTTGAATAGGTAACCAATCTTTAGGTATCCAAGGGGTATCTATTTCTAATTGGTAACCCCAACGCCAGGCAATTTTGGCATAGATCACCGCATGTGTTGCAATAAAATTTTCGGTAAAACCAAAGGCTTGTTCAATGTTACGAACCTTAGCAATTTTAGGGCTGGTCAGTTCAGTCAATACCCCCTCCATACCCGTTTTATCGCCATTGGCCAAAGCTAGATAAAACTGGTGATCAATCAGATATTTTCGGTCTTTCTTAATTTCCATAGACAGGATTTGCTCACAACGCTGGCGTAACTCATCCCATTGTCCATTTAAAGCCAGAAGCGCCTGATAACCATGAAATGCAGGCTGTTTCGGGTTATCCCGATCCTTAATTTCACTTTCAATCAAATAAGGTAAGCGGTGCTGTTTATACCAGGAAATAATGGCTTCATTATCGGATAACAGCGCATATAAATGCTCATAAGCAGGAAACCAATCATAAGGTTTATATTGAATCACCATGCGATTCAGTTTTGCAGCCATATAAGCCCATTGTTTAAATGCAAGTAAATCATGATCCCTAAACCATGACATCATGCAGTTTGCCTCTGTATAAGCTTTTATCATTTTTAAACAAAAGATATAATTTCCTTTTTTTTCAATAAAATACTCTATGTTTTCTGCTAGATCATCAATGGCTTGAGCATGACCACTAACATGTTCTAAACCACGCTGTAGGCTTGACTCATAATTAAACGTACTTTTTGTCATTGAATATACTCACTCATTATTGGGCATCAAAATACACTTGCATTAATTTTAATATCAAATTTTCTATATCGCTAATAATGCAGCCAGCGCTTATTATTCAGTTTAATTGAAACAGAGTACGTGGATAAGTATCAAACATTTTTCCATTGTAACTACATCGCACAAAAATCCATTCCCAATAAAGGATAATATGGTAGCCATTTATTCTTAAATTTAACTATAATGGATACCATAATATCCATTATAGTTAATCATGAGAAAACTCAACCTATTAGATGAGCATGAGGTACAACAAGCCTATGCACAATACATCCGTCTACGCCGCAAGCAGCTTAAATTATCACGTGAGGCTTTGGCGGAACGCAGCACAGTGCCGATGGCAACACTTAAGAAATTTGAACTCACTGGGCAAATCTCTTTTCGACAGCTTTTATTACTATGGCAAAGCGTGGATGATTTACAACGCTTATATAGTTTAACCTTGCAGCAACCCCCCTCTATTCAATTACCCACGACAATTGAGGAGGTGTTAAACAATGGGTTTTAATCCTGTTCAAAAATTAAATATTACACGAACCCTGAGTACTGGGGCACAAATCACATTAGGAACGCTGGCACAAAACAGGCAAGGCGTGTTTTTCCAGTATGATGCAGGCTATATTAAGAAATATGGCAACGCCTCACCATTTCAGTTGGATGCAACGCTTGAATTACAATTAGGACCCAAAAATCCGCATGGCGGGCTACATGGGGTTTTTGCTGATAGCCTGCCCGATGGCTGGGGACTGTTATTACAGGATCGCGTATTTCGACAACAGGGAATTTTGCCGTCGCAACTCACTTTAATGGATCGATTGGCATTTGTGGGGCACTCTGCCTTAGGAGCCTTAAGTTTTGACCCTGTTTATCCCATTCCCATCGTGCATGAAGAGGTTGATCTAGCCACCCTTGGACTGCAAGCACAGGCACTATTTGATGGGCAAACAGATCAGGTGTTGACTGCGCTGGTTACTGCGGGTAGCTCTGGCGGTGCGCGACCCAAAGCACAGATTTATTTTTCACCCAATCATCCTGAGCACTGCCGAACCATAGCACAAGCTAATGATGATGCTTGGCTGATTAAATTTACTTCAGCGCATTTGCCACTCGGACATGAAGAAGGCTTATGTGAAGCGGCATACCTAACACTGGCGGCAAAAGCCCAATTGCAACCTGTAGAATGGCAATTACTGGATGCACCATCACAAAGTGGTGTTAGGCGTTGGTTGGCTGTGAAGCGGTTTGACTGGGTAAATCTAGCAAGCAGAATTAAGCACAATGCCCATATTCATTACCATGCAGGCCGCTATCATGTGCTGAGTGCGTGTGGTTTACTGGATGCTGATTTTCGTAGTCCCAGCCTTGATTACGCAGAATTAATTAAGGCCAGTCGTATGTTGTGCCAATCGCCTTCGGTGGGCCAACTCCAATTCAGGCGTGCAATGTTTAATTTATTTGCCTGTAACCAAGATGACCACAGCAAAAACTGGGCATTTTTACAGGACGATAAGGGCGCATGGCAACCTACTCCTTGTTACGATGTGACCTTTAGTTTACATCCATTCGGCGAACATGCTACAGCGTTTGCAGGGTTTGGCAAGCAACCTTCGTTAAAAGCAGTGCAGCAGTTGGCAAATCATGCAGGCTTTAAAAATTGGCAGCAGGCGCAGCAAGTAATTAAGGATGTGGTAGAGGCTATCGCCTCTTTTAAAGACGTTGCAAAATCACTGGAAATTAGCAGGCAAACCACGCAACTAATTGGCAAACAATTGGATGTGGTTTGGCAACAGAATAAGCAGCTGATTGTTTGACTATAAAGTCAATTCCCTTGTTCACACTTTGGAAGCACTTTAAAACTTAAAGGCACTAGATTATAAAAGGTAAAAACTTACTAATGAGTGTGCATAGTTCTTTAAGTAACTCATCAGGCTTTTGTTTCCAACACTCATGCTGTTCAATTTAAAACCCAAAATGATTAAATTCTAGGCAAATAAGCTAAGGTCTTTAAATTTATACTACTATTTAAGAAGATCACTTAAATTTAGACGGGACAAAGTCTTCAGGATTCTCCGGCGCATTGAGCAATGCTTCTTTCAATAATGTTCCCAGTAGATTAGCTTCCTGATAGCGCTGAAATTTACGAGCATACGTAGGATTGGTTTTTAGGTTAGCACTGATCTTAAAATGAATCCGGTGTTGTTCATGCCGTAACTCAGCATTGCGCTGGGCGTCGGTACGTTTGGTTTTCTCATTTTCTGCCTGATCTGTCATGGCGAACCTACTCCTCTGCAATCAGATGCCGATACGTGTATTGTGCCATATCTATAGGCAATGCGGACAAGGTGCAAGGCTTAAACGTTGAAGCCTGTTCAGCAGGCAACGCAAATACCCCAAAAGCCCGGCCAGAATCGGCATGCCGCTGAATCACCAAGACAGTGGGTAAAAACTGGTTATTCTGATAAAGTTTTAAAGGGCCTTTCTGGGGATTACTGGCCAGCAAGCTACGGATCTTATAAGGGCCAAACAAGATGGTACGAACAGCAATTAAGCGCACCGTGAGTTGCTGGCCTTTAAAACGTCGATACAGCTGACGTAAAGAGGCTAGATAATCAGTGGCCTGACTTGAAAATTGTGATGCACTAACCGGATGGCCACAGAAAATATTCAAGATGATCCGGGCAATGTCACGTAAGATATCAAATTCCGTATTAGTCTTGGTCACAAGGCCATTAAAATAATACTCTAGCGTTTCTTCTGCTGACACCGCCTGTAAAACGGAGAGCGCTTGTCCTTGAGGATCAGGATGCGTTACCGCCTTTCGATGCTGAAAAATCTTTATTTCACTTTGCAGCTGATCCTGCTCATACACCTGTAATACCGCATAGCCTTCCCGGGGTCGATGCTGCTCATCCGTCGGGCTTAAGGCAGCTATGAGACTTTGATGATTAGAACTTTGCTG
>NZ_MLCN01000066.1 GCF_001982605.1 Alkanindiges hydrocarboniclasticus | reverse complement strand
AGCATGAGTACAGCCTCCATGCACAAGTCGTTGCTTGTGCATGGAGGCTGTACTCATGCTGGTTAAATATTAAGCCGGAAACTGGGGTCATTTACTCACCTTACATTGCTACAGTTGATAGGGTAAGTAGAAAGTAACTCATCATTCATCTGAGAGCAAATTCGTAAATTTAGTATATTTTTTAAACAGAATAAAATTTAATTATTATTATAAATCATAATCTTAGTTTAAAAATTTTATTCCATTTACATCACCTATGAATTAAGATAAAGCACTGGCTTATCTACAGAAAATTAGCCGAAAGATTTTTACAGCAATATAGATTTTTGGATAATTTTCGAGCACCATATAAAAATCTAAGAGGAGAAATTATTTGAATCTTTTTGTAACTGATATGTTAAGAACGCCTTTGGAACGCAGAAAAGCTGCCAAAATTTATTTTGACCTGTACCCAGACTGCACTGAAGAAGAATTGAATCGCTACTGTAAAATACCGCTCTCAACAGCGAAGAAGATACTTAAACGCTGGAAACAAGGAGACTTTACTAATCTGGAATGGCAAAGTACTCATCCCCATCAGAAATCGCTTATTCCTGAAGCTAATATGGATGAATTCTTGACAACTGCATTTTTCAACAAAAATTACGGTTATAAGGATATGCGCCATATAAAAAAATGCTACGAAGAGTTTTATGGACATGAACTCAATTTCAGCAATGATTATTTGCGCCATTTGATTAATGCAAGCCTCAAGCGCATAGGTTATGTGAAGCGTTTTAATAGCTTGACTAAGCGGTACTATTTTGAATCTGAAAAAGAACTCCGGACTACAAGTACTTAGGACACCTTCCTGACAAAAACAACAAAGTTATGTCTTACAAGCAAGAAAGCAAAACTACCGTAAAGCCTAAACAGCTTTACGGTTTATTTTACGGCTTTTAGCAAGTTTTTAAGACATGTTTCAATACTCATCAGGCGCAACTACATGAAACTCGCCGGGATTTAATAAATTAGGCAACTTTATTACGACTTGATTAAAGAGTTCATCCGGTAAGTAGACTAATACTGCTTCGGTAGCATTTAGGGTGATCAGCGCCTCATAACCATAGGAACTTACTTGTTGATACTCGACTTCTCCATTAGTGAGCTTTTCCTGTAGCGAGACAGATAAGTTCACTATTGGCTGATTTATTTCATCAGGATGCTCCAAAACAACAAACCACCCATGACGGGTGGCTTGGTAATTTTCCTGATAGCAGTGTTCCAGTTGTTCAATCTGCTGCTGAATCGCCTGTTTGATAGCCTGATCCTTGATCTGGCCGAGATGATTTTTGTGTTGAATGATATACATGAGATGCTTCCGCTAATTCTGTCTTTTGATTGGCCTTTGAGGTTGATAAGTCCTTTGCTTTTTTTGCATTGGGTGGTGTTCGATCTATTAGTTGCTTCTCTAAGGTATGATCCTTAGCGGTAATAGCGTCTGGCTCAGGCTGCATAGTAACTAGCATCGTTGGCCACTGATCCATTTGATCATGAATTTCCAGAAGTCTTTGAATCTGTGGATGTGGTTGAATCACTTGTTGATGGACCAGCGCAGCTGCCAAAAAGCAGGGAGTATTCACAGACCTACCGATAAACAAAGGCTTTAACGCGGTTGCATGAAAGGGCTTGCCAGTTTTACGCAAAGTTTTAAGCTGTTTGACAATTTCATCAATCATGACAAGTTCTGCGCTGAAACCACCAGACGATTCATTTTTGCTGATTGCCAATCCTAATGAATGGTCGTCATTGTTGCGCCAGATTTGATAATGTATTTTTCCTCTTGCATGCTCAGAAAGTTTTGGACATACAAAGGTTTTGATCAAACTATAGTTAATTTTGTCAAAAATATGAGGTTGCATTGATTACTCCGAAGATTAATATAGAAAATCCCGATGGGCTATAAGCCCATCGGGATTTAAAAACGCGAAAAGTATCTTTAAATTAAAAGCTTAAACAGCGAAGAAATTTTTTCAATTGGATCGGTTTGGCGGTCATTGCACACACGAATTGCATAAGCAACAGACTGGGCTTTATTGGTCGGGATTAAACCGATTATATCGGACACTTGGTCGAGATAGGGAGAGTATTTCATTTGTATGCCTTTAAATGGAAAGTTTGCAAGAGCAAAGCTATGTTGAATTTCATTAGAATAATATATGGATAAAAATTGCTATAATTACAAAAACTTAACTTAACCAATTTCTTATAGTAAGTAAAAAACTTAAAGAAAATCTGCTGTTTATTTTGCAAATATTCAAGTAAAAGATGTGAAGAAATATTTCTTTTTACCATACCATATGATAAAAATTGTACCTATAAATTACTTTATATAACTTTTTGTAACTAACGAGGAAAAGGATGTCACTTTTATTTGATCCTAGCGATGATTTGCTTAAATATAATTCAATTCGCTTGGAATACTTTAAATTAGCTGAAAATTTGGCCAATAATTTTCTTCAGTACGACTACCCATCTTTCAAAAATATGGATACAGTCCATACCAAGTGTAATGAAAGAGTATTTAACAAGTTAAATCAAGCTGTTGATACTGCTATTCGTAGTTTAATTGCAGCGGATATTAATGATGTCGATGATAATACTTTTATAAATCAATATA
>NZ_MLCN01000065.1 GCF_001982605.1 Alkanindiges hydrocarboniclasticus | reverse complement strand
CTCATACTCATCAAATAAGAAACTTATCAAATCATTTAAATAATCTGAAAGTGGAAGTAGATGAATTACTGTTTACAGGCTCTTTACTTGAATATCTTGATTCTCAATCTATAGGATTGGGATTAACGCTATCAGCAGCATTAACCCAGCAAATGAATAATTCAAACTGTTTATTTTTACAGGATCAAGGACAAGCAGAGTCTTTCTGGTTTTTAACTAAAAATTTAAATCTGGCAGAGCAGGCTAATGATTAAAAATTACTGCATTAAAGCTATAAATAACTTCATTAATAGTTTCTCGGTTTTAGATGCCAATTTTGCAACCTATATTTACCAGCAAGTCATTTATTCTGTTGAATCATTGAGGATGACTATAACTGTGGCAAATTTTTCTTTTATAAAATATATGATTAAGTGATAACACAAGATGATGAATAGTTTTTGGCAAAGAATTTATGATCCACGGTTGATTATTGCTGCCGGTATTGTGGTGGTGCTAGTGTGTGCCTACCGCGTACTGTCGCCGGTTTTATTCTGGAGCTTAATGGCCGGGCTGTTGTTGCTCCTGCTGATTACTGGTCTGGTTTGGTGGTACTTGAAGGGAAAAAACAGCCAGCAAGGTGCTGAACTGGCAGATTTGCTGCAACAGGACAGCCGATTAATTAATCCCAAAAACAAAGGTGATGAGTCAGAAAAAATCCAGTTTTTAAAGCAGCAAATGAATGAATCCATTCGTACCTTGCGTAAATCCAGACTGGGAGACAAACGCGGCCATGCAGCATTGTATGAACTCCCTTGGTATATGATGATTGGTAACCCGGCAGCGGGTAAAAGTTCAGCTATTCAAAACTCGGGATTGCGGTTTCCCTTTGCTGAAAATAACAGGGATAAGGCGGCTATTCAGGGAATTGGCGGAACACGTAACTGTGACTGGTTTTTTTCAACTGAAGGTATTTTGCTGGATACTGCCGGACGTTATGCAGTATATGAAGAAGATCATCAGGAATGGCTAGGGTTTCTGGGCTTGCTGAAAAAAAGCCGCAAGAAAGCACCTATCAACGGCATTATCATTGGGGTAAGTATTGCTGAGCTGATGAGTAACAATCCTGAGCATGCACTAAAGCTGGCAAAAAACCTGCGTAGCCGGGTACAGGATCTTACTGAACAACTGGAAGTGTTTGCACCTGTTTATGTCATTTTCACCAAGATGGATCTGGTTGCGGGTTTTAGCGAGTTTTTTTCTGTTTATGATGATGAAGAGCGCCAGCAAGTGTGGGGCGCAACCATTCCGTTTGAG
Organism: Alkanindiges hydrocarboniclasticus; assembly: GCF_001982605.1. Classification (GTDB taxonomy): domain Bacteria; phylum Pseudomonadota; class Gammaproteobacteria; order Pseudomonadales; family Moraxellaceae; genus Alkanindiges; species Alkanindiges hydrocarboniclasticus. The sequence goes on along the minus strand of NZ_MLCN01000065.1, from coordinate 1,527 downwards.
GAAAAACTTGGCAAGGATTCCAGTACCCAGTTTGAAGAACAGTTCAATATGCTGTATGAGGGCCTACAGGATTTAAGTACGACGCACTTGACCCGTCGGCATTCGCAAACGATTTCTCCCAGCATCATGACTTTTCCACTGGAATTCAAGTCAATCAAGCCTGCCCTAAAACTGTTTATTTCGGCCTTGTTTGAAGAAAATCCGTTTCAGTTTCAGCCAGTATTTCGTGGATTTTATTTTACCAGTGCCTTACAGGAAGGCGTGGTTGACAGTCCTATGACCAAACAGATTGTGACCCAGTTTAGTCTGACTGAACCTGGGCAAACTGGTAAGCAGGAAGTGGAAGTTGCCAGTCAGCATGGCTATTTTTTAAAGCAGCTTTTTTCCCGGGTGATTTTGGCAGACAAACATCTGGTACGCCAGTACCTGAACCGCAGCCGTCGCCAAAAACGTCATGCTGCTTTTTTGGCAGGCCTGCTGCTTATTGGAGTTGCATTAAGTGTATGGACCTGGTCGTATCGCAATAACCAGTTGTTAATCCAGAATGTTGGCGCCGACCTGCAAAAGGTAAAGCGTATTCAGGCTGAAGGGCAAGCTAGCCTGTCCAGCCAGTTTGACTCTTTGCTGATCTTGCAGGATCGCCTGGAACAACTGGATCGCTACCAGCAGGACAGGCCATTGTCTTTACAATTTGGGTTGTATCAAGGCACCGCCCTACGTGAGAAGTTGCTGGCTGAGTATCTGGCTGGGGTAAAACGCGTCATGTTAACGCCGGTTCAGCAAAATATTGCGCGCTATCTGGGTGACGTGAATAGCAATGCAGCAGCGCTCAAGACGGCGGCAGCCAGCAATCCGGTTGAGGCAGCAAGTATTAGCGCATCCAAGCAATATACAGAAGCCTCGGCCACTAGTGCAGAAGATGCCTATAACGCCTTAAAAGCCTACTTGATGCTGGCCGACCACAGCCATATGGAATCCAGCCATCTTAATGACCAGATTACCCGCTTCTGGCGCGCATGGCTTGAGGCCAATCGGGGTGAAATGTCCCGTAGCGACATGATCCGCAATGCCGAGCGCCTGATTAGCTATTCACTGTCACAAAGCCAAAACCCTGCATTTCCAATACTTGCAGCTGATTTGGCACTGGTTGACCAAACCCGTGAACACTTGCGGCAGGTGATCAAGGGAATGCCTGCGCGTGACCGGGTCTATGCTGAAATCAAGATGCGTGCAGCAGTGCGTTATCCGGCCATTACGGTGGCACAAGTCGTAGGCGAAAATAACCGTCATTTTATGGTGGGTAGTTATGCGCTGTCAGGCACTTTTAGTAAGGCTGCATGGGATGGTTATGTTAGTCAGGCAATTGATGAGGCCAGTCAGTCCAATATTCAGGGCAAGGACTGGGTGCTTAACAGTGTACGCAATGATGACCTGACCCTGACAGGTAGCCCGGAGCAAATCCGGCGTGAACTGGTTGGTTTATATAACTTAGATTAGCATTTGAAGTGCAACACCATGTTCTTGGAA
>NZ_MLCN01000064.1 GCF_001982605.1 Alkanindiges hydrocarboniclasticus | reverse complement strand
CTATGCAAAAATGGTGACTGTCAGATCAGGTTTGAGCTACTACATTTTAGGGTTGGTGAATCTCTACAAGTTCTTGAAAAAGGTCTGTTCGGTGGTGATCCGATCTTAGTTCAAATCGAAACATCACGCTTTGCACTAAGAAAAAATGAAGCTGAACGAATTTTTGTAGAGATCATAAATGAACACTAAAAATATTGCACTTATTGGCAATCCCAATTGCGGTAAAACTTCACTATTTAATACTCTCACTGGTACTCGCCAAAAAGTTGCAAACTATGCAGGTGTTACTGTTGAACGCAAGGAAGGTTTTTTTAAATTACCTTCAGGTGATGCAGTTCGAGTTTTAGATTTGCCCGGGACTTATAGTTTAAAACCGAGCAGTTTAGATGAAGAAGTAACAAGGGCTGTTTGCTTCGGTGAACTCAAAGGTGAAGTTATTCCTGATATTTTTGTATGCGTGGTCGATGCTACGAATCTTCATCTTCATTTAAGTCTTGTATTGGAAGTTAGGGCTTTAAATAGACCAATGTTACTCGTCTTGAATATGATGGATGAAGTTAGAAAGCGTGGGATTTCCATTGATACTTCGAAGTTATCTCAGCTTTTAGGCATTCCTATTGTTGAGTCTGTCGCAGTAAAAACAAAAGGCATTCAGAGTCTATTGGATCAATTGGATCAAAAGAAGTCATTTACTGCGCCTTATCACTCTGCTCTAAGTCATTTCGATCAAATCAAATATATTACTAAACAAGTCATTCTAAAAAATGACAATGGTGATAAGCGAACTGCTTTTTTAGATAAAATATTTTTACATCCAATTTTTGGATTATTAATACTGACACTCACTATGTTTGTAATGTTTCAAGCCGTTTTCATTTGGGCGCAACCATTCATAGCACTTATTGAAGACTCTATAGCTTGGCTAAGTGGTGCAGTTGGATCTTTGATTTCCTATCCATTATTAAGAAGTTTGATTGTTGATGGTGTTATTGCAGGTGCAGGTAGTGTGCTTGCCTATATGCCTCAAATTCTTATCTTATTTTTCTTTATTTTAATTTTGGAAGAGTCAGGTTACTTGCCTAGAGCTGCTTTTTTGTTAGATAAATTAATGTCTAAAGCAGGTTTAAGTGGGCGCTCATTTATTCCATTACTTTCAAGTTTTGCTTGTGCCATTCCAGGAATTATGGCGACTAGAAGTATCAGTTCTGAAAGAGATCGTTTGGCAACGATTATGATTGCGCCATTGATGACATGCTCTGCTCGATTACCTGTATATGCATTATTGATAGCAGCATTCATTCCAAACAAATTAGTTTATGGCTGGCTAAGTTTGCAGGGTTTAGTTCTGTTTGGGCTTTACATGTCAGGAATTGTATCGGCTTTATTGGTTTCTTTATTTTTAAAATTAGTTAGGCAAGATAAAACTGAAAGTATTTTCATTTTTGAATTACCAACATATCGTATTCCAGATATTAGAAATGTGGCTTTGGGTCTTTATGATAGAGCAACTATTTTCTTAAAGAGAGTGGGTGGAATTATTGTCGCACTGTCTGTTTTGCTATGGTTCTTAGTGACTTTCCCTCAACCACCTGATAATGCAACTATGCCTGCGATTAACTATAGTCTTGCTGGGCAGTTAGGGCATATTATTCATCCAATTTTTGCTCCGATTGGTTTTACATGGGAAATATGTATCGCATTAATTCCTGCGATGGCAGCTAGAGAAGTTGTGATCGCAGCATTAGGTGTAATCTATGCTATGTCGGGTGATGAAGATGCCGTGACTCAAAGTTTACTCAGTCAAATTTCAGGATCTGATGGTTGGGGACTTGCAACAGGCATGTCACTACTAGTGTGGTTTATCTTTGCCCCCCATTGTCTTGCAACATTAGCAACAATCCGTCGAGAAACAGGTAGTTGGAAACAACCAATTATAATGGCTGTTTATCTCTTCTCATTGGCTTATCTATTTTCTTTTATAACTTATCAAGTTATTAGTCGTTTAATGGTTAATTGAAGATGAGTACGATGGAAATCAATGTTACATGCGGTGGCGAAGTGAGAAAACATGCCTAATACCATGCAAACGAATTCAACCAAAAATGGCTTATTTCAGTTTTATCTTCATAACTTGGTTTGGCTTGGGCTTGCTGTCCTTGCCATTGTTTTAGATCAATGGACAAAATTGATTGCTTTAACGAAAATTCCTCATGTAGATTTACCATGTCAAGAGGACGTAGAAAAAATTTGTGCTTATTCTGATTCTATCCAGGTTCTTCCACATATTTTTGATTGGACGTTAGCATATAACCATGGGGCAGCTTTTAGCTTATTATCCGATGCAGGGGGTTGGCAACGTTATTTATTTACAGGTTTAGCAAGTGTTGTTTCCCTGCTCTTTATTTTTTGGCTGATGCGTATACCAAAGAGATTGATCATTTTACCCATCGCTGTTTCACTGATTTTAGGTGGTGCAATTGGTAATTTAATTAACCGCATAACTTTAGGTTATGTAATTGATTTTATACATATCCATTATGAAAAAACTTGGAGTTTTCCTGTATTTAATTTGGCAGATAGTTCAATTACTGGCACTGTTGCAAATAGAGATTTGAGTCGATGATGTTTCCTTTAAAAAGTACTTAGAGACCGAAAACCCTGTTGATTAGACACACTTCACCCTGAGGCTGACCATAATAAAATGACGATGCTTGTCCTTTACGTAGTGCACGCATGACTTCAATACCTTTAATTGTGGCATAAGCCGTCTTCATAGATTTGAATCCTAATGTGGCCCTGATGATCCGCTTTAGCTTGCCATGATCACATTCAATCACGTTATTTTTATACTTAATCTGCCTGTGCTCAAGGTCTGGTGGACATTTACCTTCCCGTTTTAACCGTGATAAAGCACGTCCATATGTGGGTGCTTTATCCGTGTTGATCACTTGTGGAATTTGCCACTTCTTCACATTATTTAAAATTTTTCCAAGAAAACAATATGCTGATTTGGTATTACGTCTAGAAGAAAGATAAAAATCAATGGTATCGCCACGTTGATCGACTGCACGATACAGATAAGACCATCGTCCATTCACTTTTACATAGGTTTCATCAATATGCCACGAGCTCAGATCTGTAGGATTACGCCAATACCAGCGTAAACGTTTTTCTATTTCAGGAGCATAACGCTGAACCCAACGATAAATTGTACTGTGATCCACATTGATGCCTCGCTCAGCGAGCATTTCTTGAAGTTCACGATAGCTGATGCCATATTTACAATACCAACGAACAGCCCAAAGAATGATTTCACCTTGAAAGTGCCGACCGTGGAAGGGATTCATCTGCTGTATCTCGAAATAAATAAGATATTTAGCTTATCATGTCAGCCTATTTGCAACAGTGCCCTAATTTTTGAGTGGCATGACGCAAAATTTGAGATGGTGTACAAAGGTCGTCAAATTACCTTTGAAGAAGCATGTAGCACTTTCTTTGATGATTATGCTGTAACGATTGAAGATATTGGTCATTATGATGAGCAACGCTTGCTAACTACTGGAATGAGCAAAGACTTTAGGCTGTTAACGGTAGTTTGGGTTGAATCTAATGATACATTTCGTTTAATCACTGCCTTTGAACCAACCAAAGATCAACAACGGAGGTATGAGTATGCAAAACGAAACAGTTGAATATTATAAAAATCTTGATACGACCAATGCCAAATTGGTACAACCCGCAATTATAAAAAAATTGCGTGAACGTCAAAGAGAAGTGGCTTATAGCGCTTTGGATATGGATGTTTTAACGTGGTTGAGTACACAGGATGTTGATACAAAAAAACATATCAACGAAGTGATACGCCATTTTATGGCAGTAAAAACTAATTAACCTCTACTTTTAACTTCGGTTAGGCTTTGTTGCACAAAGATTTGAAATGCAAAGCGCCCCTAATTGAGCCAAA
>NZ_MLCN01000063.1 GCF_001982605.1 Alkanindiges hydrocarboniclasticus | reverse complement strand
GTATGAGTAAGTGGATTAATGGGCGAAATAAACTCTGTTTTATCTTCCTCTTTTAAATTTATTAAATTATTTTTATCAGGATTGATATGCAGATAGCTAATCTCTTCAAGTGTTGGAATAGCAATATTCTGATGCGATAATAATAGGCCATAACCTGCTTCTGCTGCAATATAGTTAGGTTGTCCCCAGATAATATCGTCAACTTCCTCCTGATCCAGGATGCTATCAGCACCTAAAACCAGATAAATATTGTGTTCATCCTGTTTAATTTTTTCAAATAACTGCTCAAGTAACTTCTGCTGGCTTAGCTCAGCATCTAAAATAGTCGGGTTAAAAGCATATTGATCCGAATTAAATTCAAGTTGCTGCATTACATGATTAACTATATGGGTTATCAACTGCTGGTCTTGCTCATCCCAGCTTTGCGGTAGAAAACAGCTAATCTGCAACTGCGCTGGCCATTGCTGCATCTGGTTAATCACCTGTTCAGTATGCTGCGTGATGTGTTGGTCACGCTGTCCATTCCAGGCCGGATGCAACACTGGCTGCTCAAAATCAGGTCGGGCGTGCCATTGTGAAGCTTGTGCCATCCCTTCAGATAAAAGACACAACTGCGGTTCCAGTGTTTGTAATAACCGCTGTACAATTAATCCAATCCGCTTGAAGCGTGGTGAGGCACTCTCGGCTAAATAAGCTGAATCATCCGTTTCAATCCAGTCCCTATACTTAAATTCATCTTCAGAAATATCAATTCTTCGACTCAGAATGTAAACACCGAGAGCATTCACCAGCTCTGGATCCAGTTGTGCTGCTTTATAATTTTTTAATGCGTTCAGAATATCGGCAGGATCATCTCCCTCACTGGTTTGCAAAGCAGTCGCATGTACTTTCAAGTAAACTGGTACTTGCGTAGAATGTTCGGACGAAAACTGGGCTGCTAAATCGCTACTCTGCTCTTCATGAGTGCTTTCAGTCTTGATTCTTCTTAATTGTCTATAGATTAGGCTAGCCGTATAACTTATTGTAAAAACCAGTAATGGCAAGCCCAGTAAATAAAACAAAATGCCATTTAAATCAATACTAGCCTGACTATCCTGCCAATAAGCAATGATAATCATATCAATGGTGACAAATAAGGCAAAAAGATACATTAACCAGCGCATTTATAATTCCATTTTATTTTAATATGAATCTGGTCTGGGACTGATGATTCTGTGGTTCTTTACTCAGTAAAAAAGCCCCCTGCCCAATACCTATATTATTGTTAAAAGCAAGGCATACAGGTTTTACTGCTTGCTTTTGAATAACCAGCTTAACCTCAACAATGAGTATTAAATTACATAGCCGGCTTAATATTTTTTTAAGTAACTGATATTTTTTTCCTGTTGGTAATAACTCAAGATAATCTGAATAGGACAAAGGGCCAATTTCAAGCTGAATTTTGGAATCAATTTGCTTGACTTTTTCACCACAAAAACTATTAATACCCAGCTGTACACTATTGTCAGACAAATAACTCCGATTACTAACTGGTATTTCAAACCACTCGGCAATAAACTGATGCACCTTAACTGGATGATTCAGTATAGCTGTTAATAACTGCTGGATAGTTTCAATATTTAGGGTTTGCCCTTGTAGCAAGCCCCCAAATTCAGCAAAAATATAATCTTCCTTTAGATTATCTGGGCTGTTTTCTGTTTGAGAATATCCGGTGAGTGCATGAATACAATTGAGATAACGCTTATCCTGATAAATTTCAGCCAGTAAAGGCAGATTATGCTTAACTGCCGCTTTATAAAATAAGTTGATCAGCCGATTGTTGAACAGGTTTAAAAAAGCCAGTGATCCATGCTTTCTGGCCCATAAACTACTCTTGAGTTTTTGGGTATAAACCAGTGGTAATGCACCGAGATTACCCGTTAAGCCCAGCATGGTGGGTATAATAATATAGCGTCCGGTTTGCTCTACGTGCTTCAGTGATTCAATCTCACTTTTTTGAAATGCCAAAGACAGGGTGGCATTAAATTCGATTGCCTCATCCAGTACCTGATCGGCCGATAGGTTCTTTTGCTGCTTCAGGTACAGCTGTAACAAGCGCACGGCCTGAAAAAACTCAAACCCTTCAGGCTGCTGGCAAAGGCCAGCAATTAAACTAACTGGCGAAAACCATTGAGCGGCTGACATTTAAGCAGTTCCTTACCTGTCGTATCATCCACAAGAATGACCTGAATAAAGCTATTAAGACTGACTTTTAACCCAAAAAAATGCGACAGCAGCTGACCAATCAGGTGTTTTCCTGTTCCAATAAAACTGCTTTCCTCAATACAGACCCTGACTTCCAGCCCACGGATAAACATGGGATAGGGTAATGCAGGCACCATGCTAGTGGCAGGTGCAAAACTAATTGCCTTAAAGCCTTCGATCTGTTTTAAGTTATAGGCACTGTGGGTTAGCTCATATAAGGTAAAAGCTTCCTTTAAAACCCGAATATCCTGCTGATGATTCAAGGCCTGGGTATTGAGGGATAAATGGGAAATAATACGCCAATTCCCTTCTTTCGCATGGTTAAAGCGGTACGTCGGTGTTGGCTTTTTTAAAAATCGTACCTGCCGAAATGGGCCAGTATCTTCCTGATTTAGGTCGCCCTGTGCCAGCCCAAAAGGAATTTGCTGGGGTAAATGCCGGTTGGTGCACCATAAGTCAAGACTAAGGTAATCCGCCTGAATGGCTGAAGGATCGAACTGATGATCAACCAGCGTAATCTGATAATCATAACCCAACTGGTTTGGCTGAACGTCTTGCTCACGTTCGATATGGTAATACAACGCATGTTGCTGTTCACGTGCATGGTTAAGAGAATAAAAGGGTAAAACCTCATGCACGGTTTGTTGTCGGTTGGCGGCCTCACGGATTAATGACAGCCTGTTAATGGCATAAATTTCATAAAATTGTGGATGGTGAATATCCCCTACTACATGGTATTTCACTTGCTTGTGATTAATTTTGATCGGTTCGGCAGGCTTTTTAAACAAATTAATTACAGGTGTACAAAATAGCCGGATATTTTTTGCACCAAGCTGGCTTAAGGCCTGGATGAACTTGCTATTATTACTATCCAGCCTGAATTTTAGCTCTACAAAAAAATCCTTAGTGGCAGGATTAAGTAATGGTTTTAAACCATCCAGCGCAAGGTCAATAAAATTAAATTTTTCAGGAAAAGCAAAGTACTCAGCAATAAGACGGTATGCATGATGTGCATGCTGATCCGCTGGCAGTAATGCATCTTCAGGGGCAAATCCCGCCAGTAAAAAAGGATTTTTAATGCTTCGTGCAGGTATAAAACTATTGCCTGCATAAACCTTTGTTGTCTGGTTTAGCATCAGATCACGCAATTGGGCCACGCCAAAAGGTGTCGTATCCAGATAAAGCCGTAATTGCTGGCTGGCCAGCTGTGTCACATCAAATCCAGACAATAGAATATTAAAATGCAGCTTTAAACTAGCATTACTGTACTGATAACTTTCTTCAACCGCATTGAGCTTAAACTCCAGCTTATCCAGTTCAAGCGGCAACAATGTGACTGGATAAGCTGTACTAAAGCGGCAACTCACGCCCTGATAAGGCTTGGTACTTAACAGCATTCCCTTTTTAGCCAGCACAGGTTCAGTTAACTGGTTTAGCTTGATGCCCTGCTCCAGCGCCACAATGGAACAGGAGGGAAACGGCTTGAGATAAGCTGGATATAACACCTCAAACAATGCTGAGGTAAAATTCTCATAGCCATCATCCAGTTTTTTATGAATACGCGCAGAAATTAATGAGAATGCCTGAATCAGTCGCTCAACATGCGGATCTTCAACCGATTCACCAGTCATCATTAAACGACTGGCTACTTTAGGATAAGCCTCGGCAAATGCTTTGGACTGTCGCATAAATAACGACAGTTCCTGTTCATAGTAGGGTAATAAATGATCCAAAATACTTACCTGTTATAAGCCAGCGGCTTTAATGGAATACTGCTGGGTTGCAGGATTGAGTACAGCATCAAAAACCACTGGTTCCTGTATAGGCCTAATATTTAGTACCCCTTTAATCGTCAGTAGCAGTGAGCCCACATGATCACTGTCAATATGCATAAAAACCTGAATATGGCTCAAGCGGGTTTCCTGATCTGCAATAGTGGCCTGAATCGCACGGCAAATCTGATCACGATGTAGTGGGTTGGCAGTGCTTAAACCCACAAAATCAAGAATGCCAAAATTTAAAATGGCTTTTTTTGCGTGCGGATAGTCAGCAATGGCTTCCAGATGAATACTTCGGGTATTTAATAATTCTTCAATATCCCGCGCGACTGAATCCTTAAGTTCCTGAATATTCCAGCGACAAGGATCGCGATTATCAGCATCATCTGCCAGTAACCGTTCAAATAAAGTAGGCTGAAAACCAAAGATTTTTTGTGAGTGAATATTCATTTTAAAATCATAAAAACCAGAGGCTGGAAAAGACTAGAGGCAGTGCCTCTAATCTTCAGTGGCTTACATCAAGCAGTGTAAGTCGCTGTATTATTGGACAATGACCATTTTTTGGTCACAGCACCTTTAGATGCGCCATCAATAGACTGCTGGGTGTAGGTCCACTCTACAGCTGCATATTTAAGGCCGAAGGCTTCAGTGGGTACACCTTCTGACATGACTTCGGGACGCACGTTAGAAATCAGTACATGCTTTAATTTAACCTGCAAATACTTAACGCGTTTGTCACCATTCGCACGGTAAAAGTCAATTTGCACTTCATCAAAAGTATAACCGGCTGAACAGGCTTCCCACAGTTTTGGACTGGTTGCATCCAGATCCTTAAAAAATACCATGTCATCATGTTCAGCACGTTCAGCAGTGTGGCCACCCACGCTACTGGCAGTTGCTGACTTGGGCTGACGAATCTGGTGGGCCCAGCTATTTACTTCCAGCCAGTCTTTATGTTCACTATCGCGAGACTCACCGTCTACTTTATACTTGCCTCTAAATTGGATATATATATCTTTCATTAGATATTACCTTTGTTATGTCAAATAAAATTAAAACGCAATTAACCGTTTGCAGCCTGAGGTAGCTCAGTGACAAGCCGTAGAGAAACCGAAAGCTCATCCAGTTGAAAATGTGGTCTTAAAAAAACCACGGACTTGTAGCACCCTGGGCGCCCAGGCTGTTCTACAACCTTTACCGATGCTTCACGCAGCGGATACTGCGCCTTGGCTTCATGTGAAGCGCCATCGTCTAGTAGTACGTATCGAGACAACCATTCGTTTAAAAATGCTTCTACATTCCCTGCTGAAGCAAAACTGCCTACCTTGTCGCGCATCATGGCCTTGAGGTAATGGGCAATCCGTGAAACCGCCATAATGTACTGAATCTGCGACGATAAAATTGAATTGGCATTGGCAGAATCGTTGTCATACTTCTTGGCTTTTTGGGTCGATTGTGCGCCAAAAAATGCAGCGTAATCAGTATTTTTACAGTGAACCATAGGAACAAATCCAAGGTCACTCAGCTCTTTTTCACGACGATCCGTAATAGAAATTTCAGTTGGGCATTTCAATGCCACTTCACCATCATCCGTCTTGAAAGTATGCACCGGTAAACCCTCCACCAGTCCACCACCTTCCACACCCCGAATTGCCGCACACCAGCCATATAAATCGAAGGCATTGGTTAAACGTGTGCCAAAGGCATATGCTGCATTTACCCATAAGTACTGGTCATGATTGGAACCACTTACGTCTTCAACAAAGTTAAAGCCTTCAACCGCAGTACCTTCCTTGGGATGATAAGGCAAACGCCCCAAAAACCTTGGCATGGTCAATGCAACATAACGGGCATCTTCACTATCACGGAAAGAACGCCACTTCACATATTCTGCGGTTTCAAAAATCTTGGCCACATCACGTGGACGGTCAATATCAGTAAAGGAATCCAGTCCCAGCATTTCCGGAGCTGCGGCTGAAATAAATGGCGTATGTGAGGCAGCCGCCACATGTGAAATCTGTTCCAGCAGATAAATATCCGAAGGTTGGCGATCAAACTCAAAGTCACCAATTATGGCGGCAAAAGGAGCGCCGCCAAATGTGCCGTATTCTTCTTCATAGATTTTTTTAAACAATGCGCTTTGATCAAAATCAATCGCACTTTGAAAATCCTTGATCAACTCCTTCTTATTGGTATTTAGCAGGCGAATCTTGATCATCGGGTTAGAGGGGGATTCCTGACAAAAATAGTAAAGGCCACGCCACACCGATTCAATTTTCTGAAATTCAGGATGATGCATTACGGCGCTAAGCTGTCTTGAAATCAGATGGTCAAGCTCTGCAATACGTTTGTCAATTGAGGCAGACAAGTTATCAGAAACCAGAATACTGCCCGACATTACCTCACGGGCCAGTTCGGCAATCAGGCCTTTTGCCCGTTGATGCTCACTGTCTGACCGGGCAATACGGCTTTGTGACACAATTTCATCCAGCAGGCTTGATGGATTGTCGATTACTTCAGAATCACTGGTTTGTAAATTGTTTACAGCTAAAGAAGCAGCGCCATTCATTATTATTCTCCATGCTGGCCAGTTTTGTGTTGACCAAATTCCTGTTGGCCCAGTTGTCGTACCTGCTCAGTATTTCGTAATACCTCATCCAGTAAATCTTCAAGTTTCTCACTGGTTGAAATTTTATTACGTAAATCCGTTAAGCGCGCGCGCGCCTCAACCAGTTGGCGTAAAGGATCAATCTTCTGAACCACAGCTTCTGGACTAAAGTCATCCATACTATTAAAAGTCAGGTCAACAGGCAGGCGTCCACCTTCATCAGTTAACTGGTTGTCCACGTTAAATGCAGTGCGTGGTGACATGGCAGACATCACCTCATCAATATTCTCAAGGTCAATATTGACAAATTTTTTATCCTTTAATTTTGCCTGTTCAACTTCGGAAGCACCTGCAAAATCACCCATTACCCCGACCACAAAGGGTAATTCCTTGGATTCCTTTCCATCACCAACTTCCACGTCATAGGTCAGATGAACCCGTGGTGGCCGGATTCGTTGCAGACGTTTTTGTACACTTTCGCGCTTTGCCATAATTTTGTTCCTCAACCGATTCTGTTAAATTTTAGTTAAATGATGAAAAAGGATTAGTCGGCTTACTGCTTTGGGGCTTAGGTGGTGGTTGGACTGTTTTTACTTTCGCAGTAGTTGTTTTTCTTGGTGCTGACTTTTTATAAGTGATTTTTTTGCTATAAGCTTTTTTACGGCTAACTTTCTTATTATCTTGCTGCTCAATTACTGCGTTTGAGCTAGCTTTAACCACCTCAAGCGGCTTTTCCCCGCGTGACTGATTAATTTGTGATGCAACCTTATTGGCTTCATTCCAGGTATCACCATACAAAAACTGCATAGAGCCTTTCATCTGTTCCAGACCACGACCCGTAATTTTAAGGCCGGAGCGCAAAATGATATCTTTTGCAGCTGCATTATCAGGCTGGAGCTTTAATACAGTATTGGCAGACTGGACAGCCTTATCATAGCTACCTAGCTCAAAAAATTGTTGAGCCAATTGTTGCCACAATTCGGCATTCTGCGGCTCCTTGCAAGCCTGAGCACTAATTTTTAAAATATTCGCATCTCTTTCACCAACACCCATGGGTACAATAGTCATGCATTGTGCATTTAAGGCTAAATTTTTATTTGCATTTTTCCCAAGAGTGCTACAAGCCGTCAAATTTACAACAATCGCAATCAAATAAATGTTTTTAAATGATTTTTTTAGAATCATGGTTACAGCCCAAGTGTTTGTATTATTCGCAAACGCATTCTAGAGATCAAAACTGGAATTTTCAAATTTTCGACTTTTGTATGTTTTATATCCTATTG
>NZ_MLCN01000062.1 GCF_001982605.1 Alkanindiges hydrocarboniclasticus | reverse complement strand
TTTATGCAAGTTTGTGTGCTTACCAGATTTGTCATGACAATAAGGCAACGATTCAAATCTATGAAGCATTGGCTTAAGCAGGATTCGGGTTAATATTTAGGACATATTAAAAATGACAAGAATGTAATTTTTTAGTCATTCAGTCGTCGTGCTCAGCTTTACATACTAAAGTTCAGGAATTGGCGAGATGCAATCTTTTTTTAGGACTGGTCTTTCCAATACAATTAGTCTTTATTTTTTGAGCGGCAGGATAGTTTCATGAATTTACGTCAACACTTTAGTACTTCACTACGCAGCATCGTCCTGGCTTCAGCAGTTGCCGTCGCAGCCACCAGTGCTTTTGCACACACCACGCTACAAAGTGCATCTCCCGCTATTAATGCTACGGTTAGTACACAGCCGACCAAACTGTTACTTAATTTTGGTGAACCAGTCATGCTGATGAATATTAAACTGGTTGACACTCAACAGAAAAATATTGATCTAAATTATAAAGTCACATCAGACCTTCAACTGGCTCATACCGTGGCGCTACCTGCCCTCCCAGATTCTACCTATACCGTGATCTGGACAACGATGGGTAAAGACGGACACAACATGAGTGGCAAATACAATTTCACTTTAAAACAAGCGCAATAAAATCGGGGCAATTCGGTGTCATCTGATGTTGGCACCGATTCAATCATTAGGATGAGAACTAAGTATGGTCGCTGAGTACTGGTTATGGGCTGGCTGGATTGCAAAAGTGATGTTCTATCTTGCCACAGCGATCAGCATAGGCGGTGCTTTCTCTTATTTACTGTTTTTTAAGTATCAGATACTAAATAAAATTCTTATTAAGTATATGTTTATTGGGGCATCGCTGGGCATACTTTCAAGTATTGCAGGTTTTCTAATTCAGATAGGCAGTTTTGCCAACTCGGGCTGGCTTGGCATATTTGATGCTACGTTTTTTAATATTCTTCTACATACCTCTGTCGGAACGGTTCAGGTCCTACGAGTCTTATGCTTTATAGCGATTACCGCCTTACTGACCTGGAAATACTACAAACAGCCAGCAAAGCCTTCATATATTTTAAGGTTAGCACTAGCAATCTGTTTCCTCACCCTGCTCTTCACATTTTCCCAAATGGGACATGTGACCAATCTATCCATTTTTGCTCAAGGCCTGATTATCCTGCATGTTGGCGCTATGTCTTTATGGATGGGCGCACTATTTCCCTTGTGGCAACTCAGCCGCCGTATTCAGGGAATTTCTCTAAAAGACAGTATGCATTTGTTTGGGAAAATTGCTGCTTTTATTGTTGCTATATTGGTGGCGTGCGGCGCTACCGTAGCCTATTTATTATTAAAAGACTGGAACACGCTACTCACTACTCCGTACGGGCATGGTTTTATCATTAAGCTCGTCTTGGTTAGCTCTATCCTCTTACTTGCCGCATTCAACAAATGGTACTTCACCCCGCGCCTACAATATTCACAATTTGTTAGACACCTTAGCTATGCCATTCTATTTGAAATGATGCTGGGCTTATCTATTTTACTAGTGACTGGCTATATTACCTCAGTCATCGGAATCGAATGAAAGGACAAAACATGAATAAGTTAACAAAAGGACTTGTTTTATTGGTTTTTCTTAACACACCTGTTTGGGCTGAGCAAAAACTCTTAGCCCAAGATATGCAGGCCATGTCAGATGATGAAATGGAACTGGTATCCGATCATGATTCAGCGACATCCGCCCAGGAGAAGGCACAGAAAACTCATGACCATCATCATGACCTACAAAACGATAATCCCAATACTAAACCACAGGAATCTATTATTTATTCAATACCGAAACCTAGTTTAATACCTTTAAGGTAGCTTCTGAAACGCAATACCTTCTATGGAGCGACTTTGAAGGGATACAAATTTTAAGCTAAAACGAACAACAAGGAATATTCTAATGTTAATTCAACCCATTGATATTTTTGTCTACGCATGGCTAGTTATCGCGGTGCTTTCAGCAGCCTATGTGGCCTGGGATCAGTTCCGAGGCAATCCTGAGCCAGCCGTAATGAAATGGGGTTTCGTGCTGGTGACCTTATACATGGGTCCAATTGGCTTACTATTATATGTAATGGCAGACAAAGAACCTGCACCTGGCACCCATGAAGAATTTGTAAAACCATTATGGAAACAGGGTGTTGGCTCCACCGTGCATTGTGTTGCAGGTGATGCTACGGGAATTATCGTCGCAGCAGTTATCACCGCAATGCTTGGCCTATCGATGTGGGTCGACCTGATTGTTGAGTATACTGCCGGTTTCTTGTTCGGCCTACTTATTTTTCAGGCGCTGTTTATGCGCAAAATGATGGGCGGCAGTTATCTTGAAAACGTAAAGCGTAGCTTCCTCCCAGAGCTAATTTCTATGAACTGCATGATGGCCGGTATGGCACCAGTCATGGTTTATTTAATGATGGGGCGCGACATGCGTGCCATGTGGCCTGGAGAGCCACTGTTCTGGGTGGTTATGTCCATTGGTATCATCGCTGGTTTCGCGCTGGCCTATCCAGTGAATGTCTGGATGGTTTCACGCGGCATGAAGCATGGCCTTATGACGGTTCGTCCAGATTCTTCAGATAGCGGAGAACATAACCATTCTTCATCTCATGCTTCGCATCAGGGAAGCCATGGACATGGTGATATGGCGCAAATGAACCATGATTTAGCAGAGCAACCTAGTGATCATACTAGCTCCCAAGCTAAGGATGGTAAGGCGCCAGCGCACTCACATACTAACAGTCAACATGCTGGACAACACGGAGAGCATCATGCAGGTCATGGCGCACCTTCGGTCACTCGGGCGCAGCTTACTGCCGTTACATTTTTTAGCCTTTTTCTTCTGGCCGCTGGTATGACTTTACCAGCAGCATTCTTTAATTTACGGCTATCAGCAGAAGAAGTCGGTGGGATTATCATGCCACCTGGCATGATAATGACGCAGGAAACCTCAGCTGAAGCCATGCGGGATATGGCAGCGGTCGATCCGCGGGATGTGTCGGCAAAATACGATTTAAGTCAGCGCGGTGCGCATATTCTGGAGCCGCGTCTGGAGAATGGCGTTAAGGTATTTGATCTGGATACTTCGGTCATCCGCTGGCAGATTCTTCCTAAAACATTTGTAAATGCTTATGCCTTTAATGGCCAGGTGCCAGGACCAACCCTACGCTTTCGTCAGGGCGACCGTGTCCGGATTAATGTGACAAATCGCCTGCCCGAAACCACCACTGTACACTGGCATGGCTTGGTCCTGCCCAACGTGATGGATGGTGCGGCTCACGTCACCCAGGAACCCATCAAGAACGGGGATATTTATCGCTATGAGTTTACTGCGGTACAGTCTGGCACTTATTTTTATCACTCGCACGACCATGTCGACCGGCAGCAAACCTTAGGATTATATGGCGCATTAATCATTGACCCGGCAAATCCGGCTGATACAATTCCAGCAGACCATGAGTATACCCTGCAACTCCAGGAGTGGCTGGTGCGTGATGGTTTAACTTACCCAGCTATGCCAATGGAAGGAGGCATGCCCAATTACTTTACTATCAATGGTCGTGCTTATCCCTCAACAGATACCATCAAAATGAAAGTAGGTGAAACCCTTAAAGTCCGCTTTATTGGCTCTAGTAGTGGTTTTATCCATCCTATGCATATCCACGGTGGCCCGTTTGTGGTGGTGGCACGTGATGGCGAGACCCTTCCTCCCTCTGCCCGTTTCAAAGCGGATACCATTAATGTAGGTCCTGGTCAGCGCTATGATGTCATCTGGACAGCACTTAAACCAGGTAAATGGATGATCCATTGCCATATTCTGCATCATACTACCAACAATAATGTTGAACATGATGGTGGCGGTGGTTTGATGATGCATATTGAAGTAGAAGGTGACCCCACGACTTAACACTCATATTTCAGAGCTAAAATATTTCTCTCTGTTCTGAACGGTTAAGCATCTAAAAAGCCGACTCTTTACGCTACGAGAGTCGGCTTTTTAACGTACGCTTAAGCCCAGTAATGAATTTCAATGGTAGAGTGTATAATTTAATTCATGCAGGCTCAGCTGATCGCTAAGCTGGCTCGCCTTTAGTTCAGACTATCTCAGTATTTATAATTAAGAACTGTTCCCTTCGTTATGATATTAGGCTAAATTACACCACGAGCTTTCTTACTCATCAATTTGATATGCAGCCTCTCCGAAAATACGCCAAAAGCTTATTAAAGCTAATCATAGCTGCCTATCTTTTGGTGGCTATGGGTGTTTTCTCCTGGTTGCCCGTTATCATTTTAAATTTTGATCAAGCTCATCAGGCAACGGGGCAAGATTCTGGCAATGTCGTCTCATGGATAGTGCATCACACTACAGATGATGTGCATAGTCAAAAGTCAGTTAACCATGATGCTCATCATGCGACTATCTTGCATGAAACCCCTGATCATCTTTTAAAACTGCCCAGCGATGATTTCATCAAATATATGCTAAAAGTAGCATTGCAGTTTGAAATGATCACAGTAATGTCTGCTCTAATACTTCTCTGGGTTTTTTTTATCTTACTTCGAGATATTATCCCCAAGTGTATTGGCATCTTACCCATTTTTGATACACCAGTAAGAAACACAATAACCATACTGACCCGCACAGTTGTACTTCGTCATTGAGCATTCCTGAAGTTTAAGCATCTAAACCAGTTATGACTTTTGTCATGACTAGAGATTTTTGCATTACTCTTTAGGAATCATTATGCGCACCCTACCAACAGCATTAATGCTGATTGGGCTAATTTCGCCTTTGCCTACCTATGCTCAGCTGTCTCTGCAGCAACTCCAGCTGCAGGCGTATCAATTAGACCCACAATTACAGTACCTCATTCGTCAAAATGAAACTGATAATCTCAGAGTCCAACAAAGTGGCCGTTTAGCTAAGCTAACCCGGAAATCGCCATACAGGCAGATAATCTGGGCAACGCCAGCCTAAAAGACCTGGATGGTCCCAATTATGCTATTCAGCTTAATCAGGCTATTGTGCAACAAAGCCTTTTATCAGAGATACATTCCTGTTAAACGTATAGTGGTAGATAGAGTTGGGGAAGTACAGAGAATTGTAGGCGGATTCCCTTTTGTATTTTTAATTGATGGAGATTTCACATCACCGGGTAATAAAATAAGTATTTTATTTATTTTCTGGGATACAGATGAATTTCTTCTGAACTATTTCCTTTTAGACTATTTATTCTGGTTTGGTTTAATTTTGGTTTTTCATTTATTTATCAAAAAGTTGAGAGCAAAAAAATAAGGTGTAGAATATTTATAATGATTGAAATCTTTCTTGGCTCCTTTCTGGCATTGCTATAAATTTTTAGATTTTCGGATGCTTTAGACTTTAGAGCATTAAACAATTAGCAATTCATATAGCGCATATATCAACATTTCTAATTTGCTTTTAAAAACAATGATCGCGTATGCTGTTTTGGTTTAGTTACAAAACCAAAGATAATATGACCGATCTTAAAACTGGAAAGCATGGTGGTGTACGTCCTAATTCAGGCCGTAAGCCGCTGTATGATGAAGAAACAACTGTCATTCGTGTGCCGGTATCCAAAAAGGCCTTAGTGAAAAACTTCCTAAAGCAAACCCTGGATAATACCGGCTCTGCTGTTGTGCCGTTTCCCATGCCTGGCCATGACTTAAATGCTGAGCTGGCTTTACGGCCAGTGCAGGCACTAACCTATTACCAAATCCCCGTTGCCCAGGAACTAATACCGGCAGGCTTCCCTAGCCCGGCTGAAGACCACATTGAAGATGTTCTGGACTTAAACGAGCACCTAATCCGCAACAAAAGTGCGACCTTCGTTGGACGGGTAGGTTCTTTGTCCATGCGTGATGCTGGCTTTGACGTGGGCGATGAAATCCTGATTGACCGTAGTATTGAAGCGCGTCATAAGGACGTGGTGATTGCCATGATTGACAATAAGTTCACCATGAAGCGATTAATGCTGTGTGAATATGACACAAAAACCGATGAGGTTAACCCGGATAGCCTGCATGACTGTGACCGGCTGGAGAATGCAGGCAAGTCCTTAAGTGATGCCCTGCAAGAATTTCATGGGGAAGTCAGCCAGCAGCCGATCTGGTTTAAGGCCGAAAACCCGGACTTTAAAAATATCTATCCAGAGCCAGGGCAAACCATCGTCATTATTGGCGTGGTCACCTATAACATCAAGAAAGTGATTAACCGGTAGCATGGCCATGACTGACCATAGCCGCATATTCGCCCTGGTGGACGTGAATAACTGCTATGTGAGCTGTGAACGTGTGTTCGATCCTACCCTCAACGGCCGTCCGGTCGTTGTCCTGTCCAATAATGACGGCTGTGTCGTTGCCCGTAGCGAAGAAGCCAAAGCCCTGGGCATTAAAATGGGTATACCCGTTTTTGAGATCAGGCCATTAATCCGGCAGCATGGTGTGGTGGTCATGTCGAGTAACTATGCCTTGTATGGCGCGATGTCCCAGCGCTTTATGCGTATTTTGGGTGGGTTTGTTGCTCCAGAGGAACAGGAAGTCTACTCGATTGATGAGTGTTTTCTTGAGCTGACTGCTTATGAACACTTATTTGACCTGACAGAATACGCGCAACAAATGCGGCAGCGCATTAAGCAATGGATTGGCCTGCCCTGCTGTATCGGGATTGGCTCCAGCAAAACTCAGGCAAAACTGGCCAACCACATGGCCAAGAAAAATCCGCTATTTGAGGGTGTCTGCAATTTTCTGGACGCTGACCCCTACCTGCTGGAAAACCTGCTATCAACTGTGGATGTGGGTGAAGTCTGGGGCGTCGGCCGTCAAATCAAAAAACGCCTGAATGCCCTGTCTATCGTATCAGTCATGGACTTGATGATGGCCGATCACACCATGATCCGGCGCTATTTTTCTATTGTGACTGAGCGTACCGTATTAGAGCTTCAAGGCGTATCGTGCCTGGCCATTGAAGACGTAGTGCCGGATAAAAAGCAGATTATTTCCAGCCGGTCATTTGGTGCACCGGTGACAGCAATTGATGACCTGCGCGAAGCCATTACCCTATTCATGCTACGCGCCGTTGATCGCCTAAGAAGCCAAAAACTGTTATGTGCAACCATTGGTGTCACTATTAAAACTAGCCGGTTTGAACAGCCTTACTATAATCCCTATATCACTGTCACATTAAGCCATGCCACCGATGACCGGCTGCTTTTAGTGAAGTCGGCCATGTATGGGTTAGAGCAAATTTTCAAATCTGGCCAGCGTTATAAAAAAGCCGGTGTGATGCTGCTGAATATCGTGCCTGAAGCCAGGTTTATTCCTGATCTGTTAGCCGATCAGGAACAAATCAATGAACGTAAACTACTGACCTTTACCCTGGATGAAATCAACAAGAAATTTGGGAAGGATACGATAGCCATTGGCTCTTGCACGTTTAAAAACCGGAACTGGGCAATGACACAGGCCAACAAGTCACCCAGTTACCTGACGAGCTGGAAGGATGTATGGCGGATTTATTAAGACAATAGCTCCGACAAGCTTACTTTTATCTAACATTTTAATGAGTTTTAAGATTTACATCTCATGCCTTACTTTTTGGCCATTAAGATAAGAAATCAGGTGTGGCCTAATTGCAGTTTTGATTGTGAGACCTCTAAGCCATGTGGTACGTGTTGTACCATCCGGCAAATAGACAATGAGTTCATCATCAAATACGTCGTATTCAACCTTGTGAGTGATTCCCTCAATTGTATATTCCATCATCGCCATAAAATCACCATGTCAAAATTTTGTGACTATTCATGAAATTTAAAGCTTGCCTGTTTAGATAACAATAGCCTGCCGATTAATAAAAGCATTGACCAAACGTAATTCGGAAACTCTGTGAGGCCCTATTGCCAGATTCAACTTCTCTAGATTGGTTTTACTCAATAAATTAGAACCTTGCTT
>NZ_MLCN01000061.1 GCF_001982605.1 Alkanindiges hydrocarboniclasticus | reverse complement strand
GGGCTTAAGGCAGCTATGAGACTTTGATGATTAGAACTTTGCTGTTGTGGTGTCAGTATCTCAATTGCTTCGACAATTTCAGTCCATGCCGCCCCAGGCTTTTGATTTTGTAGTACAGGATCACTCGGTTGACGATGCACATGGCCTAAGCCAAATATCACTTCAGCGCTCGGATCAGCACTCATAAGTTCTGCCCAGTGGCTGCGATAGGCCTTAATACCAAATTCTGTAGATGGAATTTCAATGCAACGGTCAAAGGACAAATAAACAGCCTGATATTTATCGCGTTTAGTTTGCAAACTGTCCCGACTATTGGCGCCTGTGTACTGGGATTTAACCTGCTTTAGAGCCAGTTCCCGGCTCATCTGTCTGGCCTGCATTAAATCGTCAACGCCTTCATC
>NZ_MLCN01000060.1 GCF_001982605.1 Alkanindiges hydrocarboniclasticus | reverse complement strand
TGTAAAGAACAACTTGTGTGGATTTTTACTGGTTTTGACGATGATAAGATTATCATTGATTTGAATTGGTAGAAATTTCTCGAAGTTTATTTGAGCGAATTTTTGTTAGTTTCGATTAATGAGCCAAGATTGGTGAGCTTAACTCACTATTGAAGTATTAAACTGAAGAGTTTGATCATGGCTCAGATTGAACGCTGGCGGCAGGCTTAACACATGCAAGTCGAGCGGAGTGATGGTGCTTGCACCATCACTTAGCGGCGAACGGGTGAGTAATGCCTAGGAATCTGCCCATTAGCGGGGGACAACGTGTGGAAACGCACGCTAATACCGCATACGCCCTACGGGGGAAAGCAGGGGACTCTTTTAGAGCCTTGCACTAATGGATGAGCCTAGGTCGGATTAGCTAGTTGGTGGGGTAAAGGCCTACCAAGGCGACGATCTGTAGCGGGTCTGAGAGGATGATCCGCCACACTGGAACTGAGACACGGTCCAGACTCCTACGGGAGGCAGCAGTGGGGAATATTGGACAATGGGCGCAAGCCTGATCCAGCCATGCCGCGTGTGTGAAGAAGGCCTTTTGGTTGTAAAGCACTTTAAGCGAGGAGGAGGCTACCTGTATTAATACTATAGGATAGTGGACGTTACTCGCAGAATAAGCACCGGCTAACTCTGTGCCAGCAGCCGCGGTAATACAGAGGGTGCGAGCGTTAATCGGAATTACTGGGCGTAAAGCGCGCGTAGGCGGTTTGTTAAGTCGGATGTGAAATCCCCGGGCTCAACCTGGGAATTGCATTCGATACTGGCAAGCTAGAGTATGGGAGAGGAAGGTAGAATTCCAGGTGTAGCGGTGAAATGCGTAGAGATCTGGAGGAATACCGATGGCGAAGGCAGCCTTCTGGCCTAATACTGACGCTGAGGTGCGAAAGCATGGGGAGCAAACAGGATTAGATACCCTGGTAGTCCATGCCGTAAACGATGTCAACTAGCCGTTGGGGGATTTGATCCTTTAGTGGCGCAGCTAACGCGATAAGTTGACCGCCTGGGGAGTACGGTCGCAAGACTAAAACTCAAATGAATTGACGGGGGCCCGCACAAGCGGTGGAGCATGTGGTTTAATTCGATGCAACGCGAAGAACCTTACCTGGTCTTGACATAGTGAGAATCCTGCAGAGATGCGGGAGTGCCTTCGGGAATTCACATACAGGTGCTGCATGGCTGTCGTCAGCTCGTGTCGTGAGATGTTGGGTTAAGTCCCGCAACGAGCGCAACCCTTTTCCTTATTTGCCAGCACTTCGGGTGGGAACTCTAAGGATACTGCCAGTGACAAACTGGAGGAAGGCGGGGACGACGTCAAGTCATCATGGCCCTTACGACCAGGGCTACACACGTGCTACAATGGTCGGTACAAAGGGTTGCTACACAGCGATGTGATGCTAATCTCAAAAAGCCGATCGTAGTCCGGATTGGAGTCTGCAACTCGACTCCATGAAGTCGGAATCGCTAGTAATCGCGGATCAGAATGCCGCGGTGAATACGTTCCCGGGCCTTGTACACACCGCCCGTCACACCATGGGAGTTTGTTGCACCAGAAGTAGGTAGTCTAACCCTCGGGAGGACGCTTACCACGGTGTGGCCGATGACTGGGGTGAAGTCGTAACAAGGTAGCCGTAGGGGAACCTGCGGCTGGATCACCTCCTTAACGATATTGTCGGACCAGTAAGAATCCACAACAAGTTGTTCTTTACACTCAAAAGCACTAGTCCTAAGGGCTTGTAGCTCAGTTGGTTAGAGCACACGCTTGATAAGCGTGGGGTCACAAGTTCAAGTCTTGTCAGGCCCACCACGACTTAGCTGCTAAACTTAGGGGTCTTAGCTCAGTTGGTAGAGCACCTGCTTTGCACGCAGGGGGTCAACGGTTCGACTCCGTTAGACTCCACCAAATTCGAAGAAAAGCAAAGTGCTACTTTGCCTGAGAATTTGACAAGCAGCTATGCTGCGCGGCAGGCTTGCATAGAAACAACGGCAGGCTTGAAAATAGATTATAGAAGTTAATTAACATGTTTAAATGTTTATTAACTTCTGTGATTTAAGTATGACAGTAAAATTAGTGTGA